>JBKBJC010000027.1:0-35887 GCA_046294075.1 Tabrizicola sp. | reverse complement strand
GTCGCCCTCATGAACCGCTTCCCGGCCCTCGGAACGGCCGACATCGTTCCCGTGGCCTGAGGCTGAAGGGGAAAGGGGCAGCCATGCATCAGGCGTGTGTTACGCAACAACGCCCCCTGTGGGGCAAATCGAGACACCCTAATTCCCGATTGAGGGCCATATCGCGCAAACTGGCAGGACGAATTGGCGATGCGCAGGCGTTGCCCCGACGGGTCGGCCGAGCATTCCGGGCGCATGGCGTGCTGCAGCCGGGCAGACGCAAAGCCAGCGGGCGAGGACCATCCTGAGTGCCGGCGCGCCGCCCGGCGCGTTCGGGCGCGGGCATGCCGATGTCGCGCAGGCCGACCCTTCGGCGGCAGGCCGGACACGATCCTTCTGCCTGCATGCAGGAAAGACCGGCGCCGCCGCGGTCAAGAAAGGGGGGGCGGGCGGCCTACAGCCGCACGGCCTGGGCGACCCGGCGCAATTGCATGCGCGCCAGGGCCGGATTGGCCTCTTCCCGATCAAGCGTCGCGCAGACATACACTTGGGGCGACTTGTCCAGCGGGCGCACGAGGTGCAGCCTGTCGGTGCGCGTGATCTGGATGTCCTCGACTGCGTCGCCTGGATCAAGCGCCTGCAGGGCCTGCAGGTTGGCCCGGGCAGCCGCCACAAGGGCAAGCGCCGCGGTGTCGGACTCCTCAGTCCCGTCTTCGCGGGTCATCACCGATCCGGTCAGGGCGTCGATCAGCCAGCCGCCGCGAAAGCCGCTGATCCGGCGCAGACCGGACAGATCGACATCGGCGACCCGCGTCGTCGGGCGCCGCGGCCGCAGCGGAACTGGTGCGCGCGGCGGGGCCGGTTCAACCGCAACCGGAGCAGTTGTCGCCAGAGCGATCGTGCGGGCCTGTTCGGCCACTGCCGCGGGTGCGGGCACCACCCGGCGTACCAGCACCACCTTGCGGTCGGCGCGGGTCTCGGACTGGGGCAGGGCCTTCTGCCAGTCGGCGGCGGACTGGAAGCGCGCCGCAGGCATCACCGCCATGGCCTGGTCGACCGCTTCAAGGAAGCCCGCCGGATAGCCCGCGAAGTTGCCTGCCAGCGGCTTGCAGGGATCGCCCCGCTTTTCTGCAAGCGCCGAAAGTCTGGCCTGGCAGTTCACCGGGGCCACGCCGGAAATGGCGTGATAGAGCGATGCCGCCAGCGCGTAGATGTCGCTCCACGGTCCGCTGTTGCCACCTGCGGTATACAGTTCATGCGGCGAATAGCCGTCCTTCACCACGGCCAGGCCCGAGTATTTCTGGACCGCACCTGCCGCCGTGCGCCGCGATGCACCGAAGTCGATAAGCACTGGCTCTCCGGCCGGCGTCACGAAGATGTTGTCGGGCGCGATGTCGCAATGCAGCAGCTGGTTGTCGTGGATGTAGGCCACAGCCGCCACCAGCTTTCCGGCCATGCGCACGATCTTCGAAGGCGTCAGGTCGGCCCGCTTTTCGTCGATGATCTCCAGAAGGTCATGACCCCGGATGTAGTCCAGCACCATGTAGGCGGTGTCGTTATCCTCGAAAACCTGGTGCACGCCGACGATGTTGGGGTGCCGAAGCCGGGCCAGGCTTTGCGCCTCCTCCAGAAAGCTGCGCACCAGTTTCGACAGATGCTCGCGCGAGCCCATGGACCGCGCCCGGACGCGGGTCTGCGCCCGGCGGCAGAAGGTCGAGGAGAAGCACTCCTTGATCACCACCTCGCGGCCCAGGCTGTCCTGGGCCAGGTAGGTGATGCCGAAGCCGCCGGAGTTGATGAAACGGGTGATCTCGTAAGTGCCATGGAACAATGTCGTGCCCGGCAGAAGCTCGTCACCAAGATCAGCCTTGGCCAGGAGGTCCGATGTGTCCAATGCCATGGGTCCAAGCCCCTTCCCCTAAGAGACGCTTCAGGCGATGCCGAGCCAGCGCAGCGATTCTCCGGCGAAGCGCCAGCCTTGATTGCAACCAGAAGTTGTGTTCCGATTCGGGCGGGAATGAGGCTGAATTACGGCCGAAATGCCATAATGCTTAAGAACCCGGCCGGATTGGCCGGGTCCCCGGGCACGGCGAACCGTGCGGTTCCTAGCGCTCTTCCACCAGTATCTCGCGTTTGCCCACATGGTTCGCGCGGGTGACGACGCCCTGGTCCTCCATCTGCTCGACCAGGCGCGCGGCCTTGTTGTAGCCGATTCCCAGTTTTCGCTGGATGTAGCTGGTGGAACATTTCCGGTCGCGTGCCACGATCGCCACGGCCTGATCGTAGAGCGCATCGTCCGACGCCTCGCCCGAGCCGAGGCCCAGCACCATGTCGATATCCGACGCCACCTCATCCTCCGGCCCTTCGACGACACCCGACATGTAGACCGGGGGTCCAAAGCTCTTGAGGTGGTTGACGATCTCTTCGACCTCTTCGTCGCTGACGAAGGGCCCGTGGATACGGGTGATCTTGGCGCCGTTGCCCATGTACAGCATGTCGCCCGCACCCAGCAGTTGCTCTGCGCCCTGCTCACCCAGGATGGTCCGCGAGTCGATCTTCGACGTCACCTGGAAGGAAATCCGCGTCGGGAAGTTCGCCTTGATCGTGCCGGTGATGACATCGACGCTGGGACGCTGCGTCGCCATGATCAGGTGGATGCCGGACGCCCGCGCCATCTGCGCCAGGCGCTGGATGCAGGCCTCGATCTCCTTGCCCGCCACCATCATCAGGTCGGCCATCTCGTCAACGATGACGACGATGTAGGGGAAGGGCTGCGGCGCGAATTCCTCGGTCTCGAACACCGGATCGCCGGTTTCCTCGTCAAAGCCGGTCTGGATCGTGCGCTTGAACATCTCGTTCTTCGACAAGGCCTCGCGCACCCGGCCGTTATAGCCCTCGATGTTGCGCACGCCCATCTTGGACATCTTGCGGTAACGCTCCTCCATCTCGCCCACGACCCATTTCAGGGCGACGACCGCCTTCTTCGGGTCGGTGACGACGGGCGACAGAAGATGCGGGATGCCGTCATAGACCGACAGTTCCAGCATCTTCGGGTCGATCATGATAAGCCGGCATTCCTCGGGCGTCAGCTTGTAGAGCAGACTGAGGATCATCGTGTTGATCGCGACCGACTTGCCCGACCCCGTGGTCCCCGCGATCAGAAGGTGAGGCATCTTGGCCAGGTTTGCCACGACGGGTTCCCCGCCGATGTCCTTGCCCAGAGCCAGCGGCAGCCGCATCTGGCTGTCGCCGAAGTCGCGGGCCGACAAGATCTCGCGCAGCACCACCTTCTCGCGGTGGGCATTCGGCAGTTCGATGCCAATCACGCTGCGTCCCGGAACGGTTGAAACCCGCGCCGACAGCGCCGACATGCTGCGGGCGATGTCATCGGCCAGACCGATCACCCGGCTGGCCTTCAGGCCCGGTGCAGGTTCCAGTTCGTACATGGTGACGACCGGGCCGGGGCGGACGGCGACGATCTCGCCCTTGACGCCGTAATCGTCCAGCACCGATTCCAGCATCCTCGCATTTTCCTCCAGCGCCTCGTCGGACAGCTGGTTGCGCTGGATCGTCACCGGTGCGGCCAACAGGCTCAGCGGAGGCAGTTCATAGGTCTGCGCCGGGTCATCGAAGCGCAGGGCCGGCTGGCTTTCCGCCATCGCCTGACGCGATGGTGCGGGCTTCTTCACCGCATGCTGCACAACGGCCTTGCGGTCCGGTGCAAAGCCCATCGGGCGGGCGGGGGGCAGCTCATCCGCCAGCTCTTCCTGCGGGTAGCCGTCACTCTCGTCCTGGTCCTCCCAGGCCGTATCCTCGCTCAGGGCCAGCGGCTCCGCATCATCGACCTCCGGCTCCCAGGCGCTCGGGGCGCTTACCGGCGGGACCGACCGGGGCAGGGGCCGCGTGTCGGCCATCAACACTGCCGGCCCCTTCGGCCGAACCACCGGCGGTTCGACCCGGGCGGCGGTGGGCAGCGGCGGTGGCGCCACCGGGAAATCCGGGGTCCGCATGACACGGTTGCGGATCACGTCGGAGATCCGCGCCTTGATCCGGTCCTCGCTGGGCATCGAGGGATCCCACGACGGCTCGTATTCGACCAGCTCCGGCTCCGGGTCCGGCTGATGCCTGCGGCGCAGGCGGTCCAGCAGGCCAAGCTTTTCCTTCACGGGCGCCATTTCCGCCTCGGGCGCCGGATGCCGGGCCTCGCCGCGCGGCGCGGCCGGCATCGCCCGGCCATGGCTTGCCCGCAGCGGCTCGGGTGTCATCGCCCCGGTCGCTCCGCCCGTTACCGGCGGCACCACCCGGCGCGAGACGGGGGCGTCGCGGCCCATGGCGACCGGCGGCTCGAAGCTCCGCGTGGCCGCCAAGTTTGCCGACCGCGCCCGGGCCCGATCCTGCAGGGCGACCGCGGCGGTCAGGGCCCCGCGCGCCCCCGCGCCAAGCGCCTGGCGCAGTGCCGAATAGCACAGGATCGACCCCACCAGCAGAAACCG
Organism: Tabrizicola sp.; assembly: GCA_046294075.1. Taxonomy (GTDB): domain Bacteria; phylum Pseudomonadota; class Alphaproteobacteria; order Rhodobacterales; family Rhodobacteraceae; genus Tabrizicola. The sequence continues at coordinate 31,415 of JBKBJC010000027.1, read as the reverse complement.
CCGGATCGCGCGCAGCTCCTCCATGTCGAAGCCGGTGACGAACAGCATCATCGCGACCAGCCCGGCAAAGGTCATCAGCGACAGAAGCTTCAGTCCGAAGCCCGCCGTCCCTGGGATGATACCCAGAAGCGACCCCGTCACCGTGTCGCCGAACAGCCCGCCCAAGCCGAAGGTATGCGTCCAGCCATCCCCCGGCACAAGGGTCGCACAGTGCACCGCCGCGAAGGCCACCGCGATCACCGCAAAGACCACCCGGCCGATCGCCCTCTCTCCGCCGCGATGGATCATGAACCGCACGCCCCAGGCGCCGAAGATCAGCGGGATCGTCCAGGCCCCCTTGCCGATCAGGATGATCAGCGTCGAGGCCATCGCCGCCCCGAACCGCCCGAAGATGTTCCGCGCCGGCTCATCGGTCGCCACCATCCAGCCCGGATCCTCGGGCGAATAGCTCCACAACATCAGCGTGAAGGCCAGCCCGACCAGCACCAATGCCAGCCCCAGAAGCTCGCGCCCCCGGCGTTCCAGCATTGCCTGCGTGCCCTGGTCCAGAAGCGGATCGCGCTGCCGTGCCTGATACGAAGCCATTCGTCCCTCACTCACCCATAGATGCAGTCGCGAAGCATCGTCAGCCCGCGCTGCGTTTCTTCTGCCGGGGCCACCAGGGCAACCCGGATATATCCGCGGCCGGGGTTTTCGCCCCCGACCTCGCGCGACAGGTAACCGCCGGGCAGCACCCGCACTCCCGTCTCGCGCCACAGTTTCAGCGCGGCTTCCTCGCCGTCCTCGACCGGCAGCCACAGGAAGAACCCGCCGCCCGGGGCCTGGTAGCCCTGGACCCCGGAGAAGATCGTGTCCGCATCGCGGAACTTCCGCTGATACAGCGCGCGGGACGCCTCGACATGCGCCTCGTCGGTCCAGCAGGCCTCGGCCACCCGCTGCAGGGGCAGGGGCAGGGGAGCCCCCGCAAAGGCCCTCAGCTTGCGGATGCGCGTCATGCACTCCGGCCCGGCAGCCACAAAGCCCGACCGCAATCCGGGCAGGTTCGACCTCTTGGACAGCGAATGGAACACCACCACCCGCTCCGGGTCCGCGCCCTGCCGTGCAGCCACCTGCAACAGACCGGGCGGCGGCGTCTCGCGCCAGATTTCGGAATAGCACTCGTCGGAAAGGATGCGGAAATCGTGCTTCTCGGCCAGGGCGAGGAGGTCCGCCAGATACTCGGCAGACGCCACCGCGCCCTGCGGATTGGCCGGCGAGCAGATATAGGCCAACGCCACCCGGTCCAGCACTTCGGCGGGAAGGCTGCCATAGTCGGGCAGGAAGCCGGTTGCGGCGGTGGCCGGCACATAGACGGGTTCTGCTCCGACGGTCAGCGCGGCCACCGCATAGACCTGGTAGAACGGGTTCGGCATCAGCACGACCGGCTTCCTGCCGTTCTTCGTCTCGGGGCACAGTGCGATGCAGGCGTTGAACAACCCCTCGCGCGTGCCGTTCAGCACCATCAGCCGGTCCTCGGCGACCGCGACACCATAGCGACGCGCGATCCAGCCCGTGATGGCGGAAAGGAGCTCCGGCGTGCCGTCGTTCGGCGGATAGACCCCGAAACCCGACAGGTTCGCCGCCAGGATCGGCCCGACGAAATCCGGCATTGCATGGCGCGGCTCGCCGATGGTCATGGCAATGGGTTCGCCGCCGGGGGCGTGCGCGTCCAGAAGCTTCCGCAGGCGCGGAAACGCATAATCCGGCAGGTTCGAAAACCGCTCAGGAAACGCCATTGCTGCCTCAATCGCGGGGTCTATCCGCCCCGTTTTCCGGCACGATAGCTGCCCTCGCGCGCAAGGTCTACAAAAAACCCTTCACCGTGAGAGGCTTGGACGCCCCCCTGTGGCATTTTCGTAGGGTGCGCTACAGCGCACCATCGGCCGGCGCGGCCCGACCCTCACCCTACGCGGGCTTCGGCCCGACATTCTCGGCAAAGGCCTTTTCGAAGGCCGCCTTCTTGCTGTCGTCCGCCTCGCTCTGGTGCTGCGCCACCCAGTCGGCATATGGCATGCCATAGACGATCTCGCGCGCCTCGTCCTTCGACATCTCGATCCCACGCTCGGCGGCTGCTTCCTGATACCAGCGGCTCAGGCAGTTGCGGCAGAACCCGCCAAGGTTCATCAGGTCGATGTTCTGCACATCCGGGCGCTTGACCATCAGGTGATGGATCAACGTGCGGAAGGCGGCGGCCTCCAGTTCGATGCGGGTCCGGTCGTCCATCAGATCTCCTCAAGCACTTCGGTCAGGATCGCTGCCAGCCGCGCGGCCCAATGCGCCTGCTCGGCTGGCGTCGCGATCAGATCGTTTCGCAACTCTATAAGTGTATTGTGCCGCCCTGTCCGCAAGGCATGTCGATCCATCGCATCGCCAGGAAGATGGCCCGAATAGGGCTCGTTGTCGCCGATGCAGAGGTCCGGCTCTGTTCGCAGCCGCGTGAGCAGCGCTTTCGACAGCCTTTCGTCAAGATGACTGTAAAGCACGCCCACATGCCAGGGCCTCGGCGTGCGGCCGCGCAGGCAAGGAGTGAAGGAATGGACGGCCAGGATAACCCGGTCCGGGCGCAGCGCCGCCAGGCGTGCGTAGGCGGCGTGATAGGGCCGATAGAGGCTGTCCAGCCGCCGCTCCACCTCGTCGGGACGGATGTGGCGATTGGCCGGGATGATCGTGCCATCGTAAAGCTGCATCACCAGTGTCGGATCGTCCTCGCCCCGGTTCGGGTCGATCACCAGGCGGCTGAACTCTGACAGGAGCACCGGGCTGTCCAGAAGGCGGCCCAGCTCTCGCGCAACCCCGGCCGCGCCCACGTCCCAGGCGATGTGGCGCTGCATGTCCTCGGCCGGAATCCCCAGATCGCCGCCGTTCAGCCATGGGGGCACCCGATTCGACGCATGGTCGCAGGTGACAAGCCACCGGCCCTTGCGATGCTCTCCGTCGATCTGAAAGGCCAAGGCGGTCCTCCGGGTCTGCTCATCCCTCACTTACGGTCGTTTTTGGCGCGAGGCCAGCGATGAGCGAGCGAAGGAAGCGAAGAGTGACGGGAAGGCGTTGCGGGTTGATCCAGATTACGCCATAAGGCGCTCGGCCCACATGAACCGGAATTTATCAGCAGGAGGATGGCGATGCGCCGTCACCGCAACGTGAAGATTGTGGCCACGCTTGGCCCGGCATCTTCGAGCTACGAGATGATCCGCGCCCTGTTCGAGGCCGGGGCCGACGTGTTCCGCCTGAACATGAGCCATGGCAGCCATGAGGACATCACGAGGCGGCACGAGATCATCCGCAAGGTCGAAAAGGACCTGGGTCGCCCGATCGGCATTCTGGCCGACCTTCAGGGCCCCAAGCTGCGCGTCGGGGTGTTCGCCAACGGTTCAGAGGAACTGGCCGAAGGCGCCGCCTTCCGCATGGACCTTTCCACCGCTCCCGGCGATGCGACCCGCGTGAACCTGCCGCACCCGGAAATCTTTGCGGCGCTCGAAACAGGAACGACGCTTCTGGTCAACGACGGCAAGATCCGCCTCAGGGTGAACGCCTGCGGCAAGGACTTCGCCGATTGCACCGTGGAAGTCGGCGGCACGATCTCCAACCGCAAGGGCGTGAACGTGCCCGATGTGGTCCTGCCGGTGGCAGCGCTGTCGGCAAAGGACCGCACCGACCTGGAATTCGTCTGCGATCTCGGCGTGGACTGGCTGGCGCTGTCCTTCGTGCAGCGCCCCGAGGACGTCATCGAGGCGCGCAGCCTGGCCAAGGGCCGCGCCGCGATCCTGTCGAAGATCGAGAAGCCGGCCGCGGTCAAGGCCTTTGACGCCATCCTCCAGGTCTCGGACGGGATCATGGTGGCGCGCGGCGACCTGGGCGTCGAACTGCCGGTGACTTCGGTCCCCCCGATCCAGAAGCGCCTGGTGCGCGCCGCCCGCGCAGGCGCAAAGCCGGTGATCGTGGCAACGCAGATGCTGGAGTCGATGATCGAATCGCCCGTTCCGACCCGGGCGGAAGTCAGCGACGTCGCCACCGCGATTTACGAAGGCGCCGACGCCATCATGCTTTCGGCGGAGTCTGCAGCGGGCAAGTACCCGATCGAAGCCGTCGCCACGATGAACAATGTGGCGATGAGTGTCGAGAAGGACCCGACCTATCTGTCGATCATCGAGGCCAGCCGCATGGTGCGCCGCGAATCGGTTGCGGACGGCATCGTCGCCGCCGCGCGCGAGATTGCCGAGGCCACCAACATCAAGGCGATCTGCTGTTTCAGCCAGACCGGCACCACCGTTGCGCTGGTCGCGCGGGAACGGCCGCATGTGCCGATCCTCGCGCTGACGCCGCTGATGTCCACCGCCCGGCGCATGGCGCTGACCTGGGGGGCGCATTGCGTGATCACCCCGCCGCAGGAACGCTTCAAGGGCGCGGTGCTTGCCGCTGTCAGCGCGGCGCGGGCTGCCGGCTTTGCCACCGAAGAGGACCAGATCGTCGTCACCGCCGGCGTGCCGTTCAACGTCAAGGGCACGACCAACATCCTGCGTGTGGCGCCCTGTGACGAACGCTTGATCTCGCGCGTGGACCCCGAGTAGGCTTTCCGCGCACAGGGTCACGGTCGAGGCACCATGGATACGGACCTCCTTCTGACAATCGGGATCGTGCTTCTGGTGCTGTCTTTGCCGTCCTTGCTGTCGGCCTGGGTTGAGAGCCGTGCGCCCCGGATGGGCGCCATCATGGCGGTGACGGCGTTGGGCATGATCTCGGCAGCGCTGATCTACAGCCCCGGTGGCTATGCTTTCGAGCAGGTGCCCGGGGTCATTCTCAAGACGGCGATGCGTCTGTTCGACTGACGCAATCCACTTGCACCTTTCCGCGGCTGCCCCTATAGGGACGGCTTCATTACCCGCACGGCCGGCCAGGGTGGCATGCCGAGTCGTGCCTGAAACCACGGAGATGGAAATGCCCAAGATGAAGACCAAGTCGGCGGCGAAGAAGCGCTTCAGCTTCACGGCCACCGGTCGGGTGAAGGCCGGCGTCGCCGGCAAGCGCCACGGCATGATCAAGCGTTCGACGAAATTCATCCGCGAAGCGACCGGCACGATGCTGCTGAACGACAGCGATGCGAAGATCGTCAAGAAATACATGCCCTACGACCGGTAAGGAGAGCATCACATGTCCCGCGTCAGATCCGGCAAGGTCACCCACGCCCGTCACCGCAAGGTGATCAAGGCCGCCTCGGGCTACTATGCCGCCCGTTCCACCAACTTCCGCACCGCGACCCAGGCCGTCGACAAGGCCAACCAGTACGCGACCCGCGACCGCAAGGCCCGCAAGCGCAGCTTCCGCGCGCTGTGGATCCAGCGAATCAACGCCGCCGTCCGCCTCTTCGACGCCGAGATGACCTATTCGCGTCTGATCAACGGCCTCGCGAAAGCCGGGATCGAGGTTGACCGCAAGGTTCTCGCCGATCTCGCCGTGCACGAGCCGGAGGCGTTCAACGCCATTGCCGGCCAGGCCAAGGCCGCGCTGGCCTGATCGGTCAGGCACCCGAATGCTCCAGAGGCCCCGCCCGGTGCGGGGCCTTTTTCTTGCGGCATTGCCCGGTTGCGGCGATGGAGCGAGGGGTTTCACACCCCTCGCGCTCCCCGTGGAGTATTTGGGAAAGGGCAAGAGCAGCAGCTGTCGGGACTAGCGGTTGAACACCCGGCTCGGGTGCAGCTCTCCGCCCCGGTAGTGCCCGACCGCGATCGCCAGCCCGTCAAGACTGGCCCAACCCTCGGCCCCCCAGTCGGCATGGCCGATTACCTGCCCCGGATTGCCGTTCTTCAGGCGCACAGCGCCTTCGGGCGTCGCGCGAAACTCGGGCAGGTCGTGCAGCCCCAGCTCCAGTGGCAGAAGATGCGCATCCAGTGCGTCGGACTTCGCTTCGGCCTCCACCGTCTCCAGCGTCACGCCCTGATCCGCGCGGAACGGCCCCGACCATTCGCGCCGCAACCATTCGACATGCCCCAGACAGCCCAGCGCCTGTCCAAGGTCCCGCGCGATGGACCGGACATAGCCGCCCTTGCCGCAGACCATCTCCAGATCGACGTGGTCGGCATCCGGGCGGCCGGTGACCACCAGCTGCTCCACCCACAGGGGCCGCGCGGCCAGGTCCATCGCCTCGCCCTCGCGGGCAAGATCGTAGGCTCGCTCGCCGTCCACCTTTACCGCCGAATACTGTGGCGGGACCTGACGGATGTCGCCGCGAAAACCGGCCAGGGCGGCTTCGATCTCGGAATCGGTCGGCCGCGCGGTGCTGCGGGCGATCACCTGCCCCGAGGCATCGTCGGTATCTGTCGCCGCCCCGAGGGCAACCCGGAACCGGTAGCACTTCAGCGCGTCGGTGATGTAGGGGATCGTTTTCGTCGCTTCGCCCAGCGCCACCGCAAGCACGCCCGTCGCATCGGGGTCCAGCGTCCCGGCATGGCCTGCCTTCTGCGCGCCGAATGCCCACTTCACCTTGTTGACCACCGCCGTCGAGGTCAAGCCGGCGGGTTTGTCCACGACAAGCCAGCCGCTGACTGCCCTGCCCTTGCGCGCGCGTCCCATGCCTCAGCCCTTCGCAACCACGGTGCCGACGATCGGTCCCATAGGGAACCCCCCGTCGTGCCGACCCAGAGCTGGGGCATAGAGCCGCGAGATGTTGCCGTCGAAATACAGGGCGTCCGGCAGCCCCAGCCCGTCGCGGAAGAACCTTGCGAAAGCATGGAAGTTCACCGCCTCGTTTGAGATGACGAACACCGCGCGATTGCCATCCTCGCTGACGCCCACGCCGTTGCGGACATAGCGGCTGTCGCTGCCCGGCAGCAGTTTCGGATGCAGCTTGCCGCGGATCACCAGCATAGGCCCCGATTGCGTGGCGTGGCGGCACGCCGGCTTTGCCTTCTTGAAGGCGCGGCTCTCGATCACCCGGAAGGTCTTGCCGATGCAGAACACACCGTTCGGCAGAAGGCCGAAGTTGCCCGGCCCGTCACTGGTCACGATGGCCGAGCGTTCCACCCCGTCCTCGACATAGAGACCCACCGGCGACAGGTCGCGGTGATACATCCCGGCGTTCATCGCAAAGCCAAGCGCCTTGCCCTCGGCCGCCAGCGCCAGGTCGATGTTGCGGAAGCTGCCATAGGCACCGTCCGGCCCGGAATGGAACAGCCGCAGGTCCTCGTCCGCGCCGACCTCGCAGACCGTGTAGGAGGCGCCCTCGAAGCTGGTGTCCCGGCAGTCTGCCGCCTCTGCCGACACCGGGGCCAGCAGGGCGGCCAGCGCAAGCCACCTCATTCCGTGTCGTCCGTCGCGCCAAGGTCGCGCTGCACCGCAGGATCGGCGAACAGCCGCCGCGTCTCGTCCAGCCGGTCGAAGGTCTCGTCGGGCCGGAACCGCAGGTCGGGCGCATATTTCAGCGTCAGTTCCCCCGCCACCCGGTGCCGAAGTTCCGCCTTGTTCCGCGCCAGCGCCGCGATCGCCGCCTCGACCGGCACCGAGCCCATCAGCGGCATGACATAGACCGTCGCCACCTTCAGGTCCGGCGAACAGGACACCTCGCCGACCGTGATCGACATGGCGTTCAGCTCGGGGTCGTGGATCTCCGCCCGGTTCAGCACGTCAGACAGCGTGCGGCGGATCAGTTCCCCCACCCGAAGCTGGCGTTGTGACGGGCCGGACCCGGTATCGTGGCGCTTGGACATGCGCGATCACATAGGCCCTTTCGACCCGGCCCGCAACGCCGGGCTTCTCACGCCCGCGCGAACCCGCTAGGGAAGGGCCAAGGGCAGGGGGTGCAACATGAGCGATGGTCCGGGACTTGTGGTCACAGGCGCTTCGGGGCGCATGGGCCAGACGTTGATCCGCCTGGCACAGGGGTCGGACCGGCTGCGCCTCGTCGGCTGCGTTGAACGCGCGGGCCATCCCTGGATCGGCCGCGACGTGGGCGAGGCGATGGGCGGCGCCCCCATTGGCGTGAAGGTCACCGACGACGCGCTGGAGGCCTTCGCCAGGGCCCAGGCGGTGATCGACTTCACCGCCCCCGCCGCCACGGTGGACTTCGCCGCGCTCGCCGCCCAGGCCCGCGCCGTCCACGTCATCGGCACCACGGGGCTTGAACCCCAGCACATCGCCCGGATCGAGGCCGCGGCCCGTCACGCCGTCATCATCCGCGCCGGCAACATGTCGCTTGGCGTCAACCTTCTGGTGCGCCTGACGCAGAAGGTCGCCGCCGCGCTTGATGCCGACTGGGACGTGGAAATCGTCGAGGCCCACCACCGCATGAAGGTCGATGCTCCGTCCGGCACCGCGCTGATGCTTGGCCAGGCCGCTGCCGAAGGCCGGGGCGTCAGCCTCGACGATGCCCGCGTCTCCGGCCGCGAAGGCATCACCGGCGCCCGGGCAAGGGGCGCAATCGGCTTTTCGGCAATCCGCGGCGGCGACATCGTCGGCGAACATGACGTGATCTTCGCCGGCGAGGGCGAACGGGTGATCCTGCGCCATGTCGCCACCGACCGGGCGATCTTCGCGCGTGGCGCCCTGCGCGCCGCGCTCTGGGGCCAGGGCCAGAAACCCGGGCAATACGACATGATGGATGTGCTGGGCATCTGACGGGTGATCCGATCCGGCGCCAGCCGCGTAAAGCCCCTGTGACTGTGATCGGGGGGTCTCATGCTGCGTCTTGCTGCCGTGCTGTTCCTGCTGTCCGTCCCGGCTGCGGCCAACGGGTTCGAGCCGGTCACGGACAAGGACCGCTTCCTGACCCTGGTCAAGGATCGCACGCTGCGCATCGGGCTTTACAACCTGTCGATCAGCGTCCTGCCCGACGGCCGGATCGACGGCTCTGCGCTGGGCTGGAAGATTACCGGCAGCTGGTCGTGGAAGGACGGCTACTTCTGCCGCGAGATGGATTGGAGCGGCACGCCGATCCGCTACAACTGCCAGCTGGTCGAGGCGCAGGGGGCTGACAAACTCCGCTTTACCGTCGACGAGGGCAATGGCGACAGCGCCACCTTCCGCCTGCGCTAGGCGCGACCCGACCGCGGCCGTGCCTCAGAAATCGACCGCGATGCCCTTCTTCTCCCAGTCGCCATAGCGCACCGGTTCCGGTCCGTCCCGACCGCCCAGCTCCTTCGGCAGCGGGGCCTGCGCCGCCGCGGCCTTCCGGCGTGCCTCGGCCTCGGCAAGCGCCCGCCGTGCGGCGGGCGGCAGATCGTCGTTCCGGTCCGATCCTTCCATCCTCGACCCTTCCTTGTCTGGCCTCCCGTCGTGATATAACCCGCTTCCCGAACCAGCAAGGGGACGGTCATGGCCGAAGGCATCGCGGCGCGCGCCACCGCAGTCGCAATTCTCGACGGCGTGCTGGGCGAGGGCCGGATGCTGGCAGAGTTCCCGGGCGACCATCTCGCTCCCGCCGACCGCGCCCGCGCCCTGCGGCTGGCCGAGACCACATTGCGCCATCTGGAGCCCGCCGACAGGCTGCTGGACCGGCATCTGCGCAAGGCCCCGCCCCTGACCGTGCGCAACATCCTGCGCCTCGCCATCGCCGAGCGCGCCCAGGGCGCCCCGGCCCATGGCGTCGTCAATGCCGCGGTCGAGATCACGCGGCGGGGCGGCAGGCGCACCGCGCATCTCGCCGGCCTCGTCAATGCCGTGTTGCGCGCGCTGCCCGATCCCGTCGTGCTTCCGGTGCAGAAACTGCCGCGCTGGCTCCGCCAACCCCTCGTCCATACCTACGGGCGCGACATCGTCGCCGCCATCGAGGCCGTCCACGCCCAGGAACCGCCGCTCGACCTCACCCTGCGTCCGGGCTTCCCCCATCCCGACGGCGCGCTTCTTTCCACCGGCAGCTTGCGCCTCCGGGCCCCCGGCCAGCTCTCGACCCTGCCGGGCTATGCGGAAGGCGGCTGGTGGGTGCAGGACGCCGCCGCCGCGTTGCCGGTGCAGCTCCTGCAACCCCGGCCTGGCGAACGCATCCTCGACCTCTGCGCCGCGCCGGGCGGCAAGACGCTGCAACTCGCTGCCGCAGGGGCCGAGGTCACCGCGCTGGACATCTCCGCCCCCCGGATGGTCCGCGTGCAGGCCAATCTCTCCCGCACCGGCCTCGCCGCTACCCTCGTCAGCGCCGACGCGCTTCACTGGCAACCCGAAGCCCCCTTCGACGCCATCCTCCTTGACGCCCCCTGTTCAGCCACCGGCACCATTCGCCGCCACCCCGACCTCCCCTTCGTCAAGGACGGCTCCGAGCTTCCAGCCCTCACTACCCTGCAAGCCGGGCTCATCGACCGCGCCCTCACCTGGCTCAGACCCGGCGGCCGCCTCGTCTTTTCCACCTGCTCGCTGCTCCCCGAGGAAGGTGAAGCACAACTCGCCGCCGCCCTGCACCGCCACCCGACCCTCGCTGTCGAGCGCCCCGACCTCCCCGGCATCGACCCGCAGTGGTGGACCGCGGACGACGCCCTTCGTCTCCGCCCGGATCTCTGGGCGCAGCAAGGGGGAATGGACGGATTCTTCATGGCCCGCCTGCACAAGCCCGCCTGACCAGCCCATTTGCCCTTTTGTCAAATACTCTCGGGGGTTTGGGGGTGGAAAACCCCCAACACCGCGCCGGATGCGCGTCCTTCACGCGCGTCCGGCACAGGAAAGGCTTGCGCGCAGCGCGCAATCCGACAGGCGCAGCGGCCCGAACAGGACCGGGAAGCCGCCTCTTTCTCGGTCGCCGTGTGCCTCCGGGATACCTTGGAAAAGGTCGCTGGCACCGGCGGCGCAATTGGTGAAGAAGTCCCTAACGTCCGCGAGCAAGGTGTTGAAAAGACTGTAGGAACAGAAAATGTCCACCGTGGACACTATCGCAGACGCTCCAGCACTTCCAAGCTCGGATACCCATCCGGCACCATTCCCTTCGCCTTCTGGAAGGCCTTTACGGCGGCCACCGTCTTCGGCCCCATCCGCCCGTCGACACCTCCCGCATCGAAGCCGGCCCTGGTCAGCCGGTCCTGCAACTCCCGTCGCTCCTCAAGTGTCAGGGCGCGCAACTCGCGCGGCCAGCCGGACTGGATCGCAGGCGCGCCCCGCAGCCGGTCCGACAACGACCCGATCGCCACCACATAGGCATCCGCCGTATTGTATTTCTCGATCACCTGGAAGTTCGGCCAGATGAGGAAGGCCGCCCCCCGATGCCCTCCCGGCAACAGGATAGAGCCCGGCCCGTGATCCGGCAGGTCCGCCCCGAACACCGTCCGGACCCCCATCGCCTGCCAGTCGGCCACCGGCTTCACCACCCGTTCCGTGGTCTGGTCATAGTCGAAGCCCTCGGGCAGACGCACCTCGACCCCCCAGGGCTGCCCCTTGGTCCAGCCCCAATGCCGCAGGTAGTTCGCCGTCGAGGCCAGCGCATCCCCCGGGTCTTCTCCCCAGAGGTTCCGCTTGCCGTCCCCGTCGAAATCGACCGCGAACTTCTCCCAGCTCGACGGCATGAACTGGGTGTGCCCCGACGCCCCCGCCCAACTGCCCGTGAACCGCTCCACATGCCCGCCCTGCACGATCTTCAGCGCCGCGATCAGCTCGGCCTCGAAGAAGGCTCCGCGCCGCCCCTCGTAGGCCAGCGTCGCCAGTGACCCCAGGACGTCCAGGTCGCCCCGGTAGGTGCCATAGGCGCTCTCCAGCCCCCAGACCGCCGCGACAACCTCCTTCTCGACACCATAAGCCGCTTCGATCCGCTCCAGAAGCGCCCGGTTCTTCTCGATGGCCTTCAGCCCCAGCGCCACCCGGTCCTCGGAGACGGCGGTATCCAGGTAATCCCAGATCGTCTTGGTGAACTCGTTCTGGTTCCTGTCGCGCTCCACGACCTTCGGGTTGAACTCCACCCCGCGCAGCGCGGCGTCGAACGTCGCGGCCGAAATCCCGGCCTCCAGCGCGCGCGGCCGGAAATCCTGAATCCAGGCGTCCAGTCCGGCCTGAGAGCCCATCTTCTCCTCCACACCTGCCACCGGATCGGGCAGGATCGTCTGGGCCTGCGCCGCTTGACCGGGACCCAAGGCGAGGCCTGACGCGACCAAAATCCTTCGAAGGATTTTGCAAGACTTTTCCAAAAGTCTTGCCCCCATCATCGGCGCTTCCGCACCAGCCGACGCTTGGCCGCCACCTGTGCGGGCTTGCGGGGGCTGTACTTGCCCCCCGCCCGCCGCGGCGGCCGCACCGTCGCGCCCTCGACGGACAGCAGGTCCAGGATCAGACCGCCCGTCACCGGCACCGCCTCGGCCAGCCGCACCATGACCCGCTGCCCGATCCCCAGGGTCAATCCGGTTTCCGACCCCATCAGCGTCTGGCTGCCCTCGTCATAGTTGAAATACTCCCGCCCCAGCGCCCGCACCGGGATCAGCCCGTCCGCCCCGGTCTCGTCCAGCCGCACGAACACCCCGAACCGCTGCACCCCCGAGATCCGCCCGGCGAACTCTGCCCCCACCCGGTCCGCCAGATAGGCCGCCAGATAGCGGTCCGTCGTGTCCCGTTCCGCCGCCATGCTGCGCCGCTCGGCCTCAGAGATCAGCTTGCCCGTCTCTTCCAGGTTCTCCATGTCCCAGGCCGACAAGCCGTCCTTGCCCCAGCCATGGGCCGAGATCAGCGCGCGGTGGACGATCAGGTCCGAATAGCGCCGGATCGGGCTGGTGAAATGCGCATAGTTCCGCAAGGCCAGCCCGAAATGCCCGAAGTTCTCGGGATGGTAGTAGGCCTGCGTCATCGACCGCAAGGTCGACAGGTTGATGAGTTCATCGAACTCCGTCCCCTGCGCCTGCGCCAGGAGCCGGTTCAGATGCCTCGTCTGCAAGACCTGCCCCTTGGCCAGCGACATGCCCGCGCTTTCCGCCACCTCACGCAAGCCCTCAAGCTTCAGGGGTGAAGGTTCCTCATGCACCCGGAAGAGAAGCGGATGCTTCAGCCGGATCAGCTCCTCCGCCGCCGCCACGTTGGCGAGGATCATCATCTCCTCGATCAGCTTGTGCGCCTCCAGCCGCTCCTTGAACGCGACCGAAACCACGCGCCCCGCATCGTCCAGCTCGATCTTCCGCTCCGGCAGCTCCAGGTCGAGGGGCTGCCGCACCTCCCGCGCCCGTTTCAGCGCGGCATAGGCGGCGTAAAGCGGCTTCAAGACCGGCTCCACCAGGGGCGCGGTCTTCTCGTCGGGTGAACCATCCACCGCCGCCTGCACCTGCGCATAATGCAGCGACCCCACCGACCGCATCATCCCGCGCACGAAACGGTGGCTCCGCTTGTGTCCCCCGGCGTCGATCACCATCCGCACCGCCAGACAGGCGCGGTCCACTCCCTCGTGCAGGGAACAGAGGTCGCCCGACAGGATGTCCGGCAGCATCGGCACCACCCGGTCAGGGAAATAGGTGGAGTTCCCCCGCTTTCGCGCCTCGCGGTCCAGCGCGCTGCCGGGCGTGACGTAATGCGCCACATCGGCGATCGCGACCCAGATGACGAAGCCGCCGATGTTGCCGGGGTCGCTGTCCGCCTCCGCATGGACCGCGTCGTCACGGTCGCGCGCATCGACCGGGTCGATGGTCACCAGGGGCAGGTCGCGCAGATCCTCGCGTCCCGCCATCCCCACGGGCTCTGCCCGGTCGGCCTCGGCAATCACGGCATCCGGAAACACATCCGGGATGCCATGCTGGTGAATGGCGATCAGGCTGGCCGCCCGCGGCCCCGCCGGATCGCCCAGCCGCGCCACGACCTGCGCGGCCGGCAATCCCAGCCGCCGGCCACCAACCGCCTCGGCCTCCACCAGTTCCCCGTCCTTGGCCCCCATCGTCATGTCGGGCGCGACGCGCCATTCCTTGTCGTCGCCCTTCTCGATGGGCACGATCCGCCCGCCTTGCGGTCCCAGGCGGAACACGCCCAGCACCTTCCTCGGGTTCGACCCAAGCCGCCGGATCAGCCGGGCCTCATAGGCGTAATCATCGAGGTCAACCTTCGAAAGCCGCGCCAGGATGCGGTCCCCCGCGCCCAGCGCCGGGTCGCCCTTCTTCGGCACCACGAGGATCCGAGGCCCTGCTTCCACCCCCTCTTCCAGCGCCTGCGCGTAGAGGTCTCCCTGCGCATCGGGCGCCAGCACCTTGAGGACGGCCACGGGCGGCAACACCCCCGGCTCGCCGAACCGGCGGGCGATCTTCTCCACCACCCCCTCGCTTTCCAGCTCGCGCAGGAGGCGCTTCAGCTCGATCCGGCCGTCGCCCTTGATGCCGAAGGCCTTGGCAATGTCGCGTTTGGCCGAAAGGCCCGGGTTATCGAGGATCCACTGCCGGATCGCTTCCTTGGATGGCAAAGCTTTCATGCCCCTGACCTAGCACGCCGCCCCGTCCAAGACTATCCCGGCCAGCCCCATGCCCTTCGGGAAATACTCTACGGGGGTCCGGGGGTGAAAAGCCCTCGGCGATCGAGGAGGAGGCGCAGCCCGACGACGAGACGGAAGGCTCGCGCCGCAAGGCGCTCCGCCCGGTAACCGCAGCTCAGAGGGCGCGGCGCATGTGGCGGTGCGGGATGCCGGCGTCCAGGAACTCCTCGCCCTCGACGACGAACCCCAGCTTTTCATAAAAGCCCGTCGCGTGCGACTGCGACCCGAGACAGGCCTCCGTCACCCCTGGCTGATCCCGCAGCACATCGAGCGCCGCGCTGATCAGCGCGGCGCCCAGGCCCGTGCCCCGCATTTCCGGCAGGACACAGACCCGGCCGATCTTGCCTTCCGATCCCTTCACCAGAAGCCGCGCAGTTCCTGCGGGACAGGCACCCTCCCAGGCCAGGAGGTGGATCGCACGCCCGTCCAGACCGTCAAGCTCGTCCGCCTCGCTGACGCCCTGTTCCTCGATGAACACCACCCGGCGCAGGGCCTGGCAGGTCGGGATGTCCTGCGTGATCTCGATCCTGAAGCTGCCGGTCCGCGTCATGCGAAATACCCCCGCAGGATTCGACCGTAGATCGCCTTCAACTGGTGGATATGCGCGATCTCGACCCTCTCGTCGACCTGGTGCATGGTCTTTCCGACCAGGCCGAACTCGATCACCGGGCAATGGTCCTTCACGAAGCGCGCATCCGATGTCCCGCCGCTGGTCGAGGCGATCGGCTTCCGCCCGGTTTCGGCCTCCACTGCCCGCGCCACCAGCCCCGACAATTCGCCCGGCGGCGTCAGGAAGGCCTCGCCGGACACCGAGACCTTCAGCCCGATCTCGCAGCCCGTCGCCTCGGCCACCGCCTCGGCCTCGTGCCGCAGCCAGGCCGAGAGCGTGTCGCCGGAATGGGTGTCGTTGAAGCGGATGTTGACCGTGGCCGTCGCCTGCGCCGGGATCACGTTCGAGGCCGGGTTGCCGCAGTCGATCGTGGTGATCGCCAGGGTCGAGGGGTCGAAATGCTGCGTGCCCCGGTCCAGGGGTTCCGTGTCCAGTTTCGCCAGCAGTTTCACCAGCGCCGAAAGCGGGTTCTTCGCCCGGTGCGGATAGGCGGAATGGCCCTGCACCCCGGTCACGGTGATCCGTGCCGTCATGCTGCCGCGGCGGCCGATCTTCATCATCTCGCCCATCTGGTTCGGGCAGGTCGGCTCGCCCACCAGGCAATGCGTCATCCGCTCGCCGTTGAAGGCCATCCAGTCGAGGATCGCCACAGTGCCGTCCTTGCCTTCGCCCTCCTCGTCGCCGGTGATCGCCAGGATCACCGCGCCATCGGGAGGCGTCTCGCGCACGAAATCCACCGCCGCCGCGACAAAGGCAGCGACACCCGACTTCATGTCGCAGGCGCCGCGGCCATACATCACCCCGTCCTTCACCTCGGCCCCGAACGGATCATGCCTCCAGGCCGCCGCGTCCCCCACCGGCACCACGTCGGTATGCCCGTTGAACCCGAAGGCCCGGTTCGCGCCCTGCTTGCCCCAGCGCGCGTAAAGGTTGGCGATGCCCGCGCGGTCTACCCGAAAGCAGGCGAAGCCGGCCCCTTCCAGCACTTCGGCCAGCAGCGCTATCGCACCGCCCTCTTCCGGCGTTACTGAAGGGCAGCGGATCAGCCGTGCGGTCAGGTCCACGGGGTCTAGGGGATCGAAAGGCATCTTCTGGTCCAGGGACAAGGTTCGGAAGGCATCCCTATCCGCTTGCCTCCGGCCACGCAACCGCAAGGCGGCATCCGGCCTCAGTCGAAGAAGGGTGTGACCTCGGCCACGATCACCGAGTTTTCCTTCAGTGCGCGTTCCATCAGGAATCGCTCCTCGTCGTCGATCTCCTCGCCGGCCTTGGTCCGTTCGGCCAGGCTGCCCAGCCCCTGCACTTCCAGCGGCGCCATGTCGGCCTCCTTGAGGATCGCCACGGTCTCGCGCACCGCCTCTGCCTCGTCCACGCCGCTCGCATAGCACAGAAGCGCCGCCCCCGTGGCGCGCGGTGGCAGCCCGTCGCCCTCCTTGCGGCCGACCTGGACGATCAGCGCATAGACCTGCTGCGGGCGCTTGGGCCGTTCCGGTGGTATGTCCTGGGTCATCACATGTCCTGCTGCGCCCGGAAACGCGGGCCTTCCAGCGGTGTCGGTCAAGCCGGGCTGATGGTCAATCCCCGCGTCGGTGGAAGGTGATCTCCTGCGGCAAACCATCGGCGCCAGGCAGGGTCAGGAACAGGAACGGGCCGGCGTCCTGCACCTCGATCCGCCCCGCGCTTTCCTCAAGCGGTCCCGAGAAACGCAGCGCATCACCTTCCTGCCGCCATTCGCCGGAATATCCCGTATCGGGCATGGCATAGCGGCCATCCGGATAAAGGATCAGCGGGCCTGAGGGACTTGGCTGCACATCGCTGACGGGGGTCACGGCAACCACGGTAAAGCCGAAGGCATTCACGGTCGGGGCAAGCTCCGTCGTGACGACCGTTACCGTGCCTTCCCAGGTCCCGGCAAGCGCGACCTCGGACCGTGCCGGAAGCCCCGGCAGGATCAGACCGACCAAAAGGACGAACGCCACCCGCATCATGGACAGACCCTACCACACCGATACGGTTCCTGTCACGTCGGGGCTGCCCGCCCCTCGGGTCAGTCTCTCAACAGATCGTTGATGCTGGTCTTGGCACGGGTCTGCGCATCGACCTTCTTCACGATCACCGCGCAGTAGAGGTTGATCCCCCCCTTCGACGGCATCGAACCTGCCACCACGACTGAACCGGCCGGCACCTCGCCATACATCACTTCGCCGGTTTCCCGGTCCACGATCTTCGTCGATTTCCCGATGAACACGCCCATCCCCAGGACCGAGCCTTCACGGACAATGCAGCCCTCCACCACCTCGGAGCGTGCACCGATGAAGCAGTTGTCCTCGATGATCGTGGGACCCGCCTGCATCGGTTCCAGCACGCCGCCGATGCCGACGCCGCCGGACAGGTGCACGTTCTTGCCGATCTGGGCGCAGCTGCCCACCGTGGCCCAGGTATCGACCATGGTGCCCTCATCGACATAGGCGCCGAGGTTGACGAAACAGGGCATCAGCACCGCGCCCTTGCCGATGAAGGCCGACCGGCGCACCACGCAGTTCGGCACCGCGCGGAACCCCGCCGCGCGCCATTCGCTGTCGCCCCAGCCGGCGAATTTCGAATCCACCTTGTCCCACCAGGACCCGCCCTGCGGCCCGCCCGACTGCTGCGCCATGTCGCGCAGACGAAAGCCCAGCAGCACCGCCTTCTTCGCCCACTGGTTCACATGCCAGTCCTGCCCGCGCCTTTCGGCCACGCGCAGCTTGCCGGCGTCCAGCGCGGCCAGCGTCGCCTCGATGGCATTGCGCATCTCGCCCCGCGTGGCCGGGCTGATCGTCTCCCGCGCCTCCCAGGCGGCTTCGATGGCGGCTTCAAGCTCGGCATGGGTCATGCGAAGTTCCCTTTTCGGTTGGTCACGGGCCAGCCGACCCTATAAGCCTTGCACCAGTGCCACGCAATCCGAGCGAGTTGATGACCGAAGACCACCGCAGCCACCAGTTCCGCGATTCGATCGAGGACGCCGCCGCCGTCCGCCGCATCCCCGAGACGCCGCAGACCCGTGCGCCGGCCTACCGGCTGGCCTTCCTCGACCGCGACTTCATGCTGCGCGACGAACTGCGCCCGGTGCGGCTGCAGCTGGAGCTTCTGAAGCCGCAGATGGTGATGGACGAACGCGGGATCGAATCGACCGTGGTCATGTTCGGCGGCGCCCGGATCCCGGCCCCCGAACACCGCGACCGGGCGGCCACTCCGGTGCTGGCCAGCCTGTCGCATTACTATGACGAGGCGCGCCGCTTTGCCCGGATGATGACCGAACGCAGCGTCGCCAGCTATGGCCGCGAATGGGTGGTCTGCACCGGCGGTGGCCCCGGCGTGATGGAGGCCGGCAACCGCGGCGCGGACGAGGCCGGCGGCCAAAGTATCGGGCTGAACATCGTCCTGCCGCACGAACAGGCCCCGAACGCCTATGTGACGCCCGATCTGTCCTTCAACTTCCACTACTTCGCCATCCGCAAGATGCACTTCCTGATGCGTGCCAAGGCCGTCGTGGTCTTTCCCGGCGGCTTCGGCACGATGGACGAGATGTTCGAAAGCCTGACCCTGATCCAGACCGGCCGGATGAAGTCGGTGCCCTTCCTGCTTTTCGGCCGCGACTGGTGGGAAAGCGTGGTGAACTGGCAGCAACTGGCCGATGCCGGGGTCATCAGCCCCGGGGACCTGTCGCTTTTCGCCATGGTCGAGACCGCGGAAGAGGCGGTCGCGGTGATCGACGGCTGGCAGGTGCCGCAATAGCTCGGTCAACAGTCCATACCTTGTCACCACAGGCCTTGTCGGATTAAGTGCCCGCGTTCAATCCCTTTGGAGCGACTGATGCGGAATTTGTCTGTCTTGATTTGCGGAGCCACGCTGCTGGCGGGGTGCGCCGGCGAAATGACTGGCCAGGTTCGCGGAACAGGCGAGCGCGTCAAGTTCACCTACGAACAGGGCATGGACTCGGACAAGTACATGGCAATGATCGGGGGTGAAACCTTTGTCGGAAAGGCCGTCATGGACGGATCCTCGTCAAACGTCGGGACGGCTTTTGGCGACGGGATGACCGCAGCAATCTTCGGATCATCGACGACAAATCGCTTCGTTGCCGTGCTCTTGGGCAACAAGGGAAGTTCACTGAACTGCCAGATGAGATACGCGGATTCCTCCGGCTTCACCACCTCTGGCGGGGTCGGAGTCTGTCAGCATTCCGATGGTCGGATCATCGACGTCATCTGGTAAACGCTGTCACCGCGCAGCTTCCTTCGCCGTCCACCCCTGCAACCAGACCTTGCCCTCCCGGACACCGCCCCGGATCAGGAACCCGGGCTCCTGCACCTCGGGATGGGCCTCGGCCCAATCGCGGAACCGGTCGTTGGTCACGATCCTTGCACCGAACTCGCGCGCCGTCTGCAACAGGAACGGGTCGGCCTGCGTGCCCTTGGCCACCACCAGGACCTGCCGCTTCTCCAGCCCCAGCAGCCGGGCAAACTCGCCATCATGCACGTAGCGGCCGAACAGCTTCCAGCCCGCGTTGGCATCGAAGACGACGCCCGGCACAAAACCCTGACCGGCCAGCGCCCGCGCCACGTCCTTCACGACGGCAAGGTCAGGCACATTCTCGCGCCAGTGCATCACGTTTGACCCGTCGATCAGGACCCAGACCTCCGGTCCGTCCTTCGACCGCCTGCCCGTCGGGCGTTGCAGCCAAAGAACAAGAAATGTCGCCGCAAGGGCCGCCGCAAGCAGGGCGAGGAAAAGGAACGTGTCGCCGGTCAATTCTCTGGGGTCCGAAATCGCATCTGTTGGCCAAGTCTAGCGGCGCGCTGCGCCCGCTGCCAAGCGGCGAACCGCCGATTTTCCCGGCATGGTAAATCCCGCCACCGACCGCCGCGCGTCGGGACAGATAGCCGACGGATGCCAGACGGATGCCAGACCGTTAACCTGTTCGAAATATGCCGAATTAATCCATATTTATCAGTATCTTGCCGTGGCAAGGGTTTCCCTCTCCCACCCATCCGCAAACTCAACCCTGTCGCACCCCGCAAACCTTGCCAGGCGGTCCAGTTCTGCCTCCAGCTTGGCCAGCCGCCCCTTGGTCAGTGTCACCCCGGCTTCGGGCCAGAACGCCTTGACTCGCAGCGCCCCGGCATCGCGGAAGGCCTTCACGTCGATCCGGCCGACCAGCCGGTCGCTCTCCATGACCGGAAAGACATAGTAGCCGTAGACCCGCTTTGGTTCGGGCACGAAGACCTCGATCCTGTAGTGAAAGCCGAACAGGAATTCCGCCCGGTCCCGGTCTCGCAAGGCCGGGTCGAAGGGCGACAGGATGCGCAGACGAGGCGGAGGGTCCGGCGGTGTCTCATGCAGAACGTCAGGGAAAACAAAGCACTTGCGGCGCTGTCCGTCGGCGCCTTCGACCTCGGCCGCGATGATTTCGCCGCGGCCCAGCGCCACGCGGCACCAGTCCCTTGCCGCCTCGGGTCCGATCGCCTTCCAGTAGGCCGCGATCTCTCCCGAGGTGCCGAAGCCCAGATGCCGCAGGGCCGACCGGCAGGCCCAGTCGGTCACGGTCTCGGCAGGGACGGGGGCGCGGTGCGCCTCGGGGATCACCCGTTCGGTCAGGTCGTAGATCTTGGCGAACCCGTCGCGGCGGGTGATCGCAAGCCGTCCCGTTCGCCACAACCACTCCAGCGCGGTCTTGGAGGGATGCCAGTCCCACCAGCCGCCCTTGCCCCTGACCTCGCCCTCGCCCACATCCGCCGTGCCGACCGGGCCGTCCCTGGCTATCCGGTTGAGGATGTTGTCAAACTGTGCCTCGTATCCATCACGGAACCATCGCTTCCAGTTCGCCTCCAGCCGCACGGCATCGCGCTGGAACCGGTGCTGCCAGACGCCATGCAGATGGACCGGCAGGATCGAGGCGTCATGGGTCCAGTGCTCCCAAAGGCTGCGGTCGCGCTCCAGCAGGTGCTTCAGGGCCGGCGGGCGATAGGATTGCCGGCGCGACCACAGGATCATGTCATGCGCCCGGGCGACGGTGTTGATGCTGTCCACCTGGACAAAGCCTATCCGCGCGATCAGATCGTTCAGCGACTGGCCCGCAGCTGGGCCATTGGGCTGCTCGGCCAGGGCATGCCGGTCCAGAAACAGACGGCGGGCGTGCAGGTTCGGGATCAGGACTGTCATTTCCCATCCCTAACATTGCGAATTGTTTCGGCAAATGCGGGTTTCGTGACCGCAGGATGCGAATCGCCGATTGCGTTGTGGGCGCCGGCTCCTACTATCCTGTTGTCTCCTGACACAATTTTCCGAAGACGCGAAAGGCTGAACCCGAGATTCCGGGCGGCGGCCAGGAAGGACCATCCACAGTTGCCCCATGACACGCCGCTGATCACCATGCTCGTCGCCGGTTTCGGGCTGGCCTTCCTGTTTGGCCTGACGGCCCAGCGGCTGAAGCTGCCGCTGATTGCGGGATACCTGCTGGCGGGGGTGGTGATCGGTCCGTTCACCCCCGGCTATGTCGCCGATACGGAACTGGCTGCCGAGCTGGCCGAGCTTGGTGTCATCCTGCTGATGTTCGGGGTCGGCCTGCATTTCTCGCCCCGGGACCTGATTGCGGTGAAGGGCATCGCCCTGCCCGGCGCCCTGGGCCAGATCGCGGTGGCCACGGTGTTCGGCTCGGCGGTCGGTTGGGCGATGGGATGGAGCCTCGGGGCCGGGCTGATCTTCGGCATCGCGCTGTCGGTCGCCTCGACCGTGGTCCTGTTGCGCGCGCTTCAGGACCGCGAACTGATCCGGACCGACAGGGGCCGGGTCGCCGTGGGCTGGCTGATCGTCGAGGATCTGGTGATGGTGCTGGCGCTGGTGCTGATCCCGCCGCTGGCGGGCCTCTTGGGCGGGACGGCGATGCCGGTCAGCGAAGATGCCGAGATCGTCGCCGAGGTCACCAGCAACATCGGCATCGGCCCGATCGCAGCGACCGTGCTGATCACGCTGGTCAAGGCGGCGGCCTTCGTCGCACTGATGCTGGTGATCGGCCGCCGGGTCATCCCGTGGATCCTGCATTTCGTCGCCCATACCCTGTCGCGAGAACTGTTCCGGCTGGCGGTCCTGGCGATCGCGCTGGGCGTGGCCTATGGCGCGACGCATTTCTTCGGCGTCTCCTTCGCCTTGGGGGCCTTCTTTGCCGGGATGGTCATGTCCTCGTCCACCCTGTCGCAGCAGGCCATGCGGGAAACTCTGCCGCTGCGCGACGCCTTCGCGGTGCTGTTCTTTGTCTCGGTCGGCATGCTGTTCAACCCGGCGATCCTGATGTCGAAACCCCTGGCGCTGCTCGCCACGGTGACGATCATCGTCGGCGTCAAGGCGGCGGCCGGATTCTATCTTGTCCGGCTTCTGGGAGAGGGGCGCGACATGGCGCTGACCATCGCGGCAAGCCTCGCGCAGATCGGCGAATTCTCTTTCATCCTGATCACCATGGGCGCGAAGCTGGACATCGTTCCGCCCGAGGCGCGCGACCTGGTGGTGGCGGGCGCGATCCTGTCGATCCTGGCCAACCCGCTGCTGTTCCACCTTCTCGACCGGCGCGAGGCGCGCAAGGCCGAGGCGGCCGGTTCGGCTTCGGCGCCTCCTCGCGAGGTCGCGGCGAGGAGTGCCGAAGGCATCGACAAGCCTTCGGCAGAACCTACACCGGGCGCCCCGTCAGAAGGCGCGGAAGCTCGCCCGTCAGCCCCGCCGCTTGCCGGATGAAGCCCCGGCGCAGGCCGGGCAGCGCGCCGATCACTCCCATCCCGAGGTCGCGTCCAAGCCGCAAGAGCGGATTGTCGCTGGAAAACAGCCGGTTCACTCCGTCCATCCCCAGCGCAAGAACCGTCGCGTCGAACCGGCGCCAGCGCTGGTACTCCTCAAGCGCGGCGGGGCTGCCAGGATCCTCGCCCCGGCGGCGGGCCAGGATCAGCACCTCGGCCAGCGCCGCCACGTCGCGCAGGCCGAGATTCAGCCCCTGACCGGCGATCGGATGCACCCCATGCGCCGCATCGCCCACCAGCGCGACCCGGGGTGCGACGAAACGTTCGGCCAGTGACAGCGACAGGGGATAGGTGAAGCGGTCCCCGGCCAGCGCGATCTGCCCCAGGAAATCGCCGAAACGGGGGCGCAGGGCCTCCAGGTAGTCGTCATCCGGCAGGGCCTGGATCGCGGCGGCGGTGGCATCGGTCTCGCTCCAGACGATACTGGAATGGTGGCCGCCCTTCAGCGGCAGGATCGCCAGCGGGCCCGACGGCATGAAGAACTGCTGCGCGATGCCCTGATGGTCGCGTTCGTGCCGGATCGCGGTGACGAGCGCGGTCTGGCCATATCCCCAGCCGACCCGGCGGATCCCGGCGCGCGCTGCCACGCCCGAGCCCCGGCCGTCGCAGCCGACCAGCAGTCTTCCCGCGAGCCTGGACCCCGAAGCGAGCGTCACCGACACCCCGGCTGGCCCGACCTCTTGAGCGACGACGCTCTCGCCCGACAGAAGCGTCACCCCCGGCGTGGCCTGCATCGCGGCCAGGAAGGCTGCGTAGAGGTGGCGGTCCTCCAGCATGTGGCCCATCGGGCCTTCCTCGATCTCGGCCGCGTCGAACTGGAGGAAGAAGGGCGCGGCACCTTCGCCTGCGCGGCCGTCCGAGGCCTTGATCTGCAAGATCGGCTGCGCCTTGTCGGCGACCCGGGGCCAGATGCCGATCGCGGTCAGGAGGCGCACCGAGGCGACGGCCAGGGCATAGGCGCGCCCGTCAAACCCTGCCTCGGCTCGGGAGGGGCCGGGCCGGGCGTCGATCACCGTTACCCGGAAGCCGCCCTGAGCCAGGGCAAGAGCCAAGGCGGGGCCGTTCAACCCTCCGCCTGCGATCAGGATGTCGGCGTCCCGTTCCATGTGCCCTACATACCCCGCGCAGACGGATTGTCCATGCGTCCCCAAGCCGCTACCGTTCACGCAACAAGGGGGATCAGATGACCGGAACCTGGGCGCACATGACCGCAGCCGAACTGGGGCGCGAGATCGAGAGGGGGCGCATCCATCCGGTCGAGTTGACGGAAGCCTTCCTGGACCAGATCGCGGCGCATCCCATGGCCGCCCGGATCTATGCCCGGACGACGGAAGCCCGCGCCCGTGGCGAGGCGATGGCTGCCGCCTCGCGTGCCAAGGCGGGCCTGCGCCGGGGATTGCTGGATGGGGTGCCGCTCAGCTGGAAGGACAACTTCGACACGGCGGGCGTGGCGACCGAGGCCGGATCGGCGCTGCTTCGGGGCAGGGTGCCGCGGCGGGACGCGGCGGTGCTGGAGACGGCAACGCTGAACGGACTTGTCTGCCTTGGCAAGACACACATGTCGGAACTGGCGTTTTCCGGGTTGGGCCTGAACCCGGTGACCGCGACGCCGCCCTGCCTGAACGACGACCGCGCAGTGCCGGGGGGCTCGTCTTCGGGCGCGGCGGCCTCTGTGACCTTCGGTATTGCCCCGGCGGCCATCGGGTCGGATACCGGCGGATCGGTGCGGATTCCGGCAGCCTGGAACGACCTCGTGGGGTTGAAAACCAGCCACGGCAGCCTGCCCTCGGACGGGGTGGTGCCTCTGTGCGAACGCTTCGACACGATCGGACCGCTGGCCCATTCGGTCGAGGACTGCGCACTGCTCTTGCAGGCGCTGGGCGGGCCGCAGGCTGATCTGGGCGGGGCGACGCTGGCGGGCACTCGTCTTGCGGTGCTGGAGACGGTCGCACTGGACGACATGCGCGACCGGCCCCTGAAGGGCTTCGAGGATGCGCTTGCCCGGCTGACGCGAGCCGGGGCGCGGATCGAGCGCCTTGTCCTGCCGGAAGTGGCCGAGGCGCTCGGCCTGGCCGTGAAACTCTTTACGCCCGAAGCCTACGCGATCTGGCGCGAGACCATCGAGCGCGCCCCGGAGAAGATGTTCTCCCGGATTCTTGAGCGGTTCCTGTCCGGGGCCGGGGTCGCGGCGGCCGACTACGTCGCGGCCTGGCGCAGGCTGGAGGCGATCCGCCGGCTTTGGGTCGATCGGGTCGCGGGCTACGATGCGGTGCTGTTGCCCACCTCGCCGATCCTGCCGCCGGATGCGCAGCGGCTGATGACCGACGATGCCTATTATGTGACCGAGAACCTGCTGTCACTGCGCAACACGCGGATCGGCAACCTCGTGGGGGGCTGTGCGTTGACGCTGCCGACCTCGCAGCCCTCCTGCGGGATAAGCATGATGGCCGGTCCAGGGCAGGAGGCCCGGCTTCTGCGGCTGGGTAGGGCGGCGGAACGGGCGCTGGCGTAACGGGGCTCAGACGCGATGATAGGGCGACCCGACAAGGATGGTCGCGGCTCGGTAAAGCTGTTCGGCGAGCATGACCCGGACCAGCATGTGCGGCCAGACCATGCGCCCGAAGCTGAGCACCAGATCGGCCCGGGCGCGCAGCGTGGGGTCCACCCCGTCCGCCCCGCCGATCAAGAAGGCCGCATCCTGCCGCCCCCCGTCGCGCCAGCCGGCCAGCACCTGCGCGAACTCGGGGCTGGACAGAAGCTTGCCCCGTTCGTCCAGCACGCAAAGCGCGGCACCTTCGGGGATCGTGCGCGCCAGCAGCGCCGCCTCGGCCGCCATGCCGCCGCCCTTGCGATCCTCGACCTCATGCTCGGTCACCGGGCCGAGGCCAAGTGGTCGCCCAGTGCGGTCGAGCCTTTGCAGGTAGTCGTCCACCAGATCACGCTCTGCCCCCGCCCGCAGGCGGCCGACGGCGCAGAGGTGCAGCCGCATCAGGCCTTGGCGGCCCGGGCCGCGCCCGCCCCCGAGCCTATGGGCAGCCACATCTTTTCCAGTTGGTAGAAGTCGCGCACTTCCGGGCGGAAGACATGGACGATCACGTCGCCCGCGTCGATCAGCACCCAGTCGCCGGTTTCCTTGCCTTCCATGCGGACGGAAATCCGCATCTCCTGCTTCAGCCGGTCGGCGAGCTTTTCCGAGATCGAGGCGACCTGGCGCGAGGAGCGGCCCGAGCAGATGACCATGTAGTCGGCCACATCCGACCGGCCGCGCAGGTCGATCTGCACGATGTCCTCGGCCTTGTCGTCATCGACGGATTTCAGCACCAGGGCCAGCACGTCTTCGGACGCATGGTCCTGCGCAGCTTCGGCGGGTTTCAGGCGCGGCCGGACCGGCAGGCCGGTGGCGGGATCAGAATGCGACGACAGGTCCGGGTCCTCCAGAGACAGGCGCGGACGGACGGCCCCCGCGCCGGGGCTTCGGCGCAGAGTAGCACCCGGACCGGGCAATCTCAACCGAAGGCGGGCGCCTACGTCCTATTCCGCGGCTTGGCAAGGCTTGATCGCACGCAGGACCTCCGGCCCCAGCAGCTCGGACAGACGCCCCTCTGCCACCAGCGGCAGGAACGGGCCATCCTTGGCGACACGGATCAGGACCGATGCCCTGGCATCTGCCACGGGACCAACGCCAACGGCGCAGCCGTCGATTCCGAGGCCGAACTGCCCCCTTGCAGCCCCGCTGCGCTGCCAGCCGGCGATGTCGGCCTGAAGCGCGCGCATCGCCTCGACATCCGCCTCGGCGACGGCAAAGCCGCGCGCGGTGGCCCCAGTGGGCAGGGGGAGGCCGGATGCGACCGGCCGATCCACAAGCCGGAAGCTGCCTGTGCGATGTTCGGCGCCGCGGGTTGCCGACAGCTCCAGCCGGGCGCTGCCGGGGCTGACCGCAAGACCCGGCGGCAGGATGACGACCAGTTCCAGCGCTGCGGGATCGGCCGTCAGCGGATCCAGCGCCGCAAGTCGTGCCGCGGTGGACGGGACGACCGCAGAGCAGGCGGACAGCGCCAGAACGCCAAGGGCGGCGCGAAGAGAGCGAAGCATCAGAATCTCCGTGGACGATGAAAAATTACTGTAATACAATAAATCGTGGCTGTGCAGGGAGAATGTCAATGGATGAAATCGCGCGCCTCAGGAAACTGTCCGGCATCCTGTACGGACTGGCCCTTTCGTTCTCGGTGATCCTGCCGATCCTGGTGCTGGTCCATGCGGGCAAGGGGGTGGCCGATCCGGCCTCGCTTCTGTCGCGGGCGCCGCTGGTGCCTGTGGGCACGCCGGTCAGCCAGGTTCAGGCCGGGCTGGTCGGGGCGGTCGGGATCCTGTCGGTCCTGCCGATGGTTGCGGCGCTGCGTGGCATGGCGCGGCTGTTCGCGCGCTATGCCGAGGGCGTCGTGCTGGAGACCGGCAACGCCGAGACCATCCTGCGGATCGGCCGCGCGCTGGTCGTCGTGGCGGTGTTCACCATCCTGGTGCCTGCGGCGCAAACCCTGATCCTGGGCTGGAATGCAGCCGACAAGGTGATGGCGCTCAGTCTGGACGGCGGCACTCTGGGCTTCCTGATGGCGGCCGGACTGCTGACCGTCATCGGCTGGGCGCTGCGCGAGGCGGCGCGGATCAAGACCGAGAACGAGGGCTTCGTCTGATGCCGCCCCGGAGCGTCCGGATCGTCGTCCGGCTGGACGTGATGCTGGCCCGGCGCAAGATGCGATCGCGCGAGCTGGCCGAGCGCATCGGCATCACCGAACAGAACCTGTCCCTGCTGAAGTCGGGCAAGGTCAAGGGCATCCGCTTCGAGACCCTGGCCGCGATCTGCGCCGCGCTGGACTGCCAGCCCGGCGACATCCTGGAGGCGGTGGCAGGCGACGGGGAGGGCTGAACCGGGCCCTCAGCCCTTTTCGCCCAGCACCTCGGCCTGGTGCTGGCCCAGGCGTGGCGCCGGACGGTCCAGCGCCAGTTCGGCGCCCGAGAAGGTCATCGGGCTGCGCACGCCGGGCACGCCCTCGGGGGCGATCTGCATCCCCCGCGCGATGACCTGCGGATCGGCAAAGACCTC
The DNA here is from genome assembly GCA_046294075.1 of Tabrizicola sp. GTDB lineage: Bacteria > Pseudomonadota > Alphaproteobacteria > Rhodobacterales > Rhodobacteraceae > Tabrizicola. Next base: position 3,450 of record JBKBJC010000027.1, on the reverse strand, counting down.
GGCCATGTCGTTGATCGGTCCGGCCGGGACGCCCTCGGCCTCGCAGGCCGCCAGAAGATCGGCCTTGGCAAAGCGGCGCGTCGCGTCCGTCAGCCTCTCGGTCAGCGCGGCGCGGTTCGTCACCCTGTCGGCGTTGGTCAGGAAGGCGGGGTCGGTCGCAAGCTCGGTAAGCCCGAGGATCGCGCAGAGCCGCTGATACTGCGCGTCGTTGCCGGTGGCCAGGATGATCCAGCCATCCTTGCAGTCGAACACCGCATAGGGCGCGAGGTTCGGATGCGCGTTGCCCATCAGCCCCGGCGGCTTGCCGGACGCGAGATAGTTCATCGCCTGGTTCGCCATGATCGAGGTCGCCACGTCCAGAAGCGCCATGTCGATGTGCTGCCCCTCTCCGGTCCGTCCGCGCTGGATCAGCGCGGCCAGGATCGCGGTCGCGGCATAGACCCCGGTGAACACATCCGTCACTGCCACGCCTACCTTCTGCGGTTGGCCATCCGCGGGGCCGGTCACGCTCATCAGACCGGACATGCCCTGGATGATGAAGTCATAGCCCGCACGGTGCGCATAAGGCCCGGTCTGGCCGAAGCCGGTGATGGAACAGTAGATCAGCCGCGGATTGACCTTGCGCAGACTGTCGTAGTCCAGCCCGTATTTCGCAAGGCCCCCGACCTTGAAGTTCTCGATCACCACATCGGCGTCAGCAACCAGGCGGCGCACGGTCTGCTGCCCTTCGGCGCTGCGGAAGTCGCAGGTGATGCCGCGTTTGCCCCGATTCGCGGCGTGGAAATAGGCGGCCGAGCGCTCTCCGCCGACGTCAAGGAACGGAGGGCCCCAGCGGCGGGTATCATCGCCCTCCGGCGCCTCGACCTTGATCACCTCGGCCCCGAGGTCGGCCAGCGTCTGACCAGCCCAGGGCCCGGCCAGGATCCGCGCCAGTTCAAGGACGCGGATCCCTTGCAGCGGCGCTGTCATTCCTTGGCCAGCTCGGCGTCGAGGATCGCCTTGAGGTCGGCGTAGGTCATGTTGGAATGCTTGGTGCCGTTGATGAACAGGGTCGGCGTGCCTTGCACACCGTCGGCCTCGAAGTTGGTCTGGAACTGCTTGATCAGCGCCTCGGCGGTCGGGGCGTCGTTCAGGCAGGCGTCCATCGCAGCGTCCTCCAGCCCCGCCGCCCGGCCGATGGTCTTGAGGTTGTCGACCACCTGTTGCGGGTTTTCGCCAGCGGCCCATTCCTTCTGCTTGGCGAAAAGCATGTCCTGGATGCCGAAGTACCGCATTTCGCCGCCGCAGCGCGCGACCAGCGCCGCCCACAGGCCGTAGCGGTCGAAATAGACCTCGCGCAGGGTGAAATGCACCTTGCCGGTATCGATGTAGTCCTTCTTCAGCTGGGTGAAGACATTGTCGTGGAAATCCGCGCAATGCGGGCAGGTGAAGCTGGCGTATTCGACCATCTTCACCTTGGCGTCGGGCGAACCCAGCGAGTAGTCCCCGACGACGGGGGCCGAGGCCTCGGTCGTGGTTTCCTGTGCCAGCGCCGGGGTCATTGCCGCAGTGGCGGCAGCGGCAAGGGCGATCATGGCCCGGCGGTTCAGTTTCATCATCTTTCGGCGTCCTTTTTCAGCCCGAGGTTCAGGATCGGGGGCGAGTTAAGATGTTTTGCGCCAGCTGTTCAAGCGCGCTGCGCAAGCCCGGATCGGAGACGCCCTCGATCACGGAGGCGGCCTTTGCGGCCACGCCCGGATCGACGGGCTTTTGCGCCCTTGGCGCCGGGGTGAACTCGGCCTGGCCCTCGGCAAAGCCGGTGGCGGCGGTCTGGGTCAGGTGGATGTGCTGAACGGCGGCATAGCCATAGACGGCGTTCACACGTTCCTTCAGTTGCGGCAGGGCCATCTGGACCATCGGCGCCTCGCTGGCCTTGACCAGCAGGGTCAGCGTTGCACCCAAGCCCCCCTTGCCATAGCCGATCTTCACCGGCCGGGTCCGGCGCGCCAGATCCTCGCCCACGACCTCGGCCCAATGGGTCAATAGCCTTGCCACAGCAAATCCGCGCGATTCCCCGGCTGTGCGCACCGCGTCCTTCATCAGGCCGAAGGCGGGCTCGAAACCGCGCATCCGGTGTTCTGCACTGGGAGAGGGGAGGGGCTTGCGGCTCATCTGCTGTGCTCCTTCGGCGCTATTCTACCGCAAGCGCGGCCCCCCGCCAGAGGCAAGGCTGAAACAGGAATGAACTTTGCGTCAGGCGCAGGTGACCGTCCGTGAGGGGAATGACCTCTGGCCGCCGGCGCCCGGTCCGCTATCTTCGCGCCGATGGAGGCTCCCGAATCCCTTTCCGCCCGACTGCTGTCCTGGTACGACCGCCATGCCCGTGCGATGCCCTGGCGCGTGCCGCCGCGGGACCGCGCGGCCGGTGTCCGACCCGACCCCTACCGCGTCTGGCTGTCCGAGGTGATGCTGCAACAGACGACCGTGGCGGCGGTGCGGAGCTACTTCCATCGCTTTACCGACCGCTGGCCGACCGTCGCGGATCTGGCGGCGGCCGAAGATGCGCAGGTCATGGGCGAATGGGCGGGGTTGGGCTATTACGCCCGGGCACGGAACCTTCTGAAATGCGCACGCGCCGTCGTGACCGATCATGGCGGGCGCTTTCCCGACAGCCGCGAGGGCCTGCTGACGCTTCCGGGCATCGGACCCTACACAGCCTCGGCCATCGCCGCCATTGCCTTCGACGAGGCCGCCACGGTTGTGGATGGCAACGTCGAACGCGTGATCTCGCGTCTGCACCTGGTCGAAACGCCGCTGCCCGCCGCCAAGCCCGAACTGACGGCGCTGGCGGCGCGGCTGACACCGGCCGACCGGCCGGGCGATTATGCGCAGGCGATCATGGATCTCGGCGCCACGATCTGCACCCCGCGCGCCCCTGCCTGCGGCATCTGTCCCTGGTCGCACGTTTGTGCTGCCCGGGCCGAGGGCCTGCAGGCCGACCTGCCGCGCAAGTCGCCGAAACCTGACAAGCCCGTCCGTCACGGGCGGCTCTGGCTGGGTTGCAGCGACGGGGCGATCCTGCTGGAGCGACGGCCGGCCACTGGTCTGCTTGGCGGGATGCTCGGCTTCCCCGGTGACGGCTGGGACGGTCGGGGCGGTTCCGCCCCGGCGGAGGCGGACTGGCAGGAGATCGGCGAGGTGCGCCACACCTTCACCCATTTCCACCTGATCCTGCGCGTCCACGTCGCCCGGCTGGATGGCCTTCCCCTGAGGGGAGAGCTGATACCCCGCGCGGACTTTCGCCCGGCCGACCTGCCGACGGTGATGCGCAAGGCCTGGGATCTGTCGCGTGACCATCTGGCCGCATGACCAGCCCTTCGGCAGGATTGAGCGCGCCGTTAATTCGGCTAGACTTGTCGCATGAGCCCGCTGCCCCCCGTTCTGCCCTTCTGGCTGTCGCTGTGCCTGCCG
>JBKBJC010000026.1:0-38159 GCA_046294075.1 Tabrizicola sp. | reverse complement strand
CGAGCCGGTCCCAAGGCCCAGCTTCATCCCGGATTCGACGAAATCCACCGACCGCCGCGCGGCAACGAACTTGGCCTGGTCGATGGGTGACAACTCGGCAGCCATTTGGCACTCCCCTCTTTGACCCCGCCATAGCGCAAAGCCGACGGAAGGGCGAGTGTCTTGTGTGTCCGTGGCGGCGGGCTGCCGCCCTTCTCAGGTCTCGGAGCCGGCCATCGCCAGCCCGCGGGCGATCTCATCCCGGGTGACGCCGCCATCGCCGTCCCCGTCGAAGGCCAGCAGTCCGCGCAGAAGCGCCGCCTCATCCTCGTCCAGCGCCCGCAGCGCGGCCGCCCGACCGGCCGCAGCCAGTTCCGCAGAATCCACGCTGCCGTTGCCATCGGCATCGGCGGCAGAGAAATCGCGATCCATCCGCCCGCGCTGATCTGCCGCGGCCGCGCGCCGGGCGGTCGCCAGTTCCATCCGGTTGACGGACCCATCCGCGTCCAGGTCCAGCGCGAAGTAGCGCCGAAGAACCGTCGCGCGCGCCGAGGCCCGGGTCAGGGCGACATGCGCCTCGATGCCGTCTGCGGACAGCACCCCATCCTCGCCATGGCCGGCGATCACATCCTCGATCATCGTTTCCACCCGCGCCGGCGCGCGGGCGATCGCCTTGGCCAGCGACGCGGCATCGGCAAGGGCGCCCTGCGTCGCAGCCATCAGCCCCACCACCATCAGCATCGACATTCGGATCATGCGAATCCCTCCCTTTCTCCCATGAAGGGTGGCCGCGCAAGGTTGACGAAAAGTGAACAGGATCAGGTCCCGCGCTGCGCGCCCGGATCGCGGATTGTCGCTTTTTGCGCAGTCTTGTGCGCAGAGTTGCGCGACCCTGTGCCGGACCCGGAAATCGCCCGCCGATGTACACGCTGCACTATGCCCCGGACAATGCCTCGCTGATCGTCCGCCTCGTGCTGGACGGGGCGGGCATTCCCTACCGCACCGCCCTGGTGGACCGGTCCGTCCGGCAACAGGACAGCGTGGCCTATCGCGCGCTGAACCCGACCGGGCTGATCCCGACCCTCGAGACGCCGCAGGGGGCGATCGCGGAGACCGGGGCGATCCTTCTGTGGCTGGTCGATACGCACCGGCTGGGGCCCACACCCGGCGACCCCGACCGACCGATCCTTTTGCAGTGGCTGTTCTTCCTGTCGAACACGGCACATGCCGACCTGCGACAGATCTTCTATCCGCACCAGTATGTTCCGGCCGACGCACTTGCCGCGCACGGCGAGATCATGGCCGCCCGCATGCGGCGCCACTTCGGCCTTCTGGACGCCGCCACAGCCCGGCATCCCGCCCTTTTTGCCGCCGGGAAACCGCTCGGGATCTACACCGCCGTCCTGACCCGGTGGTCGGCTCTGTATCCGATCCGGGCCCCACGCTGGTTCCGGCTGTCGGACTTCCCGGCCCTGACAGAGCTGGCGCGGACCCAGGAAGCCCGGGTGGAGACACCGGTTGTCGCACGGGCCGAGGGTCTGGGCCCCTACCCCTTCACCCGTCCCGAACATCCAAACCCCCCGGAAGGAAGCGTGCTGTGAGCCTGACCCTGCATCATGTGCCCGATTTCGCCTCGACCATCGTGCGCTTCGCGCTCGAAGAGCTGGAACTGCCCCATACCCTGGCCCTCGTCGACATCGAGGGCGGCGCGCTGGCCAGCCCCGAATACCGCCGGGTGAACCCGGTCGGCCTGATTCCGGCGCTGGAAACCGAGGACGGGCCGATGTTCGAGACGGCGGCGATCCTGCTGTGGCTGGTGGACCGGACGGGTCGACTGGGGCCGGGACCCCAGGACCGCGACCGGGGGGCGTTCCTGTCCTGGCTCTTCTTCACCTCGAACGCGCTGCACCAGGCGGCGCTGGCGATGTTCTACCCCCACCGGCCGGCGGGCGAGGCGAATTCCGCCGCCGCACAGGCCGCCGCGCAGGAACAGATCGTGGCGCGGATGGGCCTGATCGAGGCGATGCTCGCCGCCCAGTCACCCCGCTGGCTGTCACCCGATCACCCGGGGGTGATGGGCTATTACATCGGGATCCTGGTGCGCTGGCTGATCCTGTTGCCACCCGCCCCCTACGGCATCCGCATCGACGATTTCCCGCATCTGAAGGCCGTCCTGGCCGCGCACGAGGCCCGCCCCGCCGCACTGCGGGTCGCCGCCTCGGACGGTCTCGGCCCCACCCCCTTCACCAATCCGGGATCCTGATGTTCCTTTCCGTCTTCGACATGTTCAAGGTGGGCATCGGCCCGTCCTCGTCCCACACCATGGGCCCGATGGTCGCGGCCGCCCGCTTCCTGGACGCCATGCGCGCCTCTCCCTTCCGCTTCGAGGGATTGCGCGCCTCGCTGCACGGCTCGCTTGCCTTCACCGGAGTCGGCCACGCCACCGACCGCGCGACGATCCTCGGGCTGGCGGGCTTCGCGCCCGAAACCTACGACGCCGACAAGGCCGAGGCGGCTCTGGCGCGGATCAAGGAGACCAAGGTAATCGAGGTGCCCGACCTTGGCCCCCTCGCCTTCGACCCAGGCAAGGACCTTGCCTTCGACTATGGCCCTGCCCTTCCCGGCCACGCGAACGGGATGATCCTGAAGGCCACCGATGCGCAGGGCGACGTGATCCTGGAGGAGACCTACTATTCCATCGGCGGCGGCTTCGTCCTGACCGCCGCCGAACTGGCCGAGGCCGGCGGCGCCAGGGCCAAGGCGCGCGCCGACGTGCCCTACCCGTTCGAGACGGCGGCAGAGATGCTGGAAATGGCACGGAAATCGGGGCTGAGCATCGCCCGGATGAAGCGCGCCAACGAGGTGACCTTCCGGTCCGCCGCCGAGCTGGATGCCGGGCTCGACCGGATCTGGCAGGTGATGAACGCCTGTATCGAGCGGGGCATGAAGGGCGAGGGGATCCTGCCCGGGGGCCTGAAGGTGCGCAGGCGGGCCAAGGGGATCCATGACGCACTTCTCGCCGAACGGGGCCTGAACCTGACGCCACCACACACGATCAACGACTGGATGAGCCTCTACGCCATGGCGGTGAACGAGGAGAACGCCGCAGGCGGTCAGGTCGTCACTGCGCCCACCAATGGTGCGGCCGGGGTCGTGCCCGCCGTCATCCGCTACTGGCTGGACCATGTCCCGGGTGCCAGCGTCTCGAGGGTGGGCGACTTCCTCCTGACCGCGGCGGCGATCGGCGGGCTTTGCAAGCACAACGCCTCGATCTCGGGCGCCGAATGCGGTTGTCAGGCCGAGGTCGGCAGCGCCGCAGCCATGGCCGCCGCGGGCCTCTGTGCCGTCCTCGGCGGCACGCCGGAGCAGGTGGAGAATGCGGCGGAGATCGCGCTGGAACACCATCTCGGCATGACCTGCGATCCCGTGAAAGGTCTGGTCCAGGTGCCCTGCATCGAAAGGAACGGCCTTGGCGCGATCAAGGCCGTGTCGGCCGCCTCGCTCTCGTTGCGCGGCGACGGGCAGCATCTCGTCTCGCTCGATGTCTGCATCGAGACGATGCGGCAGACCGGACGCGACATGCACGAGAAATACAAGGAAACCTCGCTCGGCGGCCTCGCGGTGAACGTTCCGAACTGCTGAGGCCGAGTATGCCTCCGGCGGGAGTATTTGGGAAAAGAGCAAGTCAGCTTGCCCTTTTGCAAATACTCCCAGGGGTTTGGGGGTGGAGCCCCCATCGCCCGAGGAGGAGGGCGCAGGCCCGACGACAAGAGGAAAGGCCTGCGCGCAGGCGCGCGAGCCGGAACCCGCGCCGAGAGCGGCGATGTCGCAATCAGACAGGCAGCGCCAGGGCAGGCGCTGTAGCCCATGCGGATGACCCGCGACACAACCCTCCACGGCGTCCTCCTGATGCTCGCCTTCTGCGTGATCGCGCCGCTGCTCGATGTCGCCGCTAAACTCGCCGCCGAGAACGGCATGCCGGTCGGGCAGGTCACCGCGGCGCGCTTCGTGGTGCAGACCGGGCTGATGCTGCCGGTCGTGCTGGTCATGCGCCTGCCGATGCGCCTCGATGCCCGGGCGCTTGGCTACATCACGCTGCGCGCGCTGTTCCTCTTGTTCTCAACCTTCGCCTTCGTCTCCGGGATCCGGGTGATGCCGATCGCCGATGCGCTGGCCATCGTCTTTGTCGAGCCCTTCATCCTGCTGATCCTGGGACATTTCCTGTTCGGCGACCAGGTCGGCCCGCGCCGCATCGCGGCCTGCGCGGTGGGTTTCATCGGCGCGTTGTTCGTGATCCAGCCCTCGCTGGCCGCATTCGGCCTCGTGGCGCTCTGGCCGCTGGCCACAGCCTTTCTGTTCGCCTTCTACATGCTGGTCACCCGCGCGATTTCCGCCTGGATGCACCCGGTGACGATTCAGTTCCATACCTCCTGGACCGGACTTCTCCTCTGCCTGCCGGTCATGATCCTGGCCGAGGGATCCGGGATCGCGGCGCTCGATCCGATCCAGCCCGAGGGCTGGAACTGGCTCTGGCTCTTCGGCGTGGGCTTCTGGGCCGCCGTCAGCCACATGTGCATGACCTATGCGCTGAAATTCGCGCCGTCGGCGACCCTGGCGCCGCTGCACTATTTCGAGATCGTGACCGCCGTGATCCTGGGCTATCTGATCTTCGACGACTTCCCGAACCGGCTGACCTGGATCGGCATCGCGATCATTGTCTCCTCCGGCCTCTACATCATCCACCGCGAGCGAATGAGTGCGCGGGACAAGGCCGCAGCTGTCACGGCCCTGACCGCAGCGCCCTGATCGCCGCATCGAGGCGCCGCCGCGGCAGGATCACGAGCATGCCCCGCTGATCGAATTCCAGCTTGACGCGCCGGTCGATCACCCGGTTCGACGTGCCGATCATCCCGTCCGGCGCAAAGCGGATCCCCGCGATCGGCCATTCCAGCCCTGCGCTGCGCCCGGTCACCGGTGCCATCGGGAACAGCGAAAGCGGCTCTCCCGGCGTCATGTCAAGCTCCAGCCGCGCCGGAGCCGCAAAGGCGAAATCCTTCGGCCCGAGCAGGATGCAGCGCCGGTCTGCCCGCGCGACAAGGGTGGAAAAGGCCGCAAGCCCATGGTCCAGCCGTGCCCCGGCGAAACCAAGGGCCAGGACGATTGGCGCCTCGATCAGGCGCAGCGCCTTGTCGAAATCCGTGGTCACCTGTTCGGCCACCAGGTGCTGGCGCTCGGCGGGAATCGCCTGCCGCGCCGCACCGGAAATCGAGTCCATGTCCCCGATCACCGCATCGGGCGTGACCCCGAGTTGCAACATCCGGTCGGCCCCGCCGTCCGCCGCCACCACGACCGGCGCGCGGGCCAGCGCAAGCGCAAGATCTCGCGCGGGAATTGGCCCTCCACCAGCCAAAGTCACACCATGGGTTGACTGGACAATCGGAGAATTCATGTAAGACTGTATCCAATTAAGGCAGATTCCGCGGGCTGCGGCCACAATCAATCCATCAAATTACCCCGGTCTGTCCATGCAATAGGACGGTGCAGAAACGTATCGTGCGACGACCAAGGCGAAAGGCTGTCCAGTCATGACCAGTGAAAGCAAGATTCTGACCGTGTCCTACGGGACTTTCAGCTGCACGCTGGAAGGATTTGACAATCCCTTCGACACCATGAAGGCAATTGCAGAATATTTCCGGGATCTTGCCGCGCAGGACCGCCACTTCGGCGCCGAGCCGCCGCCGCCGGATGCCGCCATGCTGCACCGGTTGGCCGAGCGCGAGGTGGCGCGTCTTTCCGGCAGCGCAAACGCAGCCACGCGCGACACCGGGCCGAGGGGCGAGGCCCTGGTCGATGGCCCGCCAGCCGAACCCGCCCTTGCGCCGCGCATCCAGTTCAATACCGCCCCCGATCGCCGTCGGAGCCGGCTGCTGCACGATGGCGGCTTGCCGGTCGAGGACGATGTCGCCGCGGCCGAACCCTCGCTGAAGGATGACATTCCCGAGGGCGTGGCCGCAAAGCTGGCACGGATCCGCCAGTCGGTTCATCCGACGGCTGCAGAATTCGCCAACGCTTCCTCGGACGTCATTGCTGATGCAGCCGTCGAGGTGACAGATCAGGGCCCGGAGTCGCCTGCCGATACCGACGAGACCCATACATGGTCGGATGCTTCGCAGACCGACCTCGAGCCGACCGGCCGGGCCCTCGACTCGCTGGACATCTCCCTCGCCGAAACTGCGGCGGACGACATCCCCGATGTCGCCAGCCGGATCGGCGCGTTGGTCGCGGATGGCACGGAATCCACCCAGCGGACCTCTGCCTTCACAGATGCCTACGACCCGTTCGGTGACGTCGATCTCGACGCGGAACCGCAGGGCGAGGCAGTTGCCGACCTCGCGGATCTTGCCGCGCTCGACGGTGCCGCGCCTGCCGAGGCCGCGCCCGAGGAGACCACATTCGCCGCGATGGCGGACGATCCCCTGCCCGAGGACCTGGAGCAGGCCGCAGATATCGGACCGGCCGGAGCTTTCGCGCTGTCCTCCGAGGATCCATTGCCCGAGGAGATGCCGGCGCTCGCCGAAGTCCAGCCTGATGCCGATTTTGCCTTCATCCACCAGGACGCGGCCGAGCCGGCCCTGGCGGAGCCTGTTGGCATGGGCCTTCCTGAGGCGAGCCTGGCCGCCGTGACCGAGGCACCGGCCGAAATCGTCGAAGATGCCGTGGCCCTTGCGCCAGAGCCGGATGCCAGGGCCGTGAAGCGGTCCCGCAGGCTGAATTCGCGGGTCGTGCGGCTGCATCCCGATGAGGACGGCTCTGCGGGCGACCCTTCTGCCATGCGTTCCGAGACCCAGGAGAGCGAATCCGACGAGGTCGCTCGCCTGATGCAGCAGGCCGAAGAGGTCATGGCCGAAGAGACGAACCGGCGCCGGCAGGAGGCACTGTCGCGTCTGAAGGCCGCCGTCGCCTCGACCGAGGCCGACCGCGCCGATCTGGACTATGAGGCACCGCGCGGCGAGGCGAATCTCGACCCCTATCGCGACGACCTGGCCGAAGCGATCCAGCCGGACGAACCCGAAGCGCCCGCTGCGCCGGCCGAAGTCAAGCCGACCCGCCGCAAGTCGGTCAACATCCGGCCGCAGGAGCCGCGTCCCGGCACCATCCGTCCCGGCATGATCAGCCCGCCGCCGCTGGTGCTGGTTTCGGAACAGCGCATCGACCGGGTGGTCCCGGCCGTTGCCCCGGCTCCGGCCGCTCCCGCACCGTCGCTCGCACCGGCCACCCCCGGGATCGCACCGGCCAATCCCGATGGCCAGCCGATGGTGGCGCTGCGAACCGGCCGGCTCTCGGGCGCGATCGGCGCCGGCGCCGCACTTGCCGCCTCGGCCGCCCCTGCCCGCAGCATCGTGCTGGAAAAGCCGTCCTATGGCACCGCGGCCGAAGCCGCCGAGGATGAGGATCTGGCCGAGGACAGCGCAGAGATCGACGGCGCCGGCCTTGCCGCCTTTGCCGAGACGGTGGGCGCACGGTCGATGGCAGAGCTGCTCGAGGCCGCTGCCGCCTATGCCACCTGCGTCGAGAAGCGCACGCAGTTCACCCGCCCGCAACTGATGCGCCGGATGGTCGCCAGCGCGGGCGGCAAGCCGGTCAGCCGCGAGGACGGCCTGCGCAGCTTCGGCACGCTCTTGCGAACCGGCCGGATCGAGAAGGTGACGCGTGGCCATTACGTCCTGGCCGAAAGCTCGCCCTATCTCGCCGAGGCCCGGCGTCTGGGCTGAAGCGGCAGGCGAAAGCCTTGCGGCAAGTCAGGCGGACGGGCCCTGCCCGTCCGTCTCTTCCTGTTGCGGGGCATCCGGATCCGGCTGGCCGATCCCCCGGAAGATGAAGCGGAACGGCATGGCCCAGAGAAAGCCCAGCACGACATAGACCAGCAGCTCTACCAGGACCGAGGGCCTCTGGAAAAAACCGATCAGGGTGACCGCCGCAATCACGTAAAGCGGCAGTCCGACCAGCAGGATCACCAGTGCCCAGCGTCTGCGGGCCTTGTAGCTCAGCGTCATTTCCGGTCTCCCGTCCTGCCCGCGAAAAGCGGGAGCAGCGACACGATGCGCGCGTCGCTCAATCGGCGAAGGGGTCGGTCACCAGGATCGTGTCGTCCCGCTCGGGCGAGGTGGACAGTAGCGCGACCGGGCACTGGATCAACTCCTCGATCCGGCGGACATACTTGATCGCCGCCCCCGGCAGTTCTGCCCAGGACCGCGCCCCGGCGGTCGTCTCCGACCAACCCTCCATCTCCTCGTAGATCGGCTTGCAGCGCGCCTGCTCGTCCGCCGCGATCGGCAGATAGTCCAGCCGTTGCCCGTCAAGGTCGTAGCCCACGCAGATCTTCAGCGTCCTGAACCCGTCAAGGACATCCAGCTTGGTCAGCGCGATTCCCGAAACACCCGAGGTAGCGCAGGTTTGCCGCACCAGTACCGCATCGAACCACCCGCACCGCCGCTTGCGGCCCGTAACCGTGCCGAACTCGTGCCCCCGCTCGCCCAGGCGCTGCCCGTCCTCGTCGTGCAGCTCGGCCGGGAACGGCCCCTCGCCCACCCGCGTCGTGTAGGCCTTGACGATCCCAAGCACGAAGTCGATGGCCGTCGGCCCGACACCCGTGCCCGTCGCCGCCTGCCCCGCGATGGTGTTGGAACTCGTGACATAGGGGTAGGTGCCGTAGTCGATGTCCAGAAGCGAACCCTGCGCGCCTTCGAAGAGGATGCGCTTGCCTGCCCGCCGGGCCTCGTTCAGGACTTTCCAGACCGGACCCGCATAGGGCTTCACCTTGGGCGCGATCTCCATGAGTTGCGCCTTCAGAACCTCGGGGTCCACAGCCTCCAGCCCCAGACCCGCGCGCAGCGCGTTGTGGTGCGTGAGAAGCCGCCCGATCCGCAACTCCAGCGTCGCCGCGTCGAACAGGTCCGCCACCCGGATCGCCCGGCGACCCACCTTGTCCTCGTAAGCCGGGCCGATCCCGCGCCCCGTGGTGCCGATCTTCGCCACCGTCGTCTGCGCCTCGCGGCCGCGGTCCAGCTCGCCGTGGATCGGCAGGATCAGGCTGGCGTTCTCGGCAAGCATCAGGTTCTCGGGGCTGACATCCACCCCCTGCCCGCGCAGCTTCTCGATCTCGGCCACCAGATGCCACGGGTCGACAACCACGCCATTGCCGATCACCGACAGCTTGCCGGGGCGAACGATGCCCGAGGGCAGAAGCGACAGCTTGTAGACCGTGTTGCCGATGACCAGCGTGTGCCCGGCATTGTGGCCGCCCTGGAACCGCGCGATGACATCGGCGCGCTCGGACAGCCAGTCCACCAGCTTGCCCTTGCCCTCATCGCCCCACTGGGCACCCACCACGACGACGTTGGCCATGTCATTCCCCGAGTCAGCCCGCAACCACGGGCGGTATAACGACCGGCAGGCGGAGGGGGAACCCTGCAAATCGACCCCTTGCCTGATCTGCGGGCCGGGATACGCTGAGGCGACCGGAACCGTCAGGGACACGACCATGGGTATCCTTCTGCGCTGGCTGGGAGCCTTCCTGCTTCTCGCCGCGATCTTCAATCCGACGCGCTGGAACTATCTCAGCTGGGCCCGCGCCGAATGGGGCAACCAGACCCCGCTCATCGTATTCCTCGGCCTCATCCTTGTCGTCGCGGCCATGGTCTATCTCGTTGCCACCCTGCGCTCGATCGGCGTGCTCGGCGCGCTGATCATCGCCGCCATCTTTGCCGCAGGGATCTGGGTGCTGACCGACTGGGGCCTCATCGGGCTGCGCAACTCCGCGCTCAACGTCTGGCTGGGAATCCTGGCGCTCTCCCTCATCCTCGGCATCGGCATGTCCTGGTCGATCCTGCGCCAGCGCCTGTCGGGCCAGCAGACCACGGACGAGGTGGACGGCTGAAGCGCCGCCGTCCGGGCCCCGGCTGCCGGAGGGCGGCTCCTGCATGCCGCGTCCGCCCGGCCCTGCACCCGCGGCAGCGCCGTCCGAGGGGTTCGATGCCCCCGAGGACGGCACCTCGTCGCCCCGACAGCAACCCTTGCGCCCCGGCCCCCTTCCGCCTAGATAGGCGCGTCAGCTTCCGGGAAGGCTCATGGAAAACGTCATCCTCACCATCCACCTGATCCTCGCGCTCCTTCTGATCGGCGTCGTGCTTCTGCAGCGCTCCGAAGGCGGCGGGCTCGGCATGGGCGGGGGCGGGGGCACGATGTCGGCCCGGGGGGCGGCGACGGCGCTGACCAAGCTGACCTGGATCTTCGCAGCGGCCTTCATCGTGACCTCGCTCACGCTGACGATCCTCGCCACCCGCGGCGGCGACGGCGGCTCGGTGGTGGACACGGCCACGACCACGAAAGCGCCCGATGCTGCGTCCGAGACCTCCGCTCCGGTGACGGGTGGCGGCCTAGCCGGGACCGACCTGACCCTGCCGGGCACCGCCGCCGGCAGCGGAGATGCCCCTGCGACACCGCAGCGCGCCGACGAACCCGCGGCCCCTGCTCCGGGCAACTGAACCCACAACCGATTGCAGTTCTCTCTGGCCGCGCCCGCATGATCTAGCGGGCGAGGCGTTGCTAACATGTGCGGGAGCGGCTATAGCTCAACTCCCGTGGTGCCGCGATTCCACCCCGTCCGAATCGCCGACAAACACGGGAGTCCGCCTTGGCGCGTTACATCTTCATCACCGGCGGCGTCGTTTCCTCGCTTGGCAAGGGCCTGGCCTCGGCCGCCCTGGGCGCGCTGCTGCAGGCCCGGGGCTATACGGTGCGGCTGCGCAAGCTGGACCCCTACCTGAACGTCGACCCCGGCACGATGTCGCCCTTCGAACACGGCGAGGTCTTCGTGACCGACGACGGAGCAGAAACCGACCTCGACCTCGGCCATTACGAACGTTTCACCGGCGTCCATGCGCGGACCACCGACTCGATCTCCTCCGGCCGGATCTATTCCAACGTGCTGGAGAAGGAGCGCCGCGGCGACTATCTCGGCAAGACCATTCAGGTCATCCCGCACGTCACCAACGAGATCAAGGACTTCCTCCGCATCGGCGACGACGAGGTGGACTTCATGCTCTGCGAGATCGGCGGCACGGTCGGCGACATCGAGGGGCTTCCCTTCTTCGAGGCCATCCGCCAGTTCATCCACGAACGCCCGCGCGGCCAGTCGATCCTGATGCACCTGACGCTGTTGCCCTATCTGGCGGCCTCCGGGGAGCTCAAGACCAAGCCCACCCAGCACTCCGTCAAGGAACTTCAATCCATCGGCCTCGCGCCCGACGTCCTCGTCTGCCGCAGCGAACACCCGATCCCCGACCGCGAGCGCGAGAAGATCGCGCTGTTCTGCAACGTCCGCAAAGAGGCGGTGATCCCGGCCTACGACCTGAAGACGATCTACGAGGCGCCGCTCGCTTACCACCGCGCGGGGCTTGACCAGGCGGTGCTGGACGCCTTCGGCATCACCCCCGCGCCCAAGCCCAACCTGGCCCGCTGGGAGGACGTGATGGACCGCCTCACCCATCCCGAAGGCGAGGTGCGCATCGCCATCGTCGGCAAGTACACCCAGCTTGAAGACGCCTACAAGTCCATCGCCGAGGCCCTGACCCACGGCGGCATGGCCAACCGCACCAAGGTCCGTGCCGAGTGGATCGACGCCGAGATCTTCGAACGCGAAGACCCCGCCCCCTGGCTGGAGGAATTCCACGGCATCCTCGTCCCCGGCGGCTTCGGCGAACGCGGGACCGAGGGCAAGATCCGCGCCGCGACCTTCGCGCGGGAAAAGAAGATCCCCTATCTCGGCATCTGTCTCGGCATGCAGATGGCGGTGATCGAGGCGGCGCGGAACCTGGTCGGCGTCAGGAATGCCGGGTCCGAGGAATTCGACCACGAGGCGGGAGAGAAGCGGTTCACTCCGGTCGTCTATCACCTGAAGGAATGGGTCCAGGGCAACCATACCGTCCGGCGCAAGGCGGACGACGCCAAGGGCGGCACGATGCGGCTCGGGGCCTATACCGCGAACCTCAAGGAAGGCTCGAAGGTCGCGCAGGTCTATGGCACCACGGTGATCGAGGAACGCCACCGTCACCGCTACGAGGTGGACATCCAGTATCGCGACGATCTGGAGAAATGCGGGCTGATCTTCAGCGGCATGTCCCCCGATGGCAAGCTGCCCGAGATCGTCGAGGTCAAGGACCACCCCTGGTTCATCGGCGTGCAGTTTCACCCCGAACTGAAGTCGAAGCCCTTCGCGCCCCATCCCCTGTTCGCCGATTTCGTGCGCGCGGCAGTCGATGTCAGCCGGCTGGTCTAACCCGCCCCCTGCCCTGTCAGCCGGCCGTCAGGCCGGGCCGAAGCAGAGCCCCGCGCTGCCGTCCTGCCGCGTCAGCCAAAGCGCGCCGTCCGAGCCGACCACGAAACCGCTGACCTCTGCCAGCCTCGCCAGATAGGCGGCCTCGAATTCCATGGTCCGCACATCGCAGGCCATGTAGGTGCGCGCCAGCCGGCCGAAGCCGATGAAACCGGCGTCCAGCTCTGCCTGTCCGGCATAGCGGTTGCAGCCCGCCCGGCCATGGACCCTGCCGTCAGGCATCACCATCAGCCAGACATCGGCGGTATCCGGGATCGGGTCGCCGTCGATGCTGCGCAGCCGCCATACGCGGTCCGCGATCCGGCCCACCGAGATGGAGGTTCCGCTCTGCGGATCGGCGTCGAAGCGCGGGGCCAGCGTCTGGTCGCAGGCGCGCACCGCCAAGGGATGCAGGCCAAGCGCGACGGCAAGGGTCAAGGGCAAGAGAGCGCGGTCTGGAATCGGTCTGCTCCCGGGAGGCTTGACACCAACCTGTACGAATGGGGGCAGCGTCCAAGCCGGGGTTTCCGCACCTCCGGGCAGGCAGGCCCGACCGTGTTGCGCCGCGGCGCGCCGCGCCGCATAGTCGCCGCGTCCCGAGGAGCCCCGCATGCGTCTGTCCCTTGTCGTCATGGCCTACCGGCAGGAAGCCTTCATCGCCGACACCGTGGCCGCCGCCTTCGCCCAGGACCATCCCGATCTGGAGATCGTGCTGACGGATGACTGTTCGCCCGATGACACCTTCCGCATCATGTCCGACATGGCCGCGGGCTACACCGGGCCGCACCGGATCGTCCTGAACCGCAACCCGCAGAACCTCGGCCTGATCGGCCATGTGAACCGGCTCTTCGACCTCGCGACCTCGGACTGGCTGATCTACAATGCCGGCGACGACATCTCGGAACCCCGGCGCGCCCGCATCATCGCCGAGGCCATCGCGCGCGACGATCCGCGTTATGTCTATTCCAACGTGACGGACATGGATGCCTCGGGGGTGGCGCTGGAACGGCAACGCCAGCGGACGCGGCCGGAGGCGCTGCAACAGAAATCCCTGCCCGACCTCGCCAAGGTCATCTCGCACGCCCTCGGCGCCAGCAGCGCCTGGCATCGCGACCTCTTCGACCGCTTCGGCCCGATCACCGAGACCGAGATCTTCGAGGACCGCGTCCTGATGTTCCGCGCCCGGCTTCTGGGCAGCGTCACCTGGCTGGAGGACCGCCTTCTGCGCTATCGCCGCAATATCGGCCTGTCGTTCCAGACCAGGGACGACAGGGTCCGCCAGTTGCGCCTGGACCTGGCCACCCTGAGGCAGCGGCGCGCGGATGTGCTGCATCTCTGCCCCGAACGCCGGGATATCCTGAAAGCCATCGCCCGCAAGGAAGAACAGCGGCAGCGCGAACTCGAGGGCGTGCTTGCCGGACAGCATACCGCCGGGGATGCAGGCGAGGACGAGGCCTGAGCGAAGCGCCTAGTGCAGCATGCCCAGGACGATCGGCTCGACCTGGTGCCAGCCTTCCCACATCATCTTCAGCGCGACGTAGAGAATGATGAGCAGGCCGACATAGGCGATCCAGCGGAACCGGTTCAGGAGATTGGCGATGTAGCTGGCCGCAAGCCCCATCAGCGCGATCGACAGCATCAGGCCGACAATCAGCACGGTCGGGTGCCCATGCGCGGCCCCGGCCACGGCCAGCACGTTGTCGAGGCTCATCGACACGTCGGCGATGACGATCTGGGTCACGGCCTGGGCCAGCGTCTTGCGCGGCGCACCGCCCGCTACGGTGCCGTCGGCATTCAGGTCGGCCTCGGCCAGGGCCTCGACCGCGGCGTGTTCCTCGGCATGGCTGGTCTGCAACTCGCGCCACATCTTCCAGCAGACCCAGAGCAGAAGCAGGCCACCGACCAGAAGAAGACCAATGATCTCAAGAAGCTGAGTCGTTATCAGGGCAAATCCGATGCGCATGACCGTGGCGGCAAGAATGCCCACCAGGATCGCCTTCCTGCGCTGGTCCTTCGGCAATCCGGCAGCGGCCAGGCCGATGACGATGGCATTGTCGCCCGCCAGCACCAGATCGATGCCGATGACCTGCATCAGGGCGACCAGACCCTGATAGGTGAAGATTTCCATCGCAGCCTCCGCTTACCCGGCGCGCCGCTCCTACGCCGTTCCAGAACGCCCTGCAAGCTGACCGGTGCTTCCCAAGCGTCTGAAAGCCGGTTAGGGCAAGGGGATGCTTTCCTATCAGCACCTCTATCACGCCGGAAACCTGGCAGACGTCCACAAGCACGCCGCGCTGGCCTGGGTGCTGGACTACCTGACCCGCAAGGACAAGCCGCTTACCTATATCGAGACCCACGCAGGGCGCGGGGTCTACGACCTTGCCGCGGAAGAGGCGGTCAGGACCGGCGAAGCGGCGGCAGGCATCGCGCTGGCCGAGGGGTTGTTCCCGCCCGATCATCCCTACCGGCAGCGGCTGGACGAGACGCGGGCGCAGTATGGCGCGCGGGCCTATCCCGGCTCGCCGCTGATCGCGGCGCTGGGTCTGCGCGAAGGCGACAGCCTTCATCTGGCGGAACTGCACCCGCAGGAACATGCCGCGCTGGCCCGCGCCGCGAAGGACTGGGGCGCGCATGTCCACAAGCGAGACGGGTTCGAACTGGCGCTGGCGCTGACGCCCCCTACCCCGCGCCGGGGACTGATGCTGATCGACCCGTCCTGGGAGGTGAAGGCGGATTACGAGGCGATCCCGCGCCACATGGCGAACATCCATCGCAAGTGGAACGTCGGGCTGCTGATCCTGTGGTACCCGATCCTGAAGGGCGGCGCGCACGGCCCGATGCTGAGGGCGCTGGAAACCACCTTCCCCGAGGGCCTGCGCCACGAGGTCCGCTTTCCGCCTGCGCGCGAGGGGCACCGGATGGAAGGCTCGGGCCTCTTCGTCGTCAACCCGCCCTATGGGCTGGCCGGGGAACTGGCCGCGATCACGTCCCGGTTTGCCCGGCTTTCCAAGCCCGCCGCAAAGCCCTAGGTTCGGCGAATGATCGAGCTTCTCCGCCGCCTTCTGGCCCCCGAACCCGTCCGTCTGCCGGAACCCGACGCCCAGCTGGCGCTGGCAACGCTTCTGGTCCGCGTCGCCCGCACCGACGGGCTCTATGCCGCCGAGGAGGTGGAGCGGATCGACCGGGTGCTCGCGCGCCGCTACGGGCTTGACCCCTTCGCCACGGCGCGGCTTCGGACCGAGGCCGAAAAGCTGGAGGCCGAGGCGCCCGACACCGTGCGCTTCACCCGCGCACTGAAAGAGGCGGTGCCGCTGGAGGACCGGACCGAGTTGATGACCGCGCTCTGGTCGGTGGCGCTGGCCGACGGGTTGCGCGAGGCGCATGAGGACCGGCTGATGCGGCTGGTGGCGAATCTTCTGGGGCTGACGGATGTCGAATCCTCGCTCGCCCGTCAGAAGGCCGAACGGGAATGATCGCCAGCCTCGGCATGTATGACTTCGGCCCGGCACAAGGGGCGAACGACCGGCTCTGGGCGCTGATCCGCACCGGGCTGCGCGGAAGGGGCATCGAGGCGCCCGAGACGCTGACCCGGGGCGAACACGCCTATTGGGATGCCTGGACCGCGCCCGACCTGATCCTGTCGCAGACCTGCGGCTATCCCTTCCGCGCCCGGCTACACGACCGCGTGAGCTATGTCGGCACACCGGACTACGGGGTCGAGGGTTGCCCGCCGGGCTACTATCGTTCGGTTTTCGTGGCGCGCGCCGACGATCCGCGGCGGGAACTGGCGGATTTCGACGGCGCGCGGCTGGCCTACAACGAGCCCCTGTCGCAGTCCGGCTGGGCCGCGCCGCAGACCCATGCGGCGAAACTGGGCATGAAACTTCTGCCGGGATCGCAGACCGGCGGGCATCGCCTGTCGGCACGGGCCGTCATCGAGGGCCGCGCCGACATCGCGGCGCTGGACGCGGTGACCCATGCGCTCCTTTGCGACCTCGACCCCGAAGTTGCGGCGCTGCGCATCGTCGCGCTGACCGACCCAACCCCCGGCCTGCCCTTCATCACGGCCCGCGGACAGGACCCGGCCCCGATCTTCGATGCCGTCAGCGAAGCCATCGCGGCGCTTGCCCCGGACGACCGGGCCGTCCTGCGGCTGAAAGGCTTCCTGCGTCTGCCGGTCGCGCACTACCTCGCCGTGCCCAATCCGCCCCCGCCCGAGCAGATTGACGCCCTGATCTGATCAAATTCACGGCCCAGGCGCGGGGCCAACAGCCAAATCGCCGTTGCATTGCCACGGAATCTGCTCCCTACTTGCGAGCCAGACTGCCAATGACAGAAGCACCCATGCCAGACGCCGCTGACACTCCGGTCATCCAGATCCACGACCTGCACAAGAGCTATGGTCCGCTGGAGGTGCTGAAAGGGGTCGATCTGGTGGCACCACGCGGGCATGTGGTATCGCTGATCGGCTCGTCCGGTTCGGGCAAGTCCACACTCCTGCGCTGTTGCAACCTTCTGGAGGACAGCCAGCAGGGCGAGATCCGCTTTGAAGGCGAGGCGGTGCGCTGGAGGGGCGAGGGGATGCATCGTCACCCGGCCGACCGCGAGCAGGTGACCCGGATCCGCACCAACCTGTCGATGGTGTTCCAGCAGTTCAACCTCTGGTCGCACCTGACGATCCTGCAGAACGTGATGGAGGCGCCGGTCACGGTGCTGAAGCGCGACCCGAGGGAAGTCGAGGCCAAGGCGCGCGAATACCTCGCCAAGGTCGGGATCGGCGACAAGGCCGACGCCTGGCCGGCGCAGCTTTCGGGCGGCCAGCAGCAACGCGCGGCCATTGCGCGGGCGCTCTGCATGGAGCCGCGCGCGCTTCTGTTCGACGAACCGACCTCGGCCCTGGACCCGGAGCTGGAGCAGGAGGTGGTCAAGGTCATCAAGGCGCTGGCGGACGAGGGGCGCACGATGCTGCTGGTCACGCATGACATGAAGCTGGCAGCGGACTGTTCCGACCATGTCATCTTCCTGCATCAGGGCCGGATCGAGGAACAGGGCGCACCGGCAGACCTTTTCGGCAATCCGCAAAGCGAGCGGCTGCGCGGGTTCCTCTCGGCGACGGCGGCCTGACGATGGCCTGTGCCGGGACCATTGCGCTTGTCCTGACCGGGCTGATGCTTGCCGGCTCCGAGCCCGTGGTGATCGGCACCGATGCGCCCTTTCCGGCCTATACCTATCTGGACGAGGCCGGGGTGATCACGGGCTTCGAGCGCGACGTGATGGACGAGGTCTGCGCCCGCGCCGCCCTGTCCTGTTCCTGGGAACTGGCGAACTTCGACCAGCTGATCCCGGGGGTGATGTCAGGCCGGTTCGACGTGGTCCTCGGCGGCATCGCGGTCACCGACGAACGCCGCGCGCTGGTCGATTTCACCGTGCCCTACCATGGCACGGATCCCGAAGAATGGTATCTCGGACCGCCCGGTGCGCCGCCGCCCGCGATGGCCGAGGTCGGCGTGCAGTCGGGCACGGTTCACGAGTCGCATCTGCGCCGGATGGGTTACAGCTATACCGCCTTTCCGACCGAGCCGCAGGTGCTGGAGGCGGTGGCCTCGGGCAAGGTCGGGCTGGCGCTGGGACCGTTCCAGTCCCGCGCCGACATCCATGCCTTTGCCGATGCCCAAGGTCTGGAGTTCCTCTATTCAGAAATGATCCCCGACGACGGCGTGGCGATGGCCGTCTGCCGCGGGAACACCGATCTTCTGGGCCGGCTGGATGGTGCCCTGGACGCAATGAGTCGCGACGGCACACTTGCCCGCCTTGAAAACCGCTGGTTCGAATGACCGGCACAGCAAGTATCCAACAGGGGAGACCAAGGATGAAACGACTGTTGACCGCAACCGCCCTCGTGGCGATCTCGGGCGCTGCACAGGCGCAGGACATCGTGCGGCTGGGCACCGAAGGCGCCTACCCGCCCTACAACTTCATCAACGACGCGGGCGAGGTGGCCGGCTTCGAGCGCGAGTTCGGCGACGAGCTGTGCAAGCGCGCCGAACTGAAATGCGAATGGGTGGTGAACGACTGGGACTCGATCATTCCGAACCTGCAGTCGGGCAACTATGACGTCATCATCGCCGGGATGAGCATCACTGACGAGCGCGAGCAGGTCATCGACTTCAGCCAGGGCTACCTGCCTCCGGCATCCTCGGCCTATCTGGCGCTTTCGGCGGATGTGGACCTGAAGTCCGGCCCGGTCGCGGCGCAGACCTCGACCATCCAGGCGGCCTTCGTGGCCGAGAACGGCATGCAGCTGGTGGAATATGCCACGCCCGAGGAAACCGTCGCTGCGGTGAAGAACGGCGAGGCGGTCGCGGTGCTGGCCGACAAGGACTATCTGGCGCCGATCGCGGCGGAATCGGGCGGCTCTCTGGTGCTTCTCGAGAAGGAAGAGTCGATCGGCGGCGGCGTGGGCCTCGGCTTCCGCGAAAGCGACAAGGAACTGCGGGCCAAGTTCGACGCGGCGATCAAGTCGATGAAATGCGACGGCACGCTGGACGCGATGATCACCAGGCCGGAATATTTCGGACCCGAGGCCAAGACCTGGGGCGATGCCGGCAAGGAAGGCTGCTGAGGCCTGAACCGGGCGGGCCTTCTGGCCCGCCCCCTTCACACGGGACCTGCGAATGTTCGACTTCTGCGCCGATCCGAAAGCCATCGAGGGCCTGACCTGGGCCGTCTGCTACCTGACATCGGCCAAGCATGTCCTGTTCTACTGGTCCTTCCTGACCGTTCTGCTGCTTCTGGCGATCACCGCCCCGGCGGCGCTGGCCATGGGGTTCCTGGGCGCCACCGCCGCCCGGTCGCACATCGCGCCGGTCAGCTGGCTGGGAAAGATCTACATCTGGATGGTGCGGGGCGTGCCCGACATCATCTTCTTCCTTTTCTTCGTCATCGCGCTGGATCAGGTCATCGAATATTCGAAAAGCCTGATCGTCTGCGAGAACCACGCCTGGCCCTGGCAGGGGCTGGAGTTCCGCGTCTGTCCCGAGGCCAAGGTGCCGCTCGCGAAGTCATCGGCCTTCTGGCATCAGGCCTACGGGTTCATGCTGGCGGTCGTGACCTTCGCAATCGTCTTCGGGGCCTTCGTCGCCAATGTCATCTATGGCGCGATGCAGGCCGTGCCCCGCGCGCAGCTTGAAACCGCCGAGGCCTACGGGATGAGCCGGGGCCAGGTATTCCGCCGCATCCTGATACCGCAGATGTGGATCTACGCGCTGCCGGGTCTGGGAAACCTTTGGATGATCCTCATCAAGGCCACGCCGCTCCTGTTCCTCCTGGGCGTCAAGGACATCGTCTATTACGGGCGCGAACTCGGCGGCTCCAAGACCCAGGCCTATGAATATCCGCATGGCGACTGGCGCTTGTGGTATTTCCTGGCGCTGATGGTGTTCTACCTGGTGTTCACCCGCATCTCGGAAATCGGCATTTCCCGCCTGACCCGGCGGCTGAGCCACGGCCAGGCCACGGCCGGCGGCGAAGCCCTGCGGAGGGCCGGGGCATGAGCGCGCAAGAGTTTTCGAAAACTCTTGCAAATTCCTTCGAAGGAATTTGGCCCGGCCCGGAGGCGTCGGCATGAGCATGACCTGCTGGGAAACCATCCAGGCCTACGGGCTGCGTTCCATCGGGATCGGCGAGAACCTCTTGCCACGCTCCGATTTCACGCTCTGCCAGCAGTTCACCCTGATCGGGTCGGGGATGCTGTGGAACCTCTACTTCGGCATCCTGGCGCTGGTGGCGGGCTTCTTCCTGGCAAATGCCGTCGCCCTCGCTCGGACCGCCCGCAATCCCCTGATCCGCAAGCCGGCGGACTGGTTCGTCTTCGTCTTTCGCGGCTCGCCGCTCTTCATCCAGTTCTTCCTGGCCTACGAGGCGCTGGTCCTGTTGCCCAAGGGCGGCATCGACATCCTGGGTCTGCACCTGAACACCTCCTGGACCACCCGGGCCTGGGCCGGGGCCCTTCTGGTCCTGTTCCTGAACACCGCCGCCTATTCGGCCGAGATCTTCCACGGCGCGCTGAAATCCATACCGAAGGGCGACCTCGAAGCCGCCGAGGCCTACGGCCTGACCGGCTGGAAGAAGTTCATCCGCATCGAATGGCCGACCATGCTGCGGCTTGGCTGGCCCGCCTACACCAACGAGGCGATCTTCCTGTTCCACGCCACGACGCTGGTGTTCTTCAGTGGCTTCCCGGCCTTCCAGCAGAAGGGCGACGCGCTCTATTACGCGAACTATTTCGCCGACAAGACCTTCAACCCGTTCATCCCCTATCCCATCGTCGCCTTCTATTTCATCCTGCTCACCCTCGCCGTGACCTATTTCTACGGCCTCGTGAACCGGCGGCTGAACCGGCACCTGCCGGCGAACACGCGCAGCAGAATCCGCTTGCGTCCGAACCTGATCCGGTAGTAGGCTACTTTTGATCAAATTACACGGGCACCCGCCCGGACCGGTGGCAAAGCCGAAAAGAAGGCCCACGGGGTTAGGAGATCGACACCAGGGGAAGGACCAAGGGCATGGTCCCATCCTGCGCAGGGGGCAGCCACGGCTGGCTGCGGGCGCGGGCGGATCGTGCCTTGACCTTGCAACGACATGAGCATGAAAGACTACCTGCGAAAGCACCCGGACGTGCGCACCATCCGCGTGGCCGCCGCCGACCTGAACGGTCAGGCCCGGGGCAAGCGTGTGCCCGCCCGCTTTGCCGAAAAGGTCGTGAAGGACGGGACACGGTTCCCCTTCTCGGTCCTGAATCTGGACATCTGGGGCGAGGACATCGACGACAGCCCGCTGGTCTTCGAACAGGGTGACCAGGACGGCGTGCTGAAACCCACCGAACGCGGTTTCATGCCGATGCCCTGGCTCGAGGCGCCGACCGCCCTTCTGCCAATCTGGATGTTCCGCGAGAACGGTCAGCCCTACGAAGGCGACCCCCGCCATGCCCTGCGTGCGGTGGTGGACCGCTACAAGGCGCGCGGCCTGACACCGGTCTGTGCGATGGAGCTGGAGTTCTTCCTGATCGACGATTCCGGCAAGACGCTTCAGGTCCCGCCCTCGCCCCGGTCGGGTAAACGCCGCAAGGCGGCCGAAACCTTGTCGATCCGGGCGCTCGACGCCTTCGACACCTTCTTCACCGACCTTTACGACGCCTGCGAGGCGATGGACATTCCTGCCGACACGACCACATCGGAGACCGGCCTCGGCCAGTTCGAGGTGAACCTGATGCATTGCGACGACGCATTGCGCGCCGCCGACGATGCCTGGCTCTTCAAGATGCTGGTCAAGGGGTTGGCGCGGCGGCATGGCTTCGCCGCCAGCTTCATGGCCAAGCCCTATGCCGACTATTCCGGCTCGGGCCTGCACACGCACTTTTCGGTCATCGACGAGAAGGGCGACAACATCTTCGACTCCGGCGGCCCAAAGGGCACCGCGCAATTGCGTCATGCGGTGGCGGGATGCCTCTCGGCAATGCACGACTCCACGCTGCTCTTTGCCCCGCATCTGAACAGCTACGAACGCCTCGTGCCGGGCAAGCACGCGCCGACGGCGATTTCCTGGGGCTACGAAAACCGCACAGCGGCGATCCGCATCCCGGCCGGCAACCCCAGCGCGCGGCGGATCGAACATCGCGTGGCCGGGGGCGACGTGAACCCCTACCTGATGCTGGCCGCGATCCTCGGTGCCGCGCTGACCGGGCTCGAGGACGAGGTTGAACCCCCGCCCGCCGTCACCGGCAATGCCTATGCGATGGACCTTCCGCAGATCCCGGCAAGCTGGGAAGCCGCGATTGACGCGTTCGAAAATTCCGACGTGCTCTACCGCTTCCTGCCGAAGGAGCTGATCCGCAACATGGTTCAGACCAAGCGGCAGGAGCTGCACTACATCGCCGAACTGTCGCCCGAGGAACGGGTGGAGCTTTAC
Organism: Tabrizicola sp.; assembly: GCA_046294075.1. Taxonomy (GTDB): domain Bacteria; phylum Pseudomonadota; class Alphaproteobacteria; order Rhodobacterales; family Rhodobacteraceae; genus Tabrizicola. Next base: position 15,841 of record JBKBJC010000026.1, on the reverse strand, counting down.
CTCGACACCGTCTGATCCTGAGGCCCCCCTTGACCGCAAGGGGGGCTTCATCCCACCTATTCGTCATCTGAAGCAAAGGCGGCGGCCATGCAGATCGGCATCCTCCAGACCGGTGAAAGCCCCGACGCGCTGCGCGATCAGGGCGACTACCCGGATTTCTTCGAGACCCTGCTGGCGGGCAAGGGCCTGACCTTCCGCCGCTGGGCCGTGCTGAGGAACGAGTTTCCGGCCTCGGTGCACGACTGCGACGGCTGGCTCATCACCGGCTCGCGCCATGGCGCCTACGAACCCCATGACTGGATCCCGCCGTTGGAGGACTTCATCCGCGCCGCCTATGCCGCGCATGTTCCCGTGGTCGGCATCTGCTTTGGCCACCAGATCATCGCACAGGCGATGGGCGGCAAGGTCGAGAAATTCGCGGGCGGCTGGACCGTCGGCCCCACCGAGTACGACTTCGGCGACCGGACCTATACGCTGAACGCCTGGCACCAGGACCAGGTGGTGAAAAGACCGGCAACCGCGAAGGTTCTCGCCTCGACCGCGCTCTGCGAGAACGCGGCGCTTCTCTACGACGACCGCATGTTCACCGTCCAGCCCCACCCCGAATTCCGCAAGGAGTTCATGGAAGGGCTGATCCAGCACCGGGGGCCGGGTCTGGTCCCCGACGCGCTCCTTGCCGATGCCAAGCAAAGGCTCGACACGCCCCTCGACAGCCCGTCGATGGCCGACCGGATCGCGGAATTCTTCCTGACCCACCAAGCCAAATCTGGGGCCGAGAAGCTCCGCGCCTGATCGAGATCGGCCGCGGGGGCCACCCCCCAACCAACGTGTGACCCATGTCCAAATGGACCGACCAGCTGCCAGACGCAGCGCGCGACTACATCGGCAACCGCCGGGTAGACGAAGTGGAATGCATCATCGGCGACATCGCCGGCGTGGCGCGCGGCAAGGCGATGCCCGCGAACAAGTTCGCCAAGCAGACCAGCTACTTCCTGCCGAATTCGATCTTCCTGCAGACGATCACCGGCGAATGGGCCGACAACCCCTTCGACGCATTCACCGAACCCGACATGATCCTCGAACCCGACTGGACCACCGCCACGGCCGCGCCGTGGACCGCCGACATCACGCTTCAGGTGATCCATGACGCCAAGGACCAGCAGGGCAACCTTGTCCCCTTCTCCCCTCGCAACGTGCTGCGCCGCATCGTCGGGCTTTACGAGGCGCAGGGCTGGCGCCCCGTCGTCGCACCGGAGATGGAGTTCTTCCTGACCGCACGCAACACCGACCCCAACATGCCGGTCATCCCGCCGATGGGCCGCTCGGGCCGACGCGCCGCGGGCAAGCAGGCCTATTCGATGTCGGCGGTGGACGAATACGGCAAGGTGATTGACGACATCTACGACTATGCCGAGGCGCAGGGGCTGGAGATCGACGGCATCCTGCAGGAAGGCGGCGCCGGCCAGATCGAGCTGAACCTCGCCCATGGCGACCCGATCCGGCTGGCCGACGAGGTGTTCTTCTTCAAGCGCCTGATCCGCGAGGCTGCGCTGCGGCATGACTGCTTTGCCACCTTCATGGCCAAGCCCATTGCCGGGGAACCGGGCAGTGCGATGCACATCCACACCTCGGTCGTCGATACCAAGACCGGCAAGAACATCTTCGCCGGTCCGAAGGGCGTGGAGACCGAGGCTTTCATGCACTTCATCGGCGGCTTGCAGAAGCACCTCGGTGCGGCGGTGGCCCTGTTCGCACCCTACGTCAACAGCTACCGCCGCTATGTCCCGGACTTCGCCGCGCCCATCAACCTGGAATGGGGCCGCGACAACCGGACCACCGGGCTGCGCGTGCCGATCTCCTCGGCCTCGGCGCGCCGGGTGGAAAACCGCCTGCCGGGCATGGACTGCAACCCCTATCTCGGCATCGCCGCCACGCTCGCCTGCGGCTACCTCGGCCTGATGAACAAGGTCGAGGCCCGGCCCGAATTCACCGGCTCCGCCTATATCGACAGCGAGGACATCCCGGTGAACCTGGGCGATGCGCTGGACCTTCTTGACGAGGACGAGGCGCTGAAAGAGGTGATGGGGACCGATTTCATAAAGGTCTACGACAGCGTCAAGCGCAACGAATACAAGGAATTCCTGCAAGTCATCAGCCCGTGGGAGAGGGAGCACCTGCTCCTCAACGTCTGATGAACCTTCTGCATATCAACGACCGGCGGGGCGAATACCCCGCAAGCTACTATGCCGCTACCGCCGCGCCGATCGACCGTTTCCCGATCCTGAAGGGGGCGACGAAGGCCGATGTCTGCATCGTGGGCGGCGGCTACACCGGCCTGTCGGCAGCACTGCACCTGGCGCAGAAGGGCTACGACACGGTGCTGCTGGAAGCGCACCGGGTCGGCTTCGGCGCCTCGGGGCGCAACGGCGGGCAGGTGGGCAGCGGGCAGCGACAGGATCAGGTCTGGCTCGAGAAAACGGTGGGCAAGGAGAACGCACATCGCCTTTGGGTTCTGGCCGAAGAGGCGAAGGCTCTTGTGAAATCGCTTGTGCGCGACCACGCAATGCCGGTGACCTTCCATCCCGGCATCGCCCATGCCTGCCGATCCGAGGCCGAGGTTCGCGAAACCCACGCTTACGCGGAAAAGCTGCGCCGCGACTACGGCTACCAGAGCCTTGAGCCGCTCGACAGAACCGGCATCCGCCGCCTGATCGGTTCGACCGAATATGTCGGAGGCGAGATCGACAGGGACGCAGGCCACCTTCACCCGCTGAACTATGCGATCGGTCTGGCGCAGGCAGCTGCGAAGGCCGGTGTCCGCATCCACGAACTCAGCGAAGTCCACCGCGTCGAACCCGGCCCGCGCCCTGTGGTCCGAACCCCGTCCGGCCATGTCGACTGTGCGACGGTGATCCTGGCCGGGAACGGATACCTTGGGCAACTCAGCCCCAAGGTTTCGGCGAAAGTCATGCCGATCAATAACTTCATCGTCGCAACTGAACCTCTGGGTGACCGGGCGCGGGACCTGTTGTCCGAACCCGTCGCCGTCGCCGATACCCGTTTCGTGGTGAACTACTGGCGGCTGTCCGAGGACAACCGCCTGCTCTTCGGCGGCGGCGAATCCTACGGCTACCGCTTCCCCGACATCATCCGGACCGTCTCGAAACCCATGCTCCAGGTCTATCCGCAGCTGGCAAAGACCCGGATCGACTATGCCTGGGGCGGCACGCTCGCAATCACGGTGAACCGCATGCCCTGTTTTACCCGGCCGGGGCAGAACGTCCTCTCGGCCTCCGGCTATTCCGGCCACGGGGTTGCACTGGCCACGCTTGCGGGCAAGCTGTTGGCCGAGGCGGCGGCAGGGCAGATGGAAACTTTCGACCTGATGGCGAGCCTGCCGCAATACCGCTTTCCCGGCGGCGCGGCTTTCCGCTGGCCGCTGCTGGTCACGGCGATGACCTGGTACGCGATGCGAGATCGGCTGGGGCTCTGACCCCTGTCGGCCGCGGGGGTTTCACACCCCCGCACCCCCGTGGAGTATTTGGCAAAAGAGCAAGTGCATTTGCCCTTTGCAGAAATACTCTCTGGGGGTCCGGGGGGCGACGCGCCCCCGGGGGGCTGCACCGCGCGCGCGATCTGGTATAAGCGGTGCCATGTCCCTGCCGAACGGATTCCTCGACGAGCTGCGCACAAGGGTAACCCTGTCCTCCATCGTGGGCAGGAAGGTCACCTGGGACATGCGCAAGTCGAACCTCGCCAAGGGGGACTTCTGGGCGCCCTGCCCGTTCCATCAGGAGAAATCCGCCAGCTTCCACGTCGATGACCGGAAGGGCTTCTACTACTGCTTCGGTTGCCACGCGAAGGGCGACGCAGTCACCTTCGTGAAGGAGTCCGAGAACCTCGGCTTCATGGAGGCGGTGGAGATCCTTGCCCGCGAGGCCGGGATGCCGATGCCCGCCCGCGACCCCAAGGCCGCAGAGCGTGCCGACCGGCGCACGCTTCTGCAACAGGTGATGGACGAAGCTGTCCGCTTCTACCGCCTGCAACTGAAGACCGCCGGAGGGGCCGAGGCGCGCACTTACCTGTCTCAGAAACGCCGCCTGACCGAAGCCGCCTGGGATCGCTGGGACATCGGCTGGGCGCCCGCCTCCCGCCATGCGCTGAAGGACGCGCTGGCCGCCAAGGGCATCTCGCCCGAGCTGATGGTCGCCTCGGGCCTCGTCGCCAGGGCCGACGACGGCAGCCTTTACGACCGCTTCCGCGCGCGGATCATCTTCCCGATCAAGGACACCCGCGGCCGCCCGATCTCCCTCGGCGGCCGCTCCCTCGACCCCAATGCCCAGGCCAAATACCTGAACGGGCCGGAGACCGAGCTCTTCGACAAGGGCCGCAGCCTCTTCAACCATGCCCCCGCGCGCGAGGCGGCAGGCAAGGGCAAGCCGCTCATCGTGGCCGAGGGCTACATGGATGTGATTGCCCTCAGCGAGGCCGGTTTCACCGCCGCGTTGGCCCCCCTCGGCACCGCCGTCACCGAAGAGCAGCTGCGGATGATCTGGAAGATCGCGGCCGAGCCGATCGTGGCGCTGGACGGCGACACCGCCGGATTGAATGCCGCGCAGCGGGTGATCGACCTTGCCCTGCCAATGCTGGAGGCCGGGAAGGCCCTGCGCATCGCCATCCTTCCCGGCGGCATGGACCCTGACGATCTGCTGAGATCGCAGGGTGCACCCGCGATGCAGGCGGTCCTCGATCAGGCAAAGCCCATGGTCCAGCTCCTCTGGCAGCGCGAGACCGAGGGCCGTGTCTTCGACAGCCCGGAACGACGCGCGGCCCTGGACAAGGTGCTGCGAGCGCACCTTCTGCGGATCACCGACCCGTCGATCCGCAGCCACTATGCCGAGGAGATCAAGCGGCTTCGGCGGGAGCTCTTCGGCGCGGCGCAGGCCCGCCCCTTCCAGCCCGGCCCCTGGCGCAAGGGGGGCAGGTTCGCCCCTCCGGGTGGCGCCCTGGCCTCGACCCGCTCCTCGCTGCTGGCCCAGGCGCAAGGCCCGGTCGAGGAAATCCTGCGCGAGGCGGTGATCCTGGCGACCCTTATCCTGCATCCCGCCCTGATCCACCGGTTCGAATCCGCGCTGGAGCGGCTGGACCTCACCGGAGAGGACCACGACACCCTGCGCCAGATGATCCTTGCCGGCGCGGACATGCCCGATCTGCACGCAAAGATCGCCCAGTCCGCCCCCGCCGCCCTTGACGCGCTTCTCTCGCGTCCCCATGTCGCCATCGCCCCCCCGGTCCGCAATCGCCATGACGATGACCTTGCTGCGCTTTGCCTGGCCGAGGAGTTGGCAAAACTTGAAGCCCGCCGGGGTGCGCGGCGAGAAATCGAAGACGCGATGGAGGATATGGACGGCCTGCCCGACGAAGGCCTGACCTGGCGGCTTTCCCAGGCCGCAGAGGCCCGCCACCGGTCGGAAAGAACCGGCACTTCGGACAGTGCGGACCTCGGCGAAGACCGCGCCGCCCTGTCAAGACAATTGCAACGCCTGATAGACGATCAGGTCTGGGTAAAGAAAAACCGCTGATTCGGCCTTTCCCCCGGCCTGATTCGCGTTATTGATTCGACCAAGCCTCGCCCCGATTCGCGCCAAGGAGCATACATGGCCCTCAAGGACACCGACGACGCCAAGCCGGAAACCGACGACGCGGATGTCTCGCTCGACATGAGCCAGGCGGCGGTCAAGAAGATGATCGCCGACGCAAAGGAGCGCGGCTACATCACCTATGATCAGCTGAACTCCGTCCTGCCCCCGGAACAGGTGTCCTCCGAACAGATCGAGGACGTGATGTCGATGCTGTCCGAGATGGGCATCAACATCATCGAGGACGAGGAAGTCGAGGAAGGCGAAGCCCCGGCCGGGGATCTGGTCGAGACATCGACCAGCCGCGAGATCGCCGTTGCCGGCACCACGGCCGAAACGCTCGACCGGACCGATGACCCGGTACGGATGTACCTGCGCGAGATGGGCTCGGTCGAGCTTTTGTCTCGTGAAGGCGAGATCGCCATCGCCAAGCGCATCGAGGCCGGGCGCAACACGATGATCGCGGGGCTTTGCGAAAGCCCGCTGACCTTCCAGGCCATCATCATCTGGCGCGACGAACTTCTGAACGAAGAGATCCTGCTGCGCGACGTGATCGACCTCGAAGCCACCTTCGGGCGCAGCCTCGACGGCGAGGAAGGCGAAATGGACGGGCCCGCCCTCGATGAGGTCGGCGTCGGAGAAGCCACGCCGCGCCGGGCATCCAGCGCCGAGCCGGAACTCGATGCCGATGGCAACCCGATCCTGCGCGAGATGGACGAGGACGAGGATGACGAGGCCTCGAACATGTCGCTGGCCGCGATGGAGGCCACGCTGAAGCCGCGCGTGCTCGAAACGCTCGACCTGATCGCGCGCGACTACGGCCGGCTGGCTGACATGCAGGAAAGCCGCATGAATGCGACGCTGTCATCGTCCCAGCGCTTTTCCACCGCAGACGAGGCCGCCTACCAGAAGCTACGGTCGGAAATCGTGCTGCTGGTCAACGAGCTGCACCTGAACAACAGCCGGATCGAGGCGCTGATCGACCAGCTTTACGGCATCAACAAACGGATCATGTCGATCAACTCGGGCATGGTGAAACTGGCCGATGCGGCGCGGATCAACCGGCAGGAATTCATCCAGGAATACCAGGGGTATGAACTCGACCCGACCTGGCTTGACCGCATGGCCGGGAAGGCGGGCCGGGGCTGGCAGGCCCTGATCGAGCGCAGCCGCGACAAGGTGGAGGAACTGCGCAACGAGATGGCGCAGGTCGGCCAGTACGTCGGCGTGGACATCAGCGAATTCCGCCGCATCGTCAACCAGGTCCAGAAGGGCGAGAAAGAGGCGCGCCAGGCCAAGAAGGAAATGGTCGAGGCCAACCTGCGTCTGGTGATCTCGATTGCCAAGAAATACACCAACCGCGGGTTGCAATTCCTTGATCTCATTCAGGAAGGCAACATCGGCCTGATGAAGGCGGTGGACAAGTTCGAATACCGCCGCGGCTACAAGTTCTCCACCTACGCGACCTGGTGGATCCGCCAGGCGATCACCCGCTCGATCGCCGATCAGGCCCGCACGATCCGCATCCCGGTCCACATGATCGAGACGATCAACAAGCTGGTGCGGACGGGGCGCCAGATGCTGCACGAGATCGGCCGCGAGCCCACGCCCGAGGAACTGGCCGAAAAGCTCCAGATGCCCCTGGAGAAGGTTCGCAAGGTGATGAAGATCGCAAAGGAGCCGATCAGCCTTGAGACGCCCATCGGCGACGAGGAGGACAGCCAGCTTGGCGACTTCATCGAGGACAAGAACGCGATTCTGCCGCTCGACAGCGCCATTCAGGAAAACCTGAAGGAAACCACGACCCGCGTCCTGGCGTCCCTTACGCCCCGCGAGGAGCGGGTCCTACGGATGCGCTTCGGCATCGGGATGAACACCGACCACACGCTGGAAGAGGTCGGCCAGCAGTTCAGCGTGACGCGGGAACGGATCCGCCAGATCGAGGCGAAGGCGCTGCGGAAGCTGAAGCACCCGAGCCGGTCACGGAAGCTGCGGAGTTTCCTGGATCAGTGATGTGGCGACAGCGGGGAGGTTCCAATAATGGACGCGCCAACTCTCTTTCGTCGTCGACTTCACCGGATGCTCGAACCGCGACCGCAGAGATATCATATCGCAGACGGTGACGACGCTTGGGGAATTGTTATCACACGAACGGTGATGCCTGGCGTTCAGCTATGGTATTCGGCGAACAAGGGAACCTTGACGCTGGGTTTGACCACGCCTTCGACCCAACGGCTTATTCCGCGAGGGCTCGTGCCGGAGGGCGCTTCGACCGAAACTTCGGCAACCGGATGGACAATGTTTCGCTGGGCTGTCCCGGTCTTGAACCTTGAACAGCCCCCAGAAGAGCAGTCAGGTTCCAAGGAGCTTCTGGCAAGGATCGAGTCAGCTTTCGCTTGGTTCAATGCTAACCGGAGCGACAGGATATCGTAGGGTGCGCTACAGCGCACCAGCCGACGGTGCGCTGTAGCGCACCCTACGATATGCCCCGCCTTGCGCCCCTAACCTTGCCGCCGCACACTTCCCTGCACCCGGAGGCCCCCATGCGCGCAGCCCTTCTCCTCATCGCCCTCGCCAGCCCCGCAGCCGCCTGCCCGACCGGGACCGAGGTCTTCTCCTGCACGATCAAGGGCAAGCTCCTGCGGCTCTGCCATGAGGCGGACCGCCTGACCTACAGCTACGGCCCGGCGGACAAGCCCGAACTTTCCCTCTCCCAGCCGCTCGAAACCCTGGCCTTCACCCCCTGGCCCGGCATCGGCAACGACATCTGGGAAACCGTCGCCTTCCCGAACGAGGGCTATGCTTACGAGGTCTGGACCAGCGTCACCCGCGACCCGGACTCCACGACCGGGCTCCGCGGCGGTGTCACGGTGTTGCAGGGCAAGACCACGGTCGCGCGGCTGACCTGCGACCCCGGCACGCCCAGCCAGTCGCTGGACGTGATCTACGAGTTGAAGGAAGCCATCGGCCAGTGCTGGGATTTCGACAGCCGGTCCTGGCAGAGGGTCTGCAACTAGCCCCCGCGCCGCCCGCCCGGCCTAGCCCACGCGGTTGCCCTGCACCCAGACGCCCCGGATCGCGCCGGCCTGGCCGATTCTGGCCACCCGGACCAGATCGGCCCGATGGCCTTCGGCGATCGCGCCGCGGTCGTCGAGGCCCACGGCCCTTGCCGGGGCCGCCGTCACCGTCGCGATGCCCCGCGCCAGATCGCCCCAGAGATCGCCCAGCATCAGCGCCGCCGACAGAAGCGACGAGGGCACATAGTCCGACGAGACGATGTCGAGGAGGTCCGCCTCCGCCAGGTCCTGCGCCGCGACGTTGCCGGAATGGCTGCCGCCCCGGATCAGGTTCGGCGCGCCCATCATGACCCTGATGCCGTGCTCCTGACAGGCCTGAGCCGCCTCGACCGTGGTCGGGAATTCGGCGAAATGCGCGCCATGGGCGGCCGACTGCACCACATGATCGGGCTCGGTGTCGTCATGGCTGGCCAGCACCGCGCCATAGCGGCGGGCGGCGGCGACGGCAGCCGCCTCGTGCGCCGCACCCAGCCGGTCGCGGAGCGCCTTCTGGGTGGCGACATGCGCCTCCCATTCGGCTTCCGTGATCCCGTATTTGCCGACGTAATAGTCCTTCAGCTTCGAGATGTCGCGGAACTGCCGCGCCCCCGGCGTGTGGTCCATCAGGCTGACGATGCCGATCCTGTCCTCGGGGCCGAACTTGTCCAGCTCCTCGACCAGGGTTTCGGAACAGACCTCGGCGCGCAGATGCAGGAAATGGCTGATCTTCAGCGCGCCCCCGGCGCGCAGGCCAAGGATCTCGTCTGCCAGGGCACGGGCATATTCGCCATAGTTCATCTTGGCGTTCGACACGACCGAGCCCACCCGCAGCGCATCGAACACCGTGGTGATGCCGACGCTGGCCAGTTCCGCGTCATGGGCGATGATCGCGGCGGCGTGCGGCCAGTCCACCTTGGGACGCGGCTGGATGTGGCGTTCCAGGTTGTCGGTGTGCAACTCGATCAGCCCCGGCATCACCAGATCGCCGCCGCAGTCCACCGCACCCGCCGGCACGGACGATCCCTCGGCGATGTCGGCAATCCGGCCATCCGACAGGCGCACTTGTCCGCGCAGGGTCTCGGTCGGCAGAACCAGGGTGGCATTGGCCAGGATCGTCTCGGTCGTCATCTTCCACTCTCTTGTCTTGCAGCCCGTCTGCGGCTGGCGTCTGGTGACACGGACGCGTCACATGGATGTGACACAGCCCCGTTACGCCCGCGCCCATGGACCAGATGAAACGTTTCGCCGTCTACTACGCCCCGCGCCCGGGCACCTTTGCCGCCCGCGCGAACGAATGGCTCGGATGGGATCCAGCCGCCGGCCAGGCACTGCCGCAACCGCAGGTGCCCGGCATCGCCGATCCCGCCGCTATCACCGCCGATCCCTGCCGCTACGGCTTTCACGGTACGATCCGCGCCCCCTTCCGCCTGGCCGAGGGCGTGAGCTCCGACACCGCTGCGGCGACCGTCGCCACGCTCGCCGCGCGCCTTGCGCCGGTCGCCTGCGAAGGGCTCATCCTCGAAAACCTGCACGGCTTCCTCGCGCTGACGCCCGAGGGTTGCGAGGCGGCCCTCCTTGAACTGGGCGTCGCCGTGGTCGAGGCCACGAACGACCTCCGCGCGCCGCTGAGCGAGGCCGAGATCGCCCGCCGGCGGCCCGAAGCCCTCTCGCCCCGCCAGCGCGAGCTTCTGCACCGCTGGGGCTACCCTTACGTCATGGAGGAATTCCGCTTCCACCTGACGCTGACCGACCGGCTGGCCGATCCGGCCCCCGCCATGGCGGCGCTGGAGGCGCATTTCGCCGATGCCCTGCCCCGGCCCTTCGTGATCGAGGACCTTTGCCTTTACGGCGAGGATGCTGCGGGCCGGTTCCATCTTCTGCACCGCTACGCCCTGACCGGCTGAAGCGCGGCCAGAAGCCGGGCGATGCCCGCCTCAGCCGTTCCGTCGTTGACCACAGGCTCGGCAGGGATGCCATCTGGCATGGTGAAGGCCGCGCGGGCCAGCCGCGCATGGATGTCGGCTTCGGTCTCGCGCCCGCGAGCGGCCAGACGGGCGGCCAGCACCGCATCGGGCGCTGTGACCAGGATCACCCGCAGGTCGGGGAAGACCCGGAACGCCTCTGGAAGCGCCGCGCGGCTGCCATTGAAGATCACGTCGCCCGGCCCTTCCACCTGCGCCTTCGGGATGCCGTAGGACAGGCCATGCGCCTCCCACCACAGGGCAAACTCGCCCCGGTCACGGCGCAGGGCAAACTCTGCCTCGCTGACCCCCTCGAACTCCTCGCCCCCCGCCTCGGCGGGCCGGGTGATGACACGACGCACCAGGCGCAGGTCGGGCCGCGCGGCGACCGCGCCGCGGATCAGCGTGTCCTTGCCAGCCCCGGATGGTCCGACCACAGCGAAGATCATGCCGCTGCCCCGAGATTCGGGTTCGGCGGTGTGAATCCCGTCACATCCACCAGCCGGTCACAGACGCGCGCGCGCGCCGCCTCGTCGTGGAAGATGCCCAGGATCGCCGCTCCGCGCGCCTTGGCTTCCTCGATCAGGCTCAGCACGACCTCGCGGTTGGCAGCATCGAGGCTGGCCGTGGGTTCGTCCAGAAGCAGCGCCGGATAGGCATGGGCAAAGCCGCGCGCGATGTTCACCCGCTGCTGCTCGCCGCCCGAGAAGGTGGTGGGCGACAGCGACCAGAGCCGCTCGGGGATGTTGAGCCGCCGCAAGAGCGCCGCCGCCCGCGTGCGCGCCTGATCCGCGGGCGTGCCCAGCGCCAGAAGCGGCTCGGCCACCACGTCCAGCGTGGGGACGCGCGGCACGACGCGCAGGAACTGGCTGACATAGCCCAGGGTATGGCGGCGGAGCGCGATGATCTGGCGCGGCTCGGCGGTCGCGACGTCCAGATCGCCCACCATGAGGCGCCCCCCGGCGGCCAGGTAGTTGCCATAGACCATGCGCATCAGCGTGGATTTCCCCGCGCCCGACTGGCCTGTCAGCCCCACACATTCGCCGGGGCTGACCGTCAGGGCCGCACCGCCCATGACCGGGATCACCGCGCCGCCCTGATTGTACAGGGTGAAGGATTTCGACAGGTTCTCGATACGGATCATGGGCTTACACCTGCAGGACGGAGGAGACGAGCAGTTGCGTATAGGCATGCTGCGGGTCGTCCAGCACCTGATCGGTCAGGCCCTGTTCCACCACCCGGCCGGATTTCATCACCATCAGCCGATGCGCGAGAAGCCGCACCACCGCAAGGTCATGCGTCACGATGATGACGGAAAGGCCAAGGTCGCGCACCAGCCCGCGCAACAGGTCCAGAAGCCGGGCCTGCACGCTGACATCGAGGCCTCCGGTCGGTTCGTCCATGAACACGAGCCGCGGCCCCGTCACCAGGTTCCGCGCGATCTGCAACCGCTGCTGCATGCCGCCGGAGAAGGCCGAGGGTCTATCGTCGATCCTGTCGGCTGCGATCTCGACCCGCCCCAGCCAGTCGGCCGCCTTCCCCCGGATCTCGCCGTAATGCCGCGCGCCCACGGCCATCAGCCGCTCGCCCACGTTGCCTCCGGCACTGACGCCCATCCTGAGCCCGTCGCGCGGGTTCTGGTGGACATAGGCCCAGTCGGTGCGCGACAGGCGGCGGCGTTCGGTTTCGGACATCCCCAGCACATCGCGCCCGTCGTAGGCGATACGGCCCAAGTCCGGGCGTTGATGGCCGGCAAGACAGGACAGGAGGGTGGACTTGCCAGAACCGCTTTCGCCGACGATCCCCAGCACCTCGCCGGGGTAAAGGTCGAAGGACACATCCGCGCAGCCGATGCGGGGGCCATAGCGTTTTGTCAGGCCCTCGACCGTGAGAAGTGGCTGGTCGGTCATGGTCATGCGCTCCATCAGGGTCATGCCCCGCCCTCCGGACCAGCGCAAATTCCTTCGAAGGAATTTGCAAAATTCTTCGAAGAATTTTGCGCCGCGCTCATCCGTCCGACGTGGCCGGCTGCCTGCCGCCTGGCACAGAAATCGGTGTCCGAGCAGACGAACATCCGCCCGCCCGCATCGTCGGTGATCACCTCGTCCAGATAGCTGTCACCCGCGCCGCAGAGGTCGCAGTCGTGCGGTGCCTTCGAGGCCTCGAACGGGTGGTCATCGAAATCGAGGCTCTCGACCCGGCTCCAGGGCGGCAGGGCATAGATCCGCTGCTCGCGCCCCGCCCCGAACAACTGGATCGCCGGGCTGTTGCCCAGCTTCGGGTTGTCGAACTTGGGGATCGGCGAGGGGTCCATCACATAGCGCCCCTCGACCTTGACCGGATAGGCGTAGGAGGTCGCGATCTGCCCATGCCGGGCGATATCCTCGTAAAGCTTGACGTGCATGAGCCCGTATTCCTCAAGCTCGTGCATCTTCCGGGTCTCGGTCTCGCGCGGTTCGAGGAAACGCAGCGGCTCCGGGATCGGGACCTGGTAGACGAGGATCTGCCCCTCGCGCAGCGGGGTCTCCGGGATGCGGTGGCGGGTCTGGATCACCGTCGCCTCGGCGGTGGCCTCGGTCGTGGCCACCCCGGCGGTGCGCTGGAAGAAGCGGCGGATCGAGACGGCATTCGTCGTGTCATCCGCCCCCTGGTCGATGACCTTCAGCCGGTCCTCGGGCACAAGGCAGGCCGCCGTCACCTGTACCCCTCCCGTGCCCCAGCCGTAGGGCATCGGCATCTCGCGGCTGGCGAAGGGCACCTGATAGCCAGGGACAGCGATGCCCTTCAGGATCGCGCGGCGGATCATCCGCTTGGTTTGCTCGTCAAGATAGGCGAAGTTGTAGGCGTCTGTCATGTCAGCCTCACCGGCCTGCGCCATGATGATGTCAGAGTTTGCAGGCATGATTTCCGCAGCATCGGCGAGGCGCGTGAATGATCAGCAACATATTGATATTGCTTATTTTTGTTCTTACAGAAGCAAGTTTTATCGCGGCCTATGTCGCTATCTTGCGTGTGGCACCTCTGGCGGCGATTATCTTTGCCACGCTGTTTTTCGGCCTGCTGATGTTGGTCGTCTGTGTGCCGATGGTGATCGTTCTGGCGGATATCTACCGGCGCCTTACGCTGCGGACGGTCCGCGAAAACGGCAGAACCGTCTGGGTTTGGACGGCTCTGAATGGCCGCAAGCACCGGTCCGACACCGATCCCCGGCCAGAGTGGGATACCCTGCCAGATGATCCCGGGGGCAAATGGGGCTACTGAGCCAGTCATTCTGCCGCCTCCTGCAACGCGACCGCCTCGGCGCGCAGACGGCGGACCAGTTCCAGTTCGGCCTGGAAATCGACGTAATGCGGCAGCTTGATGTGTTCCAGAAACCCTGTCGCCTGGATGTTGTCGCAGTGCATCAGCACGAATTCCTCGTCCTGTGCTGGCGCACCGGTGAAGTCCTCGCCCAGTTCCCGCCAGCGCAAGCTGCGGTCCACGAGGCTCATGGCGATCGCCTTGCGTTCCGACTGGCCCAGCACCAGCCCGTAGCCGCGGGTGAACTGCGGCGGCTCGGTCTTCGACCCCTTGAACTGGTTCACCGTCTCGCATTCGGTCAGCTCGATCTCGCCGATCTCGACCGAGAAGCCGAGCTCCGGGATCTCCACCTCCACCGCCACGCGGCCGATGCGCAACTCGCCGACGAAGGCATGGGTGCGGCCATAGCCGCGCTGCGTGGAATAGGCGAGGCCAAGGACGAACCCCTCGTCCCCCCGCGCGAGCGCCTGCAGCCGCAGGGCCCGGTCGGCGGGCAGCTCCATCGGCTCTCGTGTCAGGTCCGGGGGCGTGGCGTCGGACGGCTGCGCTTCCTCGACCAGACCGTCACGGTTCAGGAATCCGGTGACATGGGGGACGCGAGGTGCCCCCCCTCCCCATCCCTCCCCCACCAGGGGGGAGGGAGGCGCGCCTGACCCCGTCCCGCCCTCGGCGTCCGCGCCGGGTGCCTCCCCTCCCCCCCGTGGGGAGGGGATGGGGGTGGGGGGCTCGCCCTCGGCCATCAGCGCGAAGTCCAAGAGGCGATGCGTATAGTCGAAGGTCGGCCCCAGCACCTGCCCGCCCGGCAGGTCCTTGAACGTGGCGCTGATCCGCCGGTCCACCGCCATGGCGCCCGTGTCCACCGGGCACGATCCGGCAAGGCGCGGCAGCGTGGTGCGGTAGGCGCGGATCAGGAACACCGCCTCGATCAGGTCGCCGCGCGCCTGCTTGATCGCCAGAGCGGCCAGGTCGGGGTCATAGAGCGAGCCCTCGGCCATCACCCGGTTGACGGCCAGCTTCATCTGCTCGCGGATCTGGGGGATGGTCAGCTCGGGCACCGAGCGGTCGCCCCGGCGTTCCTCGGCCAGCCAGCCATGCGCATTGTCGATGGCGCGTTCGCCACCCTTGACGGCGACATACATCAGATCTTCTCCACGCGGGTGGACCGGGGCAGACCGGCGATCCGGTCGCCGGCGGTGAACAGGCAGTCGAAGCCCAGCGGGAACAGCGCCCGGTTGGCGCGGAAGGCCGCCGTCTCGGGCAGGTTCACCCAGGTCGCCGTCTCGATGCCCGGACCAGTCAGCGCGGGGCCATGGTTCACCAGCCTGTCGGTCTCGACGATCAGCGTGGCGGACCGGTCGGGATAATCCGGCTGGCCGATGCGGAAGCGGGTGACGGGCTGCAAGGCCTCCCAGGAGCCGACCGCGAAATCCGCTGCCTCGGCGGCCACCAGCGGCGCGCCGATGTGGAAGGCCACCCAGTCGCGCACCATGGGGCAGTTGGCCGCACCGGCCAGATGAAGGCCCGTCGTCGGATCGCAGAGCGTCAGAAGCGTCACCCCCGCCGCCACCGACAGCGGCGCCGGAGGTTGCGCCCCCGCAACGCGGCGGATCGTGCCGGGCCGGGCCATCGCCTCGAGAATCTGGCGGAAGGCGCGGGCGGATTGCACCGGGGCCTCGGCAAAGCCGCCTTGCAGGGCGTGGACGGTCATTGATCCTCTCCCCTGACCATGGTGAAGAACTCGACCTTCGTGGCGGCGGCCCTTTCGGCCCGGGCGGCGCGACGGGGGGGGGGGGCGGGGGGCCGCCGCCCCCCCGGGGCTTCCGCGAGAACCGGAGCCAAGTCATGACGAACCCCCGCCACAACCTGCGCGACATCTTCCCGCCGA
>JBKBJC010000025.1:29183-38521 GCA_046294075.1 Tabrizicola sp. | reverse complement strand
ATCCCGACCTATGCCCACCACCTGCGGCGGGCGGGCTATCACACGGCGCTGTCGGGCAAGATGCATTTCGTCGGCCCCGACCAGTTGCACGGCTTCGAGGAACGGCTGACCACCGACATCTACCCCGCCGATTTCGGCTGGACCCCGGATTACCGCAAGCCGGGCGAGAGGATCGACTGGTGGTATCACAATCTCGGTTCGGTCACAGGCGCGGGAGTGGCCGAGATTACCAACCAGTACGAATACGACGACGACGTGGCCTTCCAGGCGGTGCAGAAACTCTACGACCTGTCGCGCGGGGCCGATCCGCGGCCCTGGTGCCTGACCGTCAGCTTCACCCACCCGCACGACCCCTTCGTCGCGCGACGGAAATACTGGGATCTCTACGAAGGGGCGCCGGAACTGGAACCGCCCGTTGCCATTCCCTACGAGGAGATGGAACCCCACTCCCGGCGCTTGATGGATGCCTGCGACTGGCGGAATTTCACCATTACCGCCGACCAGATCCGCCGCGCGCGCCAGGGCTACTTCGCCAACATCTCCTACATCGACGACAAGATCGGCGAGATCCTGGCGGTGCTCGAGGCGACGCGGCAGCAGGCGCAGATCCTCTTCCTCTCCGACCACGGCGAAATGCTGGGAGAGCGCGGCCTGTGGTTCAAGATGAACTTCTTCGAAGGCTCGTCCCGCGTGCCGCTGATGATCGCCGCGCCCGACCTGCCTGCGGGCCGGATCGATACGCCGGTCTCCACAATCGACCTTGCGCCTACCCTGGCCGCGCTGGCCGGCATCTCGATGGACGAGGTTGCCCCCTGGACCGAAGGCGTCAACCTGATCCCGGTGGCGAACGGCGCCCCGCGCGGCCCGGTGGCGATGGAATATGCCGCCGAAGGCTCGATCACCCCGCTCGTCGCCCTGCGCGAGGGGGCGTGGAAATACATCCGCTGCCCGGCCGACCCGGAGCAGCTTTTCGACGTGGCCAACGATCCGGGCGAAACCGTCAACCTCGCCGCCGATCCCCGCGCGGCCGAAATCCTCGCGCATTTCCGCAAGCTTGCCGATGCACGCTGGGACCTCGCCGCCTTCGACGCCCAGGTCCGCGAAAGCCAGGCGCGGCGCTGGGTCGTTTACGAGGCGCTGCGCAACGGCGCCTATTTCCCCTGGGACTACCAGCCGCTCCGCGCAGCCTCCGAACGCTACATGCGCAACCATATGGACCTGAACGTCCTGGAAGAGCAGAAGCGCTTTCCCCGCGGTGAATAGGCAGGGGCGCGCACCCGACGCCCCCCTTGCTCTTTTGCCAAATACTCCCGCCGGAGGCCCGCCGACTTTGCGGCTCGATGCCGCAAGGTCGGCCCCCAAGGGCTATCGCGCCTCGGACAGCACCCGCTCCGCGCCCATCCAGCCCATCAGGATCGAGGGCGCATTGGTGTTGCCCGCGATGATGTTCGGGAAGGCCGAGGCGTCGATCACCCGCAGCCCGCCGACCCCATGCACCCTGAGCCCCGGGTCCACGACCGAGGTCGCCGCATCCTGTCCCATCCGGCAGGTGCAGCTCGGGTGATAGACCGTCCCCGACCGCGCCCGGAAATCGGCGATCAGCTCTTCGTCGGTCACCACCTCCGGTCCCGGGCGCAGCTCCTTCTTGATCAGGGCGGCCAAGGCCGGCTGCGCTGCGATCCGGCGCAGAAACTTCACCGCGACCAGCATCTCCTCGACATCGTTGTCGGTCGAATAGGCATTCGCCGTGATGACCGGATGATCCTCAGGCCTGGCCGAGCGCAGGCGGATGTGTCCCCGGCTGGTCGGGCGGCAGTTCGAGAGCCCGATCGACATGCCCGACCAGGGGTCCGGCGTCAGGATCGGTCGCTCGCCCCCGCGCGGGACCAGGGTCGAGAACGCCTGGAAGTAGAGCTGCATGTTCGGCCGGTCGAGTTCCGCCCGCGTGCGGAAAAACCCACCGGCATGGTTGATCGACTTCGACAGCGGCCCGCCGCCGCCAAGGACATACTGCATCCCCGCGCGCAGCTTGCCCCACCAGGGGCGCAGCTCGTCGTTGTAGGTCGGCACCTTCATCGCCCAGGTGTAGTTCAGCCCCTGGTGGTCGCTGAGATGGTCGCCGACATTGGGATTGTCGCGCAGCACCTCGATCCCCAGCCCCTGCAACAGCGCCCCCGGCCCGATGCCCGACAGCTGCAACAGCTGCGGCGAGTTGATCGCGCCACCGGCGAGGATGACCTCGGCGCGCGCCCGCAGCACCCGGGTCGCGCCGCCCTGGCGATACTCGATACCGACCGCGCGGCCGTCCTCGACCAGCACCCGCGTCGCCAGCGCCCGGGTCAGCACGCGCAGGTTCTCCCGCTTCATCGCCGGCCTCAGGAAGGCCCGCGCGGTCGAATTGCGCCGGGCCGCCTTGATCGTCATCTGGTAGATGCCCGCGCCTTCCTGCCGAGCGCCGTTGAAGTCCGCCGTCTCCGGCAGCCCGGCCTGCGCGCAGGCGTCGAGATAGGACCGGACTAGCGGATGCAGCCCGGAACGGTTGGCCGAGATGAACAGTGGCCCCCCCGTTCCGCGAAACTCGTCCGCGCCGGCCTCGTTGTCCTCCAGCGCGCGATAGGCGGCGAGACAGGCGTCCCAGTTCCAGCCCGGCGCCACGCGGCCCCAGTCCTCGTAATCCGCGCGGTGCCCCCGGATCCAGACCATCGCGTTGATGCTGGAGGATCCGCCCAGGATCTTGCCGCGCGGCCAGTGGTCCTGCGCGCCGTTCAGCCCCGGGTCGGGTTCGGTCTTGTAAAGCCAGTTCACCGCCGGGTCGTAGAACAGCTTGCCGTAGCCCAGCGGCAGGTGGACATAGAACCGCCGGTCCGATCCCCCCGCCTCCAGCAGCGTGACCTTGTGGCGTCCGCTCGCCGTCAGCCGGTCGGCCAGGACGCAGCCGGCCGAGCCCGCGCCCACGATGATATAATCGGTCTCGTCCATGTCTGTCCCCATCCCCCAGGGCGCGACCCTAGCGACGGGCATGGGCTGAAACCGTCCGGTTTGCGACACCGGATGTCGCGCCTGTGACGGCTCCTCCAGCGCCTTCGGCGGGTCGTCGCAGGCCACCCGGCGAGGAGCGTTACGCCTGAACCTCGAAGGTCGGCGCGTAGTCCACCGGGAAATTCACCGACCGGGCGATGAAGCAGACCTCGTGGATGCGGTGGTGGATCGCCTCGGCCGCCGAAAGGTCGGTTCCCGGCCGGACCACCACATGCGGCCTCAGCGTCGCCTTGACGAACCGCCCCGCCCCGCCGCGTCCGACCTCGCCCACAGCTACCGGACTGTCGCTGTAACCCGTGACCACGATCCCGGCATCGCTGGCATAATGCAGATACCACAGCATGTGGCAGGCCGAGAGCGCCGACAGGAGCAGGTCCTCGGGGTTCATCTTCGCGGGGTCTCCGCCCAGAAGCGGGTCGTTGGAGCAGTGGACCGGCGCCTTTCCCGGCACCGCGATGTCCCAGGTGCGGTCATAGGCGCGGTAATGGGCCGTCCCCTCGCCCCGGTTCCCGGTCCACAGGATGCGCGTCGTATATTCGTGATTGGCCATGGCGTCGTTCCCTTCCGACCCGCTCAGCCGCGCCCGCGCGACCGCTTGCCGCCGCGCTGCCCGGCCCGGCCGGCGGTGGACCGCCCGGTCCTCTTCACAGCCTCGCTGACCGCTTCCTCGATCACCTCCTGTCGGGCGAAGGGATCGTCGGCGACGGCCAGTTCCACGGCTTCCAGCCGCTTGACCTCGTCGCGCAGACGGGCGGCTTCCTCGAACTCAAGGTTTTCGGCCGCCTTGCGCATCTGGGCGCGCAGCGCGTCAAGGTGCGCGGCGAGGTTCTGGCCGACCATCGGCTTGTCGACCTTCGTTGTAACCCGGCTCTGGTCGGTGTCGCCCTGCCACAGCCCGGCCAGCACATCCTCGACGTTCTTCCTGACCGTCTCGGGGGTGATGCCATGCAACTGGTTGTAAGCCATCTGCTTTTCGCGCCGTCGGTTGGTTTCCGCCAGCGCCCGTTCCATGCTGCCGGTAATCCGGTCGGCATACATGATGACCCGGCCTTCCGCGTTACGCGCGGCGCGGCCGATGGTCTGGATCAGGCTGGTCTCGGACCGCAGGAAGCCCTCCTTGTCCGCGTCGAGGATCGCCACCAGCCCGCATTCCGGAATGTCCAGACCCTCGCGCAGGAGGTTGATCCCGACCAGCGCGTCGAAGGCGCCGAGGCGCAGGTCGCGCAGGATCTCGATCCGCTCGATCGTGTCGATGTCGGAATGCATGTAGCGCACGCGGATGCCCTGTTCGTGCAGATAGTCGGTCAGGTCCTCGGCCATGCGCTTGGTCAACACCGTGACGAGCGTCCGCAGGCCCCGTGCCGAGACCTTGCGGATCTCGTCCAGAAGGTCGTCCACCTGCATCTCGACCGGGCGGATCTCCACCTCCGGGTCCAGAAGGCCGGTCGGGCGGATCACCTGTTCGGTAAAGACGCCGCCGGTCTGTTCCAGCTCCCATGCTGCGGGGGTGGCAGAGACGAAGACGGATTGCGGGCGCATCGCATCCCATTCCTCGAACTTCAGCGGGCGGTTGTCCATGCAGGACGGCAGCCGGAAGCCATGTTCGGCCAGCGTGAACTTGCGCCGGAAGTCGCCGCGATACATGCCGCCGATCTGGGGCACGCTAACGTGGCTTTCGTCGGCGAAGACGATGGAGTTGTCCGGGATGAATTCGAAGAGCGTGGGCGGCGGCTCGCCCGGCGCGCGTCCGGTCAGGTAGCGCGAATAGTTCTCGATCCCGGCGCAGGACCCCGTCGCCTCCAGCATCTCGAGGTCGAAATTGGTGCGCTGTTCCAGGCGTTGCGCTTCCAGCAGTTTGCCTTCGGCTTGCAGCTGTTTCAGGCGGTGGAAGAGTTCCTCCTTGATGCCCTTGATCGCCTGTTGCAGCGTGGGCCGGGGCGTGACGTAGTGGCTGTTGGCGTAGATGCGGATCTGCTTGAACGTGTCGGTCTTGGCGCCGGTCAGCGGGTCGAACTCGGTGATCGCCTCAAGTTCCTCGCCGAAGAAGGAAAACCGCCAGGCGCGGTCCTCGAGGTGCGCCGGCCAGACCTCCAGGCTGTCGCCCCGCACCCGGAAGGCGCCGCGCTGGAAGGCGCCGTCCAGCCGGCGATACTGCTGCGCCACAAGGTCGGCCATGACCTTGCGCTGGTCGTAAAGCTGGCCGACGATCAGGTCGACTGTCATCGCCGAATAGGTCTCGACCGAGCCGATGCCGTAGATGCAGGACACCGAGGCAACGATGATGACGTCGTCGCGTTCCAGCAGCGCCCGGGTGGCCGAGTGGCGCATCCGGTCGATCTGTTCGTTGATCTGGCTTTCCTTCTCGATATAGGTGTCGGTCCGCGGCACATAGGCCTCGGGCTGGTAGTAGTCGTAGTAGCTCACGAAGTATTCCACCGCGTTGTCGGGGAAGAAGCCCTTGAACTCCCCGTAAAGCTGCGCGGCCAGCGTCTTGTTCGGGGCCAGGATGATCGCGGGGCGCTGGGTTTCCTCGATGATCTTGGCCATGGTGAAGGTCTTGCCGGTGCCGGTGGCGCCCAGAAGAACCTGGTCCCTCTCGCCCGCCAGCACGCCGGCGGTCAGCTCGGCAATCGCGGTCGGCTGGTCGCCCGCGGGCTGGAACGGCGTCCGCATCGTGAAACGGCGACCGCCTTCCAGCTTGGGCTTGGTCAGAACCTCGGGGCGTTCCGTCAAGGCATTGGCATTGTTGTGCGGCATCGGATGCGGCTTTCGCGACTCGGGGGCAGGACAGAGTTGATCCGTTTTTGTTCCCAGACAAGCGGCAATCGGACAGCCAAACTTGCCCCGGCAGGGCCAAGCCGGTAATCGGGGCCAAGAGGTGCATGATGGCAGACAAGATCGACACACGCGCGGTGGGACTGGATGTGGGGCTGGCCTTCATCCGCTGGCTGACAGGGGCAGAGAACCTGCATTATGGGCTCTGGACGGGCCTGGAGGTCACGGCCGGCAACCTGCGCGCGGCGCAGGATGCCTATACCGCGAAACTGTTCGGCTACCTGCCGCCAGTGCAACCGGGGGGGCACCTGCGGATCCTCGACATCGGCGGCGGTGCGGGTGAGACCGCCAAGAAGCTTCTGGCGCTTGGCCATTCGGTCGAAATCGTCGTGCCCTCGGCCTTCCTTGCCGCGCGCTGCCGCGAGACGGCAAGGGGTGCAGTGGTCCACGAGACCACCTTCGAAGCCTTCACGGGGACCGGCCCCTTTGACCTTTGCCTGTTCTCGGAAAGCTTCCAGTACATCCCGCTTGCCGAAAGCCTGCCGAAATGTGCCCGCCTGCTGGCGCCCGACGGTAAGGTATTGATCGCCGATTGCTTCAGGACCGAAGCCTATCGTGGCCGCCATGTGCACGGTCCGCAGCCTGGCGGCGGCTTCCAGATTGCTGCGTTTCATGCAGCCCTGCGCGAGGCGGGATTTACCGTTGCGGCAGAAGAGGACATCACGGATGCCGTCGCGCCCTCGATCGATCTCGAACAGCGCTTGTTTCATGTCCTCGGCCACGCCGTGACCCGCATGTCGGACGAGCTCCATGGCAAGCGTCCGATGGCACACTGGGCGCTTGGCCGCCTGATCGGCCTCTTCCTGAGCAGAAAGCGGCGGGACAACCTGATGCAGCGTCTGACGGGGACCACACGGACATCCGAAGCCTTCAGGACCTACAACCGGTATCACATCGCCAGACTGGACCGCGCCAGCGGCTGACGAGGCGGACGGCCGGAATTTTCTCGACGCAGCACAACTTCCGGTTGATTTCGCGGCGCGTATCGGCGAAGGTGACCGGGCAAGCAGCAACTGAAACTGCCGGTCGGCCTCGGACCCCACCCCACCCACACTCCCCGAAGCTGACCGGCAGTCCTTTCCCGGCAATGTGGTGCTTGCGCTTTCAGCAAAGCTTCGGAATAAGTCGGGTCACATCCGAAGGAGCCTGCCATGCGCGCCCGCATCTACCAGCCAGCCAAGACCGCCATGCAGTCGGGAACCGCCAAGACCCACCTCTGGGTGCTGGAGTTCGCCCCAGCCTCGGAGCGCGAGATCGACCCGCTGATGGGCTGGACCTCGTCTTCCGACACCCAGTCGCAGGTGCGTCTGCGTTTTGCGACCCGCGAGGCCGCCGAAGCCTATGCCAACGAGAAGGGGCTGGAGTTCGACGTGGTCGAGCCGAAGCCGCGCAAGGCGGTGATCCGGCCCCGCGGCTATGGCGAGAACTTCGCGACCGACCGCAAGGGCGCCTGGACGCACTGAATGGCCTTCGCGATCGCCGAGGAACACCCGCTGACCCCGGATTTGTCGCTGCTGTTTCAGCGGCATACGGCGGACATGCATGCCGATACGCCGCCCGAATCGATCCACATGATGGACAAGGCGGAACTGGCTGCGCCGGGCATCCGGTTTTTCGTGCTGCGCGAAGACGGAGTGCCTCTGGCCATGGGCGCCTGCAAGCGGATCGACGCTGCCCATGCCGAGATCAAGTCCATGCATGTCCTGGCCGAGGCGCGGGGCCGGGGCCTGTCGAAGGCGGTGCTCGATCATCTGGTTGCCGCCGCCCGGGCGGACGGGTTCCTGCGGCTGAGCCTGGAGACGGGGGTGCAACCCACCTTCACCGCTGCCCGGGCGCTTTATGCGCGGGCGGGTTTCCAGGAGTGCCCGCCCTTCGAGGGCTACCGGGACGATCCGAACTCGGTCTTCATGACAAAGGTGCTTGCCTGACCCTTCCGCTTGGCCCAAAAGGGCCGCGCGCGGGCTCATAGCTCAACTGGATAGAGCAAGGACCTTCTAAGTCCGAGGTTGAGGGTTCGAGTCCTTCTGGGCCCGCCACTTTTCCCGCAAGGGGACCGTCGTCGGGGGCATCGAGCCCCCTCCGCCGGCCTGACCGCGGGCCGCGGTCAGGTCGCTGACGCCGGCGCCCCGCCCTCGAAGCGGTTGCCGTGGCGGTAGTCGCAGGGCGCCTCCTGCATCTGCAGGTGCAGGCCGGTGCCGGTAAAGGGATGGGCGCGGGCCACGTCCTCGTCGAAATCGATGCCGAGGCCCGGGGTTTCGGGCGGCAGGATATAGCCATCCTCCCAACGGATCGTGTTGCGGATGAGCTTCTGGTGGAAGGTGCCGCCGGTCTCGATGGTCTCGGCAATGAGCAGGTTCGGGATCGAGGCGGAAAGATGCACGTTCGCGGCCCATTCAACGGGGCCGGCGTAGAGGTGCGGCGCCATCTCGGCGTTGAAGATCTCGGCCATGGCGGCGATCTTCTTCGCCTCCCAGATCCCGCCGACCCGGCCAAGCGCGGGTTGCAGGATCTTGACACCGCCGGCGCGCAGGAGGGTGCCGAACTCGGCCTTGGTGGTCAGCCGCTCACCGGTGGCGAGCGGTATGCGGACCGATTTCGCGACTTCCGCGAACTCCAGCAGGTTGTCGGGCGGGATCGGCTCTTCGTACCAGAGCGGATTGTAGGGCTCCAGCTCGCGCCCGAGCCGAATCGCGCCCGGGGTGGTGAACTGGCCGTGGGTGCCGAAGAGCAGGTCCACCCTGTCGCCGACCGCCTGGCGGATCGCCTTGCAGAAGGCGATGGAGCGGCTGATGTCGGACATGGCAGGTTCGTGGCCGCCGCGGATCGTATAGGGGCCTGCCGGGTCGAACTTAACCGCGGTGAAGCCTGCGTCCATGAAGCGGACGGCGGCTTCGGCGGCGGCTTCGGGATCGATCCAGAACTCGGCCGATTCCCGGCCAGGTTCCGGGTAGAGGTAGGTATAGCTGCGGATCCGGTCGTTCATCCGCCCGCCGAGCAGCGCCCAGACCGGACGGTTTCGCGCCTTGCCAAGGATGTCCCAGCAGGCGATCTCCAGCCCAGAGAAGGCGCCCATGACTGTGGGGTCCGGGCGCTGGGTGAAGCCGGAGGAATAGGCGCGGCGGAACATCAGTTCGATGTTCTCCGGGTTCTCGCCCTGCATGTGGCGTTCGAAAACGTCCTCGATCACGGCGAGCATCGCCTTCGGACCGACGGTCGAGGCGTAACATTCGCCGTAGCCGGTGATGCCCGTGTTCGTGGTGAGCTTCGGGAAGATCCAGTAGCGCCCGCCCCAACCTGGAAAGGGCGGGGCGACGACGAAGATCTCGAGGTCCTTCAGTTTCATGTGCCGCGCCCCCTTGCTGGCGTAGAAGCGGGGGGGGGGGGGCCCCCCCCCCCCCCCCCCCCCCGGGGGACAGGGGCGGGACGAGGGGCGGGGGGGCGGGGGGGCCGAAGCCCCCCCCCCC
>JBKBJC010000025.1:0-29173 GCA_046294075.1 Tabrizicola sp. | reverse complement strand
AGTCGCGCCCGCCCAAACCTGCATTGGGGGGGGCGACTACTAATTTCTCTTGGTCCTTTATTTTCTTGTGCCGCCCCCCCTTGGTGGCGTATATGGGGGGGTTTCACACCCCCGCACCCCCGTGGAGTATTTTGCAAAGGGCAAGCTAGGCGGTTCGGGGGCGAGGTGACCCTTCAGCAGCGACAGGGCATGACGCGGACGGGACAGAGCAGATTGCAGGGATTTGGGCCAGCGGAAACTTGCACGATGTTGGAATTATGCACGAAAGATGAAAATTGGACCGAAAAGAGACAGACCAAATACAGAAATAGTTCAAGTTACCGATGGCCGATCCCACCGAGGAAATCTAGGAGCGGCTCGGAGAACCCGGCCGGGTGGGTCAGCATGGCGAGGTGACTGGCCCCGCGGATCAGGCGGAAGCCTGCGCCCGAAACGAGATCGGCCAGTTCGCGCTGCAGGTCGGGCGGGGTCTTGCGATCGTCAGCGCCGGCCAGGACCAGGGTTGGCAGTCGCAGACTGGCAGTGGTCCGGTAGAAATCGGCGCTGGCGATGGCCGAGGCAAGGCCGATCCGGCCGTCGGGGCGCGTGGTCTCCAGCATGGCGCGGACCTCGGCCAGCGCCGGAGACTGCCGCCAGAGCGGGCCGAGCAGGGCAGCACAGTCCGCGTCGAGGTCGGGGCCGGCCTCGCGCAGGCGGGCCAGGCGCGTTGCCCAGACCGAGGGGTTTGCGAAGCGGGTGGCCGAGCCGGTAAGGGCAAGGCCGCGCACCAGATCCAGCCGCTTGATCGCCAGGCCCTGGGCGATCAGCCCGCCCTCTCCAGCCCCCAGGACAACGGTCCCGGTCAGACCGAAATGGTCGATCAGCCGCTCGACATCGCGGATCAGCGCGCCCATGGCATAGGGCGGGGTCGGAGTGTCCGAACCGCCGTGACCGCGCAGGTCCAGTCGCAGGACGCGGTGCCCGCAGAGCGCTGGCATGAGCGCCCGCCAGACCCTCGCGTCAAGGCCAAGGCCGTGGATCAGCACCACGGGCGGAGCGGTGTCGGGGCCGGACAGTTCGGCATTCAGCCGCAGATCGGCAAGCCAGACCAGGGTCATGCGAAGCGGTCCACGGCCCGCGCGAAGAGGTCCGGATCGACGTTGCCGCCGGTTGCGATGGCAATCACCGTTTCGGAAAGCTCCGGGGCGAACAGCGCCGCGGCCAGGGCGACCGCGCCGCCGGGCTCCAGCACGATGCGCAGATGTGTGAAGGCCAGCACCATTGCCCGCAGGGCCTGTTCGTCACTGACGGCAAGCCCCGGACCGGCAAGGCGTGACAGGATCGGCAAGGTCAGAGCCCCCGGCGTAGGCGTCAGGATCGCGTCGCAGATCGAGCCCGAGGCGGCGGCATTGCGCTCGGCCCGGCCCGTGGCCAGCGAGCGCGCCATGTCGTCGAAGCCCTCGGGTTCGCAGGTCCGCACCCGCAGGCCCGGTGCCCGGTCGGCGAGGGCCAGCGCCACCCCTGCCGACAGTCCGCCACCGCCGCAGCAGACCAGCACGTCGGCGCGCTCCACCTCCGCGTCGGCGGCCTGTTCGGCGATTTCGAGACCCGCCGTGCCCTGCCCGGCGATGACCTGCGGGTCGTCATAGGGGCGGATCAGGGCCAGCCCGCGCCGTTCGGCGATCGCCGCGCCCAGGGCGTCGCGGTCCTCGGTCGCCCGGTCATAGAGCACAACCTCGGCACCATAGGTCCTGGTGTTGGAGACCTTCACCTGCGGCGCGTCCGAGGGCATCAGGATCACGCAGGGGCAGCCATGCCGGGCGGCAGCCAGGGCGACACCTTGCGCATGATTTCCCGAGGAATGGGCGATCACACCCCGCGCCCGCGCCGCCTGTGGCAGGGCCGAGACCGCAGACCAGCCGCCGCGCGCCTTGAAGCTGCCGGTCAGTTGCAGGCATTCGGCCTTGACCAGCACCCGCCGCCCCACCAGCCGGTCGAGGAGCGGCGCGTGCAACATCGGCGTGCGGCGCACATGGCCGGCAAGCCGCAACGCGGCGGCCTCGATCAGGGCGATGTCGGTCATGACAGGTCTGCAAGGAAGCGGCAAAGCAGGGCGACCGCCTCGGGTTCGTCGAGAAAGGGAACATGCGCCCGCCCCGGCACCTCGGCATAGGCGATGTCGGGACGACGGGCGCGCATCTGCGCGACCGTCTCCAGGGTCAGCAGGTCGGAGTTGGCCCCCCGGATCAGGGCAAGCGGCAGTCCGGCCAGCGCGTCGAACATCGGCCAGAGGTCCACAGGCGGGCCCTCGAAGGCCGCGAGGAAGGCCTCGCGCAGGGTAGGATCATAGGGGATGCGCAGGCCCTGCGGGGTTTCCACCGCATGCTTGCGCGCCTCCTCCAGCCAGCGCGACATCGGCACACCTGCAAAACCGGGAGAGCGCGACAGCAGCTCGGCAAACCCCATGTGGGTCTTGCCGGCCGGATTGCGGCCGACATAGTCGAAGATGCGGGTCAGCCCGTCGCGGGCAATCTCGGGGCCGACATCGTTGAGACACAGCCCCAGGATCCGCTCGCGCGCCGTGGCACCGAGATACATCCCGATCAGCCCGCCGCGCGAGGTGCCAAGGATCGCAGCCTTCCCGACCCCCAGGTGATCCAGCAACGCCAGCGCATCCCGCGCCTCCTGCGCCACGGTGTAGGTGGCGGCTCCGGTCCAGTCGCTGGCCCCGCGGCCGCGGTAGTCCATGCGGATCAGCCGCAGCGGCGGCAGGTGCGGCGCGACATAGTCGAAATCGGCCATGCTGCGCGTAAGCCCCGGCAGGCAAAGCAGCGGCAGGCCTTCCCCCTCGTCTTGGTAGGCCAGGCGGGCGCCGTCCCCGGCGCGGAAATGCTGTATCGTGCTCATGGCGCAAGGTTGGCACGGGGCGAGGAGGCTTGGAAGCCCCAACCGTTTCGTCGCGGGCAGGAGTGCTTGTCCCCTGACCTGCAGCAGACTAAACCCGTCCACGAAAGCGGAGTCGGTTGCATGGCGGATACAACAGCGGTCGAGGATCGGCCGAAGTCGAAGCGGGTGGGCGCGCTGCGCGGCCTTGTGCCCTTCCTCTGGCCATACCGCGGGCTCGCCGCGCTGGCGCTGCTGGCGCTGATCCTCACGGCATCGGTAAGCCTTGTCTTGCCGCTTGCCGTGCGCCGGGTGATCGACGGGTTCAACGACGCAAATGCCGGCCTGCTGGACCAGTATTTTGCCGCCGCGCTGGGGATCGCCGCCTTGCTCGCCATCGGGACGGGCTTTCGCTACTACCTCGTCACCCGCCTGGGCGAGCGGGTGGTGGCCGACATCCGCCGCGCGCTGTTCGACCGCGTGCTGGGCATGTCGCCGGCCTTTTTCGAGCGCATCCTGACCGGCGAGATCCTGAGCCGGATCACGACCGACACCACGCTGATCCTGTCGGTCATCGGGTCCTCGGTCTCGGTCGCCCTGCGCAACGTCCTGATCCTCGTTGGTGGCCTGGTGCTGTTGTTCCTGACCTCGGCCAAACTGACCGGGCTGGTCCTGCTGATCGTGCCGGCGATCATCGTGCCCATCGTGGGGCTGGGTCGGCGTCTGCGGGCGCTGTCCCGCGAGAACCAGGACTGGATCGCCTCGTCCTCGGGGGCTGCCTCCGAGGCGCTTCTGTCGGTCCAGACCGTGCAGGCCTTCACCCATGAAGGCGCGACGCGGGAGCAGTTCGCCGAAGTGACCGAGAAGAGCTTTGCCGCGGCGAAGGCCCGGATCAGGACGCGGGCGGTGATGACCGTCATCGTCATCTTCCTGACTTTCGCCGGGATCGTCGGCGTCCTCTGGGTCGGGGCCCGCGATGTGCGGGCCGAGGCGATGTCCGTGGGCGCCCTGATCCAGTTCGTGATCTATGCCGTGATGGTGGCCGGCGCCGTGGGCGCCCTGTCCGAGATCTGGGGGGAGTTGCAACGCGCCGCCGGGGCGACCGAACGGCTGGTGGAACTGCTGGGGGCCGAGGATGCGGTGCGTGACCCGGCGCGACCCGTCCCCCTGCCCCGCCCGGTGCGCGGCGAGATCGTCTTTCAGGATGTGACCTTCCGCTATCCGGCCCGGCCCGAGGCTTCGGCGCTGAACGGGGTCAGCCTGCATGTGAAACCTGGGGAAACCGTGGCGCTGGTCGGGCCTTCGGGGGCGGGCAAGACCACGATCCTGCAACTCCTGATGCGGTTCTACGATCCGCAGGCGGGGCGGATCACGCTGGACGGTGTCGCCCTGCCCGACATGGCGCGGTCCGATTTCCGCCAGGCCATCGCCCTCGTGCCGCAGGACCCGGTGATCTTTGCCGCCTCGGCGCGCGAGAACATCCGCTTCGGCCGCCTCGACGCCTCGGATGCCGAGGTGGAGGCCGCGGCAAAGGCTGCCGCCGCGCATGATTTCCTGACTGCGCTGCCGCAGGGCTATGACAGCTACCTTGGCGAGCGCGGCGTCATGCTGTCGGGTGGACAGAAGCAGCGGGTGGCCATCGCCCGCGCCATCCTGCGCGACGCGCCGATCCTGCTCCTCGACGAAGCGACCTCGGCGCTGGATGCCGAAAGCGAGCGGCTGGTGCAGGCGGCGGTCGAGAAGCTGGCAGAGGGGCGGACGACGCTGGTCGTGGCGCACCGCCTGGCCACGGTAAAACGCGCCGACCGTATCGTCGTGTTCGACCAGGGACGGATCGTGGCACAGGGCACGCATGACCAGCTGGTCGCCGAGGACGGCCTTTACGCCCGCCTCGCGAGGCTGCAGTTCACCGACGGATCGGTCTGACGTGGCGTCCCGGCTGGCGTGAAAGGGACAAACCAGCTTCACAAACGTGTTTTCCGCCCCCATGTTCGTCTGAAGCCTGCGGTTACAGCGGGCAGGAAGGGGAGGAACCGATGACGACATTTGCCACCGCAGCTGACCTGCGCGCGATCGAGGCAGAGATGCCATGGGCCGATCGTGGCCAGGCCCGGTCGATCTACGACTATCTCGGCCGCGCCAAGGCCGCCCACGGCACGCGCCCGGCGGTCAGCTACCAGCTCCTCTCCGGGCCCGAGACGAAACGGGTCACTCTGACTTGGGCCGAGCTGCACGCTCAGGTCACGCAGGCCGCGAACCTGTTCCGCAGTCTCGGCGTGGGCGAAAAGGACGTGGTCGCCTTCGTCCTGCCCAATGCGATGGAAACCGTGATCACCCTGCTGGGCGGCATGGTCGCGGGCATCGTGAACCCGATCAACCCGCTGCTCGAGCCGGAAAAGATCAGCGCCATCCTGCGCGAGACGAATGCCAGGGTCGTCGTGACCCTGAAGGCCTTTCCCAAGACGGACCTGCCGCAGAAGGTCTCCGAAGCGGTCCAGTTTGCGCCGTCGGTCAAGACCGTGCTGGAGGTGGACCTCGTGCCCTACCTTGCCGGGCTGAAGAAGGTCATCGTCCCCTGGATCCGGCCGAAGAACCCGCCGCAGCACACGGCGAACATCAAGGATTTCCGTGCCGAGCTGGCGCGCATGCCGGCCGACAGGCTGACCTTCGCCGACCGGACCGAGGACCATGTCGCCGCCTATTTCCACACCGGCGGCACCACCGGCATGCCCAAGGTGGCCCAGCACAAGGCCAGCGGCATGATCTACAACGGCTGGCTGGGCACGACGCTGCTGTTCAAGCCGGACGACGTGGTGATGTGCCCGTTGCCGCTGTTCCACGTCTTTGCCTGCTATCCGATCCTGATGTCGATGATCGGATCCGGCGCGCATGTGGTATTCCCGACCCCCCAGGGCTATCGCGGCGAGGGGGTGTTCGACAATTTCTGGAAGCTGATCGAACGCTACCGTGTGACCTACATGATCACCGTGCCCACGGCGCTTGCGGCGCTGATGCAGCGTCCGGTCAATGCCGACATCTCCAGCCTGAAGAACGCCTTTTCGGGTTCGTCGCCTCTGCCGGTGGAGCTTTACAACCGTTTCAAGAAGGAAACCGGGATCGAGATCGTCGAGGGCTACGGTCTTACCGAGGCCACCTGCCTCGTCTCGATCAACCCGCCGGACGGGGTGAAGAAGATCGGGTCGGTCGGGTTGATGTTCCCCTATACCCAGGTGCGCATCCTGACCAGCGAAGGCGCGATCGGTTTCCGGGAATGTGCGGTGGACGAGGTGGGCGAGATCTGTGTCTCTAACCCGGGGGTCTACGAGGGGTCGACCTATACCGAGGCCGACAAGAACCGCGAGCTCTTCGCCGATGGCCGCTTCCTGCGCACCGGCGACCTCGGTCGGATCGACGCCGACGGATACCTGTTCATCACCGGCCGCGCCAAGGATCTGATCATCCGGGGCGGGCACAACATCGACCCGGCGATCATCGAAGAGGCGCTCATGGGCCACGAAGCGGTGGGATTCGTCGGCGCAATCGGCCAGCCCGACGCCCATGCCGGAGAGCTGCCCTGCGCCTATGTCGAACTGGTGAAGGGCAAATCGGCTTCGGTCGATGACCTGATGGACTATGCCGCCAAGCATATCCACGAACGGGCGGCCTTGCCGAAATATCTGGAAATCCTGCCGGAACTGCCGAAAACCGCGGTGGGCAAGGTATTCAAGCCCGACCTTCGCCGGCTGGCGATCACCCGCACCTTCGACACGGCCCTGGCCGAAGCCGGGGTGCCCGCGCGGGTGACTGCGGTGGTCGAGGACAAGAAGCGCGGGCTTGTGGCCCAGTTGCAGAAGTCTGCCCCGGTCGAGGATGCGGCGGTCTCTGCCGTGCTGGGCCAGTTCGCAAACCCCTGGGAATGGGCGGGCTGAGGCGACCCGGGCAACGCACTGTCCACCTTGGCAATGCAAGTTTCGTTTGCCTGAATCGCGCGAGAGCGCGAGATAGGGTCAGGTGAAAGGCTCACGGGACGGTGAAGATGACGATGCGGATGGGAATGGCGGCGGCCCTGGTGGCCTTGTCGTGTGGCGCTGGCGTTGCGCAGGAGAGTGAGGTGCTCTTCACGCACAAGCACTGGCAGGTCTCGATCGTCGGTTGGGACGA
The DNA here is from genome assembly GCA_046294075.1 of Tabrizicola sp. GTDB lineage: Bacteria > Pseudomonadota > Alphaproteobacteria > Rhodobacterales > Rhodobacteraceae > Tabrizicola. The sequence continues at coordinate 22,150 of JBKBJC010000025.1, read as the reverse complement.
TGGCAGCGTCGGCTGCGTGGCCGAGGTGACGGCCCCGGGCGAAAGTTTCTCTGTCTGGACCTTTCCGAACGGCGCCGTCCAGTTGCAGTTCTACTCGACCTCCTGGGAGTTTGGCGAGGGCCAAACCGCCGACCTCGGCGTGCAGATCGACCGCCGCGCGCCGTGGAGCCTGACGGGCGCCGAGCTGTTCAAGAACTCGGTCCTGTTCTACCTGCCGGACACCAAGGCCGGGGTGAACTTCATCACCGAGGTCGCGCGCGGCAACCGGCTGTATCTGCGTTCGGCCGACGGATCGGATGTGCAGAACTATTCGCTGGCCGGTTCCAGCGCCTCGATTTCTGCGCTGGTGGAATGCGGCAACGCGATCACCCAGAAGACGCCGGGCAATCCGTTCAACTGAGGTCAGGTCTGGTCGGTATCCATCCAGATGGTCACCGGCCCGTCGTTGACCAGACTGACCGCCATGTCCGCCCCGAACCGGCCATTTGCGACCGGAACACCTTCCTTTTCGAGGCACTGGCTGAAATGGCGGTAAAGCCTTTCGCCATCGGCCGGCGGGGCGGCGGTAGAAAATCCGGGGCGGTTGCCGCGCAAGTCGGCGGCCAGCGTGAACTGGCTGACCACCAGCGCCGCGCCGCCGATGTCGCGGATCGACAGGTTCATCTTGCCCTGATCGTCCTTGAAGATCCGCAGCTTTGCGACCTTGGCGGCCAGCTTTTCGGCCTGCGCCTCGCTGTCACCCGCCATCGCGCAGACCAGGATCACAAGGCCTTTGCCCACCTCTCCGATCAGCGCACCATCGACCCGGACCTGCGCCTCGCTGACCCGCTGGACGACAGCCCTCAAAGCTCGTTTGTCCAGGGCGGGTTGGCCCCGGCACGGGACACGGTCACTGCGGCCGCCCGGGTGCCAAGGTCAAGGGCCGCCGTCAGGGCCTGATCGGTCAGGGCGGCCACCCCGGCCTTGGTCAAGGCGCCGGCCTGATGCAGGGCCGCCAGCACCCCGGCGTTGAACGTGTCGCCTGCTCCGACAGTATCGACCACCGTAACCTTTTCCGCAGAAACGAAAATGTCTTGCGATGCCGTCACCGCCCGGGCGCCGTTCGCGCCTTCCGTGATGAACACGACCTTCGGCCCCCTGGCCAGGAGTCCCCGCGCCAGCGTGGTCAGGTCGCCCTGCCCTTCCAGCCAGTGCAGATCCTCGTCCGACAGCTTGACGATGTCGGCCCGCGCCAGCATCCGCTCGATCCGGGCGCGGTAGGCGGCTTCCTTCCCGGCGATGAAGCCCGGGCGTATGTTGGGATCGACCATGGTGACCCGCCTGCCGCACTCGCGGGCCTGCAACGCCTCGTAGGTCGAGGCGGCCGGGTCGTTCACCAGACTGATCCCGCCCAGGAACAGCGTGCCGACCTCGGCCGGCAGGTCGGGCAGATCGGCCTCGGACAGCATCCGGCCTGCCGTCGCCTCGTCATAGAAGGCGTAGGTCGCCTGGCCGTTCACCAGCTTGACGAAGGCGACCGTCGTGGGCCGGTCCGACCGCGCCAGATAGCGCGTGTCCACCTTGGAGGCCGTCAGCGTATCGGCCAGGATTTCGCCCAGCATGTCATTGGAAATGCCCGAGAAGAACGCGGAAGGAGCCCCCAGCCGCCCCAGCGCGATGGCGGTGTTGAACACCGCCCCCCCGGCATAGGGGGCGAAACAGGCCTCGCCCAGCGTCGAGGTCCGGGGCAGCATGTCGATCAAGGCCTCGCCGCAACTCAGAATCATCGTCCCCTCCGCAGTTGCGGCACAATAGGCCGCAGCCTTCGTTAGCGCAAACATCGCGCCGCAACCGCCTGCACATACCCCTTGCCAGTTTATTGCGCCAGAGCCTGCCCGCCTTGACCCGGATCATGGCGCTGAAACGGAGGCGCGGGCAGACTGGTCTCGTTCAACTTGGAACAGGAGGTTCCCATGGTCGAGAAATCGTCACCGGGCAGTTTCTGGCCCAGTCTTTACGAACCCTTCCGCATGATGGGCACGCGGCTTGCCGACTGGCTGTCGCCGGCGTCCGAGGCCAGCCAGTCCGGCGAGGCCTACCGCATCGCGGTGGAATTGCCCGGTGTGGCGGAGGACGACATCCATGTCACCGTCGAGGACGGCGTGCTGCAGATCAAGGGCGAGAAGAAGAGCGAGCGCGAGGAGAAGGGTGACACCTGGTATTTCTCCGAGCGCCAGTTCGGCAGCTTCAGCCGCAGCTTCCGCCTGCCCTCGGATGCCGATGCCGGGGCGGTCAAGGCCGAGATGAAGGACGGCGTGCTGACCGTCACCGTGCCGAAGAAGCCCGAGAAGAAGGCCGCTGCGCGCGTGCCGATCACGAAGGGCTGAAGAAGCGGGCGAGATTGGCCCGCACCCGGGCAAGCGGCGTCGTCCCGCTCGCATCCGGGACGAAGGGCTGGCCGGTGATCCGCTCGAAGGCGTCGATGTAGACGCGGGCGGTCTGTTCGATCATCTCCGGCGGGATCTCGGGGACCGGGTCCTTGTAGGGATCGCAGCGCGCAACGACCCAGGAGCGGATCACGTCCTTGTCGAAACTGGGCGGTCGGGTGCCGGCTTCGAAAGCGGCCTCGTAGCCGTCCGCGATCCAGTAGCGGCTGGAGTCGGGCGTGTGGATCTCGTCCGCCAGAAGGATATTGCCCTCGGCGTCGGTGCCGAACTCGTACTTGGTATCGACCAGGATCAGACCGCTGTCTGCGGCCATCTGCTGCCCGCGGGCGTAAAGGGCCAGCGCCTTCTGGCTTACCTCATCCCATTGCCCTTGCGTCAACAGTCCGGTGCCGACGATCTGGTCGGCAGTCAGTGGCTCGTCATGGCCGCCGTCAAAGGCTTTCGACGTCGGGGTGATGATCGCCTGCGGAAGAGCCTGGTTGTCGCGCAGGCCCTCAGGCAGGCGGTGACCATACATCTCGCGCCGCCCCGCCCGGTATTGCGTCAGGATCGAGGTGGAGGTTGTGCCCGCAAGGTAGCCGCGGACGACGATTTCCACGGGCAGGATGGTGACGCGCCGGGCATGGACCACGTTCGGATCGGGGTAGCCGAGGACGTGGTTCGCGACGATGTCGCCCGTATGGTCGAACCAGTAGCGCGCCAGTTGGGTCAGCACCTGGCCCTTCCAGGGGATCACCGCAAGTATCTGGTCGAACGCCGAAATCCGGTCGGAGGAGATCAGGAGGCGCGTGCCGTCCGGCAGGTCATAGCAGTCGCGGACCTTGCCGAAATAGGGGTTCGGAAGTTCCGCAAACCGCGCCTGCGGCAGGGTGCGGGAAAGGTCGATCTGGCGCATGGCAGGCCCCGGGTTTCGTGCGTGCTTGTTGGGGGTTTTGCCTGTCGAGTCAAGGCTGCTTCGGGCAGTCGAGCGACCCGCGCATCTCGCCGCTGTCGCCCTGCAGGGTGCTGTCGCGCAGCTTGCACCCCGTGACGCGGGGGATGAGTTCGATCATCGTGGCGCGGATCTGCTGATGCTCGCCGCGCCTGGCATAGCCGAGGCGGATGACCTCCACCCGCTCGCCCTTCTGGAAGATGGCATAGTCGCGGCCATTCACGGTGACATCCGTGCGGGTAGCGCCCAGGAATTCCGGGGCGGGCGAGGCCCCGCAGGCAGCAAGAAACAGGAGGGGGACGATGGCTTTCATGCCGTGAGACTGGCAGATGAGGGTTAACGCAGGGTTAACCCCGGGGATCGGCGATTCCTCGCCGGTTGCGCCGGGGTGGCGGGCGGGAATCCTGCCGATCCTGCCGAAAGGACGGCTGGTGCCTATGGACTGTCCACAGCCAAAAGGCAGGATCGTGGGCAGGAACGACGGAGGACACGATGAGCAGACTTGCAACGGCTTCCGGCCTGCTGGCCGCCACCCTGGCGCTGTCGGGCTGCCTGACCACCGATGCCGAACGCGGCCTTGCGGGAGCCGCCGGCGGTGCGGTGATCGCCGATGTGACGGGCGGCAATGTCGTGACCGGCGCGGTCGTCGGCGGAGCTGCGGGCGTGTTCTGCGACGACCTCGGGGTCTGCCGTCGGCGCCGCTAAGCCTGACGCAACTGTCAACCTGGCGCGGGTGATGGTCTGACCAGGTGAGTTCGCACTCACCCCGGTCGGATCAGGTCAGCGTTTTCCCCGGCCCCACCACGGTCGCACGGCGCGGGCTGGCGTGGCCAGCCTGCCACGGCGTTTACTGGCTCTCGGCGAAGCAAGCGCCCAACCGGAGCGTTCCCACCCGGCACGGGCCGGGGTCGCGCCTCACCCATCCATCTTCAACGCCGCGATGAACGCCTCCTGCGGGATCTCGACCTTCCCGAACTGGCGCATCTTCTTCTTGCCGGCTTTCTGCTTCTCCAGAAGCTTCTTCTTCCGGGTCGCGTCGCCGCCGTAGCACTTCGCCGTCACGTCCTTGCGCATGGCGGACAGAGTCTCACGCGCGATCACCCGCCCGCCGATGGCAGCCTGAATCGGGATCTTGAACATGTGGCGGGGGATCAGGTCCTTCAGTTTCTCGACCATCGAACGCCCGCGCGCCTCGGCCCGGTCGCGGTGGACCATCATCGACAGGGCATCCACCGGTTCGTCGTTCACCAGGATCGACATCTTGACCAGGTTGTCCTCCCGGTATTCCGAGATGGAATAGTCAAAGCTCGCATAGCCCTTGGTCACCGATTTCAGCCGGTCGTAGAAGTCGAAGACGACTTCGGACAGGGGCAGATCGTATTCCACCATCGCGCGGTTGCCGGCATAGGTGAGGTTCAGCTGGATGCCGCGGCGGTCCTGGCAGAGTTTCAGGATGTCGCCGAGGTAGTCGTCCGGCACCATGATCGTGGCCTTGATCCGTGGCTCCTCGATATGATCGACATAGGTCAGGTCGGGCATGTCGGCGGGGTTGTGCAGATCGCGGACCTCGCCGTCCTTCATGTAGAGCTTGAACACCACGGAAGGCGCGGTGGTGATCAGATCAAGGTCGTATTCGCGTTCGAGCCGGTCGCGGACGACTTCCAGGTGCAGAAGGCCGAGGAAGCCCATGCGGAAGCCGAAGCCGAGGGCGGCGGAGGTCTCCATCTCGTAGGTGAAGGAGGCGTCGTTCAGCGCCAGCTTCTCGATGGCGTCGCGGAGGGTCTCGAAGTCGTTGGCGTCCACGGGGAAGAGGCCGCAGAAGACGACGGGGACCGAGGGTTTGAAGCCGGGGAGCGGTTGGTCGCAGGGCTTCTTCTCGTGGGTGATCGTGTCGCCGACCTTCGTGTCGCGGACCTGCTTGATCGAGGCGGTGAAGACGCCGATCTCGCCCGGGCCAAGCTCGGCAATGTCCTGCATCTGAGGCTTCAGGACGGCCAGCTTGTCGATACCGTAGACGGCACCGGTCTGCATCATCTTGATGCGGTCGCCCTTCTTGACGACACCATCGACGATGCGAATCATGACGACGACGCCGAGATAGGCGTCATACCAGCTGTCCACCAGCATCGCCTTCAGCGGCGCGTTCCGGTCGCCTTTCGGGGGCGGCAGGCGGTGGACGATTGCCTCCAGCACGTCGGGGATGCCGAGGCCGGTCTTGGCAGAGATCGGGATCGCGTCAGAGGCGTCGAGGCCGATCACGTCCTCGATGTTCTGCTTCACCCGCTCGGGCTCGGCCGCCGGAAGGTCGATCTTGTTCAGGACCGGCACGATCTCGTGGCCGGCGTCCAGTGCCTGATAGACGTTGGCCAGCGTCTGCGCCTCGACGCCCTGCGAGGCGTCCACCACCAGAAGCGAGCCCTCGACGGCGCGCATCGACCGCGAGACCTCGTAGGCGAAGTCGACATGACCGGGGGTGTCGATCAGGTTCAGGATATAGGTCTTGCCGTCCTTCGCCGGGTATTCGATGCGGACGGTGTTGGCCTTGATCGTGATGCCGCGTTCGCGCTCGATATCCATCGAGTCCAGCAACTGGGCCTTCATGTCGCGTTCGGCGACCGTGCCCGTCATCTGGATCAGACGGTCGGCAAGCGTGGATTTGCCGTGGTCGATATGCGCCACGATGGAGAAGTTGCGGATGCGGTCGAGCTCGATCATGGGGCGCGTATAGCCTGAGCCGAGGGGTCGCGAAAGGGGGGCTCCTGCGTCGTGGCGTCCGGCGTACCCCGCAGGCGCGTCGCGCCGGGGCCGGCGGTGAGCGGACCAGCGACGGCACTACCGCATCTTGTGCAAGCGTCGCAAGCGCCCGCGAGGGGTTGCGGAAATCCGCGCATTTGTCGCAACCCATTGTGAAGGCTTGAAAATTTCCCGTGGACTTGGCATTATCGAACCTACAAGATGACCGCCATCGGTCCGGACCAGACCCGGCCGGTGCCCGGCAAGCGAGGCAGAGATACATGAAACCCATCGCATTTGCAGCCGTGTTCGCGGCCCTTCTTCCGGCAATGACCACCCTGGCCTCGGCCGGCCCGATAGAGCGGGCCTGCATGGCCTCCGACCGCGGGGCCAACCGCTCGCTTTGCGGCTGCATCCAGCAGGCGGCCGACATGACGCTGTCAAGCGGCGACCAGCGCCGGGCGGCGAAGTTCTTCAAGGACCCCGAAGCCGCCCATGCGACCTGGATCTCTCAGTCAAAGTCGGATGATGCGTTCTGGGAGCGTTACAAGAGCTTCGGCCAGACCGCAGAGGCCTACTGCGCCGGGTGAAGCGGCAGCGACAAAGGGCGGCCGGACTGCCCGACCTTTCGGTCCCGGCCTACTGCCTCTTCCGCTTCTTCCTCTGCTTCTCCGGTTCGCAGGCGACCCCGTCGCCATCGCGGTCGAGTTCGTAGATAGCCGTGCCGGTGACCCGCACCGGTCCGGTGACATAGGCCGGGCCGTTGCCCTGCCCACCGGAGCAATCCACGTCCGAGGCAACCGGCACGCAGGCCCCGGCATAATTCGGGTCGCAGTCCTGCGCCAGAGCCGCTTGACCGAGGGCAGCCGCAAGCAGGACCGCAACAAGGGCATCCGACCGGACAGACATGTCAGCCAGGCTCAAGGAGCGTGCACTCCTGGTAACATGGGCAGAGCCGGGACGCTGCGCAAGATCGGTTCAGGGCAGATCAAGGCAGACCAAAAGGCCCCGCCTTCAGGACGAAGGCGGGGCCTTTTCGGGAAAGGTCAGCCGGATCAGGCGGTCGCCTGGGCCTTGGCGATCTCTTTCTTGATCTTCAGCGCATTGGCGGAAAGTTCTTCGTCCCTGGCCTTCGCCAGGTAGGCGTCAAGCCCGCCGCGGTGATCGACCGACCGCAGCGCCGCCGCGGTGACGCGGAACTTGAACGACTGCCCCAGCACGTCCGAGATCAGAGTGACCTCGTTCAGGTTCGGCAGGAACCGGCGGCGGGACTTGTTGTTGGCGTGGGAGACGGTATTGCCCGTCATCGGCCCCTTGCCGGTGAGTTCGCAGACGCGCGACATTGCGGTGTTCCTTCGATTCGTCAAAAGCGGGGGAGGGCGGGGAATCCCCTGCCCTCGAAAGCGATGGCCGGCGTGTAAGGGGAATCCGGGGCAGCGTCAAGCAGGAAGCGGGACGCGGGGCACCGGCAGGGCTGCCTCCGCCGGGAGTATTTGTGCAAAGGGCAAGACCAGCCAGGTCAGGAGGCGCGACCCAGAAGCCGCAGCATCTCGGCAGCAGCGGCCTCGGGGGTCAGCGCCCCTTGGGCTACCCGGTCGCCAAGGCTGGCCATCAGGCCCTTCTGCGGCTCGCGGGTCAGCGCGGCCAGAAGGCCCTGACGCACCTCTTCCTCGAACCAGTGCCGGGCCTGGGCGGCGCGGGTGCAGTCCCAGTGGCCTTGCTCCTTGCGCCAGGCGACGAGCGTCTGCATGTCCTGCCAGGCCTGCGCCAGACCTTCGTCGGTCAGCGCCGAGACCGGCAGCGCCCTGGGGAAACCCGGCGGGTCCTGCGGGCGGCGGCGGAGGAGTTGCAACGCGCCGGCGTAATCCGCCACGGTGCGCAGGGCGGCGGGCTTCAGCTCGCCGTCGGCCTTGTTGACCAGTATCAGGTCGGCCATCTCCATGATCCCGCGTTTCACGCCCTGCAACTCGTCCCCGCCCGCAGGGGCGAGGAGGAGGAGGAACAGGTCGGAAAGTTCCGCCACCACGGTTTCGGACTGGCCGACGCCCACCGTCTCGATCAGCACCACGTCGAAGCCCGCAGCCTCGCACAGGGCCACCGCCTCGCGGGTGCGGCGGGCGACGCCGCCCAGTTGTGACTGGCTGGGCGAGGGGCGGATGAAGGCGCTGGCGTCGCGCGAGAGGCGATCCATCCGCGTCTTGTCGCCGAGGATCGAGCCGCCGGAACGTGCCGAGGAGGGATCGACCGCCAGAACGGCGACGCGGAGCCCCTGCCCGGTCAGCATCAGGCCAAAGGTCTCGATGAAGGTGGACTTGCCCACGCCCGGCGTGCCGGAGAGCCCGATGCGCAGCGCCTCGCGCCGGGGCGCGCGCAGCGCGTCGAGCAGCGCCAGCGCCTCCGCGCGGTGGTCGGGGCGGGCGCTTTCAACCAGCGTGATCGCACGGGCCAGCGCCCGGCGGTCGCCGGCGCGGATCAGGGCGGCTCGGTCCATCGTGTCCATGACCGCCTTTTTGCCGGATCGGCACGGGCTTGGCGAGAGGCGGCCAGCGAATTTTTCCGGCGCATGGAGGGGCTTCCGGCGGCGCGGGCGGCGCGTCATAAGCGGGGCATGGAACGCCTGCCCGTCTCTGATGTTCTGCCCGAGCTTGCCGAGGCGCTTGCCACGCGCGGGGTCGCGGTGTTGCAGGCCCCGCCGGGTGCGGGCAAGACGACGCTGGTGCCGCTGGACCTCTTGGCGCGCGGCATCGTCACGGGCCGGATCGTGATGCTGGAGCCGCGCCGGCTGGCCGCGCGGGCCGCCGCCGAGCGCATGGCCGAGACGCTGGGCGAGCCCGTGGGCCGGACCGTGGGCTACCGGATCCGGGGCGAGGCGAAGGTTTCGTCCGCGACCCGGATCGAAGTGGTGACCGAAGGCATCCTGACCCGGATGATCCAGTCCGATCCGGAGCTTTCCGGCATCGGGCTGGTGATCTTCGACGAATTCCACGAGCGCAGCCTGAATGCCGATCTGGGCCTGGCGCTCTGTCTCGAGGTGCGGGGCGCGCTGCGCGATGATCTGAATCTTCTGGTCATGTCGGCGACGCTGGAGGCGGGCCCGGTGGCGGCGCTGATGGGCGATGCGCCGGTCGTGACCTCGGCAGGCCGCGCCTTTCCGGTCGAGACGCGCTGGCTGCCGCGCCCGCCGGATGCGAGTTTCAGGCTCGAGGCCGTGGTGGCGGGCGCGGTGCGCGCGGCGCTGGCGGAGACCGAGGGCGGGATGCTGGTCTTCCTGCCCGGCGAGGGCGAGATCCGGCGGGTCGGGGCGCTGCTGCGCGACCTGCCCGGCGTGGCGCTGCGGCCCCTGTTCGGGGCGATGGACTTTGCCGCCCAGCGTGCGGCGCTGGCCCCGGCCGAGGGGCGCAAGGTGGTGCTGGCCACCGCCATCGCCGAGACCTCGCTGACCCTGCCCGACATCCGCGTGGTGGTGGACGCAGGGCGCGCGCGGCGGGCGCGGTTCGATCCGAACTCGGGCATGTCGCGGCTGGTCACCGAACGGGTGACGAAGGCCGAGGCGGAACAGCGCCGGGGCCGGGCGGGGCGGGTGGGGCCCGGCATCTGCTACCGGCTGTGGACGAAGGGCGAGGAAGGCGGGCTGGCCCCCTTCCCCCCGGCCGAGATCGAGGTGGCGGACCTCGCCGGCCTGGCGCTGGAACTGGCGCTCTGGGGGGGCGCCGACCTGCCCTTCCTGACCCCGCCTCCCGCCGGCCCCCTGGCCGAGGCGCGGAGCCTTCAGACCGCCTTGGGCGCGCTGGACGCGCAGGGGCACATCACCGCGCACGGGAAGCTGCTTGCGGGACTGCCACTGCATCCGCGGCTGGCGCACATGCTGGCGGTGGCGGGGCCGGTGGCGGCCACGCTCGCGGCGCTGCTGGCGGAACGCGATCCCCTGCGCGGGGCGCCGCCGGACCTTGCCTTGCGGATGCAGGTCCTCGCGCGGCCGGGGCCGGATGCCGACCGGGGCGTGGTGGAGCGCATCCGGGCCGAGGCCAAGCGGCTGGCCGCGGCGATGCGTCCCGCAGGCAGCCCCCCCACCCCATCCCTCCCCCACCAGGGGGAGGGGAGCCGCGCCGCGCCGGCGACGGGACGGGCGGCGGAGGGGGGCGCCTCCCTCCCCCCGCGTGGGGGAGGGATGGGGTGGGGGGGCATCGCCGAAGGTTACAGCCTGGCCGAGATGGCGGCATTGGCCTATCCCGACCGGATTGGCCTGCGCCGCAAGGGCGAGGCGCCGCGCTGGGTCCTCTCGGGCGGCAAGGGCGCGGCGATGCCGGTCGGTCTGCCCCTGTCCGGCGCGCGGCTGATCGTGGCTACCGACCTCGACGGCGACGCGCGCGAGGCGCAGGTGCGGCAGGCGGTGGCGATTTCGGAAGCCGAGGTGCGACGGCTATACGCCGACCGCATCGTCTGGGTCGAGGTCTGCGAATGGTCGCGCCGCGAGGGCCGGGTGCTGGCGCGCCGGCAAGAGCGGCTGGGGGCGTTGGTGCTGGACGACCGGCCCTGGGAGGCCCCGCCCGAGGCGGTCGCCAGGGCGGCGCTGGAGGGGGTGCGGCTTCTCGGCCTGCCCTGGTCGCCCGCCGCCCGGCGCCTGCGGTCCCGGGCCCGGCTGGCGCGGGGCGAGGGCTGGCCGGGGGTGGAGGATGCCGATCTCATCGCGACCGCCGAGGACTGGCTCTTGTCGCATCTGGCGGGTGTGCGGACCGAGGCCGAGATCCGCGCGCTGGACCTCGTGCCCGCCTTGCAGGGCCTTCTGGGCTGGGACCGGCTGTCCGAGATGGACCGGCTGGTGCCGGGACATTTCGAGACGCCTCTGGGCCGGCACATCCCCATCGACTACGAGGGCGAGGTGCCGGGGATCGAGGTGCGGTTGCAGGAGATGTTCGGGGTCACTCAGCACCCCGTGGTCGGCGCGGCGCGGATGCCGTTGCGCATCACGCTTCTGTCCCCCGCCCAGCGCCCGGTGCAGGTGACGACCGACCTGCCGCGCTTCTGGGCCACATCCTATGCCGATGTCCGAAAGGACATGCGCGGCGCCTATCCGCGCCATCCCTGGCCCGAGGATCCGACCGAGGCCGAACCGACGCTGCGCACCAAGCCGCGCGGGACCTGAGCCACTGACCACGCGGAGGACCGGAGGGTTTCACACCCTCCGGACCACCCGTGGAGTATTTCGGAAAAGAGCAAGCAGCGGTTCGGGCCGGTGGGCCTGGCGACAGGTCTGCAACACCAGTTGATCTGCCCGCCCTTTTGCCCAATCCGGCAGCGCAGTATGAGGGCGCCGACATCACGGGGGCGGATCATGCAGGACAGGCAGGCGCGACGGGCGCGGTGGGCGGTGGCGGCGATGTTCCTGGCGAACGGGTTCGTCATGGGCGCCTGGGCGCCGCAGATCCCCCTGCTGATGCCGCGCCACGGAGTGACGGAATCGGTTCTGGGCTTATTGATCCTGGTGCTGGGGCTGGGGGCGGTCACGGCCATGCTGTTCGCCGGGCGGCTGATCGGGCGCTTCGGCGGGCGGCGGGTGTTGTCCTGGTTCTCGCTGGCGCTGATCCCGGTCCTGCCGATGGTGGTCTTTTCGCCGAACCTCTGGCTGCTGGCGCTGTTCATGGCGCTGTTCGGTGCCATGGCGGGCTGCATGGACGTGGCGATGAACGCCCAGGCGGTCGAGATCGAGCGGCGGCTGAACACGGCGATCATGTCGTCGTCCCATGGGTTCTGGAGCCTTGGCGGCTTTGTCGGCGGCTCGGCCGGGGCGTGGGTGATCGCACATCGGGGCTCCGAGGTCCAATCGCTTCTGTCCGCCGCCGTCGTGGCCGTGATCGTGCTGGCGGCGATGCCGTTCCTGCCGCCCTCCGTCCCGGCGCCGGCCGGGATCGCCGCGGAAGCAGCACCGAGGACGCGGCTTTTCCCGAAGGATTTCCATGTCTGGCTGCTGGGGTTCCTCGCGCTCTTCGCCATGGTGCCCGAAGGCGCGGTGCTGGACTGGGCGGCGATCTACCTGCAAAAGGAGCTGGGGGCGGGGGTCTTCGTCTCGGGCCTGGGCTTTGCCTTCTTTGCCGGGGCGATGGCGGTCATGCGCTTTCTGGGCGACACGGTGCGGAACCGGCTGGGCGCGGTAAGGACGCTGCGCATCTCGGGCTTTCTGGGCGCGGCGGGGATGATGGGCGGCGCGGTGGCGAGCGCCGACTGGATGGTGATCGTCAGCTTCTTCCTCGCTGGCCTCGGGATCGCCAACATGGTGCCGATCCTGTTCTCGGCCGCCGGGAACCACCCGCGTCTGCCCTCGGCCAACGCGATCTCGATCGTCACCATGGTGGGGTACTGCGGAATCCTCGTCGCGCCGTCCTCGATCGGCTTCCTGGCCGAACATGCCGGGTTCCGGCCGACCTACGCGGGACTGTCGCTGCTTCTGGTCGTGGTGGGTCTGCTGGCAGCGCGGGCGGCGGATGCGGACGGGGCCCGGGCACCGTCCGCCACGCAGGCGCAACCGGCATGAAACTGCGGGTGAGTTCCTCGGGTTCTGCCTGGCGCCACCCGCGGACGTCACGGTCGTCGCCCGTGACGTGACTGACGGCCCCACGCGCGGGTCCTGCAACATCTGCCATGTCAACGGCCTCCGGAGCCGACCCCGACCGGCCCGGCAGCCTGGTCCTGCGTGACAGGAAGCTGACCAGGCCGGGCGGTCATGCCCTTGCCGCCCGCCCGCGAGGCAGGTGGCTGCCCGTCCTCAGGGCGCCCCCATGTAGTCGCGCTTGCCGAGGTCCACCCCGTTGTGCCGCAGGATGTCGTAGGCGGTGGCGACGTGGAAGAAGAATTGCGGCAGGGTATAGAAGGACAGGAATTCGTCGCCCTTCAGCACCATGTCACGGCCGCCGGCCTTGAAGTGGACATCGCGCGTCTCGGCATGGGCGAAATCGACGGGCTGGAACGACCCCATGTAGCCGCGTGCCGCAGCGATGCGGTCGCGCAGCTCGGCAAAACTCGTCTCGGTGTCGGGAAAGGCCTTCGGTTCCTGCCCGGCCAGTCGGGCCGTCCCCCGCGTGGCGAAGTCGCAGGCCAGCTGGACCTGGCGGGTGAAGGAGAACATGTCCGGGAAGAGCCGCGCGGCGAGGATAACCTCGGGCGCGATCCTGCGGGCGGTGCAATGCGCCTCGGCCTTGTCGAGGATGGCGGCGAGGGCGGACAGAAAGCGGTCGAAGACGGCGACGGAGCGGCGGTGCATTGGGGGGTCTCCTTTCGCACCAGCGTCCGGCGGCAGCGTCGTGCTGTCAAGCAGATCGGCGACCGCCGGGCGCGTCTCAGACCCCGAGGCACCAGCGCATGATCGCCTTCTGGGCGTGCAGGCGATTTTCGGCCTCGTCGAAGATGACCGAATGGGGACCGTCCATCACCGCGCTCGTCGCCTCGTCGTTGCGATGCGCAGGCAGGCAGTGCATGAACAGCGCGTCAGGCTTGGCGCGGGACATCAGCTGTTCGTTGACCTGGTAGGGGCGCAGCTGGTTGTGGCGGCGTTCCTTGGCGGATTCGGGATCGTGCATCGAGACCCAGGTATCGGTGACGACGAGGTCGGCGCCTTCCACGGCGGTGAAGGGGTCGCGCTGGATGGTGATCTTCGAGCCCTTCTCGCGGGCGAAGGCGACGAACTTGTCTTCGGGGTCGAGGGTTTCCGGGCCGGTGAAGGTGAAGTCGAAGCCGAACTGGCCGGCGGCATGCAGGAACGAGGCGCAGACGTTGTTGCCGTCGCCGCACCAGACGACCTTCTTGCCGGCGATGGGCCCGCGGTGTTCCTCGTAGGTCATCACGTCGGCCATGATCTGGCAGGGATGGGTGCGGTTCGTCAGGCCGTTGATGACCGGGACGGTCGCGTGTTCGGCCATTTCGAGAAGCGTCGCCTCCTCGAAGGTGCGGATCATGATGAGATCGACATAGCGGGACAGGACGCGGGCGGTGTCGGCGATGGTCTCGCCATGGCCGAGTTGCATTTCCTTGCCCGAAAGCACCATGGTCTCGCCGCCCATCTGGCGCACGCCCACATCGAAGGAGACGCGGGTGCGGGTCGAGGGTTTCTCGAAGATCAGCGCGACCATGCGTCCCTTCAGCGGCTGCTCGTCATCGGGTGCCCCTTTCGGGCGCCCGTTCCTTGCGGTTTTCATCGCATGCGCCTTGTCGATCATGGCCCGAAGCTGGTCGGGGTCGGTCTTGTGGATATCCAGGAAGTGATTCATCTCGTTTCGCTTTTCGGATCCGGTTCACCGGGGGTTTCACACCCCCGGACCCCCGTGGGATATTTGGGGAAGAGAAAGCTCAGGCAGCATTTTCAACTATGGTAGCGGCCTGATCGAGGCGGGTGAGCGCCTCGGCGATGTCGGTGTCGGGGATGTTCAGCGCCGGCAGGAGGCGCAGCACGTTGTCGGCGGCGGCGACGGTTAGGACGCCGGCCTCGTAGCCGGCCTTGACCACTTCGGCCGGTGCGGGCCGGCATTTCAGCCCCAGCATCAGGCCCTCGCCGCGCACCGCCTCGAACACCCGCGGGTGGCGGGCGACGAGGCTCTCGAGCCCCTGGCGCAGAAGCGCTCCCTTGCGGGCGACCTCGGCCAGGAAAGCGGGATCCGAGACGATCTCGACCACCTTGGCGCCGACCGCGCAGCCCAGCGGGTTGCCGCCGTAGGTCGAGCCATGCGTGCCCGCCGTCATTCCGCTGGCGGCGCGTTCGGTGGCCAGCACCGCCCCCAGCGGGAAGCCGCCGCCGATGCCCTTGGCGACCATCATGATGTCGGGGGTCACACCGGCCCATTCATGCGCGAAGAGCCGGCCGGTGCGGCCCATGCCGCATTGCACCTCGTCGAAGATGAGGAGTGTGCCGGTAGCGTCGCAGAGGTCGCGCAGGCCCTTCAGGCACTGGTCGGGGACGACGCGGATGCCGCCCTCGCCCTGGATCGGCTCGATCATGACGGCGCAGGTCCTTTCCGTGATGGCGGCGCGGATCGCGTCGTGGTCGGCGTCGGAGCCGGGCCATTTCAGATGGACAAAGCCCGGCATCAGCGGCCCGAAGCCCTTGACCATCTTTTCCGACCCCGCCGCGGCGATGGCGCCGGTGGAGCGGCCGTGGAAGGCGCCCTCGAAGGCCACGATCTGCACCCTTTCGGGGTGGCCTGCGTCGTGGTGGAACTTGCGCGCCATCTTGATCGCCAGTTCCGCCGTCTCGGTGCCCGAATTGGTGAAGAACACCGTGTCGGCGAAGGTGGCTTCGGTCAGAAGCTTCGCCAGTCGTTCCTGTTCCGGGATCGTGTAGACGTTCGAGACATGCCAGAGCCGTTGCGCCTGGTCGGTCAAGGTCTGGACCAGCGCGGGATGGGCGTGGCCGAGCGCGTTGACCGCGATGCCGGAGCCGAGGTCGAGGTATCGCCGCCCGTCCTCGGCGATCAGCCAGCTGCCCTCGCCCTTCAAGAAGGCAAGCGGCGCGCGGTTGTAGGTCGGCAGGACGGCAGGGATCATGGGACGGTCCTCATCTGAAAGCCAATGGGTGCCCGAGGGCGAAGGCCGAGTCAACTTGGGCGGGATGGGCGGAAGGGGCAGGCGCGCAGAGGCGCCCCGTGACGGCGGGACGGGCGTCAGACGCGGCGGCGTCGGCGCGAGGCGGAGATATGCCATGGTCCTGCGGTCATGGCGGCGGCATAGCGGGAACGGTGGCGTCCGTAAAGCGATTTTCGGCGCGCGGCCAGCCGCCGGTTTCCTGCGACGGTTTTGCGCTGGAAATGACTTCTAAACGCTGGCAAGGCACAGTGGGGCAGAACCGGGGCCGGAGGCTCCGCAGGGCAGGCAGTA
The DNA here is from genome assembly GCA_046294075.1 of Tabrizicola sp. Classification (GTDB taxonomy): domain Bacteria; phylum Pseudomonadota; class Alphaproteobacteria; order Rhodobacterales; family Rhodobacteraceae; genus Tabrizicola. The sequence goes on along the minus strand of JBKBJC010000025.1, from coordinate 6,202 downwards.
GGCCAGGGGTCAGGGACAGGCATGAGCACGGCGCAGATCACTGTCGGCGTCTTTGCGCTGGACCGGATCCTGTTGCCGGGCGTCGGGCCGGCGAAGGGCTGGCCGCAGCGGCTGGCCGTGGGCGGCGCGGCTCTGGCCGAAGGTGCGGAGGCCATCGAACTGGTGCTGGCCGCGGGACGGGAAGGCCCGGTGCTGGCCCGGCCGGCGCGGATCGGCCGGACCGACTGGCCAGAGGGCGCGCGGGTAGAGGTCGAACCGGTTGCAGGGCGCGCGGGGCTCTTCCTCGTGCGCTGCGGCGGCAAGCCGGTGGCCATGGCTGCGGCTCGCCCCCTCTTGCGCGGGGCAAGCCTGCCGGAGGGCGTGCCTGTGCCTCCGCATCCGCCGGCCGGTTTTGCTGCCCAGACGCTGATCGACACGCCCGACGGGCCGCGCGCGGCGGGATCGCTGGTGGCGGGCGATATGGTGACGACGCTGTCCAACGGCTCGCGTCCCTTGTGCTGGGTCGGACGCTGGCGCGTCACCGCCATCGAGATGCTGGCGCATCCGGGGCAGCGGCCGGTGGTGCTTGCGCCGGGCGCTCTGGGCAACACGCGCGAACTGGTCGTCTCGCCCGCGCAGCGGCTGCTGATCGACGACTGGCGGGCCGAGGTCTATTTCGGCGAGGATCGGGTGCTGGTCCCGGCCTGCGCCCTGGTCGATCCGCCCGCGGCGCGGTCCGGGCTGCCGCCGGAGGGGGTGGACTATGTGGTGCTGCTCTGCGACCGGCACGAGCTGCTGCTGGCCGAGGGCGCGCTGAGCGAAAGCTTTCATCCGGGAGAAGAGGGCCTGACAGGGCTGGACCCGGCGGCGCGGGCGGCGCTTGCAGAGGTGGTGCCCGAGGCGGATCTCGCCCGCCGCCGCGCGGCCTGTCCCATCGTGCGGGACGCCGAGGCGCGGGCCTTGCGGTTGCAGGGCTAGGCGCCCGCGCAGATCGCGGTCAGCATCGCGATGACCGGCGGATACCAGTCCGGGTCGAAGCCATGCGCATCCTGCAGCACCGACAGGTAACAGGCCACCCGGCCGGTCGCGGGGTTCGCCACCAGATACTGCCCGCCATAGCCGCCATGACCGATCCAGGTGCCGTCGGTGTTGGTGTGGCTGGAATAGCGCAGATGGCCGCGCGGCGCGGGCATCGGCACGCCGCCCGTCAGCGTCCGGTCGAGGAAGGCCGCCGAGCCGAAGGCTGCCCCGTCAACCCCCCTTCCCTGCCGCGCGAACAGCGCGCCGTAGCGGCAGAGGTCGCGCGCGGTCAGGCAGATCCCGCCAGAAAAGATCGGTGTGCCCGCCCGGTCGGTGCCCATGTGCAGCACCCCCTCCACCCCCGCCGCATCGGCGAGGTCGGCGAGCCAGGCGCGGAGCGGCCTGCCGCCCCGCGTCTCGGCCGCAAGCATCAGCACATCGGTGTTGGCGCTCTTGTAGAGGCTGGTCCCGCTGCGGTTCACCGTGTCGGCCGCGCCCGGTGCCAGGCCGACCCCCGCCAGAAGGTCGGCCATCGCGGGCTCGGGGCCCGTCGGCAGGCGCATGCCCATGGCCACCTCGTGCTGGAAGACGGTGGTGTTGGGGTCGGTGTAATCCTCGTTGAAGGCATTGTGGACGTTCATGTCCAGCGCCTCTTGCACGGTCGCGTCGCGGTAGCCGGGGCCAAGCCAGGGCAGGATCGCGCCGAGGGGTTCGTCCGGCGCGATCCGCCCCTCCTCCCACAGCCGCCCGAGGATCAGATGTGCCGCCATCTTCGAGATCGACATAATCCCATGCGGCTGGTCTGGGCCGAAATCCGGGGCATAGGCCTCGTAGAGCAGCCGGTTGCCCTCGATCACGGCCAGGGCCGAGAACCAGGGGCTTGCGGTCAGGCGGCGCACGTCCTCGCGCGCGGGGATGGAGAGGTCGGCCGACAGGCGCAGGTCGAGGACCGAGGCGGCGCGGAAGCCCAGGCTGTAGCGGGCAATCCGGTGCAGGTTGTGAAAGCCCCATCGCCGGTGCGGGGCCGCGTTCCAGCGTGGGTGCGGATCGAGGCCGACCGACAGGTCGGGATTGGGACGGGTGCGCAGCTGCATTGGATGTCTCCTGCCTGAATAAAGCCTAGGCCCTGCCCTGCCCCCGGCAAGTCAGGAGGACCGGCATCGACGCGGCAGGGGTCCGTGGCTATTCTGGCGGGCCAAGGTCACGGGCGGGTGACGTTGCACGGACCTGTCCGCGGGGTCATTTCGCCCCGCCCTTGCGGCCCCCGCCCCGGGACGGATAGAATGGCTCGGCAATCAGACAGGCGGAGAACAGGATGTCCTGGACGGACGAGCGGGTCGAGACGCTGAAGCGCATGTGGAACGAGGGCCAGTCGGCCAGCCAGATCGCCAAGGAACTGGGCGGTGTCACGCGCAACGCGGTGATCGGCAAGGTGCACCGGCTGGGCCTGTCAAACCGGGTCGGCGGCAAGGACGATGAAGAGGCCGCCGCCGCGCCGGCCCCGGCGGCTGCGCAGGCTGCGCGCCCCGATCCCGCGCCGCGCCCGGAACCGGTCCCGCGCCTAGCCGAGTCACCGCGACCGGCCTCCACCACCACGTCCGCCCCTGCAGCAGCTCCGGTGTCGAACGTGACACCCCTCCCGGTGCGCAAGGCGATCATCCCGGCTGGCCAGCCCCTGCCGCCGCAGCCGAGCCAGAACGAGATCAGCCCCGAGGCACTGGCCTCGGTGCGCGAGGTGGAAAAACGCGCGCGCAAGCTTTCGCTGATGGAACTGACCGAACGCACCTGCAAATGGCCGATCGGCGATCCGGCGACCGATGACTTCTGGTTCTGCGGCCTGCCGTCGCTGCCCGGCAAACCCTATTGCGAGGCGCATGTCGGCGTGGCATTCCAGCCGATGAGCGCCCGGCGCGACCGCCGCCGCTGAGCCGGTCGCCGGGCCGGGAAACCCGACCCGGCGTCGCCGGTAGCGCCCCTTGCCCCCGCTGCGCGAGTTCCCGCCGATGCCGACACCCAACGCCGATACCCTGGCCGCTGCCGCCAAGGCCGCCAACGCCAAGGGCCCGCCGCCGGTGCATCTGTGGAACCCGCCGTTCTGCGGCGATATCGACATGCGCATCGCCCGCGACGGCACCTGGTTCTACCTCGGCACCCCCATCGGCAGGGCGCCGCTGGTCAAGCTCTTCTCCTCGATCCTGAAGCGCGAGGGCGACCGCTACTTTCTGGTCACCCCGGTCGAGAAGGTCGGGATCACTGTCGATGACGCCCCCCTTGTCGCGCAGGATTTCGAAGTGCAGGGGACAGGCCGCGACCAGGTGCTGACCTTCACCACAAGGACCGAGGATGTCGCGGTTCTTGGTCCCGACCACCCCCTGCGGGTGGAGCGCGATCCGACGACGGGCGAGCCGTCGCCCTACATCCTGATCCGCAGCAACCTCTGGGCGCTGATCGACCGGAAATCCTTCTACCGCCTCGTCGATCTCTGTTGCCATCACGATCACGACGGTGAAAGGTGGTTCGGGCTTTGGTCCTCGGGTCAGTTCTTCCCGGTCATCCCTTCGTCAGATTTGCCCCGCCCGGAAACGCCCTGATTCGAAATGCCCCGTTTCGCCGCCAACCTGACCTATCTCTTCACCGAGGTTCCGATGCTCGACCGCCCCGACTGGGCGGCGCGCTGCGGGTTTGACGGGGTCGAGGTGCTGTTCCCCTATGACCAGCCGATGGCCGAATGGGAGCGCGCGCTGGCGGGCATGCCGCTGGCGCTGATCAACACGCCGCCGGGCGACTGGGCCAGCGGCGACCGGGGCTTTGCCGCCGTGCCGGGGATGGAGCTGCGCTTTCGCGACAGTTTCCTGCGCGCGGCCGACTATGCCACCCGGCTGAAGGCGGCGCGGCTGCATGTGATGGCGGGCGTGGCCAAGGGACCGCAGGCCGAGCAGACCTATGTCGAGAACCTCGCCTGGGCGCTGGAGCAGGCGCCCGATCTGCACCTCACGCTGGAGCCGCTGAACCCCGACGACATGCCAGGCTATTTCCTGAACGATTATGACGATGCCGCCCGCATCATCGACGACCTTGGCAATCCGCGGGTGGGCTTGCAGTTCGACGTCTGGCACGCTGCGCGCCTGCATGGCGATGCCGGCCTTGTCTGGGCCGACCATCGTCACCGGATCAGCCATATCCAGATCGCCGGCTTTCCGGGGCGCAACGAACCGGGCGGCGGCGGCTTTTCCCTGCCCGATCTCTGCGATGCGGTGGATGCGCATTGCGATGGCGTCTGGGTATCCGGCGAATACCGCCCGGCCAAGGGAACGGCCCAGGGTCTGGGCTGGCTGACCGCGCTGAAGTCGCGCGGTGCCCTGATCGGCGGGTAAGGTGCCGCCGCACCATCCGCGCCCTCTTGTGCGCCAGGCCCCTCGCCCGCTAAATGACGCAGCAGTCAGAACAGGACGACGCCCCATGCCGATCGAAGCCCCCGAGACCCAAGTTGTCACCACCTGGAAAGTGGCCTGCGACGGTGGCGAAGGCGCGCTGGGCCACCCCCGCGTCTGGCTGACCATTCCGAAGGACACCGGCTGGGTCGAATGTGGCTACTGCGACAAGCGGTATGTCATCGATCGCGACCACGCCCACGACGACCACTGACCGCGTCAGCTCAGCAGCATGGCCTCGGGCGCGCAGGCCATGCGCTGGCGCTCCTCGGGCGATACTTCGCGGAAATAGCGCTCTAGGTTGTTTCCCGCCCAGAAGCGCGCCTCGGTGCCGTCGGAAAACCGGCCCGTGCCGACCGCGGTCCCGCTTTCGGGTTCAAACCATGTGAAGGCCGAGTTACCCATTCGTCCGTCGGTGCAGGAGAACTCTGCCAGCCCCACACCCAGAGGCCCGCGCCGCCAGGTGCCGCTGCACCGCACACCTACGCTGTTTTCGGCGTGGAACGGGCCGCCATCCACGCCGAACGACGCCCCGCGCAGGATCTCTCCCGTCGCCTCGACACAGGCGACCAGCGGCGAGCAGTTCATCGTCGCGGGGTCGCAGGAACGGGCATCCTCGGCCCCGGCCGACGTGGCAAAGGACAGCGCGAAAGCTGGCAACACAAAGCGGAACATGTCACAACCCATCCAAACGGGAGCCAAGCATGTCATCGACCTTCGGCAAGGGCAATCACCTTCACCTCATCGACGGCTCGGCCTATATCTTCCGCGCCTATCACGCCCTGCCGCCCCTGACGCGCAAGTCCGACGGCCTGCCGGTCGGCGCTGTCGCGGGCTTCTGCAACATCCTGTGGAACGAACTTTCCCGCGCCACCTCGAACGGCAAGGCGGCGACCCATCTGGCCGTGGTCTTCGACCATTCCGCCGAAACCTTCCGCAATGCGATCTATCCCGAGTACAAGGCCAACCGCCCCGAGCTGCCCGAAGACCTGCGCCCGCAGTTCCCGCTGACGCGCGAGGCCACCCGCGCCTTCAACGTCGCCTGCCTGGAAACCCCGGGCTATGAGGCCGACGACATCATCGCCACCCTTGCGAAACGTGCGGTCGAGGCGGGGGGAAGCTGCACCATCATCTCCTCGGACAAGGACCTGATGCAGCTGATCCGGCCCGGCGTCGACATGTTCGATCCGATGAAGACCCGGGTGATCGGCCCCGAGGAGGTGATGGAGAAGTTCGGCGTCCCCCCGGACAAGGTGATCGACGTGCAGTCGCTGGCCGGCGACAGCGTGGACAACGTGCCGGGCGCGCCCGGCATCGGGCTGAAGACGGCGGCGCTTCTCATCAACGAATACGGCGATCTCGACACGCTTCTGGCCAGGGCCGGAGAGATCAGGCAGCCGAAGCGCCGCGAGGCGCTGATCGAGAATGTCGACAGGATCCGCACCAGCCGCGATCTGGTGACGCTGCGGGACGACACGCCGCTCGACACCACGCTGGATGATCTGGAAATCCACTTGCCCGAGCCGGACAAGGTGATGGACTTCCTGACCAGGATGGAATTCCGCACGCTCACCCGGCGCGTGGCCGAGAAGCTTGGCATCACGCCCCCCGCGTTGCCTGAATCCTCGCAGCTTCAGCTTTCCCCCCGCGAGGAGGCGCCGAAAGCGACCGAGGAGCAGCCCCCCTTCGACCTTTCGGCCTACGAGTGCATCCACGACCGGGCGGCACTTGACCGCTGGATCGCGAGGATCGCCGACATCGGCCATGTCGCC
>JBKBJC010000024.1:0-38642 GCA_046294075.1 Tabrizicola sp. | reverse complement strand
TCAGCGCCACGCGCACTTTGCCGAGGCTGCCGTCGACGCCGAGCTTGGCGACCGCCGCGGGCGCCGCGCCGTCTATCGTCAGCCGCGCGCGCAAGCGCGCCGGCGCCATCGCCGCCGTGTTGCGGCCAAGCGCCTGCGCGGTTGCCGGCGCGAACCGCGCCACCAGCGCCAGCACCGCCAGCGCCAGCGCCGACAGTGGTGTCTCGGCGGCGGGGCGCGCGACGAAACCGCAGCCCGCCGCCACGGCAGGGGCCACCTTCCGCGCGATCATCGCGTTCGGGAAGTTCCAGGGCGTGATCGAGGCCGCGACGCCGATCGGCTGCTTCAGCACATGGATGCGCTTGTCGCGCTGGTGGCCGGGGATGATGTCGCCATAGGTGCGCTTGGCCTCTTCCCCGTAGAACTCGATGTAGCTGGCACCATAGGCGATCTCGCCCTTGGCCTCGGCCAGCGGCTTGCCCATCTCCGCGGTCAGGATGGTGGCCAGGTCGTCCTGGTTGGCCATGCAAAGATCGAACCAGCGACGCAGCACCTGTGCGCGCTCCTTGGCGGTGCGTCCTGCCCATTCGCGATGCGCAGCATGTGCGGCCTTGATCGCGCGGGCGGTTTCGGCCCGGCCAAGGTTCGGCAGTTCGCAGATCACGTCGCCGCGCGCGGGGTTGGTAACAGGGAAGGTGGTGCCGTCATCGGCTGCGATCCACTCTCCGGCGACATAGGACTTCGTCGCCAGAAGCGAGGGATCCTTCAGAAGCGATGCGAGATCGGTCACGGAATCGAGCATGGGTGGACCCTCCTTATGCTGAGGCGACAGGTGCCACGCGGGGCGCGTCATGTCCAGTTCCGAGCCAAGTGTCAGGCCAGAGTTTGATCAAATAAGGCGCAGGCTGGACCGAGGGACCGGGCAAGACTTTTCGAAAAGTCTTGCAAATTCCTTCGAAGGAATTTGCGCCCGATCCGGCCGGCTGCCTTATCCGTTGGCGTGCATCCGCTCGATGTAGGCGCGCATTTCCTCGGCCTCGTGCCGGGCGTCGCGCAGACCCTCCATTGCGGCCTTCAGCTCCGCCTCGGTCTGGCTGAGCTGGTTGGACAGTTCCGCCTCGCGCTGCTCCATATAGGCGAGAGCCTGGTCACGCAACTCCTCGGCCTCGTGCAGCGATTGCGCCAGCTTGTCCATCTCGGCCATGTCACCGCCCTGAACCCGCGTGAACCGGTGCAGGAGCCAATGGGCGAACCAGCCCATCGCGAAGGCGACAAGCAGGATGATGGCGGTGGCGACGACGAATTCGGTGCGGTTCATGGGGTGTCCTGGGCCTTCAGGCCGTCGGGTCGGGGCTTCGGAGCGATCGTCTTATCGGTCGGAGCGACCGACGGGCTGGTGTCGTTCGAGAAATCGGGTCCGGTCGCGGCTGCGGGAACGGCTCCGGCAGTCCCGGCGGCCACGGGCGCGGTGGGGGCTGGGGCGGTCTCGCTCGCCGTGGCCCCGGTGCCCGCTGCGCCCTTCAGCACGAATTCGATCCGGCGGTTCGCCTCGCGGCCTTCCTCGGTGCCGTTGTCGGCGATCGGCTGCGCCTCGCCGTAGCCCACTGCCGTCATGCCCGAGACATCCACCCGCCGGCCCTGCAAGGCCAGCAGCACCGCCTCCGCCCGTGCCTGGCTCAGCGCCTTGTTGCCGCCCTCGGAGCCCTGGCTGTCGGTATGGCCGCCGATTTCCATCTGCATCGCCGGGCAGTTGGCGAGTATCTTCGCCAGTTCGTCCAGCACCGGGCGCGCGGTGGTGGCGATCTCGGCCGAGGCGGGGGTGAAGGTGATCTTGGTCCGGGCGATGACCGCGTTCACGTCCGCCGCACATTCCTCGGGCGTGGGCAGCGCGGCCAGCGGGTCCAGCGCCTCGTCGTAGCGCACGTTGACCCGGAAGGTCTGGCCCTGACCGAGCGCCTCGGACAGGATCTGCGTGATCCGCCCCCGCGTCTCGGTCGATCCGGTGACGCCGGTCACCTCGACCAGATCGGGCCGGACCAGAAGCCGCCCCGTTTCCAGCTCCGCCAGCGCCTTCAGCCCGGCCAGCACCCGGATCGCCCAGCCATCGGGCAGACCCTCGTCCAGCCGGGTCGCGGTCAGGACCTCGGCCCCGGCGAAGGCCGAGCGCGCGAAGGCATCCACCGCGCTGCGCTGCATCTCGTCGGTCAGCCGCCCGCGCAGTTCGACCCGTCCTCCTTCGGCCAGGGTCGCGGTGAACTCGGCCGGGCCCTGGGTCGCCGCTTCCTTCCGCTCCTGCGTCGAGGTCAGAGAGAAGACGTCCGGCAGCCCGGTTTCCAGTTCGCCCACCACCTTGTCGAACACCTCCTGCGGCACGTCGCTGCCGGCCAGAAGCGTGACATCTGCGTCCGAGAAGGTAATCGACCCCGTCCCCAGTTCGGTCACCGCCCGGATCCCCAGGCTCACCGCATCCGCCCAGCGCGGGGTCGGCGTGCCGAGCCCGATCTGGCAGACGGTGGTCCCGGTGACGCCGACCGCCGTCGCTGCCCGCAGGATCTGGGTCCGGGCGCGGTCAGTATCGGCCGAACAGCTGTCGAACCGTGCACCCTCGTCATCGACGACGAAGCGCAGGCTGAAGGGGGTGATGACCGGACGCGGGGCTGAAATCTCCATCACCAGCTGCACATCGGCCGGGGCCATGCCGCGCAGGTCGGCCTCGACGCGGCGCTTTTCCTCGGCGCTGTCGGTTATCGCCTTCACCTCGACCCGCTCGGCCGTGACCGAGACCTTGGACAGCTCCAGCCGCTCCAATGCCTTCAACCCGAAGGCCAGTGCCTCGTTCCAGCCTTCGGGTGCTGGATAATCCGCCGTCTCCAGCATGTCAGGCAGTTCGGTCGCCGGCGCCAGCGCCGCCGCCGCCGCCGCCAGATCCGCCTCGGCCATCCCGCCCGCATCGGGGGTTTCCGGGATCAGGCCGCTCAGCTGCACCTCATCCTCGGTGCGCAGCATCTCGACGCTGAACTTCGGCGCCTCGATCGCCGAGGCGGGAGTCACGTCCAGCCCGTCGCGGATGCGCGAGCTGTCGATCAGCTCGCCCACCTTGTTCACCGCGCGGAACCGTGCCGCCTCGTTCGGCGCCGTCCCGGTCAGACGCACCTGCAAGCCATCCGTCGTCACCGTGATCCAGGTGATCCCGGCCTCGGCCAGCTTTCCGCTGACCACCTTCTCGGTGCGCGACTCGATCACCTTCGCCGCCCCCAGCGCGACCGACACCATCACCACCCCGGCAATGAGGAAGGCGAGAAGGGCAAGCGTGGTCGAGGACAGTCTGGCGAGGCGATGCAGCAAATCGGGTTCCGGAAGACTCAGGCGCCATGGCGCGATCCCTGCTTCCTAGGGGTTCGGGACGCCGGGTTCAACCAAGCCATGCTGCAGCGGCAAGAAACGGCACGGGGATCAGCCCGGCGTCCCGGTTCGCCCGGAACACCACAAGGCAGGACGCCGGATCGTCCAGATCCAGCTGCCGCATCTGCCAGCCGATGTGCAGCCCCATCGCCCAGACCCCGGCCAGCGCCACGACGAAGGCCAGCGGCCGCCCGGCCCCGGCATGCGCCAGCACCACCGCCGCAGCGAACAGGACCAGCGTCGCTGCGAAGAAGCCCCAGAGCCAGGCCCGGCTTTTCTCGCCGAACAGCCGTGCCGTGGATTTCACCCCGATCAGCGCGTCGTCCTCGCGGTCCTGATGCGCATAGATCGTGTCATAATACAGTGTCCAGACGATCCCGGCCGCGTAAAGCGCAACCGCCGCCGGGGGCACCGAGCCCGCATGCGCGGCCCAGGCCAGCAGGGCTCCCCAGTTGAACGCCAGCCCCAGAAACACCTGCGGCCACCAGGTGAAGCGCTTGGCGAAGGGATAGATCGCGACCAGCACCAGACTGGCCACCCCCAGCCCGATCGCCAGCCAGTTGTAGGTGAACAGGATCAGGGCTGCCAGCAGCGCCTGCGCCACCATCCAGACCAGCGCCGCCTTCACCGTCACCTGGCCGCTCGGCAAGGGCCGCGACCGCGTCCGCGCGACCTGCGCGTCGATGTCGCGGTCGGTGATGTCGTTCCAGGTGCAGCCCGCGCCCCGCATCAGGAAGGCGCCGATGCCGCAAGAGACCGCCAGCCACAGGTCCCAGGCCCGGAACCCGCCGACGCCACCCGCCAGCGCGATCGCCCAGAGACAGGGGATCAACAGAAGCCAGGTCCCGATCGGTCGGTCGGCGCGGCTGAGCCGCAGATAGGGCCGCGTCGCCATGGGCGCATGAAGATCCACCCAGTTCGCCTTTGGCGCATCCGCCACCTGTCCTGCGGGCCGGGCCTCTGGCATTTCTGGCGCTTGGGACATAGGTTCCGGCTCATGGATGCGAAGATCAGGCTCTATGTAGATCAGCCCCTCGCTGCAGGGCAAGCTGTCCCCCTGTCGATGGACCAGGCGCATTACCTGACCGGGGTCATGCGGCTTGCCGCCGGTGCGGCGATCCTGCTCTTCAACGGCCGTGAGGGCGAATGGCGGGCGACCCTCGCCGAGGCCGGCCGCCGCGGTGCGGTCGCGGTCTGCGACAGCCAGACCCGGCCCCTGCGGCTGCCACCTGACCTCTGGCTTCTCTTCGCACCGATCAAGAAGGCCCGCACCGACTTCATCGTGGAAAAGGCCGTGGAGCTTGGCGCCGCCCGCATCCTGCCGGTCCAGACCCGCCACACCAATGCCGAGCGTATCCGCCAGGATCGCCTGCAAGCCCATGCCGTCGAGGCCGCCGAGCAATGCGGCGCGACCTATGTCCCCGAGGTGACGGACCTTCACCACCTCGACAAGCTTCTGGCGACATGGCCGACAGACCGCCGCCTTTACTGGTGCGACGAAACCGCCCTCGGCCAGCCCGCCACGATCACCCCCGCCACCGGCCCCGCCGCCATCCTGATCGGCCCCGAGGGTGGCTTTTCCGCCGACGAATCCGCACGGCTCCGCGCCCGCCCGAACGTGACGCCCCTGTCCCTCGGCCCCAGAATCCTCCGCGCCGACACCGCCGCCGTCGCCGCCCTGACCCTCTGGCAAGCCGCCTGCGGGGACTGGCGATGAGCGCCCCTCCACAAGTCAGGTTGCACCTCTTCCACGCCCGCGAGGCAGCCCGGACCGTGATCCTGCGCCAGGGTCCAACGCGACTTTGGCGCATGATCCTCTGGGACCGAGACGCCGACACCTTCCGCGACGGCCAATGGCTGAAGCACAAGGTCTATGCCGAACGCTGCGCCATCTCGCCGGACGGCCGCCACTTCCTCTATTTCTCGCTAGACGGCCAGTGGTCCGAACCGACCAAGGGCAGCTACACCGTGATCTGCCAACCGCCGTTCTTCACGGCGCTCAGGCTTTACCCGCAAGGCGATACCTGGGGTGGCGGCGGATACTTCATCGACGCGACGCGGTTCTGCATCAATTCCTGGGGCAGGCCATCCGCGCTGCACAAGACCGAGGACGGGCTGGAGCAGTTGTTCTTCATCCCGCCCACGCCCGGCAATCCAACCGGCCTTGCCGACCACAAGGGCAACCCCCTCCGCCTGCCCGAGGCCACCCGCGACTGGCCGATGACGCGCCGCGCCGCGCCAGCGCTTGACTACGAGACGGAAGGCCCATGCCTCTACCGCCAGGGTCGCGGCAGCCGCCAGTTGATCCGCGATTTCAGCGATATGGCGTTCGAGCCGATCCCTGCACCCTATGCCCCCTCGACCCGCGCCGACTGGCATCCGCTCGACGGGGGCGCCCAATGATCCGCGAGGCCGGACCGGGCGACCGTACCACGCTGGAAGCCCTGCTGCTTCGCAATCTGGACAGGGCCATGTTCCCTCTGACCAACCTGCGCGCGCATGGGCTTGGGGCTGGCGGCTTTGCCACGGACCATCGCCATGCCACACGCTTCTGGTTTGTCGGTGACACGACCATGGTTGCCCTCACGCAAGAGGGGATGCTGATGGCACTTCTCGACCAGACCTGCGACCTGGCCGACCTGTCCGGCACCCTGGCCGGGATGACCCTGACCGGCGCCGTCGGCCCCGCGCAGTCGGTCCGCCCCGCCTTGCATGCACTTGGTCTGCAGGACCAGCCCGCCCGTCTGGACGAGGATGAACCGGGCTTTGCGCTGGCCCTGGCCGATCTGCGCTTGCCCGACCTGGCGGGCGCGACCCTCGCCCCCGCCGCTGCCGCCCCGCGTGATCTTCTGATCCAATGGCGCAGCGCGTCGATGGTTGAAACGCAAGGCATGTCGCCTGACGAGGCCCCTGCAAAGGCCGCCGCGCATGTGACGGCGTGGCTGGAGGCCGACAGCCACCGCGTCCTCTTGCACAACGGCCAACCCGTCGCGCTGACCGGCTTCAATGCAGCCCTGCCCGAGATCGTCCAGGTCGGCGGCGTCTACACCCCGCCCGACCTTCGCAACCGGGGCTATGCGCGCACCGCCGTCGCGCTGCACCTGGCTGAGGTTCGCGCCGCGGGTGCCACCCGCGCAGTTCTCTTTGCCGCCACCCCCGCCGCTGCCGGCGCCTACCGCGCCATCGGCTTCCAGCCCGCTGCCGACGTCGCCCTCGTCCTGTTCCAGAACCCGGTCACGCTGCCGACATGAACTTCATCCGACCCGAACTTCTGACCGCCCTGCACCGCTGGCGCGAAGTCCTTGCCGGGGCCGCCCTGGCCACCTTCGGCCTCTGGACCGCCACGCGTGGCGGCTATCTTCTGACCCCGCTTGGCCTTGCCCTTCTCGCACTGGGGGCCGGCTGGGCGCTGACCGCATACCGCCGCATCCGGTTCCAGCAAGCGGGCGAGGCCCCGGGCATCCTGCGCGTGACCGAAGCCCAGATTGCCTATTTCGGCCCGCGCGTGGGCGGCTTCGTCAGCCTGCCGGACCTTGCCGAAATCCGCCTTCTGACCCTGCGCGGCCGCCGGATCTGGAAGCTGAAACAGGGGGACGGGACCGTCCTGCACATCCCGGTCGAAGCCGACGGGGCCGAGGCGCTGTTCGACGCCTTCGCTGCCCTGCCGGGAATCGACATGGCTGCGCTTGTCGCGGCTCTGGGGTCGGATGCCCCCGCATCCGATGCCCGCGTGATCGCTCTGGCCGAGGTGGACCGCCTGCTCTGGACCCGCAAGGGCGCCGGCATCGTCGCCGTCTGACCGTGGTCGTGCACTGCGTACAGACGCTCTGTGCAAATGCTGGCAAATCCCTGCTGTTCTCAACCAAGTTGTTGATCGGAAAAGTATATCTGACCTTGTCCACCTTGGACATCTGCCCGGCAGAGCGCGACCCCCCTTGACTTGCCCTCTGCCGCGCGACACCTGTTGGCCGGCCCCTTGCCAAGACGCCTGGCCAGCCGAAGCAGAACAAGATCCCGGAGCCCGTCCCCATGTCCATCCCTCAGTCTGGCGGCGGCCCCATCGAAAGTTTCGACCAGCTCGCCGCCTACATGGAGTCCGGCTGCAAACCCGCGGCCGACTGGCGGATCGGGGCCGAACATGAAAAGTTCGGCTGGCTGACCGACGGCCGTCAGCCCTTGCCCTACGCGGGCGACCGGTCGATCTCGGGCATTTTCGCCGCGCTGGAGAGCCGTTTCGGCTGGCAACCGGTCCGCGAGGGCGAGAACGTGATCGGCCTGACGAGGAACGGCGCCAATATCAGCCTGGAACCCGGCGGCCAGTTCGAACTGTCGGGTGCGCCCCTGGCCTCGACCGTCGCCGTCGCGGCCGAGTTGCAGACCCACCTCGACGAGCTTCGCACGATCGCCGATCCGATGGGGGTCCGCTTCATGGGGATCGGCGCAGCGCCGGAATGGACGCACGACCAGATGCCGGTAATGCCCAAGGGCCGCTACCGTCTGATGACCGATTACATGGGCCGAGTCGGCACGCATGGCACGCAGATGATGTACCGGACCTGCACGGTGCAGGTGAACCTCGACTACGCCTCGGAGGCCGACTTCGTGCAGAAGCTGCGGGTGGCCCTGGCCCTGCAACCCGTCGCAACCGCGCTTTTCGCCTCGTCGCCCTTCTTCGAAGGCAAGCCGAACGGTCACCGCAGCTGGCGCAGCCGTATCTGGCGCGGCCTCGATGACAGCCGCACCGGGATGCTGCCCTTCGTCTTTCAGGACGGGATGGGCTTTCAGCGCTACGTCGACTGGGTTCTCGATGTGCCGATGTATTTCGTCTACCGCGAGGGAACATATATCAACGCACTGGGGCAGAGCTTCCGCGATTTCCTGGCCGGAAAGCTGCCCGCCTTGCCGGGCGAAAAGCCGACGCTGTCGGACTGGGCCGACCACATGACCACCGTTTTCCCCGAGGCGCGGGCGAAGAAATTCATCGAGATGCGCGGTGCCGACTGCGGCGACCAGGCCCATATCGCCGCCCTGCCGGCCTTCTGGGTTGGCCTGATGTACGACCAGTCGGCCCTGGACGCGGCCTGGGATCTGGTGAAGGGCATGGATGCGGAAACGCGCGAGGGCTTGCGCGTCGCGGCCTCGGTCTCGGCCCTGCGGGGCGAGGCGGGGGGCGTGAAGCTTCTCGACCTCGCGCGGGCAGCGGTGGGGCTGTCGCATGCGGGTCTTGTGGCACGGGGCCTGGGCGAAGAGGTGCAACTTGCGCCACTGGTCGAGAGCCTGAAGACCGGTCGGGTCCAGGCCGACCGCTGGCTGGAGCTTTACGAAGGTGACTGGGGCCGCGATCTGACCCCGATCTACGCGGCCGCCTCGCTCTGAACCACACCGCCGTCCGGTGGGACACCGCCCGCAGGGTCAGGCCTTCTTCGCCCCGATCCGCGGCTCGGTCCCGGCCTTGATCCGCTTCAGGTTCTCGCCATGCCGGACATAGATCAGCACCGTCAGGATCAGGGCCAGCACCAGCAGGCTGCCGTCCGTCAGGGCAAGGATCCAGAGGCCCGAGCTTGCCGCCGCCACCAGCGCCGCGATCGACGAGGTGCGGGTGACGACGGCGGTCAGGAGCCAGGTGCCGCAGACCGCAAGACCGACCATCCAGTTCAGCGCCAGAAGGACGCCAAGGAACGTCGCCACCCCCTTGCCGCCGCGAAAGCCCAGCCAGACCGGAAACAGATGGCCTAGAAATGCCGCCAGTCCCGCCATCTGTGCCGCGTCCTCGGCCAGAAGCCAGTGCGCGATCAGGACGGCGAATGCCCCCTTGCCTCCGTCCAGCAACAACGTGGCCAGCGCCGCGCCCTTGTTTCCGGTCCGCAGCACATTGGTCGCGCCGATGTTGCCCGACCCGATCCGCCGCAGGTCGCCCAGCCCCAGCATCCGCGTCACGACGACGCCAAAGGGGATGGCGCCCAGCAGGTAGCTAAGCACCGCGGTCAAGAGCACAAACGCCGGCGAAGTCACAAGTTCAGGCATGTCTCAGGCGTCCGCAGCGTAGACCTGCGTCCCCGCGACCCAGGTGCCCAGCACCTTACCTTCCATCCGCGCGCCGTCAAACGGCGTGTTCTTCGATTTGGACCGCAGACGGAAGCGGTCCATCAGGAAGGGGGCATCGGGGTCGAACAGCACGAGGTCCGCAGGTGCCCCGACCGCCAGCCGGCCTTGCGGCAGGCCAAGGCGAAGCGCCGGGTTCAGTGCCATGGCCCGGAACAGTGCGGGCAGGTCCAGGTGGCCGGCATGGAACAGCCGCATCGCGGCGGGCAGGAAGGTCTCCAGCGCGACAGCGCCGGCGGCCGCTTCCTCGAAGGGCAGGCGCTTGGATTCCTCGTCGGCCGGCGTGTGCATCGAGGAGATCACGTCGATCGTGCCGTCCGCCACCGCAGCGACGATGGCCAGCCGGTCCTGTTCCGACCTGAGTGGCGGGGTGAACTTGAAGAAGGTCCGGTAGTCGCCCACGTCGAATTCGTTCAGCGTCAGGTGGTGGATCGACGTCCCTGCGGTGACATCCAGCCCGGCCGCCTTGGCTCGCGCAAGCGCGGGCAGGCTTTTCGCGGTGGTGATCTGGTCGGCATGGTAGCGCACGCCCGTCATCTCGACCAGCGCGAGGTCGCGTTCCAACCCCATGCGCTCGGCCATCGGCGAGACAGCAGGGATGCCGCGAAGCGAGGCAAACTTCCCGGTGGTTGCCGAAGCCCCCGACGACAGGCCGGGCTCCTGCGGATGGCCCACGACCAGCGCGCCCAGGGACCGGGCGTAGGTCATCGCCCGGGTGATGGCCTTGGCGTCGGTCGAGACGCGAAAGACATCCGTGAAGGCGACCGCACCGGCATCGCGCAGAAAGCCGATCTCGGTCATCTCGCGCCCCTCGCGGCCCTTGGTCAGCGCGGCCATGTGGCGGATGCGAACCGGGGCCCCTGCGGCGCGGCGGGTGACAAACTCCAGCGTCTCGGGCGTGTCGATGGCAGGGTGGGTGTCGGGCCGGGCGATGATCGTGGTCACGCCGCCCGCCGCGGCCGCCGCCCCGGCCGAGCCGAAGCTTTCGCGGTGCCGCTCGCCGGGTTCACCGATCTTGACGCCCAGATCGACGATGCCAGGTGCGAGGCACCGCGCTCCGCAGTCGATGACCTGCGCCACCTTTGGCGCCTTCTCGTCGCGGGAGAGGATCACACCGTCCCGCACCGTCAGGCTGCCAGGGGCATCGGTCCCGGCCTCGGGGTCGATCAGGCGGGCGTTGGAGAAGTGCACAGTGGTCATGTCCGGTCCGTCCGAAGGGCTGGCCCGATATGCGACGGCGCGGGCGGCTTGTCCACTGGAACTCAGCCGAAGGCGAGCCACAGCGCCGTGGCGGCCACCATGACCAGCGCGATCCCGAGCAAGAGAAAGGCCGATCCGGGCCGCAGCGGGGTGCGGTCCCGGGGTAGGTCCGGCGTCAGCGTGCCCTCAGCGGCGGCAGTGGGCAGGGGGTCGAAATGCACCGGGGGGCGCTCCTCGGCGTAGGTGGCGACAAGCGTCAGGCGCGGGTCGGGGGTCAGCGTCACCTCGCGACCGTGCAGCGCCCTGGAGAGCAGGATCAGCACCGGCCCCCTGAGAGCATCAAGGCGCGTCCGGTCGCGGGACAGGGCAGTTTCGGGGACGCCAAGCCCTTCGCCCAGATAATCAGACAGCCCGACGCCGGAAAGGTCGGACAGGTCGAAGACCTCGATGAAGGCGGGGTCGAGGTCGGGGTTCCCGAGAAGCTCGGCGGCAAGACGGGTCTTGTCGCGGCCAAGATCGTCCGGGCCGAGCCTCGCCGTGAAGATGCGGACGCCGAGGCGGTCGTGGGCCGGTATCGTCAGGCTCATCGCCGTGTCATGATGCGGGCGGCGGTGGCGGCGGGGTCGGCCTGGTAGCGGATCAGGTGGCGGTCGCCCGTGGCGGTGGTGATCTGCACCGCGCCGAGAAAGGGCCGGGCGGATTGCAGCTCTGCCAGAGGGATCGCCCGCCCGCCGGGGCCGAGAAGGCGGCGGTCGGTCAGCCGCCAGGTCTCGGCGAGGGCCTCCGAG
Organism: Tabrizicola sp.; assembly: GCA_046294075.1. Lineage (GTDB taxonomy): Bacteria > Pseudomonadota > Alphaproteobacteria > Rhodobacterales > Rhodobacteraceae > Tabrizicola. Next base: position 27,171 of record JBKBJC010000024.1, on the reverse strand, counting down.
GCGAGGAAGGCCGCCCGCGCGCCGATGGCGATGGCCGCGCCAACGGGACCGGCGACGGGATAGGGGTTGCCCTGCCAGATCAGGAACAGCCCGGCGGCGGCTCCCAGGACAACGGCCATGACCAGATGACTGCGCCAGTAGGAAAGACGGTCGGCGGGAAACTCGGCCAGCACGGTCTCTCCGGGCAGGAGGGGAGCCGCATGGCCCAGGATCGGGTCGGGTTCGATGCGGGACATGGCTCAGGCGATCCAGACGATGACGATGGTGAAGAGGGCGAGGAAGACGAGGACCGCTGCCGCCACCATGCCACCCTGGCGCATCTCGGCCTTCGTGGGCTTGCGGTCGGGGTCGGGGGTCATGGGGCCTTGCCTTGCGGGTCACGGATCATGGTGAAAACAAGCGACTCCGGTGCCAAGGGAGAAGGCCGTCGCAAGCTGTGACGAAGTGATGCGCACCCTGTGATCCGGTCCGCCCTCACGCCATCATCCCCACGATCTTGCGTCCCCGCTCGGCCCGCAGGTTCCGCGCCAGGAGGTCCATGCAGGCCATCCGCACCGCGACGCCCATCTCCACCTGGTCCTGGATCACGGATCGGTTGATGTCGTCGGCCAGATCGCCGTCGATCTCCACCCCCCGGTTCATCGGGCCGGGGTGCATGACGATGGCATCGGGGCTGGCGTGGGAAAGCTTCTCGGCATCAAGCCCGTAGCGATGGTAATATTCGCGTTCCGATGGGATGAAGCCGCCGTCCATCCGTTCCTTCTGCAGGCGCAGCATCATCACCACATCGGCGCCCTTCAGCCCCTCGCGCATGTCGTCGAACAACTCGCAGCCGAAGTCCTCGACGCCCGTGGGCATCAGCGTCGGCGGCGCGATCAGGCGCAGGCGGTTTTCCATTTTCCCAAGGAGGATCAGGTTCGACCGCGCCACGCGGCTGTGCGCAATGTCGCCGCAGATCGCGATCGTCAACCGTTGCAGCCGGCCCTTGGCACGGCGGATCGTCAGCGCGTCCAGCAGCGCCTGCGTCGGATGCTCGTGCCTCCCGTCGCCCGCGTTCAGGACCGCGCAATCCACCTTCTGCGCCAGAAGGTTCACCGCACCAGAGGCTCCGTGCCGCACGACCAGCAGATCGGGGTGCATCGCGTTCAGCGTCATCGCGGTGTCGATCAGCGTCTCGCCCTTCTTCAGGCTGGAATTGGCGACCGACATGTTCATCACATCCGCCCCCAGCCGCTTGCCGGCAAGCTCGAAGGACGACTGCGTGCGGGTCGAGGCCTCGAAGAACAGGTTGATCTGCGTCATCCCTGCCAGCACGTCGGACTGCTTGACCGTCCGGCGGTTCAGATCGACATAGCGTTCGGCCAGGTCGAGGACGGTGGTGATCTCCAGCGGGGCAAGCTGTTCGATCCCCAGAAGATGGCGGGCGCGGAAGGCCATTGTGGTCCCTTTCCAGACTTTGACCCTCTATCGCAAAGGCCGTGGGGCGGGGCAAGGGAAAGGCTTGTCGATGCCTTCGGCACTCTGCGCAACGCGCCCCCGATGAGAAGCCGAAGGCGAACGGAGAGGCGTCACTTGCGCTTGAGGTGCTCTTCCAGGCGCGGCATGATCTCGACGAAGTTGCAGGGCCGGTGGCGGCTGTCGAGTTGCGGCGCCAGGATCTCGTCCCAGGCGTCGCGGCACGCGCCCGGGCTGCCGGGAAGGGCGAAGAGATAGGTGCCCCCCGCAACGCCTCCGGTGGCGCGGCTCTGCACCGCCGAAGTGCCGATCTTCTGCATCGAGATGATGGTAAAGACGGTGCCGAAGGCGTCGATCTCCTTTTCGTAGACCTCGCGGTGGGCCTCGACGCTGACATCGCGTCCTGTCAGGCCGGTGCCGCCCGTTGTCAGGATGACGTCGATCTGGGGATCGGCGATCCAGCCGCGCAGCCGGGCCACGATGGCTGCGCGATCGTCGCGCACGATGTCCCGGTCGGCCAGCACATGCCCGGCCCCGGTCAGCCGGTCCACCAGCGTGTCGCCCGAGCGGTCTGTCTCGGCTGTGCGTGTGTCGCTGACGGTCAGCACCGCGATGCGGACCGGGTGGAAGGGCAGGGTGTCGTCGATGCGCGACATGGGTCAACTCCTAGGCAAGAGGGCAAGCCGCAGGGCCAGTGCCCCGAAGATCGTGGCGCTGATGCGCGAGAGCCAACGCGCCAGCCGCACCGAGCGGGCAACTCGCTGACCGATGGAACCGGCAAGACTCCCGACGGCGCCATTGACCAGAAGGCCCCCCAGCGCAAAGGCGATACCGAGTGTCAGGAACTGCGGCAGGATCGGGCGGGATGGCGTGACGAACTGCGGCAGGAAGGCAAGGATGAACAGGATCACCTTGGGATTCAGCAGATTGACCATCAGTCCCTGCCAGAAGGCCAGTGTGGTCGATGTCCGCACCACCTGCGCTTCGCGGGCAAAGGGCGAGGTGCGCAGGGCGCTGACGGCCAACCAGAGCAGATAGCCCACTCCCAACCCGCGGATCGCCTCGAAGGCCGCCGGATGCGCCGCGATGAGCGCTCCGAGGCCAAGCGCGGCCAGAAGGGTGTGGACCATGCCGCCCATGGCGATCCCGAAGTTTGCGGCCATGGCCGGACGCCAGCCGGATCTCAACCCCTGGCCGAGGCAGAACATCATGTCCGCCCCCGGCGTCAGGTTCAGCGCAAGCGCCGCCGGGACGAAGGCCAAAAGGGTCAGCGGCTCGACCGGCAGCATCAGCGCAGCCTCGACTGTAGCGACAGAAGGTCGGCCCAGGCCTCGCGCTTGGCCGAGGGGTTGCGCAACAGATAGGCCGGATGGGTCATCGGCAGCATCGGCTTGCCCAGGGCCTGGCCCCAGTTGCCCCGGGCGCGCATGATCCCCTTGGACCCCGTCAGCGCGAAAAGCGGCGTGTTGCCCAGCACCACGATCACCTGCGGGTCGACCAGCGCGATATGGCGTTCCACGAAGGGCAGCATCATGGCGATCTCGCCCGGTTCCGGGTCTCGGTTGCCGGGAGGGCGCCAGGGCATGACATTGGTGATGTAAAGCGCATTCTCGGCGTCTGGCGAGCTGCGCGACAGGCCGATGGCCGCGAACATCCGGTCCAGGAGCTGGCCCGCCCGTCCGACGAAGGGACGGCCCTCGCGGTCCTCGTCGGCGCCGGGCGCCTCGCCCAACAGCAGCACGCGGGCAGCCGGATTGCCGTCGGCAAAGACCGTGTTCCGCGCGCCCTTCTTCAGGTCGCAGTGCGGATAGCGGGCGATCGCGGCCCGCAGGTCCTCCAGCGTTGTCGCCGCGGACGCCAGAGCCCTTGCCGCGCCGACAGGATCGTCCGCGGGCAGGGCGGGGACAGTGGTCAAGGCAGCGACAGCGGACAAGGAGTCCGCCGCCCGGGGGGTGGGCGCCTCGGGTGCGAGGTCGTAGCGATTGACCGGCGTCTCGGAGATCGCCTCGTCCGAGCCGGCTTCACCCAGCCAGACCAGGGCCGCCAGGGCAGCCTGCCAGTCCTCCGCGATCTCGCCAGCGATTCCCATGGTGCCGGAGCCTAGGTTCCCGAAGCAGGAGTGACAACACAATCCGGCAGGGCCGATGGCAGGCGCTGGCTCAGGGAGAGGGGCAGCCCTTGACCTCGACCGCGCTGCCGGCGGCGAGAATGGTCATGGTGATCTGAGACCGGTCCAAGGCGAAGGGTGCACCGCTTGGCGGGACCAGTTCGGTGATGGAGACAAGTTCGCCGCCGCGACGTTCGGTGATCGCCTCCGCAATCCAGACATCGCGGTCGGCGGTCTCGAAGGCGACCACTTCAGGAAGGCCGGGGTCGGGCAGCCCGAGACGGGCGGTGATGCGCAGGCCATCCGCGATCGGGTCGATGCTGCAGGCAACGCGGGTCACTCCAGCCTCCTGGGCCGTAGCGGCACGGCGGGCGAGGGCCGCCCGGATCGCGTCGTCCGGCGCGCCGGGCTCGGCCAGGTCAGAGCCGAGTTCGACCGTTGCCGGCATGCAGATTTCGTCGCAGACACCCAGATCCATCCGCACGCGCAGCCGGATCGGACGGGCAGGATCCTCGGGGGTCACCTCGACGGGAAGCACCAGGCGGTCGTGGTAGCCGATGGTCTGCATGCCGTTGACCTGGAACACGTTCGGCGCCGGCCAGTGCAGGCGCACCGACCTTACGTTCTCGGACCCCGACCAGTCGAAGCTGGGCGGGATCCCGGCATCGCCGGGGCTGCGCCAGTAGGTCTTCCAGCCGGGCGCGAGCCGCAGGTCCAGCGCAGCCATTCGCCCGCCGCTTTCGGTTTGCCACCCGGGAATAAGCGCTGCCGACAGCACGTCGTCCTGCGTCGTTGCAAGGGCGGGGGCGGCAAGGCAGGCAAGAAGAACGGCGGTGCGGATCATGCGGTGAACATAAGGATGGTGCGGCGCGATGGAAATCACTTTGCGGCGAAGGTGCGTGATCGTGGCGGTCCGGCCATGGTCGGGGCTTGTCCAAAAGGGCTGGCGGGGCCATGTTCGGATCAGGGGAATGGGGGTGCCGATGGACCTTTCCGGACAGATCCTGATCGCGATGCCGGGGATGGCCGACCCGCGGTTCGAGAAGAGCGTGGTGCTGATCTGCGCCCATTCGGCCGAGGGGGCGATGGGGTTGATCGTCAACAAACCTCTGGAAGACCTCAGTTTTTCCGGGTTGCTGGAACACCTCAACATCCCCTCTGGAGCGGCCGGCCGCGACATCCGCGTGCATTTCGGCGGGCCGGTAGAGCGGGGGCGGGGGTTCGTCCTGCATTCGGCCGACTGGGAGCGTCCGGGCGAAGGCACGATGAAGGTTCCGGGTGGGCTGGAGATGACCGCGACGATCAACATCCTGGAAGCGCTGGCCAAGGGCGGCGGGCCGGGCAAGGCTCTTCTGGCGCTGGGCTATTCCGGCTGGGGCCCGGGGCAGCTGGAGGCCGAGATCGCGCGGAACGACTGGCTGACCTGCGAGGCTCCGGAGGGGTTGGTGTTCGGCCAAGACGACCGGGTGAAATGGTCGGCGGCGCTGCGGGGGATGGGGATTGATCCTTTGACCTTGAGTGCAGCGGCGGGGCGGGCTTGAGGGTGAGGCGGATGAGAGAAACAGTCCAGTGGACTGTTTTCCCGCCGAACGCCCGAGCACGCTTGCGAGGGCCGGGCAAGGGACTCCGGTAAGGGGTTGGGAACGCTGGGTTAATCTGGGGGATTTTGGGCTGCGAGGGGGGCTACAGCCCTTACTCATAGCGTATGCATTCCATGCATACGCGCGTATGGGTGGTGGGGCGTTAACCTTGGGGGGCGAATCGGGAATGACGTCAGAATGCGACCATCCGCTGATTGCGTTCCCTTTAACGGGAACTCCTACGCTCATGCCGCGTTGTAGGATATACGTGACCCGGACAACGGCTAATCTACGTGAAAGTGCGCAGAAAGGTGCGCGAATCGGGACACAGGAGGCTGAGTTTGTGGTGTCAACCGGTTGTTAATGTCGCCATCATATGTCAGAACTCATGTCAAGACTTGACTTGATGGTTCAGTCATTGAATCGCCACAGTCAGGCACTATGTACGCATCGAGTTTTGCGCAGGAAGCGCAGAGGAGCGAGCCATGACGACGAATGCAACTTTTTCTGGTCTGCATTCTTTTCTGTTTGAAGAGGGCAGGCACTTGGAGAATGTCAAGTTCTTTCCGGGTGACGGAAGAGGTCTGACTGCAGAGAGCATGTGCGAGGCTGCGGACGCAGCGTTTCGTTCGGCGTTTGCAAAGGGCCTTGTTGACGCCCCTCCTCGGACTGGGCGTCAGAAATCTGTCGTATGATTGTTTGATCTAGAAGACAGAGTGCACATGTGGTAGGCCCGTCAGAAGTGACGGGCCTATTTTGTTTGTGAGGCTACATGCTGCGCCGACTTGTGGAGCGGTTCCAAGATAGAACCGAACTACCAATAGAGATCGAAGAGATCCGCGATGCGCTCATTGACCTTGGAGTGCAGGATAGGATTATTTTTTCACCTGAAGAGCTCGATACAGGGACGCTGAGGGGCGCCTACTATCAATGGTATGAACACGCGGCGGTCTACGGCGCACCAATCCTCACTACCCTGATTGTGTTCCCAGCAGGCGAAGACTTGGCTTGGCAACGTGCGATTTGCGCAAAAGAGTTGGTACATGTATGCGATAAGCAGATCGTGAAGACGCAAACACCTGAAATGGTTGAGGAACTTGCGCAGAAGGTTGTTGGTCCGTTCGAGACACGGTCAGCTACACCTGCTGACCTCATGGCGGCTGTGGACAAGCTGGCCCAGTACCAAGGCTTGAATCTTCTTTTTCCGGCGGCGGCAAGAAAACTCGCCCGAGCAAGAATAGCTGCTGGGGAACGGACCTACGAAGAGGTCGCTGACTGGGCGGGCATACCCGAACAGTATGCGCGTCTTGTTCTGGAGGAAAGCTGGGACGCTCTAAGCGAACTGCTTACGGCGATTGGGAACGGCGAACATAATTAGCAATCGTTTGCGCGTCGCAACGATCAGCAATGGACAGAGTACTGCTCTACTCCTGCATACGCCTCGGCTTCTAAGAATTCGCTGATACCTCCCTCACTCCCCATACGGCACCCAGACGGTCTTGACCTCGGTCGCCTGGGACAGGAACGTCCGGCCTTCGCCCTCGGGGCCCATCCAGTTCCGCGCGCGGCCGTGGTTGACCCAGGTGCGTTTGAGGTTGGCCGCCGCTTCACGCTCGATGAGGGCGGAGAGGGGGTGGGAGGAGAAGCTCCACACCGCGTCGACGTCCATGTGGCCGGCGAGGGATTTGGCGAGGTCTTGCGGGGGGCCGGTGACGATGTTGACGACCCCGGGCGGCACGTCGGAGGTGTCGAGGATCTGGTAGAAGTCGGTGGCCGACAGGGGGTGCTGGCCGGGGACGAGGACCACGGTGTTGCCCATCGCGATTGCGGGGGCCATCAGCGAGATAAGGCCGAGGAGCGGCGCCTCATCGGGGCAAAGCGCGCCGATCACGCCGCAGGGTTCGTTCATCGCCAGCGCGATGCCGCGGATCGGGACGGATTTGGCCTGTCCGTCGTATTTGTCGGCCCAGGCGGCATAGGTGAAGAGGCGCTGGATTGCGGCCTCGACTTCCGCCGTTCCGGGTTTGCCGGTCAGGTCCTTCAGGCGGCTGGCGAACTCGGCCGCGCGGGCCGACAGGTTCTCGGCGATGAAATACAGGACCTGCGCGCGGTTGTAGGCGGTTGTTTTTGCCCAGCCTTTTGCGGCATGGGCGGCCTCGACCGCGTTCCTTATGTCCTTGCGGTTGCCGATGCCGACATGGCCGATAAGCTTGCCCTTCGGTCCGTAGACCGGCTGCGAATAGCCCGAATCCGGGCGGGCCTGCTTGCCGCCGATATACATCTTGGCGGTGCGGTCCAACCCTTCGACCACCGGCTCTGCCGGGGCGGGCACCGGCTGGGCGGGTTTCAGGGCGGCGGGCCTTGCAGCGGGCCTTAGATAGGCCATCAGGCCCTCCCAGCCGCCCTCGCGCCCGAAGCCGCTTTCGCGCACCCCGCCAAAACCTGCGGCGGCGTCGAAGAGGTTGGTGGCGTTGATCCAGACCACCCCGGCTTTCAGCTTGGGAGCGAGGTCGAGGGCGAGGTTGATGTTTTCCGTCCAGACCGTCGCGGCGAGGCCGTATCTGGTGTTGTTGGCAAGCTGGACGGCCTCCTCGGGCGTGCGGAAAGTCATGGCGACGAGGACGGGACCGAAGATCTCCTCTTGCATGAGAGGGGAGGCGGTGCCGAGGCCGGTGATGAGGGTGGGCGGGTAGAAGCAGCCCTGCGCGGGGAGGGCTGCGGCGGCGGTGTAATGTTCACCCTCGGGGTTGTCGAGCACCATGCGGGTGATGGTGTCCAACTGGACCGGATCGACCACGGCGCCAATGTCGATGCACTTGTCGAGGGGATCGCCGATCCGCAGCCCGTCCATCCGGCGTTTCAGCTTGTCGTAGAAGCGGGAGGCTATGCCTTCCTGCACCAGCAGGCGCGAGCCAGCACAGCAGACCTGGCCCTGGTTGAACCAGATCGCATCGACCAGGCCCTCGATGGCGGACTCGAGGTCGGCATCATCGAAAACGATATAGGGAGACTTGCCGCCGAGTTCTAGGGTCAGGGCCTTGCCGGTGCCCGCCGTTGCCTCGCGGATGCGCTTGCCGACGCTGGTGGAGCCGGTGAAGGCGATCTTGTCCACCGGGGCCTCGACGAGGGCCGCGCCGGTGGCGCCGTCGCCGGTGACGATGTTGAGCACGCCCTTGGGCAGGCCGGCCTCTCGGCTGATCTCTGCGAAGAGGAGGGCGGTGAGGGGGGTGTATTCGGCGGGTTTCAGGACAACGGTGTTGCCGGCGGCAAGGGCCGGGGCGACCTTCCAGGCAAGCATCAGGAGCGGGAAGTTCCAAGGGATGATCGCGCCGCAGACGCCGAGGGGGGCGAGGTCGGGGTGTTCGGAGGGCAGAAGCTGGGCAAGCCCGGCGTGGTAGGAGAAGTGGCGCGCGACAAGGGGGATGTCGATGTCGCGGCTTTCGCGGATCGGCTTGCCGTTGTCGAGGGTTTCAAGGACGGCAAGCAGGCGGGCGTGTTTCTGGGTCAGCCGAGCCAGCGCATACAGGTATTGCGCGCGTTTGTGGGCGGGAAGGGCGGCCCATTTCGGCTGGGCGCGGCGGGCGGCGGCAACGGCCTGCGCCACGTCCGCCTCGGTGCCCCGGGTGATCTCGGCCAGGTGCTTGGCCGTGGCGGGGTTGGTGGTCGGGAAGGTCTGGCCAGGTCGGGTGAAGCCGCCGTCGATCCAGTGACCGAAGGCGTGGTTGTGGCCGGCAAGCCAGGCCATGGCCTCGGCGGCGGATTCGGGGGCGGGGCCATAGGCCATGCTGTCGAAGATTTCCTTGATGGTCATGGGGTTGGCCTCATGGCTTTGGCGCGCGTGGGCAGATTGCCTACCCTGCGGCGGGGCGCCTTGTGGCGGGGGACGCCTCCGGCGGGAGTATTTTTGAAAAGGGCAAATGGGGGCATGGGGGTCAGCCCATCGCGTGGCGGTTGGCGGCGGAGTAGTGACCGGTGAGGTGGTGTTCGAGCTGGCGTTCGATGTCGCCAAGCAGGCTGGAGGCGCCGAAACGGAACAGGTCGGGTTGCAGCCAGGGGTGGCCGAGTTCGTCCTTCATCAGCGTCAGATACACCAGCGCATCCTTGGCCTTGGCGATCCCGCCCGCCGGCTTGTAGCCGACCTTGAAGCCGGTCCGCGCCTCGTAGTCGCGGATGGCGCGGATCATGGTGAGGGACACGGGCAGGGTGGCGTTGACCGCCTCTTTCCCGGTCGAGGTCTTGATGAAATCGGCCCCGCCCATCATGCAGACCAGCGAGGCGCGGGCGACATTGCGGAGCGTTCCAAGCTCTCCGGTGGCGAGGATCGCCTTGACATGGGCATCGCCGCAGGCTTCGCGCATGTCGCGCATCTCGTCATGGAGCGCCTGCCAGTTCTGGGTCAGCACATGGCGGCGCGAGATGACGATGTCGATTTCCCTCGCGCCCGCCTTCACGCTTTCGCCGATCTCGGCGATGCGGAGCTTGTAGGGCGAGAGCCCCGCCGGAAAACCGGTCGAGACGGCGGCGACGGGGATGTTGGTGCCTTCGAGCGCGCGGACGGCGGTTTCCACCATCTCGTGATAGACGCAGACCGCGCCGACCGTCAGGCCGGGCATGCCGAGCTTCTCCAGCATCCAGGGTGCGACGGGCTGGCGGGCCTTGGCGCACAGACGCTGGACGCGACCCGCGGTGTCGTCGCCGGAAAGCGTCGTCAGGTCGATGAGGCTGATCGCCTTCAGAAGCCATGCCGCCTGATATTCCCTCTTGACGCTGCGCCGGCCCGGAAGCGTGGCGGCGCGGCGCTCTATGGCCGAGGTGTTGGCCTGGACCGAGGCCACCCAGTCGAGATCGAGCGCCATGCCTGGATTGCGGGCATGGGTGACCTGTGGCAGGAGGCCAGTCTGGGCCGGGGCGTGGCTGTTCATTGGGTCCCCCTCGCGGGCGCATGCCGGATCAGAGCGACGATGCCACGCGGGTCGCGCTCGGGCAAGGGCGGCGGCGCAGGATTTCTGACCGAATGGTCAAAAAAATGCTGTCTCTACGATGGCTAGCGTGATGCGAACAGATTGACCTTTGGGGCAGAAAGTTGCTTTTTGCGGCAAAAGGCCGAATGCAGGCAGGGACGGGAGCGGGGCGACATGCAGGAAATGGACCTCACGGGTCACTGGGCAGGGATACTGTCCCTGATCATCTTCTTGGTCGCCTATGTGATGGTGATCTTTGAAGAAACCTTGCACATGCGCAAATCGAAGCCGGTGATGCTGGCGGCGGGGCTTATCTGGGCTCTGATCGGCATCGCCTTTGCGATGGCCGGACATTCCGAAGCGGCGCATGCCCACGCTCGCGAGATCATCGAGGAATACGGCGAGTTGTTCTTGTTCCTGCTTGTGGCGATCACTTACGTCAACACGTTGGAGGAGCGCCGTGCCTTCGACGTGTTGCGGGTCAAGCTGATCGGGCTGGGCCTCGGCTACCGACAGTTGTTCTTGTTGACCGGCATACTTGCGTTTGTCCTGTCCTCGACGCTGGACAACCTGACGACGGCTCTGGTGATGGGCGCCGTGGCGATGGCGCTGGGGCGTGACAATCCAAGGTTTGTGGTTCTGGCCTGCGTTTCGGTTGTGGTCGCGTCAAATGCAGGGGGCGCCTTCTCGCCCTTTGGCGACATCACGACGCTGATGGTCTGGCAAAAGGGCAAGCTGGAGTTCTTCGAGTTCTTCCAGCTGGTCCTGCCATCGATCGTCAACTGGTTGGTCCCGGCGGCGATCCTCTACTACGCGGTGCCGAACGAAAGGCCTTCCGCGGACGTGCAGACCCTCCGTGGAAAGCCGGGGATGATCGGGGTGGCGGTGCTGTTCGCGCTGACCATCGCGACGGCGGTCAGCTTCAAGAACTTCCTGCACCTGCCGCCGGCGTTGGGGATGATGCTGGGCCTCGGTTATCTGCAGATCTGGTCCTATTATCTGCGGATGTCCGGCAGTCAGCGGGGCGATGGCGACATGGTGCTGGACAGTTTCAAGGAAGTGCAGCGTATCGAATGGGACACGCTGCTGTTCTTCTTCGGGATCATCTTTGCCGTCGGAGGCCTCGGCGTCCTGGGCTATCTGTCGATGGCTTCCGAACTGCTTTACACCGACCTCGGTTCGACCACAGCCAACATCATCATCGGCGCCCTGTCTGCGGTCGTGGACAACATCCCGCTCATGTTTGCGGTTCTGACCATGGATCCGGCCATGTCTGACGGCGAATGGTTGCTGATTACCCTTACCGCCGGCACCGGGGGATCGATGCTGTCGATCGGTTCGGCCGCCGGGGTGGCGCTGATGGGGCAGGCCCGGGGAGTTTATACCTTCGGGGCGCATCTGAAATGGTCCTGGGCGATTGCGCTGGGCTATGTTGCTGCGATCGCAGCGCACCTGGTCCTCAACGCCCGCCTGTTCTGAATGGCGTCGCGTGCCGGGCAAGCCCGCCCTGTCTCAGGCGGGCGGGTTGGACCCTGCGTCAGGCTTGGCCTCAAGCGTGGCCCAGGACGTTCCCGTGCTCGGATCCGGCAGCGTGCTGCGGTCGATGGTTCGGAAGATATGGGCCTTGGCCATGAACAGCGCCGACAAGGGTGCGGTCAGCATCAGGAACAGCGTAACAAGGATTTCCTGCCAGGTGATGCCCCCGCCGATGAAGCGCAGGTCAAGCGCCGAAGCCACTAGCGCCGCGCCGACCCCGATGGTCGTTGCCTTGGTCGGGGCATGCAGCCGCTGCATCGGGTCTTTCAGCTTGAACAGGCCGAAACTGCCTATCAGGCCGAAGATGCCTCCGGCGACAAGCAAGGCTGCGATTGCAAGTTCTTCCAGCAGGATCATTCTATGATGCTCCCCCGCAACAGGTATTTGCAGAAGGCTACGGTCGAGACAAACCCGAAGAGGGCAAGCAGGATCGCCGCCTCGAAGTTCAGCGATGACCGGACGCTGACGCCGTAAAGCACGATCAAGGCGATCACGTTCACGGTCATGGTGTCGACGACAAGGATACGGTCGATCAGTGTCGGAGCCGTCAACAGGCGGACTAGGTTCATCACCATGGCCAGGCCGAAACAGCCAAGGGCAAAGGTGAGGGCATGGGTGAGGATCATTCGAATATCCTTTTCAGGCGGGCCTCGTAGCGGGACTTGATCTGGTCGCGGACGGCGTCGGGGTCGGGGGCGTGCAGCGCGTGGACCAGAAGCGCCCGGCCGCAGGTCGACAGGTCCGAGGACAGCGTGCCGGGGGTCATGGAGACGGTACCGGACAGCAGGCTGATAGCCTCGGGCGAGGTGAGGTCCAGCGGCACGGTCAGCCAGCGCGACTGCACTTTGTCGCGCGAGATGAACAGGATGACGTAGGCCACCTGGAAATTGGCGATGATGATGTCCCAGAACACCAGTGCGGTATAACTGAGCAGCCTCAGCGGATGGCGGACCCGCGCGCGATCCGGCCACCAGGCCGAGGTGACGAGCGGCAGGATGGTCGCAAGGATGATCGCCATCACCAGGCTGCCGAGCTTCCACTGGTTGACCAGCATGAACCAGAGCGCGACGAGCGTCAGCGACAGGTAGGGATGCGGGAAAAGGCGTTTCAGCATGGCTCAGCCTCCCTCGCCCAGCCGCGCGGCGGCGATGTAGCCCTGCGGCGCGTAGAGGCTGTCGGATGTCGCCTCCATCCAGCCGGTCATCGGCCCGGCCAGGACGGTCAGCGCGACGAGGCTGGCGATGATCCCGAAGGTGGCGGTGAAGGCCAAGCCTTCCGGCGGCGTCTCGTCGGCCTGCGCCTCCAGCGCCGAGGGCTTCCAGAACAGGGTGGAGCCGGCTCGGGCGTAGCCGAGGATCATCAGGAAGGACGAGCCGAGGATCACCGTCCAGATCAGCGGCGCCTGGGCGCGGAATGCGTCGAGGATCAGAAGCTTGCCGACGAAACCCGACAAGGGCGGCATCCCGGCCATGGCGATGGCGGTGGCCATGTAGAGCGCAGAGATCAGCCCTGACTGCGCGATCGGCGGCGCGGTTTCGGTCAACCGGGCATGGGCGCGGCGGCGGGTGACGAGGTCGGCCACCAGGAACATTGCTGCCGTCGCCAGCGTGGAATGCAGGATGTAGTAGAGCGCGGCCATGGTCGTGACCGGGGTGAAGGCGCCGATGGCGGTGAAGGCCGTGCCCATCGAGGCGATGCCGCCGAAGGCTGCCAGCCGTGGCAGGGTGGAGGCGCCAAGGACGCCGATTGCGCCGACGCCAAGGGTGACAAGACCCGCAGGCAGGATCAGGTCTTGCAGAAGGGTCCCGGTCACGGGCAAATCGGGCGGAAAGACCATGACCCCGAAGCGCAGCGTGGCGTAGGCGCCGACCTTGGTCATCACCGCAAACATGGCGGCGACAACGCCAGGGGCGTTGGCATAGGTGCCGGGCAGCCAGAACTGCAACGGCACCAGCGCGCCCTTGATAGCAAAGACAAGGATCAGGAGGACGGCCGTCACCCGCAGCATGGCCGCGTCGCCCTCGGGAAGGTTCGGCAGTTTCGCCGCCAGGTCCGCGATGTTCAACGTGCCGGTGACGCTGTAGGTCAGCGCCAGCGCGAACAGGAACAGCGACGATCCGATCAGGTTGAAGGCGACATATTGCAGCCCCGCACGCGCGCGGTCCGACCCGCCGCCGTGGATCATCAGGCCGTAGGAGGCGATGAGCAGGATCTCGAAGAACACGAAGAGGTTGAAGGCATCGCCGGTCAGGAAGGCCCCGCAGATCCCCATGAGAAGGAATTGCAGCAGCTGGTGGAAGTGCGCCCCCTTCGCATCCCAGCCCGAGCCGATGGCATAAAGCACCACCGAAAGTGCCAGCGCGGCCAGCAGCATGACCATCATTGCCGAGAGCCGGTCGAGCACCAGCACGATGCCGAAGGGCGCCGGCCAGTCGCCGAGGAAATAGACCTGCGTCCCGTGGGTCGAGGCCGACCACAGAAGCGCCAGCGCGATGGCGTTCAGAAGCACGATCGAGGTCACGCCCGCGACCCGCTTGAGCAGCAGGTCATTACGCATGGCGGTGACCATCAGCCCGGCCATGAAGGCCGGCAGCACGACCGGCGCGATGATCCAGTGGCCCATCATGCCCGGCCCTCCGCCGCGTCATCCCGTTCAACGTCGTCCTGGTCCACGTCGTCCCGGTCCCGGCCCGACATGTTCACCCGGTCGTGCCCGGATTCCAGGAAGCCGCCGATGGCCATGATCATGATGACCGCGGTCATCCCGAACGAGATCACGATCGCGGTCAGCACCAGTGCCTGGGGCAGGGGGTCGGTATAGGTCTCGCCCGTGCCGATGATCGGCGCCCGGTTCTGTGCGAGCCGCCCCGAGGAGAAGAGGAACACGTTGACCGCATAGCTGAGCATGGTCAGCCCGAGGATCACCGGGAAGGTGCGCAGGCGCAGGGTCAGATAGAGGCCGACGGCGGTCAGGATGCCGATGGCGATGGCGACGAGGGCTTCCATCAGCGGCTCTCCTGCGCGGTTTCCGTGTCATAGGCGCGGGTGTTGGCCACCTCGCCCGTCCGCTGTGCCAACCGCGACAGCGAGGCAAGCGCCAGAAGCACCGCTCCGAGAACGCAGAGGAACACGCCAAGGTCGAAGATCGCGGCGGTAGCCAGTTCGAATTCCTCCAGCGGCCAGAGGTGGACATATTCGTAGCCCGAGGTCAGGAACGGCAGCCCGAAGGCCCAGGCCCCCGCGCCCGACAGCGTGGCGATCAGCACGCCCCAGCCGATCAGCACATGGTGATCGAAACGCTGGCGGGCGTGGCTCCAGACATAGCCCGAGGCCATGTACTGCATCAGGTAGGCGATGGCGAAGACGAGGCCCGCGACGAAGCCGCCGCCGGGCATGTTGTGGCCGCGCAGGTAGATGTAGACGCCGACCATCATCGCCATCGGCAAAAGGAGGCGGGTCGAGACGACCAGCATCATCGGGTGGCGGTCGCCGGACACGCGCTCCCGGCGCATCTGGCCAAGGCGCCGGGTGACGGCGGGGCTGCGCATCAGGTTCTCCGACAGTGCATAGATGGCGAGGGCAGCAATGCCGAGCACGATGATCTCGCCGAAGGTATCGTAGCCGCGGAAGTCCACGAGGATGGTGTTGACGACGTTCGTCCCGCCCGCGCCCGGTTTCGACTGGGCAAGGTGGAAATGCGAGATCGGTTCGAAGGCGGCCTGGCGGGTCAGCATCTCCCAGGCAAGCCAGCCGATTCCGGCACCGGCGATGCCCGCCACGCCCGCATCGAACAGGCGGCGCGGGGCGGGGCTTTCCGCGGGCGTGGTCTTGGGCAGGAAGTTCAGCGCAAGAAGCATGAGGAGGATCGTCACCACCTCGACCGACAGCTGGGTCAGCGCAAGGTCAGGTGCGGACATCAACACGAAGAAGGGCACCAGCAGCAGGCCCACGACGCCGACGAAGATCAGCGCCACCACGCGCATCCGGTGCAGGAAGGGCACCGAGACCGCAGCGACCATGGTGACCGCCCAGATGACGGCAACCACCGGCTCGACCGGCATCAGCGCGCGGGTGCCGGGCGCGTGGCTGCCGCCCGAGAAGGCCCAGAGCCCGGCGCCCACGATGGCAAGGGTTGCAACCGCGATGGCGCGGGACAGCGAGCTGTTGTGGATCGCATAGGTCAGGGTCCGGGCCAGCGCCGCAAGGGGTTCGATGATGCCGTCGAAGATGCGCTTGGCCTCGGGGCGCGGGGTGCCGTCCCAAAGCGCGCGCAAGGGGACCCATGCGCCCAGCATCACCAGGCCGCCCCCGATGGCGGCCAGCGACATCCACAGCGCCGCCGGTTCCAGCCCGTGCCAGTGGGATATATTGACGCTGACGGGTTCGCCGGTGACGGCGCCGGCGGCCACGTCCACCAGCCAGGCGGCCGAGGCCATGGGGAAGAGGCCGATGACGACGACCAGCACGGCCAGGAAGGCCGGCGCGCTCCAGAGGCCGGGGCCGGGGTCGTGAGGCTTGTGCGGATAGTCGTCGCGCACCGGGCCGAGGAAGCCGTGTGCAAGAAAGCGGAAGGAATAGGCGACCGAGAACATCGCCCCGATCGTGGCCATGACGCCCATCGCCCAGGGGGTGATCCAGGTGGTATGGGCCGCTTCCTCCAGCATCAGCTCCTTGGACAGGAACCCGTTCAAGGGCGGGATGCCCGCCATGGAGAGGCTGGCGAGGAGCGCGATGCCGAAGGTGATCGGCATGAGGGTGCGAAGGCCGCCGAGGCGGCGCAGGTCCCGGGTATGCGCCTCGTGGTCCACGATCCCGGCGGTCATGAAGAGCGCGGCCTTGAATGTGGCGTGGTTGATGATGTGAAAGACGGCGACGGTCGCGGCGGCCCTGGTGCCGAAGCCCAGGAGCATGGTGATGAGGCCAAGGTGGCTGACGGTCGAGAAGGCCAGCAGCGCCTTCAGGTCGTCCTTGAAGAAGGCGATCTTGGCAGCCATGACCATGGTGACAAGGCCCGCGGTCGAGACGATCCAGAACCATTCCGGCGTGCCGGCCAGAACCGGCCACATCCGCGCCATCAGGAACAGCCCCGCCTTCACCATGGTCGCCGAGTGCAGATAGGCCGAGACCGGTGTCGGCGCGGCCATGGCATGCGGCAGCCAGAAGTGGAAGGGGAACTGCGCCGACTTGGTGAAGGCGCCGAGGAGGATCAGGATCAGCGCGGGCAGATACCAGTCCGAGGCCTGGATCGCCTCCTTGTGCTGAAGGATCACGGTCAGGTCGTAACTGCCCGCGATGTTGCCGAGAATCAGCATGCCGGCGATCATGGCAAGGCCGCCTCCGCCGGTGACGGCCAGCGCCATCCGCGCACCCTGCCGCCCTTCGGGCAGGTGCTTCCAGTACCCGATCAGCAGGAAGGAGGAAAGCGAGGTAAGTTCCCAGAAGACCAGAAGCAGGAGGATGTTGTCGGACAGGACGATCCCCACCATCGCGCCCTGGAACAGCATGAGATAGCTGTAGAACTGCCCCATCGGATCGGATTTCGCGAGGTAGAAGCGGGCATAGACGATGATGAGGAGGCCGATGCCGAGTATGAGGCCGGCAAAGAGGAGGCCGAGCCCGTCGAGGAAGAAGGTGGCGTTCAGGCCAAGCGCGGGCAGCCAGTCGATGCGGGTCTGCACGATCTCGCCGCGCAGGACGGCGGGGGCCTGAAGCGCGAGGAGCGCCAGTGCGAGGAGCGTGACCGATCCGGTCGCTGCAGCGCAGGCGGTGCGGCCGGCGCGGATCATGAGGCCGGGCAGGAGCGCACCGAGGAAGGGCAGCGCCGCTATCAGGGCTAGGGTCATTCGGGCGGCGTCCTCGTCGTGGCGGCAGGTTTATGGTTCTTGATCGCGTCGCGGCGGGTTTCGGGCGATCTTGGGCCTCGCGTCAAGGGTTTCAACCCCTCTGCGACAGGATTGAAGGGTTTTTTGCAAGCGGGGGACCGTCCTCGGCGGCATCGAGCCGCCTCGACCGGGCTGCCGCGGCGCCGGATCGGGCCGGGGCGCGGGGCGGAGAGTGCGGCCGCTCCGCGGGGAGTATTTGGGAAAAGAGCAGGAGCCAGGCGCCTTGTGCTTGCTCTTTTCGGAAATACTCCCGCCGGAGGCAGCACGGCTGCGGCCGCGATGCCCCCGGCAGAATGGGAGGGGGGTCAGGCGGTCTCGGTCACGCCGTCGGGCAGTTTGGCGCCGGTCATGAAGGCTACGGCATCCGACATCGAATAGTCCTGGGGCTTGATCACGCAGAGCCTGCGGCCGAGGCGGTGGATGTGGATGCGGTCGGCGATCTCGAACACATGCGGCATGTTGTGGCTGATCAGGATGATCGGAATCCCGCGGTTCTTGACGTCGCGGATCAGCTCCAGCACGCGGCGGCTTTCCTTGACGCCAAGCGCGGCGGTGGGTTCGTCGAGGATCACCACCTTCGACCCGAAGGCCGCCGCGCGTGCCACCGCCACCCCCTGGCGCTGGCCGCCCGAGAGCGTCTCGACCGCCTGGTTGATGTTCTGGATCGTCATCAGCCCGAGTTCGTTCAGCTTTTCACGCGCGAATTTCTCCATCCGCGGGCGGTCGAGCTTGCGGAAGATGGACCCAATGATTCCCGGCGCGCGCAGCTCGCGCCCCATGAACATGTTGTCGGCGATGGACAGCGCGGGGGACATGGCGAGGGTCTGGTAGACCGTCTCGATGCCTGCCGCGCGCGCCTCGATGGGCGTCTTGAAGCTGACCTCGCGGCCCTCGAGCCAGATCTGCCCCTCGTCCGGCACCACGGCGCCGGAGATCGCCTTGATCAGCGTCGATTTCCCCGCGCCGTTGTCGCCGATCACGGCCAGGATCTCGCCGGGATAAAGCTCGAAATCGCAGTCGTTAAGCGCGGTGACCTTGCCGAAACGCTTGGTCAGGCCGCGGGCCTTGAGAATCGGTTCCATCAGCCAGCCACCTTTCTGATCCACTGGTCCACGGTCACGGCGAAGATGATGAGCACGCCGATGAGGAAGAAGGTCCATTGCGGGTCGGTGCCGACCAGGCGCAGGCCCATCTCGAACACGCCGACGATCAGCGCCCCGAAGAACATGCCCACGATCGAGCCGCGCCCGCCGAACAGCGAGATGCCCCCGATCACCACGGCGGTGATCGACTGGATGTTGCCAAGCTGCCCGGTCGATGCCGTGGGCGAGACCGAGCCGAAGCGGCCGATCATCACCCAGCCCGCGATGGCGCAGAAGAGGCCGGCCAGGGCATAGACCTGGATCAGCACCTTCTTCGTCGGCACCCCCGCCAGTTCCGCCGCTGCCGGGTCGTCGCCCGTGGCATAGACATGCCGGCCCCAGGCGGTATGGCGCAGCACATAGGCCATGATCGCCACCAGCGCGATCATCAGGAACACGGCATACAGCACCTTCACTCCGCCGGGCTGGATCGAATAGCCCCAGAATTGCAGGGCCGGTGCCACCTCGGCGATATCGGCCGAGCGGATCGTCTCGTTTCGGGAATAGATGAAGTTCGAGGCCAGGAGGATCTGCCAGGTCCCCAGCGTGACGATGAAGGGCGGTAGTTTCAGCCGAGCGATGAGAAAGCCGTTCAGTGCCCCCATGGCGGTGCCGAGCGCAAGTCCGATGGCTATGGCGGCCGGGGCGGAGATCCCGTAGCGGAAGGTCATCTGGCCCATCAGGACCGAGGAAAAGACCGCGATCGCGCCGACCGAAAGGTCGATGCCGGCAGTCAGGATCACGATGGTCTGCGCACAGCCCAGGATGCCAACGATGGCAATTTGTTGCAGGATCGTGGACAGTGTGGCCGCTTTGAAGAAATTGTCGGCAAGCAGGCCGAAGATGATGACCGACACGACCAGGACGATCATCGGCACGGCCGAGGGCGTCTGGTGCAGCCAGTGTTGCAGCTTCTTCAATGCGCCCGGCTCTTCGTGGAACTCGGCGACGGTCTCCGCAGCGCCTTTCAGGCCCGCCTCATAGGCGCCGGAGACTGACCTTGCGTCGTTGGACATGCGTTCCCTCCCCTGGGTCCGGCTGCATCGGCCGGCCAATTATACGAAGGGCGGCGCGAGGGCCGCCCTTAACATGTCAGCATGGGATCAAGCGCGGCCGCAAATCAACTGCGGCCTGCACTTCGACGGACGGGGATCAGCCCCAGCAGAGCTCGGTGCCCTTGGTGGTGTCGATCGACTCCACGCCTTCGACCGGCTTGTCCGTGACCAGCGCCACACCGGTGTCGAAGAAGGTCTTGCCCTCGGTCGGCGCGGGCTTGCTGCCGTCCGCGGCGAACTTGGCAATGGCTTCGACGCCGAGTGCCGCCATCAGCAGCGGATACTGTTGCGAGGTGGCGCCGATCACGCCGTCCTTCACGTCCGCCACACCCGGGCAGCCGCCATCGACCGAGACGATCAGCACGCCTTCCTTGCCGGCAGCCTTCAGTGCCTCGTAGGCACCCGCGGCCGAGGGTTCGTTGATTGTGTAGACCACGTTGATGTCGGGGTCCTTGGCCAGCAGGGATTCCATGGCCTTCAGGCCGCCTTCCTCGTTGCCGGCGGTGACTTCGTTGCCGACGATGCGTGGGTCGGTCTCGTCGCCCCACTTGTTGATGTCCACTGTGTCGATGCCGAAGCCGGTCAGGAAGCCCTGGTCGCGCAGCACGTCCACCGAGGGCTGCGAGATGGCGAGGTCGAGCATCGCGATCTTGGCATTCGCCGCCGCGTCGCCCAGCGTGGCCTTGGCCCACTGGCCGATCAGGAGGCCGGCCTGGAAGTTGTCGGTGGCGAAGGTCGCGTCGGCCGCGTCGATCGGGTCGAGCGGGGTGTCGAGCGCGATCACGAGGACGCCGGCGTCGCGGGCGGCCTTGACCGAGTCGACGATGGCCTTGGTGTCCGAGGCGGTGATCAGGATCCCCTTGGCGCCGTCGGCAACGCAGGCCTCGATGGCGGCAACCTGGGATTCATGGTCGCCGTCGATCTTGCCGGCATAGGACTTGAGGGTCACGCCCAGTTCGGCCGCCTTGGCTTCTGCGCCTTCCTTCATCTTCACGAAGAACGGATTGGTGTCGGTCTTGGTGATCAGGCAGGCCGAGACGCCCTCGGCCGAGGCGAAGCCGGCCGACAGCGCAAGCGCGCCCGCACCCAGAAGGGCTTTGGTGATGACTTTCATGGTCTTCCTCCCAAGGTGGGGGCATTTCCCGCCCCCGTTTCGAAATCCGTGCGCTGGACCGGAGGGCCTCGCGCCAGGAGGCAGAAAACCCGATTCCCGACATCGCGTCAAGATAATTAAATCACTATGATTTATTATTGACAGGATCGCTCTGCACCCGCAGTCTGCGTGGCGGCGGCCGGGAGAATTGTCCCCGGCGCGCCCAAGCCGGGAGGAGGGGGCCATGCTGATCGGTGTTCCGCCCCTGTTGGGGCCGGAGTTCCTGGCGACGCTGCGGGCCATGGGGCATGGAGACGAGATTGCCATCGTGGATGGCAACTATCCGGCCGCCGAACATGCCCGTCGGCTGGTCCGTGCTGATGGCCACGGGGTGCTGGCCGTGGTCGAGGCAGTGCTGACGGTGATGCCGCTGGACCGGGCGGTCCCGGCCGCGCTGTTCCGCGCAAGCCTGAACAACGACCCGGCGCAAGCGGGCGAGATCCATCGGCAGGTCGAAGCGCTCTGTGCCCGGATGGCTCCGGGCATGGGCGTCATGCCCCTGTCCGGTGAGGCGCTTTATCAGCGCATCCGTGCCGCGCATGCCGTGGTCGCGACCGGCGAGATGACACTCTATGCCAATGTCATCCTGCGCAAGGGCGTGATCGAGGCGGCGGCCTGAGGGAGGGCGGAGACGGATGCCGGAGACTTACCCCGACCGCGGCCAGCCCGACGCCGACGCCCCGCGGGGGACGAATCAGTCCGGCATGCGCGATCACAACGAGCGACTGGTGCTCAGCCTCGTCCGCCGCCACGAGGCGCTGGCAAAGTCGGACATCGCGCGGATGACGGGTCTGTCGGCGCAGACCGTCAGCGTCATCATGCGGGGGCTGGAGGAGGCACGGCTACTGGAGCGGGGCGAGCCGGTCCGGGGCCGCGTCGGCCAGCCCTCGATCCCGATGTCTCTTGCGGCGGAGGGAGCGTTCTTCTTCGGGCTGAAGGTGGGTCGGCGGTCGGCCGATCTGGTGCTGACCGACTTCCGGGGCCGGATGCGGGCGACACGGCGGAAGGTCTACCGCTATCCGACCCCGGATGCAGTGGTGGACTTCGTGACCGAGGCGGCACCCGCGCTGGCGGCGGAACTGCCCACAGGATTGCGGGGGCGGATCATGGGGATGGGCGTAGCCATGCCGTTCCAGTTGTGGAACTGGGTCTCGGTGCTGGGCGTGCCACAGGCCGAGATGGACGCCTGGCGGTCGCGCGATCTTGGGGCGGAACTGGGCGCAGCCCTTGGGCTGCCGGTCTATGTCCAGAATGACGCGACCTCGGCCTGCGGGGCGGAGCTGATCTTCGGCACCGGGGAGCGGCCGAAGGACTTCCTCTACTTCTATTTCGGGACCTTCATCGGGGGCGGGTTGGTGATGAACGGCCAGCTCTTTCTGGGAAGGACCGGGAACGCGGCGGCGGTGGGCTCGATCCAGGTGCCGGCGCCGGGAGGGGGCACGCGGCGCCTGATCGACCTGGCCTCGATGTCGGTCCTGGCCGAGGCGATGGAGGCGGCCGGGGAAGCGTCGGACCACCTGTGGAGCCAGCATGACCGGTGGGAGGTGTCGGCGGGGGTGCTGGAGCCTTGGCTGGATCAGGCCGCAGGGGCGCTGGCCCATGCGACGCTGGCGGCGGCGGCGCTTCTGGAGATCGAGGCGGTCCTGATCGACGGCTGGATGCCGGTGGCGGTGCGGGGAGAGATGGTGCGGCGGACGCAAGACGCGCTGCGGGGGCTGGACCTGGCGGGGATCGAGCCTCCGGTGATCCGCGAGGGGACGGTGGGGGCGGATGCCCGTGCCCTGGGGGCCGCAGCGATTCCCTTGTCGCAGCGATATCTGATCGACCAGAACGCCGCGGTGCGGGAGGGGTAGTGTCCACGGTGGACATTTTCCGATTCCGATTTGGAATCAGGGAGATGGGCGTGGGCGTTTACCGGGCATTTACCTACTTTCAGGCCCCCCCATTCCTCCCCCACGGTGGGGGAGGGAGGCGCCTGTGGTCGGGGTGGCTCCCGGAGGCCGCAAGGCTGTTGCTTGCGGCTGGCGGCCGAGGGGCATACCCCGCACCCTCGTGGGCTTTGGGGCAGATGAACAAGGTTCTGCTTGCGCCTGGAAGGGATCCGAACGGGGCATTCGAGGAGGCGGGGCCATCAACTTGCCGATGGGCAGTGCGCTTTGGCGCAGCCTGGACTTGAGACACCTGTCGCAGAAATGGATCCCCGCCTTCACGGAGATGAGAGCCGTGGCGGGGATCTCGGTGTGGCGGGATGACCGGCGGAGCGGGGATCAGCCCTTGGCCAGATCCTCGAACAACCGCGCCACGCCTTCGGCACCCGGGTCGTTGTGCCCCTTGAGCTTGTCGGCGGCGAGGTAGCTGGCCCGTCCCGCCTTGGCGCGGGTCATCTGGGCGGTCGCGTTCGCGCCCTCGCGCGCGGCCCTGGCGGCGGCTTGCACTCCGTTCGGGAGGGCCGCAAGTGCGGGGGCGAGGGCGTCGATCATGGTGCGGTGGCCGGGGGCGGCGCCTCCGACCTGGCAAACACGGTCGAGGCCGGCGGTCAACGCGCCGATCCAGGCCTTTCCGGAGGCTGACGCGTCGCCGGCGGCGGCGAAGAAGATGGCGAGGAGAACCCCGCTTGAGCCGCCCATGGTCTGGCTGAGTTCCATGCCGATGGCGCGGTAGAGCTGCGTGGGGTCGGCGAGGGGGAGACGGTCGAGGGCGGCAAGGAGCGCCTTGGCGGCCCCGGCGAGCGTCGAGCCGGTGTCGCCGTCGCCCGACTTGGCGTCGAGCTGGTTCAGGTCGGCTTCGACGGCGATGAGCGCCTTGCAGCAGCGTTCGATCAGCGCGCGGCGGGCGGGGTGCGGGCTTGGCACCGGCTGGATCGGCGCGAGGCCGTCGGGAAGCGGTTTGACGACGACCTGGCCGAAGGGGGAGAGGCCGGGCCAGGCGTGGGGGGCCACGGGGGCGGCGAGGCTGGTCACCTGCGCGTGGTCCACCGGCAGAAGCGAGACCGAAAAGCCGTGCATGTCGAGCGAGGTCATCAGGGGCGCGGGGCCGATCATCCACTTGACCCTGGCCCCGAGCGGCGAGCGGGCGAGTTCCTCCGACAGGACGGACATTTCCAGCGGTGTGGTGGAGCCGAGGTTGTTCAGAAGCGCGACGTGGTCGCCGGGGCCGGTGTGGGGCAGAAGCTTATCGGCCACCATCTGCATGGCCGAACGCGCGCCGGAGAAATCGACCTGTTCGATCCCCGCCTCGCCGTGGATGCCAAGGCCCAGTTCGGCCTTGCCGGGGGCGATCCGGTCCTCTTTCGGCGATCCGGGGACGGTGCAGGTGTCGAGCGACATGCCGATGGAGATGGCGCCCTTGATCGTGGCCCGGGCGGCGGCGGTGATGGTGTCGAGGTCGGCGCCGGATTCGGCCATGGCGCCGGCGATCTTGTGGACGAAGAGGGTCCCGGCGACGCCGCGCGCCTGGGGCAGGTCCGGCAGCGCCACGTCGTCGTCGACGATGACCATGGAAACCTTCAGTCCGAAGGCCCGCGCGCGTTCCGCCGCAAGACCGAAGTTCAGCCGGTCGCCGGTATAGTTCTTGACGATGAGCAGGCAACCCGCCTTGCCGGTGACGGCGAGGATGCCGGCAAGCACGGCATCGACCGAAGGCGAGGCGAAGACATCGCCGCAGACGGCGGCCGTCAGCATGCCCTGGCCGACGAAGCCGGCGTGCGAGGGTTCGTGCCCCGAACCTCCGCCCGAGACCAGCGCCACCTTGGAACGGTCCCAGTCGGTGCGGATGACGACGCGGATATGCGGGTAGCCGTCCAGCCGGGCAAGCTTTCCGCCCGAGGTTCGCAAGAGGCCATCGATCGCTTCGGTAACGAGGCTTTCGCGGGAGTTCATGAACTGTTTCATGGGCTTGGCCTTTCAGATGCGGTTGCCTGCGGCGTCGAACCAGAGCGGGTTGTGCGGGCGTATCTTCAGCGTCTCGCCCGGGGTGAGCGCGGTGTGCGGCTCGGTTAGGGTGACAAGGGCATGGGGCCCGAGGGCGAGGTGAAGCCGCGTCTGGTCGCCCAGATGCTCGATCCGGGTGATGCGGGCTTCGGTGCCCTCGCCGATGTGGATGTGTTCCGGCCGCAAGCCGATGGTGGCGGCTGCGGCCGGCGCGCCGGGGAAGGCCTCGGCGGGCAAAAGGTTGATGTGCGGCTGGCCGAGGCGCGAGGCGACATAGGTCGAGACCGGGTTTTCGTAGATCTCGCGCGGGCTGCCGAACTGCACCAGCCGCCCGTGATCGAGGACACCGACATGGGTGGCCATGGTCATCGCCTCGATCTGGTCGTGGGTGACATAAAGGAATGTGGCGTTCAGGTCGTTGTGGATGCGTTTCAGCTCGACCCGCAGGTCGGCGCGCAGCTTGGCGTCCAGCGAGGAGAGCGGCTCGTCCATCAGGTAGATGCGGGGGTTTCGCACCAGCGCGCGGCCGATCGAGACGCGCTGCATCTCGCCCCCTGACAGGGCCGTGGCCTTGTTGTCGAGCTTGTGCGGGATGCGCAGGACCTCGGCCACCTCCTGCACCCGGCGGGCGATGTCGGGTTCCGGCATCGCGATCATCGGCGACCGCAACGGGAAGGCCAGGTTGTCGCGGACGCTGAGGTGGGGGTAGAGCGAGTATTGCTGGAACACCATCGCCACGTCTCGCTGGGCGGGGGTGTCGCGCACGACCGAGGCGCCTGCGATGCGCACGTCGCCCGCGTCGGGCCGGTCGAGGCCCGCGATCAGGCGCAGGGTGGTGGTCTTGCCGGCTCCGGTCGGGCCCAGGAGCACGACGAAGGCGCCGTCGGGGATGGTCATGGTGACATCCTTCAGCGCCTGAGTCGCGCCGTAGGACTTGGACAGGTTCGAGAGCGTGACCTCAGCCATGGTTGACCCCGGCATTGGCGGCGGTGCGGAAGGCGCGGCCGGTGGTGGCGTCAAAGAGCGACAGGCGGGAGGCGTTCAGCGCAAGGCCCGTCAGATCGCCGGGTCGGGCGGGCAGGGTGGAGGGCGTGCGCGCCTTGATCATGCCCTGGGGGGTGGAGAGGGTCACGATCTGGGTGGTGCCGAGGTATTCCACCGCCTCGATGCGGGCCCGCAGCGCAGCGGAGTCGGAGAGTGCGACATGTTCGGGGCGAACGCCGAGGACGAGGCTGCCGCTGGCGGCTTCCTGGAGTTCGGGCAGGGCGATGGTCGTGTCGCCGAGGGTCACGGTCGCGGCCCCGGCGGGGGCGCTGCCCTCGAAACGCAGGAAATTCATCGCGGGGCTGCCGATGAAGTCGGCGACGAACAGGGTTGCCGGGTGGTCGTAGATGTCCTGCGGCGTGCCGAACTGTTCGACGACGCCGTGGTTCATCACCACGATCTTGTCGCCCATCTGCATCGCCTCGAGCTGGTCATGGGTGACATAGACGGTGGTCGCCCCCATCCGGTCGTGCAGGGCGCGCAGCTCCTCGGCCATGAGCTCGCGGAATTCGGCATCCAGCGCGCCGAGCGGTTCGTCCATCATGAAGGCCTTGGGGTTGCGCACGATGGCGCGGCCGAGCGCGACGCGCTGGCGGTCGCCCCCGGAAAGGCCGCCCACGCCCTTGTCGAGCAGGTGGTCGATGCGCAGGATCCGCGCGACCTCGGCGACCTTTGCCGCCACCTCGGCCCGCGGGACGCCCTGGGAGACAAGCGGATAGGCGATGTTTCTGCGGACGTTCATGTGCGGGTAGAGCGCGAACATCTGGAACACCATGGCGATGTCGTGCTGCGAGGCGGGCTTTTGGGAGACATCCTCGCCGTCGATCAGGATCTCGCCCGAGGTCGGCAGTTCGAGCCCGGCAATCATGCGCAGCGTCGTTGTCTTGCCGCAGCCGGAGGGGCCGAGCAGCATGAAGAACTCGCCGTCCCGGATCGTGAAGGTCGAACCCTTCACGGCGGTGAAGGCGCCGAATTCCTTGCGCAGGTTGCGGATGACGATCTCGGCCAAAGCTTACTCCGGGAAATGGCTGGTGATGATGAACATCACGGTGCCTACAAGGGTCACGAGGAAAGACCAGGTATAGGCCCAGAGAAAGAAGGGTTGCATGAGCATCACCACGCCGAGCGCGATGAGGATCGTGGCCAGCATCTCCCACGGGCCGCGGCGCAGGCGGAGAAGGCCGGAGAGGAAGGCGGTCATTTGCGGACAGCTCCGAAGGTGATCCCGCGCAGAAGGTGCTTGCGCAGAAGGATGGTGAAGATCATCACCGGCAGGAGGAACAGGGTCGCTCCGGCGGCCACGGCAGGCCAGTCCTGGCCGCCGACG
>JBKBJC010000023.1:0-39119 GCA_046294075.1 Tabrizicola sp. | reverse complement strand
GCTTTCGGCGATGATCTCGGCCGAGTCCTGGAAGGTCAGATCGTCAAGCGCCAGATAGACCGGATCGGTCCTGCCCGCGTTCAGGCATTGGCGGGCCATGAAAACCCAGTCGTGCACGATATAGGCCGGGCCATAGTTCCAGGGGGTGAAGCCGCGGAAGGCGCGGGCAAGACCCGGCACCGATCCGCCGTCCGTATACATCATCGGCGGGGTGATGGCCTTTCCGGCGGTTTCGCCCTCGGGTCGGGTGAAGGTCAGCGGTCGGTCCGGGGTCGGCACATAGACGAAGGTGCCGTCGCCCAGCGGTCCGGTTCCCCGCAGCCAGACGACCGCGACTTCGCCGGAAAACTTTCCTTCGTCGATGGTGCCGTAGTCGATGTTGGCGCAGGCCACCAGCGCCGACGACAGGGTCAGGGCAAGGACGAGTCGCATGGCCGGTCTCACGGGCTTCACCCGGGCAGTCTGCCATGGCCGGCTGGCGCTGTCGCGGCCTTCTTCCCCGGGTCAGCCCCGGGCTGCGATATGCGCCGCCAGCCGCTCGGCGTCCTTCCAGGCACCCCAGATGAAGGCCGAGCCGCGGCAGGACAGCCAGGGCAGGCCGATGAAGTAGAGGCCGGGCACCTCGGTGACCCCGTCGACGTGGCGCGGGCGGAAATCCTCTCGGAAGATGTCCAGGTCGATCCAGCCGAAATCCAGCCGGAAGCCGGTGGCCCAGATCACGCTGCCGATGCCCTCGGCCTTCAGGTCCAGGTCCCGTATCGGCCGTGTCACGCAGTCGGGCAGCGGGCCAAGCCGGCGCGCTTCGGGTTCTTCGGGCAGGACCAGACCATGGGCGGCGGCATAGGCGTCGGCCTCGTCCAGCACCGACAGATAGTTCCGGTCGCCGTTCTCGATGTTCTGCGCCAGGTCGGGGGCGATATGCAGCCTGCCGTCCGAGAAGTCTCCGGCCCGGCCCAGCAGGGTGACGCCCATGCCCGCCAGCCGGCGGAAGTCCATCGTGTGCCCCCCATAGGCACCGCTGACGGCGATGGTGATGTGTTCGGTTCCCGGCGTGGGCGCCTTCATGTCCCATTTGCCGAGCTTGCCCAGCCACCAGACGAAATCCTGCCCCCGGTAACGGCGCGGCGGGCGGTCGTGCGGGCCGACCGACAGGAAGACCCGCCGTCCGGCCCGCACCAGTTCCTCGGCGATCTGGGCGCCGGACGATCCGGCGCCGACCACCAGTACTGCGCCTTCGGGCAGCGCGCCCGGGTTGCGGTAGCTGTTGGAATGGAGCTGGGTGATGGAAGGGTCGGAAATCACGGTCGGGACGACCGGGATCTGGAAGGGGCCGGTCGCGACGACGACATTCTCTGCCTCGATGAGGCCGGTCGAGGTGGTGGCGCGGAACCCTTGGTCGCTGCGTTCCAGCCTGGTCACCTCGACCCCGGTGCGGATCGGCAGGGCGCGGTCGCGGGCGAAGCGTTCGAAATAGTCGGCCACCGCCTCTTTCGGGGCGAAGGCCTCGGGGTCGAGCCCCTCGAACTCGGCCTCGGGGAAGCGGTCGTGCCAGGCGGGGCCATTTGCCACCAGGCTGTCCCAGCGCCAGCTGCGCCAGCGTTCCGCGATGCGGTCGCGTTCCACGACGAGGTGGGGCAGGCCCAGCTTCTGCAGATGGGCACTGGTCGCAACCCCGGCCTGACCGCCGCCGATGACAAGGGTGTGGATGGTTTCGGTCATGGAGCCCGGTCCCCGACGGAAAGGGTGTCCACGGTGGACAATTCAAGATTGTCCACAAAAAACAGATGCTTGAGCGCGGACGGTAACCGTTTCTTAATCCGTCTGAACCTATTCATCCCCTGGCACCCCGTAGGAGGGCGCGAGGGTCGGGTCCTCGGCACGTTGGACATAGGCGGACATCTGCGGGGCATAGATGTCCCAGGCGGTGCGCAGCATTCCTATGGGGGCGTCCGACCAGTCGATCCGCAGATCGACGAGGGGCCATGAAAGCCGGTCGGCGACCTTGAGGCCCGCCGAATGGACCGGCCCGGCCTCGCCCCCGGCCATGAGTCCGGCCTCGAGCGCCCGCATCAGCCTTTCGCCAAGCTGGCCGGTCGCGGCGGTGAAGGCCTCGACCATGGCCATCGGGACCAGTTCGTCCACCAGAAGGTTGCCCCCGGCGGCGCAATCTGCCGCCTGCGCCTGACCCCAGAGGCCCAGCACCTGTCGCCCGGAATGGATCGCGGTCCGGCCCGCGGCATCCACCACCAGAAGCTGGCGGTAATCGATATGCGGGCGGCCATCGGCAACGGCGGCCAGCGCCTCGGCGGCGGGAAGACCAAGCGCCAGCTGGTCGAGGATCAGCGGCCCCAGGGCGGGATCGGTGACATTCTGGCTGGCGACCGCGCCCACCCCGGCCCGGACATGCGCGCAGCGCGCAGCGACGGCAGGGGAGGAGGACGAGATGGCCATCCCGAACTGCCCGGTCCGGGCGCAACGCGCAACGATCGAGAAGGTCATGCCGGCCTCTCAGTCCTCATCGGGGATCACGGCGGTGCCGTCGATCTCGACCAGCCAGGAGGGGCGGGCGAGCGCGGAGACCACCACCCCGGTCGAGACGGGATGCACGCCCTTGATGTATTCGCCCATCGTCCGGTAGACCGCCTCGCGGTGGCGGACATCTGTCAGGTAGACGACGATCTTGCACAGATGCTCCATCCTGCCGCCGACCTCTTCCAGAAGCTGGCGGATGTTACGCATCACCTTGTGGGTCTGTTCGACCGGATCATGACTGCCGATGTCCTTTGCGGTATCGAGATCCTGCGGGCACTGGCCGCGCAGGAACACGATCCGGCCCCGGGCGACCACGGCCTGGGCGAGGTCGTTGTCGAGCTTCTGTTCGGGGTAGGTGTCGCGGGTGTTGAACTTGCGGTGGCGGAAGTGGGTCATCTTCGGGTCCTGCTTGCCGTGGCGGCGGGTGAATCGAGCGCGTTCCGCGCAAGCCGTCGTCTCGCCTCTGTGCCTGCGGCACAACCGGCTCGGACGTGTCTCCGGCGGGGATATTTGCGGACAGATGAAACCAGGCCGCGCGCCATGGCAAGGGTCATTGCGCGCAGGAGCCCGTCGGGTGCCGGGGCGGGTCAGCCCTCGACGTCGAGGCCGGCCTTGGGGCGAGGGTCGCTGGGCATCGCGCCGGTGGCGAGATAGAGAGCCTGTTCAGCGATCGTGGTGGCGTGGTCGCCGGCGCGTTCGATGTTCTTGGCGATGAAGTGCAGGTGCATCGAGGGGCCGATGTTTGCCGGGCTTTCCATCATGTAGGTGAAGAGCGAGCGGAACAGCGTGTTGTACATCTGGTCGATGTCGAGATCGCGCTTGCGCACCGAGGCGGCGAGATCTGCATCCTTCGTCACCAGCGCCCGGGTGGCCTCGTCCAGAAGGCGCACCACCAGCGCGCACATCCGGCGGATCGTGCCGGCATGGCCATCGAGGGGCGCGGATTGCGGCAGGACGCGGGTGCGCTTGGCGACGTTCTTGGCATAGTCGCCGACCCGTTCCAGGCTGTGGGCGGCCCGCATCACGGCCAGCAGGCGCCGCAAGTCCACGGCGGTCGGCGCGCGGCGGGCGATGATGCTGGCGGCTTCCATCTGGATGAACTCTTCCATCTCGTCGATTGCCGCATCGTTCGCGATCACCTTGTCCGCGGCGGCGAGATCCAGGGTTTCCAGCGCCCTGGCCGCCTCGGTCAGCGCGGTTTCGGCAAGACCTGACAGGCGGATGAAATGCGCCTGGAGCGCTTCGAGATCGCGGTCGAAGGCCGACAGGATGTGCTGGTCGCTTTCGCTCATCGTTGCGCTCCTCAGCCGATGCGTCCGGTGATGTAGGATTCGGTGCGGGGATCCTTCGGGTTGGTGAAGATCTGGCTGGTGTCGCCGTATTCCACCAGGTGCCCGAGGTGGAAGAAGGCGGTCTTCTGGCTGACCCGCGCCGCCTGCTGCATCGAGTGCGTGACGATCACCACCGAGAACTGGCTGCGCAGCTCGTCGATCAGCTCCTCGACCTGGGCCGTGGCGATGGGGTCGAGCGCCGAGCAGGGCTCGTCCATCAGGAGGACCTCGGGGCTGGTCGCCACCGCCCGCGCGATGCACAGCCGCTGCTGCTGGCCGCCCGACAGCCCGGTCCCGGGGCTGTCCAGCCGGTCCTTCACCTCGTTCCACAGCGCCGCCTTCTTCAGCGAACCTTCGACGATCGCGTCAAGCTCGGCCTTCGACCGCGTCATGCCGTGGATCTTCGGCCCGTAGGCCACGTTGTCGTAGATCGATTTCGGGAAGGGGTTCGGCTTCTGGAACACCATGCCGACCTTGGCGCGCAGCTGCACCGGATCGACGCGGGCGTCGTAGATGTCCTCGCTGTCCAGCGTGATCCTGCCCTCGACCCGCGCCGAGGCAACGGTGTCGTTCATCCGGTTCAGGCAGCGCAGGAACGTGGACTTGCCGCAGCCCGAGGGCCCGATGAAGGCCGTCACCGTCCGGTCCAGGATGTCCACGTCCACGTCCTTCAGCGCGTGGTTCTGGCCATAGTAGACCTGCACCCCGCGCGCCGACATCTTTGCCGTCGCCGTTTCGGTTTGCAGTCCGGTCCGTGTCATGTCGTTCATGGCGTCCATTTCCCTACCAGCGACGTTCGAACTTGCGGCGCAGCCAGATGGCGAGACCGTTCATCATCACGAGAATGGCCAGCAGCACCAGGATCGCGGCCGATGTGCGGCTGACGAAGCCCCGCTCCGGACTGTCGGCCCAGATGTAGATCTGCGTGGGCAGCGTCGTCGCGCTTTCGAACGGGGTCGACGGTGCCGAGGTCATGAAGGCGTTCATCCCGATCAGGAGGAGCGGCGCCGTCTCGCCGATGGCCTGGGCCATGGCGATGATCGTGCCGGTCATGATGCCGGGCATGGCCAAAGGCAGGACGTGGTGGAAGACGACCTGCTGGCGCGATGCACCGATGCCGAGCGCCGCCTCGCGGATCGAGGGGGGCACGGCCTTCAGCGCGGCGCGGGTGGCGATGATGATCGTGGGCAGAGACATCAGGGCCAGCGTCATGCCGCCGACCAGCGGCGAGCCGCGGATCAGGCCGAACCAGTTGAGGAACACCGACAGCGCCAGGAGGCCGAACACGACCGAGGGCACGGCGGCGAGGTTGTTGATGTTCACCTCGATCAGGTCGCTGAGCTTGTTCTTGGGCGCGAACTCTTCCAGGTAGATCGCGGCGCCGATGCCGACGGGCAGGGCGATCCCGAAGCAGACGAGCAGGAGGTAGAAGGTACCGACGAAGGCACCTTTGAGGCCCGCAAGCTCTGGGAAGCGCGAGTCGGCATTGGTGAACAGGCCGGTGTTGAAGGGGGTCGATACCCGACCTTCGGCGATCAGCTTGTCGAATGCGGCGATCTGCGCATCGGTGACGCGGCGGTTGGCCTCGGGCGTGTCACGATCGACCAAGCCCTTGGCGAGCTGGTCGAAGGGGTCGGAGGTCGGCACGGTGATCGCCACCGACTTGCCGATCAGCGAGGGGTCGGCAATCACGGTGTCCCGCACGCGGAACTGCGCGCCATCCGACAGCATGGCCGTGACGTCGCGCAAGGCGCGGCCTTCGAGGTCCGGGAACTCGACCGCCATGGCGCCCTGCATGACCCGGCGCCAGTTGCTGCCGAACACATCGTTGGCATCCACCAGCTCTGCCGGGATCGGCACGTCCAGCCGGATATGGGTCTGGGTGAAGGCCTTGTAGCCGGTGACCGTCAGCGCGCCCAGCATCAGGGCGAGGAAACCCAGCGACAAGGTGATCGACAGAAGCCCCGCGCCGCGCAGCCAGAGTTCCGACCTGCGCCGGCGACGGATGCGGTCCAGGTAATCGGATGCCTTCCAGTCGAAGGCCCGGCGCGGCGTGGCGGGGGAAGAGGTGATGTCCGACATGTCCGGCCCCTAGTCGTAAAGCTCGCGGTATTTCCGCACGATGCGGAGCGCGAGGATGTTGATGCCGAGAGTGATGACAAACAGGAGCGAGCCGAGCGCGAAGGCGGCAAGCGTCTTGGGATTGTCGAACTCGGTGTCGCCGATCAGCAGGGTAACGATCTGGACCGTGACGGTCGTGACCGAATCGAGCGGATTGATCGTCAGCTTGGCGATGATGCCGGCAGCCATAACGACGATCATCGTTTCACCGATCGCGCGGCTGACGGCCAGCAGCACACCCCCGACGATGCCAGGGATCGCGGCGGGAAACAGCACTTTCATCATTGTCTCGCCGCGCGTGGCACCAAGGGCAAGCGATCCGTCCGACAGCGAGCGCGGCACCGCCGACAGCGCGTCGTCCGCGAAGGACGAAATGAACGGAATCAGCATGATTGCCATGCACACGCCCGCCGCCATCGCGGTGTTGGGCGCCACGTTCAGGCCGAGGTCGCTTCCGGTCGAGCGCAGGAAGGGCGCGACGACCAGGATCGCGAAGAAGCCGTAGACGATGGTGGGGACCCCGGCGAGAACCTCGAGGAGCGGCTTGATGATGTTGCGGCTACGGGCCGAGGCGAACTCGTTCAGGTAGATCGCCGAGAGCAACCCGGTCGGCACCGCAAAGACCAGGGCAATCATCATCACCACCACAGAGCCGAGGATCACCGGGATGACGCCGAAGGCACCTTGCCCTGCAACCTGGTCGGCGCGGATGGCGATCTGCGGCTCCCAGCGCAGGCCGAACAGGAATTCGGTGATCGGAACCCGCGCGAAGAACTTGATGCTTTCGAACATGAGCGA
Organism: Tabrizicola sp.; assembly: GCA_046294075.1. GTDB lineage: Bacteria > Pseudomonadota > Alphaproteobacteria > Rhodobacterales > Rhodobacteraceae > Tabrizicola. The sequence continues at coordinate 32,337 of JBKBJC010000023.1, read as the reverse complement.
GAACACGATGCCGAGCGTGGTGAAGATCGCGACCGTCGAGCAGAAGATCATCAGACCGAGGACGATGCGCTCGACACCATGGCGGGCGCGGAATTCGGCCGAGACGCGGCTGCGCGAGAACAGGACAAGCACCACCGAAAGTGCGGCGATGACCACGACAAGTGCGAGACGCGCGGCTGCGGTGCGTTCGATAAGGGTCTGTGCCGCGGCAAGCTTCCAGTCCTCGGGCGTGCCGAAGACCTGGCCCCGCGAGATCGACTTGATTTCCGCCAGCACCAGCGAGGCCGCGCCCTTGTCCAGACCGTCAAGGACCCCGTCGGGCAGCCCGGACATCACCGTCCGGTCGATGATCGGTCCTTGGAACATGATCCACATCAGGATCACGATGAAACCGGGGACGCCGACGACAAGGGCCGAATAGAGTCCGTGGAACCCGGTCAGCGAGTGCAGTCGCTCGCCACGAGCCCGGATCTGCGAGGCCGCAAACCGGTTGAGAGCATAGCCCAGGACGACGGCAACGAAGAGGATGAGAAAGGCAAGACTGGTCACGTTATCCCCCGCCTGGTCAGAAACGGGCCCGGAAGCGACTGCTTCCGGGCCAGCTTGAACTGTATCTTACTTCTCGGGCGCAGCCATGTTGACCGCGTTCGTCAGGGCGTTCTGCACTTCCTTGATCTTGTCGTCCGACAGGACAACCAGGCCGCGCTCCTGCAGGTAGCCGCCGTCGCCCATCGCAGCATCCGAAGCATAGGTCGCGATGAACTCGTTCAGGCCCGGGATCACGCCGCGGTGGGCGTTCTTGACGTAGAAGTACAGCGGACGCGAAATCGGATACTCGAAAGCGGCGATGGTGTCCTGATTGGCCTCGACGCCGTCGATCTTGACGTCTTTCAGCTTGTCCAGGTTTTCATACAGGAACGAGTAGCCGAAGATGCCGACGGCGTTCGGGTCGGCTTCGAGACGCTGCACGATCAGGTTGTCGTTCTCGCCCGCTTCGACGAAGGGGCCGTCCTGACGCATGCGCGAGCAATCTTCCTCGACGAATTTCTTGTATTCGTCGGCGTTGGCCTCCTTCAGCGCCTTGGCGTAGTCGGTCCGTTCGCAGCCCTTGTGCATCGCCAGTTCGACGAAGGCGTCACGGGTGCCCGAGGTGGGCGGCGGGCCGTAGGCGAGGATCGCCACATCCGGCAGCGACGGGTCGATGTCCGACCATTTCTTGTAGGGGTTGTCCACCAGTGCGCCGTCAACCGGAACCTTGGCGGCCAGGGCCTTGTACACCTGCTCCAGGGTCAGGTTCCAGTCGGTTTCGTTGCTGCGGTTCACGGCGATGGCCAGACCGTCATATCCGATCAGGGCTTCGGTGATGTCGGTGACGCCGTTCTTGGCGCAGAGTTCGTATTCCGACTTCTTCATCGCGCGCGAGGCGCCGGTGATGTCGGGGTGATCCGCGCCGACACCGCCGCAGAAGATCTGCATCCCGCCGCCGGTGCCGGTCGATTCGACCACCGGGGCAGCGCCACCCTGGTTGGCGAACTCTTCAGCCACAGCCTGGGTGTAGGGGAACACTGTCGAGGATCCGACGATGCGGATCTGGTCGCGGGCTTCGGCCATCGAGGCCATGGCGGCAAGCGCCAGCACCGAAGCGGAAAGATGGATGGATTTCATGGTTGCACTCCTGCAAAACGTGCGGCCAGAGTCGGCAGCGTGATACGGCTCTAGAGACTGCCCGTGACGCTTAGATTGCAGAAATGTAAAAACTGGATGACAGTCATTTGGCGCTTTGCCGGTCAGCGCATCCGGCGCGCGATGGTCTCGGCGATCATCATCGTGGGCGCATTGGTGTTGCCCGCAATGATCTGCGGCATCAGCGAGGCATCGACGACGCGCAGGCGCTCGACGCCGCGCACCCGACCCTCGGGGTCGGTGACCGAGGCAGCGTCCAGTCCCATCCTGCAGGTGCCGACCGGGTGATAGATCGTCTCGGCCCTTGCGCGGATGAAGGCCGCGAGCCCGGCATCGGTGGCAACATCCGGTCCGGGAAGGGTTTCCCGGGCGATGAAGCGGGCAAGGGGCGGCGCCTCGGTGATCCGTCGGGCGAGCTTCAGCCCGGACAGGAGGGTCGGCAGGTCGTCGGGATGCGACAGGTAGTTGGCCGCTATCCGGGGGGCTACCCGCGGGTCGGGGCTGGCCAGTGAGACCCGGCCACGGCTTTTCGGCAGGAGGTCGCAGACATGCAGCGTGAGCCCGTAGCCCAGCGACAGCCGCCGCCCGTGGTCGTGCAGATAGGCGGGGATGAAGTGGAACTGCAGGTTCGGGCGGTCGCGATCCGGACCGGAGGTTGCGAATCCGCCGGCCTCGGCGACGTTCGAGGTGAACTCGCCGCGACCATGGCGCATCCAGGCCCAGGCGGCGCGGAGCGCGCGGGGCAGGAACGAGGGCGCGATGCCGATCGCCTCGCGGCCCCTCAGCGCCGCCTGCACCGCGATGTCGAGATGATCGGCGAGATTGGCGCCGACCTCGGCGGTGTCGTGCAGGACCGGGATACCCAGGGCCTGCAAATGGGCGCCGGGGCCGATGCCCGACAACATGAGAATCTGCGGCGAGTTGATCGCGCCACCCGACAGGATCACCTCGCCGCGCTCGGCCAGCATCACGGTGCGGTCAGAAAGCTGCACTCCGGCGGCGCGGCGGCCCTGGAACAGCACGCGGTGAGCCCGGGCTCGGGTGAGGATCGTCAGGTTCGGCCGCCCGCGTGCCGGGTCGAGGAAGGCGCGCGCCGCGCTGAAGCGGCGGCCGTCGCGCTGGGTGACCTGGTAGAGCCCGACGCCTTCCTGCGCGGCGCCGTTGAAGTCGCGCGTCCCGGGCAGCCCGCAGGCCCTGCCGGCCGCGACGAAGGCGTGGCTGAGCGGGTTCGGCTGGCAGAGGTCCGAGACGGTCAGCGGACCGCCCCGGCCGTGGTGATCGCCTGAGAGGCTACGGTTGTCCTCCAGGTCGCGGAAGATCCGGCTGACCTCGGGCCAGTCCCAGAGAGCCCCCGCGGCCTCGGCCCAGTCGCGGTAGTCCTGCGGATGGCCGCGCATGTAGATCATCGCGTTGATCGAGGAGGAGCCGCCCAACACCCGCCCGCGCGGCCAGTAGAGGCGGCGGCCCGCCAGCTGTGGTTCGGGTTCGGTCGCGTAGCCCCAGTTCAGCCAGCGCATGTGCGCCAGCGCGGCCAGCCCGAAGGGCATGTGGATCATCGGGTTGCGGTCGGGCGGGCCGGCCTCGATGAGGCAGACGCGGGTGGCGGGATCGGCCGACAGGCGGTTGGCCAGCACGCAGCCGGCCGAGCCGGCGCCGACAATGATGTAGTGAAAGGCGGTCATTCCGGGCACCGTCGTGCGGAGGAAGCGGGGGCAGGGCAGGGAAGGGCACCGGACATGGCGCGATCCTAGCCGCTTCGCGCCATCGGCCTAGCGCGACGTTGCGTCAGGCAAGCTCGGGCAGGAAGGCGGGGCAGGCCAGTTCCAGCCCCTCGGCGTAGATCACCTCGCCTTCGTCGAAGCGCAGGGTGAAGAGCCGGACGTTGCGGTGGGTCTCGAGGCAGACGAACTCGCCATCCGCCAGCCGCGCCGCCGGGACCGCGGCGACGGGCAGGCCATAGAGCGCCTTCGCGCGCCAGTCGCGGATCAGCACCGGCTGGCCGGGAGAGAGAAGCAGATCCCGGTCGGGGCGGTCATGGCCCATGGTCGAGGCCTTGATCCGCACGAGGTCGACCTGCTTGCGCGCCACGACCGAGACCGAGGCCAGCCGACGCGCCCCGGCGCGGGTGACGATGCGGTCGCCGGGGGTCAGGAAATCGACCGGGATCAGCCCGTCCAGCGTGCGCACCATGGTTCCCGCCAGCATGCCCTGCGCCGGGGGCGTTCCGGCCCCGCCTGCGGATCGAGAGAATGGTGCGTCGGCGTCCACGGTGCGGCCTTTCCCAACCTGATGGTCCATCAGTCGCAGGGCTTTGTGGTCCGCTTTCGATCCTCGTTCGGTGATTTCGGGGCAGATGTGGCCTGATCCCGCTGCGGTTGTGGCGCAAATGGGGCGTTTGGCTCTCGCACCCCGGGCAAGGCTTTGCTAGAAGGGCGCGGTGTGCGGGTGTGGCGGAACTGGCAGACGCACCGGATTTAGGTTCCGGCGCCGCAAGGCGTGGGGGTTCAAGTCCCTTCACCCGCACCAGCTCTCAGATGACCAGCCGCGCCTCGCGGGGTGTGAGGCAGGGCCGGGCGGCCTGGCGATCCGCAGGCCCCGGGCCTTGGGGGAAAAGGTCCCCCAATTCGGCCCGCAACGCAGGCGGCAGCTCCGTCGCGGCAAGCCAGTCGGGCAGCAGGCTTTCCACCGGCACGCCTTCGGCAATAACGATCTCGTGCCGGTCGAACAGAAGATGCAGATACTCCACGTCCTTGCCGCCCGTATCCAAGCGTGCCGCCCGGTCCCCGAGGAAGGCGACAGCCGGAACCAGAACCTCTGGCGCGCCGAACATGAGTTCTGCCTTCCAGCCGCAGACCATGACGCGGTGCTGGGGCGAAAGGGTCAGCATGCGGCGCGGCAGACCGTCACCGAGCGATCCGGGTGCGATCCTGACCGGAACGTGTTGCGGCCGTGCGGCAAGATCGGCCGAGGTCAGCCGGGCCCTGCCCAGCCAGCGCAGAGGCTGGGGACCGTGGTCGCGTGTCGTCACCAGATCGCCGGCCCGCAATGTCTCGATCCGGCGAGGGCCGTCGGGGGTGTCGATCAGGGTTCCCGGCACGAAACAAGGCGGGGTGCCGTAAAGGTCGTAGAGGTTTGATCCGACCCCGCGGGGCCCCTCGGATGCGAATGTGACCGCCAGCGCCTTGCCGACAGGCGGATAGGTTCCGTCCACATCGGGCCGCAGGATCAGGCCTTCGATCGTCGCATAGGCCGGTGAGGAGTTGTTCACGTTGTAGGCATAGGCGGTCCAGCTTTTGCCGGTGTCGGGATCGGTCAGGACGATCCGGTACTCCGCCTCGACCCGGGTGCCCGAGGCATAGGTGACACCGTTGATCGTCTGCGCGCCACTGAGCGTCTGCTGGGTGCCATCGTTGTCCTCGAAGTCGGTATCGTTGTCGAGGATCGAGGTTTGCAGCCAGTTGGCGTTGTTCAGCGTGATCGTCTGGCCGACAAGATGCGATCCGTCGCCTTGCGTGATGCCGTCCAGGCCGACGCCACCGGAAACGGTGATGTTCTGTTTTTCCAGCATCCAGACGGTATAGACAGGCATGCGGCCGCTCTTGCTTGGTTTCTTGTCGCCTGACGGTTAACGCAAAAGTGCAAACCATGTCTAAACGGAATTGGATCCTGAGCGGCAAAACCCGGGTTTTCCTGCCGCTGTTGGCAAAATGTCGCGTCCCCGGCCGCGCATTCCGGCAATGGATTACCCCTTACGTCCCCGCGCAAGCTTTGCTATGAGGCCCGGGAAACAGCGTCGGGTTTCCGCCCTGCGCGGGTAAGCTATTGCGCGAAAGCGCCCGAATGATCGTAGGAAGGACGTCCCCCATGCAGGTCACCGAGACCCTGAACGAAGGCCTCAAGCGCGGCTACACCATCACGGTGACGGCGGCAGAACTGGACGCGAAGGTCCAGGAAAAGCTGCTGGAAGCCCAGCCCGAGGTCGAGATCAAGGGCTTCCGCAAGGGAAAGGTGCCGCTGGCGATCCTGAAGAAGCAGTTCGGCACCCGACTTCTGGGCGATGCGATGCAGGACGCCATCGACACCGCCATGAAGGATCATTTCGACAAGACCGGCGACCGCCCCGCGCTGCAACCGGAGGTCAGGATGGTCGGCGGTGAGACCTGGAAGGAAGGTCAGGATGTCGTGGTCGAGATGACCTATGATGCACTGCCCCCGATCCCCGAGGTCGATGCCGGCAAGCTGAAGCTGGAGCGGCTGATCGTGAAGGCCGACGACAAGGCCATCGGCGAGGCGCTGGAGAACCTGGCGAAGTCGGCCCAGTCCTTCGAGGACCGCAAGAAGGGCGCCAAGGCAAAGGACGGCGATCAGGTCGTCATCGACTTCAAGGGCTCGGTCGATGGCGAGCTGTTCGAGGGCGGCTCGGCCGAGGACTATCCGCTGGTGCTGGGCTCCAAGTCCTTCATCCCGGGCTTCGAGGACCAGCTGGTCGGCGCCAAGGTCGGCGACGAGGTGTCGGTGAACGTCTCGTTCCCGGAAAACTACGGTGCCGCGCATCTGGCGGGCAAGGCCGCGGTCTTTGCCTGCACCGTGAAGGCGGTGAAAGAGCCGAAGCCTGCCGAGATCGACGACGAGCTGGCGAAGAAGTTCGGCGCCGAAGATCTGGCCGCGCTGAAGGCCCAGATCGCCGAGCGGCTTGAGGCCGAATACAAGGGTGCCGCCCGCGCGGTGCTGAAGCGTTCGCTGCTGGACCAGCTGGATGGCATGGTCAAGTTCGACCTGCCGGCGAACCTGGTCGAGGCGGAAGCCCACCAGATCGCCCACCAGCTCTGGCATGAGGAACATCCGCATGAGCATGGCCACGACCATGGGGCCATCGAGACCACGGACGAGCACAAGAAGCTGGCAGAGCGTCGCGTCCGCCTGGGCCTCTTGCTGGCCGAGATCGGCCGCAAGGCCGAGGTCACGGTAAGCGATGCCGAGATGACGCAGGCCGTGCTGGCCGCTGCCCGCCAGTATCCGGGGCAGGAGCGGCAGTTCTTCGAATTCGTGCAGAAGAACCAGCAGATGCAGCAGCAGCTGCGCGCGCCGGTTTTCGAGGACAAGGTGGTGGATCACCTTGTCGGGCTGGCAAAGGTGACCGAGAAGGAAATCTCGAAGGAGAAGCTCCAGAAGGCCGTGGAGGCCCTGGACGAGATGTAGGAAGCGGACCCAGGTCCGACCGGGAGGATCAGGCCGCGCCTTCGGGTGCGGCCTTTTCCTTTTGCGCCTCGGACCTGACGACCAGAAGCCCGGCGAGAACCAGCAGCGTTATCCCGCCCCAGGCAGGCAATGTGGGCAGCTGGCCCCAGAACAGCCAGCCCCACAGCACGCCCCAGATGATGAAGCTGTATTCGAAAGGCGCGACAGAGGACGATGGCGCCACGCGGTAGGCATAGGTCAGAAGCGACAGTCCGACCGAGGCGATCAGCCCGCAGGCCATGAACAGAAGCAGATCCCCGGCCGGCATTTCCTGCCAGCCGCGGGTCAGGAAGGCAAGCGAGGGGTGGCTGGACCCGTCATAGGCGCCCGATCCGAAGATGGCCGCCAGGCCGAGCGCACTGGCGAGGAAGGTCAGGTTGCCCCAGAAGGTCATCGCCCCCGCCGTCTCGGTGCGACCCAGGACGCGGGTGGCAAGCTGGGTCAGCGCATAGCCGAGCGCGCCGAGGACCGGCAGGAGAGCGGCGGGCTCGAAGATGCTGGCACCGGGGTTGAAGATCATCACCATGCCCAGGAACCCCGCCGCCAGCGCGAAGAGGTTCAGATGTCCGATGCGTTCCCTGAACAGCAGCGCGGCCGCGATGGTGATGAACAGGGGCGCGGTGAAGAACAGGGCCACCGTGTCGGCCATCGGCATGGCGGCAAGCCCGAGGTAGTAGGCGGTGTAGGCGGCAAAGTTCAGGAAGCCGCGGGCCAGCATCCAGCCCCAGTTCGGGGTGCTGATCGTGGTCAGCCGGCCGTCCATCCAGCGTACGATGACCAGGAGGAGCGGCACGGCGGTCAGGCTGCGGATGACCATCGCCTGATACAGCGGATAATCCCCAGACAGCCGCTTCAGGATCACGTCCTGCAGCGAAAACACTGCGATCCCGACGACAAGGGCAAGGATACCGCGCTGGGTGGCTGTCATGTGCATGGCGCCACGCTATGCCGGTCCGGGCGGGCAGCTTGCCTGCCCCCGACACGACGAGGTCAAGGCGCGGCAAGCTTTGCGGCGGTGTCCGGCATCCCTTTCACGCTCGCGGCGCCATGGCGTTGCCTTCGGGTGCGGCCCTCCCTCATCAGGCCATCCGGGCTCTGTCATCGGCGCGATGGACGCCGCGTCACTTTCATGCAGTATTCGGATGGAAAAGATGGGCCAAAGGCTTCAGCAAGGAGGTAGTCTTGCAGAGAACGATTGCGACCGGAAACTGCAGTTACACTGTCGAAGAGGGCGCCCACCGGCGCTTCTGGAAACGGGTCGACAGCGGTGCTTGGGAGCCCGAGACCTTTGCGATCTTCGATGAATTCATCGGAGACGAGTCCTTGTTCCTTGATGTGGGCGCATGGATCGGCTCGACCGCTCTCTATGGGGTCCAGCGAGCCGCCCGCTGCATCGCCTTCGAACCCGATCCGCTCGCCTTCGCCGAGCTTGAGGCAAACGTTGCCGCCAATCGGGGCCAGGCCTGGGTCGAGAAGCTTGAAATCCATCAATGCGCCATCAACAGCGATGGACGATCGTTTGTTCTTGGCGGTCGCGCCGAGGGTGGGGATTCGATGTCGAGTGCCCTGTTCCCCGATCGGAGAAGCCATTGGACGGTTGAAGCGAGGCGGCTTCACGATGTGTTGGCAGCCGAACGCAAACCCGGCCAGCCGGTGTTCATCAAGATTGACATCGAGGGTGGCGAATACGAGTTGCTGCCCACGATTGGCGACATCATGGGTGACCCATTGGTGACCGCCTACATTTCGTTTCATCCCAGAATGCTGCGCCAGTCGGTCGCTGCCACAAACGACCCCGTGCAGGCCGCCAAAATCTTTGTCGACCGGCATCTGTCCGTCATTGAAAGCCTTCCCTGGTCGCGCAGGATTGCAAGACCTGATGGCGTGGACTTTCAAAGAGATGCTCTTGAAGACGGGTTGAAGCGTCTCTCCATGTTTCCAAAGGAAATTCTGATCTGCAGCTGACCTGCCTGCGGCCATTCATCCGGCCATGACCAGCGCCTTTTGATGGCCGGTCAAATCGCGGCAAGCCTTGCGATACCTTGCCGCCCAAAGGAAAACCGCGCCCGGGCAGACCCGGACGCGGTTCGCAGTTCCCGGAAGGGAAACGGCTTATTCTTCCGACGCGGCCGCGCCGACTTCGTCGAACAGTTCCGCGATCTCGAACTCGGCCTGGGCTTCCGCCTCGGCGGCGAGTTCCTGGATCGACTTGCCCGAGGCTTGCAGTTCGGCCTCTTCCACCGAACGGGCCACGTTCAGCCTGATCTTGACCGAAACTTCCGGGTGCAGGCGCACCGAAACGGTGTGCAGCCCGAGATCCTTGATCGGCCTGTCCAGCACGACCTGGGTGCGGCTGACAGTGAAGCCCGCCTCGGTCGCGGCCTCGGCCGCATCGCGCGGCGTGACCGAACCATACAGCGCACCGGCGTCCGAGGCCGAACGGATCACGATGAAGGTCTGGCCGTCGAGCTTTTCGGCCACGGCCTCGGCTTCCCGGCGGGTTTCCAGGTTGGTGGCTTCCAGCTGGGCCTTCTTCGCCTCGAACGACTTGATGTTCGCCTCGTTCGCGCGGAGCGCCTTGCCTTGCGGCAGCAGGAAGTTGCGGGCGTAACCGTCCTTGACGTTCACGACCTCGCCCATCTGGCCAAGCTTGGCCACACGTTCCAGAAGGATGACTTGCATGTGCGTCGCTCCTTACTTCACGGCATAAGGCAGCAGGGCGAGAAAGCGGGCGCGCTTGATGGCCGTGGCCAGTTCACGCTGCTTCTTTGCCGAGACTGCGGTGATGCGGGACGGGACGATCTTGCCGCGCTCGGAGATGTAGCGCTGCAGCAGACGGGTGTCCTTGTAGTCGATCGCCGGAGCGTTGTCGCCCGAGAAGGGGCAAACCTTGCGGCGGCGGAAAAACGGCTTGTTCGCCATGGTCTATTCCTTTCCTCGGATCAACGACGCGGAGCGCCGAACGATGGGCGATCGCCACGGTCACCGCCACGCTCCGGGCGGTCGCCGAACGACGGACGCTCGCGGCGTTCACCGCCGAAACCGCCACGGTCGCCACGGTCCTCGCGGTCGTCACGCTTCTGCATCTGGACCGACACGCCTTCGGCATGCTTGTCGACCTTGATGGTCAGCACGCGCATCACGTCGTCGTGCAGGCGCATCAGGCGTTCCATTTCCTGCACGGCCGCGGCGGGTGCGTCCGACTTCAGGAAGGCATAGTGCCCCTTGCGGTTCTTGTTGATCTTGTAGGCCATCGTCTTGACGCCCCAGTACTCGTTTTCAACGACCTTGCCGCCGTTGTCCGCGAGGACGGTGGAGAAATGTTCGATCAGACCTTCGGCCTGCGCGCTGGACAGGTCCTGGCGCGCGATGAAGACATGCTCGTAAAGAGGCATGCGGGCTTCCTTCGTTTCGGGGCGGCTTCATAGGACGGGCAAAGTCCTTGCCGCGGCCCGTCCACGAGAGGCATCGCCGGTTCATGGATAAGCGGAAAGGATGTGGCCTTATACAGATTGCCGCCCTGGACGCAAGGGCCGACCTTGCACCTCAGCCTCCGGTTTGCGGCGGGGTGGTAGAACGTCGGTGTGGCCTTTCACAAATTGATCGTGCCCCTGCGGCATGTTACGGCGCGGTTGCAGTGATTTCAGGCCAGTGGCTTCGGCAAGGCCTCGGGGGACCATGACGCGTGTACCGGCTTGAGGAAGAGACCGAGGACGACTGGTGGGAAGTCGAGGCGCTTTATGACCTCTGTTTTGCCCCCGGACGCACGGCCTTGTCCTCCTACCGGCTGCGCGAAGGGGTGCCGACGGTGGCGCCGCTCTGCCTGACGCTGCGCGACGAGGCGGGGGCGCTGGTGGCCGTCATCCGCTATTGGCCCGCCCTGATCGGTGAACATGACGTGCTGCTTCTGGGCCCCGTCGCCGTCCACCCGACCCACCAGGGCGAGGGCCTGGGGGCGCTTCTGATCAACGAAAGCCTCGCAGAGGCGCGGCGACTGGGATGGGAACGGGTCATGCTGGTCGGCGACGCGCCCTATTACGGCCGGTTCGGGTTCCGCAAGCTGGAGGGGGTGGAGATGCCGCCGCCCACCAACCCCGACCGGGTTCTGGGGCTGGAACTGAAGGCCGGGGCCTGGGAGGGCGTGCGCGGCACGGTCACGAAAGCGACCTGAGCGCCATTGCGTCCCTAGGCATTGCGCGGTGCGACGGCGGCCCCATATCAGGGCCATGGACCGCGACCTGACAGAACCGATGTCTGACCTGACCGCCGAGGTGGCCGAACTTGCCCGCCGCTACAGGCGCGCGAACGGGCCGGTGATGCGGCTGGTCAACCGGCTGGGCGGTGCTTTCGAGGCGCAGCTGTCCGCCCTGCCGGAAGCGGTGCGTGGCCAGATCGAGCGGGTGACGGCCCAGGCGCTGGAGGCGTCCTACGGCGTCGCGGCCCGGACGCCGGATCTGGGAGCGCGCGGGCCGATGGCGGCGGTGATCGCAAGCGGGGCCGCCGGCGGGGCGGGGGGCTTGCCGACAGCGGTGGCCGAACTGCCGCTGACCGTGACGCTGTTTCTGAACGCGATCCGGGCCGAGGCCCGGGCGGCTGGCCTGGACCCGAACGAGGACTGGGTGCGCGCCGAATGCCTGCAGGTGTTCTCGGCCGGAAGCCCGCTGAAGCAGGATGACGGGGTCAACACCTCGTTCATCGGCTCGCGGCTGGCCCTGACGGGTTCGGCGGTGCAGAACCTGATCGCCGCCATCGCGCCGAAGCTTGCGGCGGTGCTGGGCCAGAAGCTGGCGGCCCAGGCGATCCCGGTGCTGGGTGCGGTATCGGGCGCCACGCTGAACGCCGCCTACCTGGCCTTCTACCGTGAGGTGGCGCGGGTGCGCTTTGCCCTGGTCAGGCTGGCCGAGGTGCACGGGACCGAGGCCGTCGAGGCCGAGTTCCGGCTTGCGGCAACAGCGCCAAAGGTGATCCGGGCCTGAGCAGCCTGCGATTTCCGGGCGAATGATCTTGGGTTTCCCCCGGCGTTGCGGATAAATGCCCGCGACGCGAGGGGGAGAGGTCACATGAGCACCGATGTCATCGTCCGCCTGAAGGACATGGCCGCCGATCCGGCCCGGGTCTGGATTGTCGGTGGCGCCACCTACGGGAGCTTGCTGGCCGACACAGGACGGCTGGCAAACACGCTGCTGGCGCTGGGGCTTCAGCCTGGCGACCGGCTGCTGCTGCAGGTCGACAAATGCGAGGCGGTTCTGTCGCTCTATCTTGCCTGCCTGCGGTCGGGGGTGGTGTTCCTGCCGGTGAACCCGGGCTACACCGTCGCCGAGACCGCGCATTTCCTGACCGATGCCGAACCCGCCCTGGCCGTCACCGATCCGGGCCGGGTCGCGGATCTGGCGGGTCTCGGCGCGCGGGTCATGGCCTTGCCCGATCTTCTGGCGCTGGCAGCCGGACAGGGGGCGGGTTTCGACGATCCGGTGCGCGAGCCGGAGGACCTGGCCGCGATCCTCTATACCTCGGGCACCACGGGCCGGTCGAAGGGCGTGATGCTGAGCCGCGAGAACCTGGCATCCAATGCCGAGGCGCTGGTGGCGCTTTGGCGGTTCAGCGAGGCGGACGTGCTTTTGCACGCTCTGCCGGTGTTCCACACGCACGGGTTGTTCGTGGCCACCAACTGCGTCCTCTATTCCGGCGCCAGCATGATCTTCCATCGCGCCTTCCAGCCTGCCGCCGTGCTGGCCGACCTGCCGCGGGCCACGGTGATGATGGGAGTGCCGACCTTTTATACCCGCCTTCTTGCCGACCCCGGCCTGACGCGAGAGGCAGCCGCGCACATGCGGCTGTTCATCTCCGGCTCGGCGCCCCTGTCGCCCGCGACCCACGCCGAGTGGCAGGCCCGCACCGGGCATGCGATCCTGGAGCGCTACGGCATGACCGAGACCAACATGATCACCTCGAACCCCCATGACGGCCCGCGGCGGGCCGGGACGGTGGGAATGCCGCTGCCACGGGTGGAGGTGCGGATCACCGGACCGGACGGCAGCGTGTTGCCGCAGGGCGAGGCCGGAGCGATCGAGGTCAGGGGACCCAACGTGTTCAAGGGCTACTGGCGGCTGCCGGAAAGGACCGCCGAGGAGTTCCGCGATGGCTGGTTCGTTACCGGCGACATGGGAGCCTTCGACGCGGACGGCTACCTGTCGATCCTCGGTCGCGCCAAGGATCTGGTCATCACCGGCGGCCTGAACGTCTATCCGGCCGAGGTCGAGGCGGCGCTCGACGATCTGCCGGGAGTTGCGGCCTCGGCGGTGATCGGGGTGCCGCATCCCGATTTCGGCGAGGCCGTCGTGGCCTGCCTTGTCCCCGCAGGCGGAGCGGATCTTGCCGAGGATCGACTCCGCCTCGCGCTGCGGGACAGGCTCGCGGCCTTCAAGATCCCGAAGCGCGTGCTTGTGCTGGACGACCTGCCGAGAAACGCGATGGGCAAGGTGCAGAAGGCAGCGCTGCGACAAGCCCATGCCGGGTTGTTTCAATCTGGCTGACACGGAATTTCCAGCCAAGACGAGGAATAAAGGATAACGAATGCTTCAGACTGTGGCGCCCTGACCCGTGCAGCAAGTTTCCAGCACTGGGGCAGGCGCCGGCGGCAAAGCCCGAAACCGCCTATACCTTAAGTTTAATTCGCTGGAATAAACATCTGTCGCGTAGCCAAACGGGTTTTCCGGGTGCATCGGGATTGCTGTCCCGAGTGTCCGAATTCGTCATCTCCGGGACTCAAACAGGCTCGGTAAAGAGGAACGGACAATGACATCGGAGACAAGAAGGAACCTCCTGTCGCGCCGGAAGGCCCTGACCCGGATCGCGGCCCTTGCCCTCGGCGCCTATGCAGTGCCGGCAATTACCACAGTGAGCGTCGCCATGGCGAGCAGCGGATCCTCCGGATCCGGTTCGTCCAACGGACCGGGCAGATCTGACGCTACGGGCGGGAGCGGCGACAGAGGCGGATCCACCGCCTGCTCGGGCCGCGAAGACAAGGATGACGGCTGCGCCGCGGTGCAGCCCGCTTCCTGAACCTGCCGCACGAGATCCCTTGGCGCCCTGCGCTGCCATGAGCAACCGGAATTTCCGTGATGCGTCATTACATCACCTTTCGTGGTCTGAAGGCGCCCCTGCGCCTAGAGGCGGCCGAATCGGTGCTGAGCCTGCTGCCGCAGGTCTTCACGGGCTGGCCGCATGAGCCGGGCCCTGCCGATGCGGTGGCGGCACCCTTCTATTCGATCACGGCCGGCGAGGATGGACTTCTGGTCTGCGAAAGCCATGTCGACGATCGGCCGCTGCGCCGGTTCGATGCGGTGAATGCGGTCTGTGATGCCGTGTCGGCGGTTGCGTTTGCACTTCCGGCCGAGGACAACCGGCTGATCTGCCTGCATGCGGCCGCAGTCGAGATGGCCGGGCGGCTCGTGGTCTTTCCCAATGTGCAACGGGCGGGGAAAAGCACCTTGTCATCGGCCCTGGCAAGGGCGGGTCATCCGCTGTTCAGCGACGACGTGCTGCCCCTGTCCTTCACCACGGACAATCTGGCCTGGGGGCGGGCCATGGGGATCGCCCCACGCCTGCGCCTGCCGCTGCCCGGGACGATCGATCCCTTCTTCCGGGACTGGGTCGACACCGTGGGCGGGCCGAGGAACCGGCAGTACCAGTATCTTTGCCTGCCGGATCAGCCGGCGCATGGCGTGGTGCGCCCGCTGGGGGCCTTCGTGATCCTCGACCGACGCGACGGCCGCACCTTGCCCAGGTTGGCGCCGGTCTCGCCCGATGTGGCGATGGATGCACTCCTGCACCAGAACTTCACCCGTGACCGACATTCGGGCGACGTGCTGCTGGCGATGGCCGCGATCCTTGCCATGCGCCCGGTGTTCCGGCTGACCTATGACGACCTGTCCGAAGCCGTGGCCTGCCTGGAGCAGTCCTTTGCAGGCTGGCCCGATGACCTGCCCCTCGAGCCGCGCAGCCCGGACCGCCCCTTCAGGCTGGCGGACTTCGGTCCGCGCGCAGAGGTCGGTGCCGCCATCCGGGGACCGGTCCGGCAACGCGCCGGCACGGTTGCGGCCGAGATCGGCGGCACTCTCTATCTTGCCGATGCCGAGGGGCATGCGATCCACCGGATGGACGGGATGGCGGCGCTGATCTGGGAGCTTCTGGCGGACCCTGCACCGCCGGAGGACATAGCTGCCGATCTGGCCGAGGCCTTTCCGGACACTTCGCCTGCGCGGATTGCCGCCGACCTGAACGCCCTGATCGACAGGCTTGCGCGGGAGGCCCTGATCGCCTCGGAAACCGGGGGCTGACCCGGGGGGTCAGGTCTCAAGAGTCGCGAGCCAGTCCATCAGAAACGGCCTCGCGCTTTCGGCGCCCTCCGCCCGGGCCCGGTCGATCACCTTGCGCGCTTCGGTGAGATCGACCCGGCGGAGCAACGCCTTCACCGGCCCCACCGAAGCCGGGCGCATCGAGAGCGCACGGAAACCGATCGCGGTCAGTGCCAGCGCCTCGATCGGCCGGCCCGCGTCTTCGCCGCAGAACGACAGCGCAGTCCCGGTCTCGGCGCAGCGGGCGACGATCTGCTCGAGGAACGACAGGAACGAAAGGTTCAGCGTGTCATAACGTCTGCGCACCAGTTCGTTCTCGCGGTCGGCGGCGAAGAAGAACTGCTTGAGATCGTTGCCGCCGACCGAGATGAAATCCGCCAGCTCGAAAAAGCTTTTCGGCGCGAAGGCCAGCGAGGGGGTCTCCATCATTGCGCCGATCTCGATCCGCTCGGGGACCGGGTGTCCGAGCGACTTCTCGCGGTGCAGTTCGCGGAAGGCGTAGGAGCGTGCCTGCTCGAACTCGCTCATCTCGGTGACCAGCGGGAACATGACCGTCAGCGGACGCCCCCTGGCGGCACGGATCAGCGCCTGAAGCTGCATGCGCAGGACCCCGGGCTTGTCGAGGCCGACGCGAACCGCACGCCAGCCCATCGCCGGGTTCGGCTCTTCGGGCGGCTGCATGTAGGGCAGCACCTTGTCCGAGCCGATATCGAGGGTGCGGAAGGCGACGCGCTTGCCCTTGGCGGCATCCATGACGCGGGCGTAGAGCGCGGCGAGTTCGGCGCGCTGCGGCATCCTGGACCGGATCAGGAATTGCAGTTCAGTGCGGAAGAGTCCCACACCATCGGCGCCCGAGCCTTCGAGGCTGGGCAGGTCGGCCATGAGCCCCGCGTTCATGTGCAACGCGATCGTGGTGCCGCAAAGCGTGGTCGCGGGCAGGTTGCGCAAGCTGGCATAGCGTTTCTGCGCCTCGGCCTGCATGGCGATCTTGTCGCGGAAGGCGCGGGCGACAGTCTCTTCGGGGCGAAGGTGGACAATGCCCTGGTCCCCGTCCACCAGGATCGGGTCGCCGTTCAGCGCCTCGGCCACCACGCGGCTTGCGTTGATGACCAGCGGAATCGCCAGAGCGCGGGCGACGATGGCGGCGTGGCTGCCGACCGAGCCTTCCTCCAGCACCACACCTTTGAGCTTGCGGCCATAGTCGAGCAGTTCTGCCGGGCCGATGTTGCGGGCGACGAGGACCGGGTTGTCGGGCATTTCTGCTCCGGTATCCTGGCCCTGTCCGGTCAGGATGCGCAACAGCCGGTTCGACAGGTCGTCAAGATCCTGCAACCGCTCGCGCAGATACTGGTCGGGCACCTGTTCCATCCGAGCGCGGGCGGCGGACTGTTCCTTTTCCACCGCCGCTTCGGCCGAAAGGCCGCGCATGATGTCCTCCTCCATCCGCCGCAGCCAGCCGCGGGAATGGGCGAACATCCGGTAGGCCTCCAGCACCTGCTTCTGGTCCTTGTCCAGTTGCTCGGCGGCCAGGAGGTCGTCGATCGAGACCCGCAATTCGCCCACCGCCGCCCGGATGCGGTCGATCTCGGTCAGCGGATCGTCGGCGACCGGGTTCGTCACCACGACGCGGGCCTCGTGCAGCCAGACGCGCCCCTCGGCCGCGCCTTCCTGGCCCGAACTGCCGCGGATCATCACCGGCTGCTTGTGCAGCGCCCGCATCGCCCCGTCGCCGGAAGTGAAGGCGCCAAGCTCGGTCATCTCGGCCAGCACCATGGCGACAACGTCGAGCGCGTAGATCTCGTCCTCGGAAAACTGGCGCGCGGTCTTCGACTGCACCACCAGCACGCCCAGCTTTTCACCGACGCGCTGGATGGGCACCCCGAGGAAGGAGGAGAACAGCTCCTCGCCGGTTTCCGGCATGTAGCGGAAACCCTTCTCGTTCGGCGCGTCGGCGGTGTTCACCGGCTGGCCGGTGCGGGCGACGCGGCCGACGAGACCCTCGCCCAGCTTCATCCGGGTCTGGTGGACGGCTTCCTTCTTCAGGCCTTCGGTGGCGCAGAGTTCCAGCGTCTCGGGGTCGCGGAAGAGATAGATCGAGCAGACCTCGGTGCCCATGCTGTCGGCGATCAGATGGGTGATGCGGTCCAGCCGGTCCTGGCCCTCGCCGGGGGTGGAGAGCACGTCGCGCAGTCGGCGCAGTAGTTTGCGGCTTTCGCTTTCGCTGCGTTCGGGCATGGGCCGGATCCTTCTGCGGTCTTGCCCCCTCTATAGGCGGGCATTCCGTGGATGAAAACGGAATTGCGGGCCTGCGCGCAGCCAAAGGTTGCATGCGCCTGCCGATCAGGCGGCGCGCCGCGCCGCGGAGCCCGACCCGCCGGATCCAGGTCAGGCCTTGTCCAGCTCGAACGTGTCGTGCAGCGCCTGGATGGCCAGTTCCATGTATTTACGGTCGATCAGCACCGAGATCTTGATCTCGGAGGTGGTGATGACCTTGATGTTCACGTTCTCGGCCGCAAGCGCCGCGAACATCCTGGCCGCCACGCCGACCTGCGACCGCATCCCGATGCCGACGACCGAGACCTTGGCCACATCTGTATCGGTCACCAGCGAACTGAACGCGAACTTGCCCGCCGCCGCGCCCTCGTCGATCGCCTTCTTCGCGCGGTCCACCTGATTGGTGGGAAGGCTGAAGGTCATGTCGGTATAGGCGCGCTTGTCGGCAGGGTCGTCGAGTTCGCTGATGTTCTGGACGATCATGTCCACATTCACGCCGGCATCGGCGAGCGCGCCGAAGATGGCGGCTGCGACGCCGGGACGGTCCTCGACCTTCAGCAGCGTCATCTTCGCCTCGTCGCGGGAATAGGCGACGCCGGACACAACTTTCGATTCCATGATTTCATCCTCGTCGCAGACCAGGGTTCCGGAGGTCTCGTCGACCTCCTCGAAGGAAGACACGACACGCAGGCGGACCTTGTAGCGCATGGCTAGCTCGACCGAACGGGTCTGAAGGACCTTGGCGCCAAGCGAGGCGAGTTCCAGCATCTCCTCGAAGGCGATCTTGTCCAGCTTGCGGGCCTTGGGGCTGATGCGCGGGTCGGTGGTGTAGACGCCGTCGACATCGGTGTAGATGTCGCAGCGTTCTGCCCCGAAGGCGGCGGCGAAGGCGACGGCCGTGGTGTCGGACCCACCCCGGCCGAGCGTGGTGATCCGGCCTTCGGGCGAGAGGCCCTGGAAACCCGCGACCACGGCGACCCTGAAGCCCTCGGCGAATTTCGCGTCGATGTTGTCGCGCGGGATCGACACGAACCGCGCCGCGCCATGGGCGGAGGTCGTGTTGATCGGCACCTGCCAGCCCTGCCAGGACCGCGCGGGAATCCCCATCTCCTGCAGACGCAGCGCCATGAGGCCGGCCGTCACGTTTTCGCCCGAGGAGACGACGGCGTCATACTCGCGCGCGTCATAGAGTTTCGAGGTCTGCTCGACCCAGCCCACCAGCTCGTTGGTCTTGCCGGACATGGCGCTGACGATGACGATCACGTCATAGCCGCGCTCGACCTCCGCCTGCACCTTCTTCGCGGCATTTTCGATCCGCGCAAGGTCGGCGACCGAAGTCCCCCCGAATTTCATCACCAGAAGCGGCATGGTCCCTCCCGAGGGCCCGTCTCAGATCCCCGCGCGTCTTATGCAAGCCCCGCTCCGGGTGCAAGTCCCGCAGGGCGCAAATTGCCGCGCTGGCGCGCGGCGGCTTTCCTCTCGTCGTCGGGCCAAGTCCCGACGACGAGAGGAAAGGTCTGCGGCGTCAGCCGCGCCGTTCGGCCAGTGCCCGCCAGCCGATGTCGCGGCGGCAGAAGCCGCCGGGCCAGTCGATGGCATCGACCATGGCGTAGGCGCGGTCCCGGGCCTCGCGCAGGGTTGCGCCGCGGGCCGTGACGTTCAGGACGCGTCCGCCTGCTGCGACGATGCGGCCGTCGCGTGCGGCGGTGCCGGCGTGGAAGACCATATGGCGGCTGTCCTCGGGCAGTTCCTCGAGGCCCCTGATCTGGCTGCCCCTGGCATAGCTGCCCGGATAGCCCGTACTGGCCATCACCACGGTCAGGGCGTGATCCTCTGCCCAGTTGACCCGGGCCTGGTCGAGCCGACCCTCGGCGGCGGCGAGCATGAGGTCCAGCCCTTGTGCGCCCAGACGCATCATCAGGACCTGGGCCTCGGGGTCGCCGAAACGCGCGTTGTATTCGACAAGGCGGGCCTTGCCATCCTGGATCATCAGACCCGCATAGAGGACCCCCTGGTAGGCCGTGCCGCGGCGGGCCATTTCCCGGATCGTCGGCAGGACGATCTCGTCCAGCGCCTGCCGCTGGATGGCCTCGGTCAGGACCGGTGCGGGGGAGTAGGCGCCCATGCCGCCGGTGTTCGGCCCCGTATCGCCGTCGCCGACCCGCTTGTGATCCTGCGCTGTGCCGATGGGCAGCGCATGAACGCCGTCGGTGAGCACGAAGAAGCTGGCCTCTTCGCCGATCATGAACTCCTCGATCACGACTTCCGCACCCGCGGCACCGAATTCGCCGCCGAACATGTCGTCGATGGCTGCCAGTGCCTCGTCTTCGGTCATGGCGACGATCACGCCCTTGCCTGCCGCGAGCCCATCAGCCTTGACCACGATCGGGGCACCCTGCGCACGGATGTGTGCGCGGGCGGAGGCGGCGTCGGTAAAGCACGCATAGGCGGCGGTGGGGGCGCCGCAGGCGTCGCAGATCTCCTTGGTGAAGGCCTTCGAGGCTTCCAGTCTCGCCGCTGCGGCCGAGGGGCCGAAGGTCAGGAGTCCGGCAGCACGGCAGGCATCCGCCACGCCCGCGGCGAGCGGGGCTTCGGGCCCGACGATCACGAAGTCGATGGCGTTCTCCTCGCAGCAGGCAACCACGGCGGCGCCGTCGAGGATGTCCAGGTCCGCGCATTCCGCCAGCATCGCGATGCCCGCATTGCCGGGCGCGACGATCAGCCGGTCGCATTTCGGGTTCTGCTTGACCGCCCAGGCGAGGGCATGTTCGCGACCGCCGGAACCGAGGATCAGGATGTTCATGTTCGCCCCCGCTTGGACTTTGCCTGCGGGCGTCATAGGGTTGGGGGAGAGCGAGGGCAAGCATGGACCTGCCATGGACCTGATCGACACCGACGGCCCCGCGCCGCAGGGCAACCAGCCGGAATATACGGTCTCCGAGCTTTCGGGAGCGGTGAAGCGGGTGATCGAGGGCGAGTTCGGCCTTGTCCGGGTCAGGGGCGAGGTGGGGCGGGTCAGCCGGCCAGCCTCGGGGCACCTCTATTTCGACCTGAAGGACGACCGCGCCGTGATCGCGGCGGTCAGCTGGAAGGGCCAGGTCGCGCGGATGCAGGTGCGCCCCGAAGAGGGGATGGAGGTCGTGGCCACGGGCCGGATGACCACCTTTCCGGGGCAGTCGAAATATCAGCTGATCGTCGAGGACGTGGCTCCGGCCGGCGCGGGCGCGCTGATGGCGATGCTGGAGAAGCGCAAGGCCGCGCTTCAGGCCGAGGGGTTGTTCGATCCTGCGCGGAAGAAACCGCTTCCCTATCTGCCGCAGGTGATCGGGGTGGTGACCTCTCCCTCGGGCGCGGTGATCCGCGACATCCTGCACCGGCTGCGCGACCGCTTTCCCCGGCATGTGCTGGTCTGGCCGGTGGCGGTGCAGGGCCAGTCCTGTGCGGCCGAGGTGGCCGCCGCGATCCGGGGCTTCAATGCGATCGAGCCGGGCGGCCCGATCCCGCGGCCCGACGTGCTGATCGTGGCGCGGGGCGGGGGGTCACTGGAGGACCTCTGGGGCTTCAACGAGGAAATCGTGGTGCGCGCGGCCGCGGCCTCGCGCATTCCGCTGATCAGCGCCGTGGGGCACGAGACCGACACCACGCTGATCGACCATGCTGCCGACCTGCGGGCGCCGACCCCGACGGCTGCGGCGGAGCTGGCGGTGCCGGTGCGGCTGGAGCTTCTGGCGGCGCTGGAGGCGCTGGGGGCGCGGCTGGTGCGGGGGATCGGGCAGGGGGTGGTGCTGCGCAGGCAGCGGCTGCGCGACCTGGGCCGCGCCCTGCCGCGGGTCGAGACGCTGGTCGCCTCGCCCCGGCAGCGGCTGGATGCGGCGGCGATGCGGCTGGGGTCGGGCCTGGGTCTGGCCGTCAGCCGGAAGCACCGGGAGTTCGACCGGGTCGCGGGTCGTTTGCAGCCGGGCGCCTTGCGCGCGGGGCTGGCGCGGCAGCGCGATCTGCTGGCCGGACGGGCGGACCGGCTGGAGCGGGCGGTGGCGGCCCGGCTGGAGCGGCGGAAGGAGCGGCTGGCGGACCTGGCCGCGCGGCTGGCACCGGCCCTGGCCCGGATGCTGGGAGACGCCGGGCGGCGCACGGCCGAGGGCCGGGCACGGCTGACGGTGCTGGCCGACCGGCTGGAGGCGGCCCCGGCGGCACGTCTGGCGCGCCTGCACGACCGGCTGGAGGCGCTGGACCGCACCCGTCTGACGCTGGGCTACCATGCCACGCTGAAGCGGGGCTATGCGGTGGTCCGGGGGGATGGGGCGGTCGTGACCTCGAAAGCGGCTGCAGAGATGGTAGCGGCGCTTGAAATCGAGTTCGCGGACGGACGGCTGGCGGTGGGCAGCCGCTCCGTTCGCCGCTGGAAAGGCGACGGGGATGGCGGGCAGGGCAGTCTCTTCTAGGCGCCGGTCCACGCAGGACAGCCCGGTGCCGCATGACAGGGTCGACGGGTTGTGCGCGGGCGGCCAGATCCGGCCGAGCCCCTGCGACGCGGTCCGGTCAGGGCCCGGCGTCCGTTCTGCTAGACCCCGAACCAGCCTTCGCAGGTCACGACCTCGGGCGAGGGGAAAAGGCGGATCGGCGCGGTGGTCCGGTCGCCGTCGAGCCAGGCCTCCAGCGAGCCGCCCCGGTCGTGGTAGGTCCAGCAGAAGGGCGTGTCGATGCCCTGGTAGTCGAAGCAGATCAGCGCGCCCTGCGGACGCCAGCGGCCTTCGAGGCAGCGTTCGGGGTCGCGCCAGATCGCCCGGCGGCCGGGCAGGAAGGTTTCCACCCCGTAGCGGCCGGTCTCGTCATGGGTGTCGAAGGTGCGGCCCTGCACGAAACGCTCGAACGCCTCGGCCGGGAGCGGCGGGTCGGTCTCGGCCCCCGCCGGAAGGGCGAGCGTCAGGGTGATTGCAAGCAGCGCCGCGCCGCGCATCAGCTGCCAACCTCCGGTCCGGGGCAGGCAGGGGGATCGGACGTTTCGGCGACGGTCACGGACGGAGTTCCGGGTGGGTTGGTGATGTAGAGCGCATCGAAGCCTGCGGCGCTGCGGGTGATGAGCCAGCAGTCGGGCTCGACATCGGTTTCATACCTGAAGCAGATCGCGGGACCGTCGGCATACCAGTGGCCGAGGGTGCAATCCTCGCCCACCGCCGCCCAGCGGACGCGGCGGCCGGGCAGATACTGTTCCAGACCATAGACCATGCCGGACTCCGACCAGGACATGCTGCGGCCAAGGGTGAGGGCGTCGAACTCGTCCGCCGTGACCGGATCCTCGGCGAAGGCCGGGGCTGCGGCGAGCGCGAAGGGCAGGAGGACGGCGCGCATCCTAGACCCCCACATCCGGGCCGGGGCAGGCGAGGGGAGAGGCGGCTTCGGTCACCTCTTGCAGGGGCGCATCGGGGGTAGAGAGGGGTTGGGCCAGAACCCTGTCGCCCTCGCGCCAGTAGTGCCAGCAGTGCAGGCCCTCGCGCGCCGGATAGACGAAGCAGATCGCATCGCCCTGCGGCAACCAGTGCCCGTCAAGGCAGGGGCCGCCCGTATCGGCGTCGCGCACCCTTCGGCCCTCGAAATAGGCTTCCGACCCCCAGATCTGCCCACCCGTCGCATAGTCCAGCGTCTTGCCGAGGGAGAAGCGGTCGAAGTCTTCGGCGGTCATCAGCGTGCGGGCGGCCAGAGGCTGCGCCAGATGCGGGACCATAATCAGGCAGGCGAGGGTCCCGCGCATGGTCAGACGCCGATATCCGGGCCGGGGCAGGGCAGGGGCGTGCTGTCGGCGGAGGTCTCGTAAAGCTCCTGCCCCGGTGCGGCCTCGGTCGAGAGCGCGACAAGGGAGCCGTCCTTGAGCCAGAAGGTCCAGCAGGCGGGTGTAGGGTCGTCCTCGTAGACGAAGCAGATATCCTGCCCCGAGGGATACCAGATGCCATACTGGCAGGTGTCGGCGGTCACGCTCCAGCGGACCTTGCGGTCGGCGAGGTATTCCTCGATCCCGAAGAGAAGCCCATGCTGGTGGTAGGTCACGGTCTTGCCGGAGACATGGGCCTCGAACTCCTCGGCGGAGATCGGGGCACCGAGGGATGGGACCATCTCCCCGGCCGGCGGGGTGTCCGCGAGTGCCAGCGCGGGCGAAAGCACGAGGGCGAGAAGGGCGGCGCTGCGGCGCATGGCGTCAGACGCCCACGTCCGGCCCGGCGCAGGGCAGTGGACCGCCATCGCGGCTGGATTCGAGGATCTCCCAGCCGCCGCCCTCGCCCATGTAGCGGCCGCGGATCCTGCCGTTCTCCAGAAAATAGAGCCAGCAGGCCGGGGTCGGGTCGCGTTCGTATTCGAAGCAGATCTGGTCGTCCTTCTGATACCAGACGCCGTAGATGCAGAGGTCACCCTCGAAGGCCCAGCGGACGCGGCGGCCGTCCAGGTATTCCTCGGTGCCGAACAGCCCGCCGCCGTAATCGTAGGTGATCGTGTCGCCCCGGGTGGCGGCGTCAAACTGGTCGGCGTTCAGGGGCGTTTCGGCCAGCGCCGGTGTGGCGGCAAGGATCAGGGCAAGGGCGGTGGGGCGCATGTTAGGCTCCGTGATTTCGGGAGGGAGAGTGCCAGAGGCGGCGCGGTTTGGCCAGTCATGCAGCCGTGTCCGGTGCCGTGGCGGAGGGTCGGGTTTCCCGCCAGCGGGCGAGATGGGGCGCGATGGCGCGGCGCCAGGTGCGGGGGGAAAGCGCCAGGGCGCAGGCGATGGGCAGGGGCCAGGGCAGGTGGGGGGCGTCCTCGACCGCGGGCAGGGCGAGGGCGGGGAAGGGGCGGGCGGGGTGGACGTGGTGGTCGGAATGGCGCGGGGCATTCAGCATCATGGCCGAGGAGAACCAGTGCGCGGTGTTCCAGCTGTGCGCGGGTCCGACGGGTTCCAGCCGCCCGTCGGGGCGGCGGGCGCGGGTCAGGCCGTAGTGCTGGACATAGTCTGACAGGAGGATCTGGCTTTGGGCGTGGAGTGCGAGCCCCGCCCAGGCCAGAAGTCCGGGCAGGCCGGAGACGAGGGCGGCAAGCGCCAGCGCGGCAAGGCCGATCGCAAGCCACGCGGCATAGGGGTGCAGCCCGGGGCTGGCCGCGCCCTTCCGCAGCGCGGATTCGGCGCGTGCGCCCTCGCGGAAGCTGCCTATCCACGCGCGGGTGGCGAAGCGGTAGAAGCTTTCGCCGTTGCGGGCGGTGTTGGGGTCGTCGGGGCTCGCGACATGGCGGTGGTGGACCAGGCGGTGGGCGCTGGCGTGCTGGCCGAAGAGCAGAGCCGCATAGACCGTGGCGCCGAGCCGGAAGAGCGCCCGGCGCGGGCGGTGGATCAACTCGTGCGCGGCAGGATGCGCGACCTGGCCGAGCCAGAAGCCGGCCGCGAGGAACAGAAGCACCCGCTGACCGGAGTTGAGGCCGGACGGGCCGGCGATCCCCCAGGTCGCCAGCGGCAGGAGCGCCAATGCCCCGAGGCCCGTGGCGACGAGGAGAACATCGGCCGCCGGGAAGTCGTCCCCCTCGGCCCGGCCGGGGATCAGCGGGATCAGCTGGTCGAGGGTCACCGTCAGCACCGCCATGTAGAGAAAGCCCGCCCAGAGCCAGCCCGGCCCGAAGGCGAGGCCGAACGCGATCAGCACCAGCGGGCAAAGCGCGGCGAGGGCGAAGGCGGCAAGGGGCAGGGGGCGGGCTTGCATCGGATCGGTGGGCGGTCAAGTCTGGCGCGGGAGGCGCGGAGGGATTGATGCCGGACAAGTTGGGCGAAATGCTGGCCATTGCAACCGCAATCCTGGCTCTGGCGGCGGCGATGGCCTTCTGGCTGGGCTTCGCCTCGCGCGAGGTGAAGCTCGCGCGAGGTGAAGGGTGTGGCGGGGGCGGCGGTCAAGACGGCCTCGACGGGCCTCCTGGCGGTTCTGGCGCTGGCACAGGCGGCAACGCTGGCGCCGGGCGGCTGGTTCTGGTTGATCCCGATCGGGCTGGCGCTGGGGGCCTTGGGCGACCTGATGCTGGCGCTGGGCGGGGTGCGACGGTTCCTGGCCGGTGTGGCGTCATTCGGGCTGGGGCATCTGGCCTATGCCGGAGGATTCTTCTGGCGTGGTGCGCAGCTCGGGTTCGACGGGGTGTTGCTGGCAGAGGGGCTGGCTCTGACGGGGCTTCTGGCCCTGCTGCTGTCAACCGAGCTCTGGCTTGCCCCGCGCACGGGCGACCTGCGCCAGCCGGTCAGGGGATATGTCGGGCTGATCGGGCTCATGGGGGTGGTGGCGCTGCTGCTGCCGGTGCATGCGGGGCAGGGCCTTCTGCGGGCCGGAGCGGCGCTGTTCATCCTGTCCGACCTCATGCTTGCCCTGCAACTGTTTGTCGTGAGGGACGCCGGCTGGCGGCGGCGGCTGGCCCGGGCGCTCTGGCCCGCCTACTGGGCAGGACAGGCGCTGATCCTGTGGGGGGCGGTCCTTTACGCGGGGGTGGAGTGATGGCCTTCCAAAGCCGGGCCAAAGCGACTAGGTGAAGAGAAACAGCCCGGGGGTGCCGCCCATGTCGTTCTTCAGGAAGCTCAAGGAGCGGATGTTCCGGTCCTCGGACAGGATCGGCGAGGGTCTGGAGGCGCTGGTCGCCGAAGGCGCCGAGGACCCGAAGGATCCGCCGCGCGAAATTCCCGACGCCGTGCCCGAACTGCCCGAGCCGTCGCCGCCCGAACTGCCCGACCTGCCCGAACCCGACCTGCCCGAACCCGACTTGCCCGGGCCCGAGGATCCGGCGCCAATGGACCGGACCCGGGTTGCGGCCGCACCGGAGGCCGCGCCGCAGGCGAAGCCCGGCCTTCTGGGCCGGCTTTTCGGACGCGCGCAGGCCGAGGAGCCGCGTCGGGTGCTGGATGACGCCATGCTGGAAAGCCTGGAGGAACTGCTGATACAGGCCGACATGGGGGTGGAGACTGCCGTCCGGGTCACTGCGAACATCGCCGAGGGGCGGTTCGGGCGGAAGATTTCCACCCGCGAGTTGCGGGCGGCGCTGGCCGGAGAAGTGGCGCGGATCATGGAGCCTGTGGCACGGCCCATGCCGCTGTATCCCCAAAAGCCGCAGGTCGTGCTGGTGGTGGGGGTGAACGGGTCGGGCAAGACGACCACGATCGGGAAGCTTGCCAGCCAGTTCAAGGCGGCCGGCAAGCAGGTCGTCATCGCGGCGGGCGACACCTTTCGGGCGGCGGCGGTGGAGCAGTTGCAGATCTGGGGCAAGCGCGCGGGCGTGCCGGTGCTGACCGCGCCGGAGGGCAGCGATCCGGCGAGCCTCGCCTTCGACGCCCTCACGAAGGCAAGAGCCGAGGGCGCGGACCTCTTGATGATCGACACGGCCGGGCGGCTTCAGAACCGGGCCGACCTGATGGAGGAACTGGCCAAGATCGTCCGCGTCATTCGCAAGGTCGATCCCGCGGCGCCGCACAACACGCTTCTGGTCCTGGATGCCACCACGGGCCAGAACGCGCTGACCCAGGTCGAGATCTTCCGCAAGATCGCCGATGTCTCGGGCCTGGTCATGACCAAGCTGGACGGGACCGCCAAGGGTGGCGTGCTGGTGGCGCTGGCCGACCGCTTCGGCCTGCCGATCCATGCGATCGGCGTGGGCGAGCAGATCGACGATCTCGCCCCCTTCGACCCCGAGGAGTTCGCGAAGGCGCTGGTCGGGGCCGAGGCATGATCCGGGGGGTGGCCCTTGCGCTGCTGCTCATCCCGGGGCCCGTCGCGGCCGCGACGCCGGCAGACTGCGATACGCTGGTCAGCGGGGTTCGCGCGCTGACCGGTCTCGACCTCGAGGCGCCGCCCGCACCCATGGACGGGGACTGGTGCGTGCTGGACGGAACTCGGGTGGCGGCCAGCGGTGCGGTGCGGATCATGGTCGCGCGGCTGCGGCTGCGGGGAAGTGCCGAGGCGGGGGCGCTCCAATCCCTGGAGGTCGAGAGCGAGGGGGTGCGGATGGCCCCGGGGCTTCGCGACCGCGAGATGCCGGACTGGCTGCGCGACCTGTCCCGGCTTCAGACGGCGGATCTGCGGCTGGATCTGCACCGGGACGCGGCGGCAGACCTTTTGCGGTTGCACGAGTTCCGGCTTGACCTGTCCGGCGGCAGCGCGCTTGTGCTGGAGGCCGAGGTCGCAGGCGCGGAGCTGGAGAGCGGGGCGGTGTTCGCGGGTCGGCTGACCCGGCTGCGGGCAGAGTGGAAAAGCGACGGCCGGACCATGCGCCCCGTGCTGGCGGCATGGGGAGAGCGGCTGGAGCCGGGGGCCGCGGGCACCCGCGCGGCAGACGCAGCGCGCGAGGCCCTGTTGGCGCTGGCCGGGGCGCTGCCCGAGGCGGCGGTGCCGGAAGCGGCGCGGGAGGGCCTGCGTGCGGCGATCCGCGCCCTGCCGCAGGGACGCGGGCGGCTCGTGGTCGATCTGGTCTCGGACCGCGGCATCGGGGCGGCGGACCTGGGTATGCTGGCCCTGGCGCGGGATCCGGCCGGCCCCGAGGCCCTGGCGCGGTTCCTGGCGGGCAGCCGGCTGGATATCGACTGGCAGCCGGGGATCGTGCCATAGGCGCGGTGCGGGCGACGAGAGGATGGACGAGGCTATGGCGGAACGGAAGATCAACCCGATTCTCAAGCAGGTGCTGGAGCTGGGGCCGACCCTGGTGTTCTTCCTGATCTACATGCGGATCAAGGATCAGACCTACACGCTGGGCGGGACCGAGTATTCCGGCTTCATTGTGGCCGCATTGGTGCTGGTTCCGCTGCTTCTTGCCTCAATTTTCGCGCTATGGTTGTTGACGGGCACCATCAGCCGGATGCAGATCTTCGTCGCCGTCATGGTCGTGGTGTTCGGCGGGCTGACCGCCTGGTTCAACGACGAGCGGTTCTTCAAGATGAAGACGACCATCGTCTATGGCACCTTCGCCGCGATCCTTGGCGCGGGGCTCTTGCGCGGCAAGAGCCTCTTGCAATGGGTGATGGCCGAGGCTTTGCCCATGAAACCAGAGGGTTGGATGATCCTGACCCGGCGGCTGACGTGGATGTTCGCAGGCCTTGCGGTGGCCAACGAGATCATCTGGCGCACTCAGTCCACCGAACTCTGGGTGAAACTGGAGACCTTCGCGATGCCGGCCGCGCTGTTCCTGTTCCTGATGCTGCAGTTCATGGCGCTGCAACGCTACCTGATCGAGGAGCCGGACGACAAATCCTGACGAACGGCACAGGATTGCCCCGCAAGGGTCCGGGTTCTGCCCCAGCTCTGCCTTGATGCGCCGATAGACCTGACGGCAAGCAAGAGGGAGCTGACCCATGCACCGCACGCCGTTCGATCTGGTCCGCCTGTTCCTGAGCCTGTTCCAGGATCTGCCGCCCCTGTCGCGGTCGCTGTATCTGCCCGGTGCGGTGCTTCTGGTGGGTTATCCGGTCCTGTCGGTGGCCTACGGGACCGACAATTCGGGTGGGGCCTTTGTCACGGCCTTCATGGCGGCGCTGGCGGTGCGGGTGGGCATGGGCTTCGAGGGCATGGTGCGCCGGCTTCTTACCCGCTACTCGGTCGCACAGGCGGTAACCTTCGCGCTGGCCTTCGCCGGCCTGCCGCTTCTGGTGCTGACCATGGCCGACGATCCACTGTGGTGCCAGCGGGTCCAGAGCCTGTTCTACGTCGTGATCGGTGGCGTCTTCCTGCAGGACGTCCTGAACGGTCGCACCGCAACCGCGGCCAGCTTCTGGCCGGACGCGGAAATGCGCGACCACCTGCCGAACCTGACGCGGATGATGGTGATCTACAACTTCGCCTTCCTGTTGATGAACGAAACCATGATCCGCGTTGCTGATCCGTCCTACTGGCTGTTGTTCTGGGCCGTGCTGCCGATCATCGGCCACACGATCCTGCGCGCCATGGTGCTGACGGTCATCAACCTCGACGACAACGGCCATCGGGCCTGAGCCCCCTGACAGCGGAATTTCACGCCAAGTCCTTTCCCCCCCAAAGACCTTGCAGCCAAGGGCGCCGAGAGGCGCCCTTTCTTTTTCTGCCGGGACGGAGGACATAGCGTCGATCGACGGACCAGCCGCGGCAGGCCGGCACACAGGATGCGGGCAGTCAGGATGCGGACAGGCCCGGACCCGGATCCATGCCGCGCGCGCCGAGAATCAGGCGTGACCAGCGTCTGCCGGGGCGGTGTACCGGCAGGTCTCCGGCTGACAGCCGCCCCTCGATCAGCGCGCGGTAGAGCGCGATCGTGCCGGGGCGCAGGTAGGGCGACCAGTGACAGATCCGGCGCGGCGGGTCGGAAAGGACATGTCCAAGGGCGGCCAGCGCTCGCAGCGTGCGGGGCTGGTCGATCCACAGATCGTGCCAGTTCGGCAGGCTCTGTCCAAGCCCCTGGCCGATCGAGGTGCGCAGGCCGAGGTGGATGCCCCACTCGAAGCAGGCATCGAACAGGTCGTTCTCGCGCGTGGTGACGTTGATCACCTCGACCGAGCGGCCCGCAGGCGTTTCCATCGCGGCCAGCGCCCGGCCGCGCGTCTCGGCGGCCGCCAGAAGGATCATCCGCCGGACATGTCCTGCCGGCAGGTGCGGCAGCGCCGAGAGGGCCACGCGCGCCCCCATGGAATGGGCGATGACCTGGATCCCGCGCCCGGTCAGGTCGTGGACGCAGCGGGCGATCTCGGCCAGGGCGGGTCCGGTCCGGCCGGCCCGCAGGTGAGCCCGCCACGGATCGCATTTCGCGCTCCAGCCAAGCGCGATGCCAAGGGCCGAGCGGCCGTCAAGGCCGAGGTGACGGGGCCAGCTGACCGCGCGCCGGTCGGCCGGCGGCGGGTCGAGCGACAGGATCGAGCCGTGCGGGCAGACCCCGGCGAAGCCCGGGGCATAGCGCCAGCCATGGATCATCACGACGACCGGCGCCGGGTCGGAGAGGGCGGCGATCTTGCGCCTCAGCCGGTCGCGGTCAAGCGTCAGGCAGCCGCCGGGGTCCATGTCGGCGCGGATCGGACGGGGATCTTCGGTCATGACCTGTCTCGCGCTGCTCGCTTGCCCGCCTTCTGCCGCGGGGTGGCAACGGCGCGGTGACGCGCGGATGACCGGCAGATGACAGCTCGCGGCTGTGGCGGCTTGACCACAGCGGGGTGCAGGCGTATCAGCCGGACCGTGGCGCTTTGTTACCGGATTGCGGGCCACGTTAAACAAGCCGCTAAAGAGGTGAAGGGGACTGCCCCGGCACCTTTGGGTATGCCGGGGTTTTTTATTGGCCGGGAGGCCCGCGATGACGAAGGACTGGAAGACCCGCACGAGACTTGTCCATGACGGCATCCGCCGCAGCCAGTATGGCGAGATGGCCGAGGCGATCTTCCTGACCCAGGGCTTCGTCTACCCCACCGCCGAGGCCGCCGAGGCGCGCTTTGTCAAGGCGGGCGAGGACGAGTTCATCTATGCCCGCTACGGCAACCCCACCACCCGGATGTTCGAGGAGCGCATCGCGGCGCTGGAAGGCACCGAGGATGCCTTCGCCACCGCCTCGGGTATGGCGGCGGTCAGTGGGGCGCTGATGTCGGCCTTGCGGGCGGGCGACCATGTGGTCGCGGCGCGGGCGCTGTTCGGCTCCTGCCTCTATGTGCTGGAGGAGGTTCTGGGCAAGTTCGGCGTGCGCGTGACCTTCGTCGATGGCGCCGATCCGGAGCAGTGGCGCGCGGCAGTGACGCCGGGGACGAAGGTGGTGTTCTTCGAGTCGATGTCCAATCCGACGCTGGAACTGGTGGACATCCGCGCTGTCAGCGAGATTGCCCATGCGGCAGGTGCGCTGGTGATCTGCGACAACGTCTTTGCCACCCCGATCTTTTCCCGCGCGGTCAGCCAGGGTGCGGATGTGGTGGTCTATTCAACGACGAAGCACATCGACGGCCAGGGCCGCGCGCTGGGCGGCGTTGTCTGCGGCAAGCGGGAGTTCATCCGCAAGGTTCTGGAACCCTACATGAAGCACACTGGCGGCAGCATGTCCCCCTTCACCGCCTGGATGCACCTGAACGGACTGGCGACGCTGGACCTGCGCTGCCGGGCGATGGCGGCAACCGCGCTGGCCGTGGCGCGGGCGCTGGAGGGACATCCGCAGGTGACGCGCGTGATCTATCCGGGGCTGCAAAGCCACCCGCAACACGCGCTGGCCATGGCACAGATGGGGTCGGGGGGCACACTTGTCACCTTCGAGGTGAAGGGTGGCAAGGAAGCGGCCTTCCGATTCATGAATGCGCTGGAGATCGCCAGGATTTCCAACAATCTGGGCGACGCCAAGACAATCGCCACCCATCCCGCGACCACCACGCACCAGCGGCTGCCGCAGGAGCAGAAGGATGCTCTCGGCATCACCCCCGGCCTGATCCGCCTGTCGCTGGGTCTGGAGGACACGGACGACCTGATCGCCGACCTGCTCGGGGCGCTTTCGGCGACCTGAGCGTCGCAATCCCCGCTTGCTTTGAGCGCCGAAGTGCCTATCTGATGCGAGTTGTCCCGGACCAGGGTGATCCGGCGGCGACTCTCGCGCGTAATGCTTCCCGGAAATTGACGGCGCCTGCCCGATGGCCGCGCCCGAACCGAAAGGACCTGCCCATGAACATCCATACCCCCGAGATCGACCGTCTTCCCACCCGGGAAGAGGCAGAGGCGGCGCTGGCCGTCCTGCGGCAATGGGCAGGCAAGGTGTCCGACGAGGACATCGCACGGCTGGATTCCGCCGTGGGTTTCCTGTTGCCGGGCCAGGGCTATCCGGCGCTGTC
>JBKBJC010000022.1:0-40143 GCA_046294075.1 Tabrizicola sp. | reverse complement strand
AGGTCCGAGGGCCTCGAAGAAGTTCGTCTCGATCTCCTGCGCGGCCTGGTCCGAGGACAAGCTGGCCGCGCGGCTCTTCGGTCCGGGCGAGGACGGGGCGCTGCCGCTGGTCGAGGAGGCCCGGGGCGGCACGCTGTTGCTCGAGGACATCGAGGCGATGCCGAGCGCCCTGCAGGCGCGGCTTCTGACCTTCATCAACGATCAGGGCACCCCGCCCGAGACGCGGATCATCGCGATCTGCAACAGCCACGCCCCCGACACCACGCTGGAACAGTCGCTGCGGCCGGACCTGTTCTACCGGCTGGGGGCGATGACGATCCTTCTGCCGCCCCTGCGGACGCGGGGCGAGGACATCCTGCAACTGTTCACCCGCCTCAGCGATCAGTTCGCCGAGGAATACGGTTGCGACGCGCCGCAGGTCACGGCACAAGAGGCGGCGCAGCTGTTGCAGGCGCCATGGCCGGGCAACGTGCGCCAGCTGGTCAACATCGCGGAACGGGCGGTCTTGCAGAACCGGCGCGGTTCGGGGTCGATCGCGAGCCTGCTGATGGCCGAGAACGAGGCCACGGGGCCGGCGCTGACCACGGAAGGCAAGCCCTTGAAGGACTATGTCGAGGCCTTCGAGCGGATGCTGATCGACAACACGATGCGGCGGCACAAGGGGTCGATCGTAGCGGTGATGGAGGAACTGTGCCTGCCGCGCCGGACCCTGAACGAGAAGATGGCCAAGTATGGCCTCAGCCGCGGGGACTACGTCTGATCCTGCGGTCCGTCCACAGTGGAAGGACGCAACATTTCCAATAAAAACAATCTGTTGTGCGCCAGAATAAAGCATTTTTCCGCAGCGACTGCCGTGGCTCGTCGATGACTTCGTCACTCCTCGCCGGGTTCTGTGCGAGGAGAAGACGAAGTCGCACGACGAGGGGCGGGTATGCCGACTTGCCGGGTCCCCGGTGACTGTGCCTTTCTGGCCGCGGACAGGCCGGGAGGGCGAACATTGCGGAAAGAGGGGCTGATCGGGCTGGGTATTGTCCTTGCCGGGGCGGGGCCGGCGCAGGCGGAATGTCTGGGGTCCTGCGCCAATGATCTGATGGCGGCTCTTGTCTCGATGCTGGTCTACGGGCTGATCGGAATCGTGCTTCTGGTCATGCTGATCCGCGCGAAATGGCGACGGGCCGGGCTTTGGGGGTTGGGGATCGTCGCGCTGCTGGCGCTGGGCCTGCCGCTCTTGTCGCAGGGTTGGCTGGCCTGGAAGTTGCGGGCGGTCGAGGCGCGGGAAGTGGTGGGCCGGCCGCCGCCGCTGGCAGCGCGGACGCCGCTGCTGATCGCGATGGATGACCGGTGCTGGGACGGCCTCTGTGCAGCGGTCTTGCAGGGACGATCGGCCGACACCCTTGTGCTGCTGGGCCGCGGACTGGACGGGGTCGACCTGTCCCGCCCGGTCCGGTTGGCAGATCTGCCGCTGGAGCTTTGGACCGCGCCAATCGGATCAGCGCGGTTTGCCCTGCGCAGGCTTGCTCCGGAAGAACGCCGGGATGCAGCGGCGCGGATCGACTATCTTGTGATGATCTCCTCACCCCGCGGCGCAGGCAGGGCGGGTCCGGTCGAGGCAGCGTTGCGCGGCAACCCGGACCTGGCCGGAATGGGGCCGGGCGAGGTGGTGCACCTGCTGATGGCGCCCGTGCCGCCCGGCCAGGGGAGCCTGTCGCTGGCGACCCTGCGCCCCGACCTTCTGGACCTGACCCTGACAGAGCGCGCCCTGGCGATCCCGCTGGCCCCGCGCAACACCCAGGATGCGGCCAACGGCCTCGCCGGGTCTGATGTGACGATGCAGTCGATCTGCCCGCAGATCGAAGGCGTGCCGGACGATCTGTGCCGGATGCTCATGGACCGTGACCGGTGATGCGCCGCATGGTGACAGGACCGTAACACAAGCGCGAAAATTCGCCATTGCCCTTGGTCGGACTTTGCCGCTAGGGTCGCCGGAAGGCAGTCCGCTGCCCGAAGAATTCTCTCCCTTGGGGCCTGGGCGCGTCGGAACGTGTCGCCCCGGGGGAGCCGGATCGGTCGCAAGGCCGTGCATATTGCCCGCAAGTCCCCGGATTTGTTGGCTTACTTAGGTGGGGGGTCCGAAAGGCCCCTCAATTGTAACCGCGATGAGGCGTGTGAGCATTTTGCCAAGCGATCCCTTCGGCCCACCGGGTCGAGGATCGGCGCTTGTGCCCGCTGCCCGCGCTCAGACAAGCCGCCCCGCCCGTCACGATCATCCCGCTGGTCCGCCAGGGGACCTGTTGCGCCCGGGGCGCAATGGACCAACATGTCAAAGAAGATGCTTATCGATGCCACCCATCCCGAGGAAACCCGGGTGGTCGTGGTCGACGGAAACAAGGTCGAAGAATTCGACTTCGAGACCGTAAACAAGCGCCAGATTGCCGGAAACATCTACCTTGCCAAGGTGACGCGGGTCGAACCCTCGCTGCAAGCGGCTTTCGTCGAATATGGCGGCAACCGCCACGGGTTCCTGGCCTTTGCGGAAATCCACCCCGATTACTATCAGATCCCGGTCGCGGATCGGAAGGCTCTGATCGAGGAAGAACGGGCAATGGCCCGCGCCGAGGAGGAGGAAGACAACCGCCGCTCGCGCCGTCGCGGACCGCGTCCCGCGGCAAGGGCCGAGTCCGTGAAGTCGGCCGATGCCGTTGCAGAGGGGCCCTCCGGGATGGATGTGGTCGATCTGGGTGAGGACGAGACCGAGGACGGACCGCTGGTCGAGGCCGCCATGGCCGAGGCCGCGGAGCCTCACCATGACCACGATCAAGACCATGACCATCACAACGAGTCGGTCGAGAACGGCACCGAAGTCTATCGCGCGGTAGACCATGCCAGCGACACCGACGAGGAGATCGAGTCGATCGCCGAGGAGGATCTGGCCGAGGAAATCGCCCAGCCGCGCCGTCCCCGCGCCCGGCGCTACAAGATCCAGGAAGTGATCAAGGTCCGGCAGATCATGCTGGTCCAGGTCGTCAAGGAAGAGCGCGGCAACAAGGGCGCGGCGCTGACCACCTATCTGTCGCTGGCGGGCCGCTATTGCGTTCTGATGCCGAACACCGCGCGGGGCGGCGGGATTTCCCGCAAGATCACCAACGCGGTGGACCGCAAGAAGCTGAAGGAGATCGCGAGCGAGCTGGAGGTGCCGGAAGGCGCGGGCCTGATCGTGCGCACTGCGGGCGCCAAGCGCACCAAGCCCGAGATCAAGCGCGATTACGAATACCTGATGCGGCTGTGGGAGCAGATCCGCGAACTGACGCTGAAGTCGATCGCTCCGGCCAAGATCTACGAGGAGGGCGATCTGATCAAGCGGTCGATCCGCGACCTCTACAGCCGCGAGATAGACGAGGTCCTGGTCGAGGGCGAGGCCGGCTATCGCACCGCCAAGGACTTCATGCGGATGATCATGCCGAGCCACGCGAAGCAGGTCGTGCGCTATCAGGACCCGACGCCTTTGTTCGCCAAGTATCAGGTCGAGGGCTACCTCGGCGGCATGTTCAACCCGGTGGTGCAGCTGAAATCCGGCGGCTACATCGTGATCGGCGTCACCGAGGCGCTGGTGGCGATCGACGTGAACTCGGGCCGCGCCACGAAGGAAGGCTCGATCGAGGAGACGGCGCTCAAGACCAACCTCGAGGCCGCCGAGGAGATCGCGCGCCAGCTGCGCCTGCGCGACCTGGCGGGGCTGATCGTCATCGACTTCATCGACATGGAAGAGCGGAAGAACAACGCCTCGGTCGAGAAGCGGCTGAAGGACAAGCTCAAGACCGACCGGGCGCGGATCCAGGTCGGGCGGATCAGCGGCTTCGGCCTGCTGGAGATGAGCCGTCAGCGGCTGCGGCCGGGGATGCTGGAATCGACGACCCAGCCCTGCCCGCATTGCCATGGCACCGGGCTGATCCGGTCGGACGATTCGATGGCGCTGACGGTGCTGCGCGCGCTGGAGGAAGAGGGCACGCGGAAACGGTCGAAGGAGGTGCTGCTGCGGGCGCCCGTGGGGATCGTGAACTATCTCTTCAACCACAAGCGCGAGCATGTGGCGCTGATCGAGGCGCGCTACGGGATGAGTGTGCGCATCGAGGCCGATCCGATGATGGTCAGCCCCGACTATTCGATCGAGAAGTTCAAGACCGCGATCCGGGCGGTGCCGGAAACTCCGGTCGTTTCGGGTCATGCCGGCCTGATGGGCGCCCCGGTCGAGGAAGAGGACGAGGAGATCCTCGACGATCTGGTCGAGGAAGAGGCCGAGCAAGCGGCGGAGGCCCCCGCAGCGCCGGCGCCCGCAGGCGAGGGCGATGGCCAGCCCGGGCGCAAGAAGCGGCGGCGCCGGCGTCGTCGGCGTGGTGGCCAGCGCGAGAACGGCGGCCCGGTGACCGAAGGCGGCGAGGCCGAGGCTGCGGAGGACGGCGAGGAGGACGAGGACGAGACCTCGGATGGTGTCGTCCCGGCAGAGGAGCCCGAGGTGGCTGCGGTCGCTGCGGAGGTTGCCGAAGAGAGCCCCGCGGCCAGGCCGAAGCGGACCCGCAGGCCGCGCGGCGCGAAGGCCGAGCCGGCGGTGAAGGACGCGGCACCGGGGGCCGAGGCTGCTGTCGAGGTGTTGGCCGAGCCCGTGGCGGAAACGGTGGCGGAGACGGTGGCGGAGGAGAAACCTGCGCCGAAAAAGCGGGCGAGCCGGGCCAAGGCCGCAGCGCCGGCTGCGGCAACCCCTGTTACCGACGAGCCGGCCAAGCCGAAGTCGCGGTCGCGGGCCAAGGCGGCGGGACCGGAGACGGCGGCCGCCGAACCGGCCCCTGCGACGGCGGAGCCAGAGGTTGCGGCGCCCGATCCGGCCCCTGCGCTGGCGCCCGATCCGGGACTGGCGGCGGTGGTCGAGACGGTTGTCGCCGATCCCGCCGAGGCCGAGGCCCCGGCACCCGAGCCGGAGGAACCTGCCAAGCCCAAGCGCAAGGGCTGGTGGTCTCTGGGCCGCTGAGGGGACACTCCTCGTTCGACTGCGTCTCCTCGTCGTGGGTTTGCCCCCGTGGTGGGGAATGGCGCCCCCCCCCGTCAGCCTCTGCGGATGAGATGCAGGGTGACGGAGCCCTCGGTCCGGCTGCCGAGGTAGGCATGGCCGGCCCCGGCGCAGAAATGCGGCAGGTCGATCGCGGCCATGGCATCGGTCGCGCGGACGCACAGCACCCGGCCCGGCGCCAGCGCCAGAAGCCGCTTGCGCGCCCGCAGCACCGGCAGGGGGCACAGAAGCCCCTCGCAATCCACGATTTCATCCCAGTCGGCCATGGGGGCGGTGTAACCCTGCCGCCCGGGGCGGGCAAGGTTACAGGCCTGCCACGCGCATGTGACGGGCTGACCCGGTGACGCGGCCGTGGAAAGCCGCTATCTGAGGCAGGACATGTTCGGAATCGAGATCATCGACGCTGCCCTTCTGCCCGCGATGCTGGTCGCGCTGGTGGCGGGCGTGCTGTCCTTCCTGTCGCCTTGCGTCCTGCCGATCGTGCCGCCCTATCTGGCCTATATGGGCGGGATCTCGGTCGGTGATATGCGCGATGGGGTGGACCGCCACCGGGTGATCCTGCCGGCGTTGTTCTTCGTCATGGGGCTGTCCACGATCTTCCTGCTCCTCGGTTTCACAGCCTCGGCCTTCGGTAGTTTCGTCCTGCAGAATCAGCTGCTTCTGGCGCGGATTTCCGGCGTCATGATCATCATCTTCGGGCTGCATTTCCTGGGCCTGTTCCGGATCCCGATCCTGGACCGCGAGATGCGGATGGACGCGGGCGACCGGGGCGGTTCGGCGCTGGGCGCCTATGTGCTCGGCCTGGCATTCGCTTTCGGCTGGACGCCCTGCATCGGCCCGCAACTGGGCGCCATCCTGTCGCTGGCCGCGCAGGAGGGCAGCATGCCGCGTGGCACACTGCTTCTGGGCGTCTACGCGCTGGGACTGGGTCTTCCCTTTCTGCTGGCGGCACTTTTCATCGAAAAGTCAATGGCCTTGATGGCAAGGCTTAAGCGTCACATGAAGCTGATCGAGCGGCTCATGGGCGGGCTTCTGGTTGTCGTCGGGCTGGCGCTCTTGACCGGGGCCTTCACCGATTTCAGCTACTGGATGCTGGAGACCTACGAGGTGCTTGGCCTGCCCGTGCCGGGCTGATCCCTCTGCGGAAGCCTTCCCTCTGACATACCAGCCGTTAAGGTGGCTGTGGCAGAGGGAAGGGATGGGCGTGACGGTAGCAGGCGACAGCGCGGAGGCGGCGGGCGTGTTTCGGCGCCATGTCCTCTACATCCCCGGCTACGACCCGTTCCCGCCGCGCCGCTACCGCGAGCTTTACCGCACCGAAGGTGCTGCACAGGCCGCAATCTCGGGCTACAGGCTGGCGATCCGGCCCCGGGCCGGAGAGACCTATGGCTGGCGTGTCGCCGCACGGATCGAGGGACGGGAGGTCGAGGCCGACGTGGAGGTGCTGGTCTGGGCCGACCTGGTGCAGCAGTCCATGGCACAGGGCATCGCGGCGACCTATCTGCAGCTGGTCCGGACGGCCTGGGCCTATATCGGCCATGGCGCCCTCTTCCAGCTTATGCGGCTGCGGAAGGGGCCGATGATCGCGGCGCTGTACCCGATTGCATTTCTGATCGCGCAGGCCGTGCTTGCCCTGCTGGTCTGCTTCTGGGTGGCGAAGGCCCTGGACTGGCTGTGGCTGGTCGTGATCGGGCCGGGACTGCCGGGCCATTGGGTTGCGATCCCGGGCGGGCTCATGGCCGGATGGCTGACGCTACGGGGTTTCCGTGCGCTGGATCATCGGGTCTTCGCCTATTACCTGATGCACGACTATGCCTTCACCGCCGCCCTGAAAGGGGCTAACCCGCCGGCGCTGGAACAGCGGATGGCCGAGTTCCGGGCCCGCATCCGCGCGGCGCTGGAGCGTGACCTGGACGAGGTTCTGGTAGTCGGCCATTCCTCGGGTGTGCATCTGGCCGTGTCGATCCTGGCCGACCTCATCCGCGAGGGCTTGCCGGCGCGGCATCCGGCGCTGGGTTTCCTGAGCCTGGGGCAGGTGGTGCCGATGGTGTCGTTCCTGCCGAAGGCCGGGCGGCTGCGGGCGGATCTGGCCTTCCTCTCGACAAGGGCAGAGTTGACCTGGGTGGATGTGTCGGCCCCCGGCGACGGGTGCAGCTTTGCGCTGTGCGATCCGGTTGCGGTCAGCGGCGTCGCGCCCGAGGGGCAGCGCTGGCCGCTGGTGATCTCGGCCGCCTTCAGCCAGACGCTGAGCCCGGAGAAGTGGCAGGCGCTGCGGCGGCGCTATTTCCGGCTGCATTTCCAGTATCTCTGTGCCTTCGATCGACCGGGAGACTACGACTACTTCCGCGTCACCGCCGGGCCGATGACGCTCGCGCAGCGGTTTCACGGGCGCAAGCCCTCCGCCAGCCGGATCACCCGGCCGCCGCGCCCGCATCGGAGCGTCGCATGAGCGCGCCCTTGCCGCCGAAACCGGTGCCGCGGGCCGACCGGGTTTCGCTGTTCGGCCACTTGCGGGCCTTCCGGCGCGACATCCTGTCGGCCCAGCCGGCGCGGCTTTACCGCGCCTGGATGGCCGAGTTCCGCACGCCCTTCTTCGAAAGCTATCTCTGCAACGACCCGGACCTGGTGCGGCGGGTGCTGGACGAGCGGCCGCAGGATTTCCCGAAGTCGGACCGGGTGACGGAAGGGTTGCGGCCTCTCCTGGGCCGGTCGGTCTTTGTCACCAACGGCGAGGAGTGGTTGCGCCAGCGGCGGATCATCGACCCGGCCTTCGAGGGCGGCCGGCTGCGCGAGGCCTTTCCGGCGATCCTGGCGGCGGCCGAGGCGGCGGTGGCGCGGATGGGCGAGGGCGAGGTGGAGGTGGAGCTTGCCGCCAGTCATGCGGCGGCGGATGTGATCTTCCGCACGCTGTTCTCGCTTCCCATCGAGGACCGGGTGGCGCAGGCGGTATTTCACGAGTTCCGCGCCTATCAGCGCTCGGCTCCGATCCTCAACCTTGGCGCCTTCCTGCGTCTGCCGCGCTGGGTGCCGCGGCTGCACCGGGGGACGACGCGGCGGTCGGCACGGGCGATCCGGGGGCTGATCGCGGGGCTGACGGCCGAACGAGCGGCGGCCATCGCAGCGGGCACCGCGCCCGAGGATCTGGCGACGAAGATCATGACCACGCCCGACCCGGTGACGGGCGAGCGCTTCGGAACCGCGGAGATGGTCGATCAGGTGGCGATCTTCTTCCTGGCCGGGCACGAGACCAGCGCCTCGGCCCTGGGGTGGGCGCTTTATCTGCTGGCCACGCACCCCGAGGTGCAGGAGCGGGTCGCGGCCGAAGCCGGATCGCTGCGGCCGGAGTTCGGCACGCTTGGGGCCTTGCGCCTGACGCGCGACGTGTTCCGCGAGGCGCTGCGGCTATATCCCCCGGTTCCGATGCTGGTGCGCGAGACGCTGCGGCAGGAGGCGTTCCGGGGTCGCAAGGTCAGGCGTGGCGCGCAGGTGATCATCAGCCCCTGGCACCTGCACCGGCACGAAAGGCTGTGGGAGAAGCCGGACGCATTCGATCCCGACCGCTGGGCGGGCGAGGCACGCGAGGCGGCGCGCGATGGCTATCTGCCCTTCTCGCGCGGACCGAGGGTCTGCCCCGGTGCGGGTTTTGCGATGCTGGAGGGCACTTTGATGCTGGCGCATCTGGTGCGGGGCTTCCGCTTCCAGGCGCTGCCGGACAGGGTTCCGGTGCCGGTCGCGCATCTGACGGTCAGGGCGTGGGACGGGATCTGGCTGCGGGTGTCGAGGCGGTAAGGGCCAATTGCCCGGCCGGGCGGCGGCGGTCTTGCGGAGGCCGGGGTGCCTCCGGTGGGAGCATTTGGGAAAAGAGCAAGGGCATCGGGGCAGGCGGGGGCGGCGCCCGGCGTCCGGTCAGAGCAGTTCGACCCGGTAGCTTTCGATCACGGTGTTGGCCAGCAGCTTCTCGCACATTGCCCTGACCGCGGTTTCGGCCCTGGCGGCATCGGTCTCGGCGAGATCGAGCTCGATCACCTTGCCCTGCCGCACCCCGTTGACCCCGGAAAAGCCGAGCGAGCCGAGGGCATGGCGCACGGCCTCGCCCTGGGGATCGAGGACGCCGGATTTCAGCATGACGGTGACACGGGCTTTCATCGGGGCCTCCGGTGTTGCAATGGTCCGCTGCTTAGCGAAGCGGCGGGCAGGGGGCAAGGCGGGCAGGGGGCGGTGCGGGGCAAAATTCCGCGCGCGGGAATCCCGGCCCCGGTCGCGAGGATCGAGGCTCAGTTGATGAGCGTGGGTTTCATCGTGTGGGTGACATTCGACGGCAGGACGCCGAGGCGCCGCGCCAGTTCGGTATAGACATCGGCCAGCGGTTGCGGGTCGGGGATCGAGCCGTCGGGCCGTTCCGGCATCCGCAGATCCCAGAGGCGGCAGCTGTCGGGGCTGATCTCGTCGGCGACGATCAGTCGCATGAAGTCACCTTCCCAGATCCGGCCGACCTCGATGCGGAAATCCGCCAGACGGATACCCACCCCCATCATCACGCCGCTGAGGAAGTCGTTCACCCGCAAGGCCAGCGCCACGATGTCGTCGAGGTCCTGCTGGTTGGCCCAGCCGAAGGCGACGATGTGTTCCTCGGCAACAAGAGGCAAGTTCAGCTTTTCGTCCTTGTAGTAGTATTCCACGATCGGCCGCGGCAGTTGCGCGCCCTCGGGGATGCCGAGCCGGGACGAGAGCGGCCCCGCGGCGAAGTTGCGCACCACGACTTCCAGGGGGATGATCTCGGCCATCCGCACCAGCTGTTCGCGCATGTTCAGCCGCCGGATGAAATGCGTGGGCACCCCGATCTGGTTCAGCCCGGACATGAAGAACTCCGACAGCCGGTTGTTCAGCACGCCCTTGCCCTCCAGCGTCGAGGGGGCTGCCACCGACGAGCTGCTGTCGTCCTTGAAATACTGGACCAGGGTCCCGGGCTCGGGGCCTTCGTAAAGGATCTTGGCCTTGCCTTCATAGACCTTCTTGCGCCGTGCCATGGTTCACTCTTTCCGGGGGTCGCGGCGGAAGGATCGCACCTTCGATCCGCTTTCCTTGGCCTATAGTCCAAGGGGCCGCTACCCGCAAGGCGCGTGCCGGGGGCCGACCCGTGCGGGCCCGGCCGAAGGGGCTTGCGGCGATCGGGCGGGATGGGCATATGGGAAGAAACGCCAGACAGTCGGGGGATCCCATGACCACGTTCGACGACCGCGAAAACGCCTTCGAGGCCAAGTTCGCCCATGACAGCGAGATGCAGTTCCGGGCCGAGGCACGGCGCAACAAGCTGGTCGGGCTCTGGGCGGCCGGCCTGATGGGCAAGACCGGCGACGAGGCGGCAGCCTATGCGATGGAAGTGGTCAGCGCCGACTTCGAGGAAGCCGGCGCCGAGGACGTCGTGCGCAAGGTCGTCGCCGATCTGGCCGGAAAGGCCAGTGCCGACGAGGTGCGTGCGAAGATGGCAGAGCTGATGCCGGTGGCCAAGTCGCAGCTCATGGACGAGATCTGAAACCCGGATCGCCACCCGGCCCTGTCCTGCCGGGTCGGCTGCGGATCGACGATCTCGCAACGCTGCGTTTCCAAATTCCGAACAATGGCGCGGGAATAAGCCGTGCCCGCTGCCGTTTGCCCATTTGAAGGCGATTGCTCGCAGGTGCCGACCTGCCCGCGGGATCGCCCGGGCAAGGTCTGCAACCGATGGAGAAGCGCATGTTGAACTCACCGCATCCGGCCTTCG
This sequence comes from Tabrizicola sp., assembly GCA_046294075.1. GTDB lineage: Bacteria > Pseudomonadota > Alphaproteobacteria > Rhodobacterales > Rhodobacteraceae > Tabrizicola. The sequence continues at coordinate 29,323 of JBKBJC010000022.1, read as the reverse complement.
GGGCCATAAATCGTCCGTTGCCCGGTGGCAGAGCGGCTTTCCCGGGGGAGGGGCCGGACGCTGACGCGGCCGATCATCTGGGCGACCTCGATCTGATCATTGCGCCGCTTTTCGGAGAGACGCTGGATGCGATCGAGCTGATCGGGCGGCTGGGACGCACCGCCTATCGCGGACGCGTTCTGTTCATGGCCGAGGCCCTGCCTGACCCCGGGATGGTGCTTGCCGAACTGCAGGCGGCGGCGCGGCCCTACCGGATGACGGTCGAACTGCGTCAGGGCCGCCTGGCGTGAGTCCGCGGCAGGCAGAGGCCTGCCAGGCGCCGGTCGTGCAAATTCGAATTGCCTCGGCGCGCCACCGGTGGCAGAGGGGAGGGAAACGACCGCCTGAAGGATGCTGACATGACCGATGCCCTTTCCCGGATGCTTGCCGTGCGCGAATGGCTGATGGCCGACGGCGCGACCGGGACGAACCTGTTCAACATGGGGCTGTCCTCGGGCGAACCACCGGAGATGTGGAACGTCGAGAAACCCGACAACATCCGCAAGTTGTACGGAGACGCGGTGGCGGCGGGTTCGGACCTGTTCCTGACCAATACCTTCGGCGGCAATGCGGCACGTCTGAAGCTGCACAATGCGCAAGGCCGCGTGCGCGAGCTGAACCGGGTGGGCGCCGAGATCGGCCGCGAAATCGCCGACAAGGCCGGGCGGACGGTGGTCGTTGCGGGCTCGATGGGCCCGACGGGCGAGATCTTCGAGCCGATGGGCACGCTGACGCACGAGCTGGCGGTGGAGATCTTCCACGAACAGGCCGAGGCGCTGAAGGAGGGCGGGGTGGATGTGCTGTGGGTCGAGACGATCTCGGCGCCCGAGGAATACCGCGCGGCGGCGGATGCCGCATTGCGCGCCGACGTGCCGTGGTGCGGCACGATGAGCTTTGACACGGCGGGTCGCACGATGATGGGCGTGACCTCGGCGGCGATGGCCGAGATGGTCGAGCGGCTGGTCAACCCGCCGATCGCCTTTGGCGCGAACTGCGGCGTGGGGGCGTCCGACCTGATGCGCACGGTGCTGGGTTTCGCCGCGACCGGGACCGAACGCCCGATCATTGCCAAGGGCAATGCCGGGATCCCGAAGTATCATGACGGGCATATCCAATATGATGGCACCCCCGAACTGATGGCGGAATATGCCGTGATGGCGCGCGACGCCGGGGTGCGGATCATCGGCGGCTGCTGCGGCACCATGCCCGAACACCTGCGCGCGATGCGCGTGGCGCTGGAGAGCCGGCCCAGGGGCAACCGCCCGACGCTGGAGGCGATCCAGGCCAGGCTCGGTCCCTTCTCCTCGGCCTCCGACGGGACCGGCGACGATGCGGGTGCCGGCCGGCGCGAGCGGCGCGGCCGGCGGGGCTGAGACAGGCGGGCAGGGCCAAGATCCTTCGAAGAATCTTGCAAATCTTTTCGAAAAGATTTGCGCCCGGGCTGACGCGGTCAGAACAGGGTCAACTGGTCGCCCGTCCGTGCCGGCGGCTGGAACAGGTCGCAGCGCAAGTCTGGCAGGCCCTCGTCCAGACCCAGCCGCCTGCGCGCGAGGTCGGCTCGGCGGTGAATCAGATCGGCCCAGAGCCCCTGACCGCGCATGCGTGTGCCGAACTCCGGGTCATAGTCGCGACCGCCGTGCAGCTCTCGCACCCGGCCCATGACGCGGGCGGCGCGGTCGGGGAAGCCCGACTCCAGCCAGTTGCGGAACAGACTTGCCACCTCCAGCGGCAGGCGCAGGGGGATGGAATTGGCAAAGCGCGCGCCCGCGTCGCGGCCGGCCTGCATCACCGCTTCCAGTTCGTGATCCGTCAGCGCCGGAATCAGCGGCGAGACCTGGATGCGCACGGGGATTCCGGCCTCTGCCAGGCGGCGGATGATCTGGAGACGGCGCCGGGGTGCGGGGGCGCGGGGTTCCATCCGCCGCGCAAGATCCGCATCCAGCGTCGTGACCGAGATGGAGACCGCCGCCAGCCCTTGCGCGGCCATCGGTGCGATCAGGTCGATGTCGCGTTCGATGGTGGTGCCGCGGGTGGTGATCCAGACCGGGTGGCGGAACGCGGCCAGGACCTGAAGCACCTCGCGCAGGATGCCGAGGTCGCGTTCCACCGGCTGGTAGGGGTCGGTGTTGGTGCCGATGGCGATGGGCGCGACCTTGTAGGCGGGACGGCGGAGTTCGCGGTCCAGAACCTCGGCGATCCCCGGGCGGGCGATAAGCCGGGTCTCGAAATCCAGGCCGGGCGAAAGGTTCAGGAAGGCGTGGCTTGGCCGGGCGTAGCAGTAGATGCAGCCGTGTTCGCAGCCCCGGTAGGGGTTGATCGAACGGTCGAAGGGCAGGTCGGGCGAGCGGTTGTAGGTCAGGGCGGAGCGAGGCCGTTCCTGCCGCACCTCGGTTGCGACAAGGCGGTCGTCCTCGGCCAGGTCCCAGCCGTCGTCGAAGGCCTCGCGGTCGGTGGCCTCGAACCGGCCGGTTGCGTTGCTGTCCGCCCCGCGCGCGCGCAGGCGCTGGCCAGGCAGGAGGGAGGAGGGTCCGGTCATGTCGGCAATCTAGAACAAAGGACGAACTTGCGCCATAACTTTCCGCCCTGCGACGGCTTTCTGTCGGCTTTCATCCGGTGTATGTCGCTTGGCGAATAGTGGACGGGTCGCAATCCGACCATCACAGCAGCAGACATTCCGCTTGGAGCACGCGCATGGCCGACGATGACGAGATCATCCTGTCTGAACTCTCGGATGACGAGCTTGTGCTGCAGATGCACGACGACCTGTACGACGGTCTCAAGGAAGAGATCGAGGAAGGCGTCAACATCCTGATCGAGCGCGGCTGGGCGCCCTATGACGTGCTGACCAAGGCGCTGGTCGCCGGGATGACCATCGTCGGCGCCGACTTCCGCGACGGGATCCTGTTCGTGCCGGAAGTGCTGCTCGCGGCCAACGCGATGAAGGCGGGGATGGCGATCCTGAAGCCCCTGCTGGCCGAAACGGGCGCGCCGCGCATGGGCAAGATGGTGATCGGCACGGTGAAGGGCGACATCCACGACATCGGCAAGAACCTTGTCGCGATGATGATGGAAGGCGCGGGCTTCGAGGTGGTGGACCTCGGCATTAACAATGCGGTCGAGAAATACCTGGAGGCGCTGGAAAAGGAACAGCCCGACATCCTGGGCATGTCGGCGCTGCTGACGACGACCATGCCCTACATGAAGGTCGTCATCGACACGATGAAGGAAAAGGGCCTGCGCGACGATTACATCGTTCTGGTCGGTGGCGCCCCGCTGAACGAGGAATTCGGCAAGGCAATCGGTGCCGACGCCTATTGCCGGGATGCGGCGGTGGCGGTGGAAACCGCCAAGCAGTTCGTGTCGCGCAAGCACAACCAGCTGAACGTCTGACCCATGCGCCACAGGCCCGTGCCGACACGGGTCTGTGACGAGCCAGGCCCTTGCAAGCCGGCCGGTGCGGACGCAGATTGAGGGTCAGGGAGACCGAACATGCCCTTGACGCATTTCCTTGGACTGATCGCGCTGGTGATCCTTGCCGCCGGACTGACGCTGTGGCTTGCGGTCTGGTCAGGCATACCGTTGGCGGCGCTGCTGTTCGCCACGCTCTCGGCCAGCCTGATCCTGACCTGGACCCGGGTCGGGCGCTGAGCGCCGAAGATGGATGACATCACCCTGTCCGAGTCCGGTCTTGCCCCCGTGCCGCAGGGCAGCATCCTTCTGATCGCCTGCGGCGCTCTGGCGCACGAGATCCTGGCGCTGAAGGCGGCGAACGGCTGGTCGCACATGGACCTGCACTGCCTGCCGGCCAAGCTGCATCTCTGGCCCGACCGGATCATCCCGGCGGTCGAGGCGGCGGTGGAGAAGGCGCGGGGAGACTACGAGACGATCTTCGTCGTCTATGCCGATTGCGGCACCGGGGGTCTGCTGAAGGCCGCCTGCGAGAGGCTAGGGGTCGAGATGGTGGAAGGCCCGCATTGCTATGCCTTCTTCGAGGGCAACGCCGCCTTCGCCGCGCGCGCCGAGGAGGAGTTCGATGCCTTCTACCTGACCGATTTCCTCGTCCGGCAGTTCGATGCCTTCGTCTGGAAGCCGATGGGCCTGGACCGCCACCCCGAGCTGCGGGACATGTATTTCGGGAATTACCGCAAGCTGGTCTATCAGGCACAGCTGGACGACCCGGCGCTGGACGCAAGGGCCGCGGATTGCGCGCTGCGGCTGGGGCTGGACTACGAGCGACGCCTGACCGGCTATGGCGATCTTGCCACCACGCTGGCGCGGGTGGCCGGCTAGAGCTCGATCTCGCCGTTCGGGCCTGGCTGGGGGGCCAGCCGCGGCAGATTCGGCACCAGGGGCACGTTGCGTCGGATCAGGATGTCGCCGTTCGGCAGCATCACCGGAGCGTCATAATTCTTGATGTCGTCGATCAGCGCGATCAACTGGCGCAGTTTCGGCCCGAGCTCGGCTCCAAGACCCTTCAGGGCGGGCCCCGCCTCTTCCAGAGCCTTGCCCATCTCGTCCAGTGCCGGCTGCATCTCGGTCATCATGCCTTTCAGGACCAGCTTCATGCCCTCTTCCATCAGGCTGAAACCTTCCTCCGTCGCCTTGGGCGCCGCGGGAGGTTCCTCGGCCAGAACCGGGGCGGCGGCAAGGCAAAGGGCAAGAACGAATCGCATGCTGCTAGTATGGGGATGGCTGGGCACCATTTCAAATCACAACTGGGGAAAGTCGATCGTCACCGGGAAATGGTCGGAGGCTTGCAGGAGCGCCTCGCGCAGTTCGGGGACCTCGATGATCCAGGGGTCGTTGAACGGGTGCCAGATTCGCCACTCGGGGCCCTTCGCGGCAAGGTCGGGCGAGACCATGATGAAGTCGAGGAGCGCCTCGAAGTAACGTTTCTGCGGGCCAAGGTAGAAGCGCGCCGTGGTTGGGGCGAGGCCGACCCGGCTTTGCAGCGCCATGGCGGCATGGGGGTCTGTCAGGGTCAGCGCCGGATCGGAGGAGGTGCCGAGCACGATCTCCACCCCGGAATGGCCGAAGAGCTTCTCGAATTCGTCGATGCCGGGACCGTCGTTGAAATCGCCAAGCACGATCAGGCTGTCGCCGGCCCGCAGGTGGCCATCCACCCGCTGCCGGATCCAGAGGCATTGCGCCAGCTGCTTGCGGCGGTTCTCGATCGAAAGCCGCAGCTGCGCCTCGCGCCCGACCGCGCCGTGCGAATTCTTCGACTTGGCATGCACCCCGATCAGCCGCAGCCTGGTTCCAGCCGCAGTGGTCACGGCCAGTTCCAGAGGCGGCTTGGAGAAGCGGATCGCCTCGGTCACGTTGTCGGTGTCGAGGTCGTAGCGGAAGGTGGTGTCAAAGCGGGGGCCGTCCTGCGAGCCGTAGGTTGTGGAGGGCTCGCCCATGGGATCATGTCGCACGGTCAGCCGGTCGGGGTCGTAGAGGAAGGCGATTTCCTGTTCGGTGTCCGAGGGAAAGCCGATCATCGCCTTTCGCGCGCGCAGGCCGGTGGCGCGGGCGAAGGTCTCCAGCGCGCGCACGGTCGAGCGCCGGCCGTTGGTGTCGGGGGCTTCGATGATGATGATCCCGTCGGCATCGAGCGCGGTGAACACGATCCCCAGCGCGCCCAGCTGTTCGGCGCGGGTCACATGGTAGCGGGCCGAGGGTTCGCGGTCCTCCAGCATCCGGCCCGCGTCGTCGAACAGCGCGTTGAACCATTCCACGTTGTAGGTCGCCAGGCGCAGGGGCCGGGGCGGCGGATCCGCGGTCATGCGGCTTCCTTGGCCGAAATCTCGCGCCAGGCCTCGTTGATGAGCTGAAGCCGGCGTTCGGCCAACTTCATCGCCTCGGGCGGGACGCCGCGGGATTGCAGGACATCGGGGTGGGTGTCGCGGACCAGCTCGCGCCAGGCCTTGCGGGCCTGTTCCTTCGAGGCGTCGCGCGGCAGGCCCAGCACATCGTAGGGATCCCGCGGCGCGCCTTCGACCAGCCGCGAGCGCACGATGCGGAAGCAGCGCTCGTCCAGGCCGAACTCCTCGGCGACATGGGTCAGGAAGGCGTCCTCGCCGGGATGGTAGCTGCCGTCGGCGATGGCGATCTGGAACAGGGCCTCAAGGATGTCGACCAGCACATGATGGTCATCGGCGCAGATGCGGTGGCCGTCCGGGTTGAACAGGCGGGCGATCTTGCGGGCATAGGCATCGAAGCCGGCCACGTCCTGCCGGGCCAGGTTGAACACGCGGGCGGCATGTTCCTCTTCGCCTTCGGGGAAGGTGAAGATGCGGCGGAAGGCGGTGATCTCGTCGCGGGTCACGGTGCCGTCGGCCTTGGCCATCTTGGCACCCAGCGCGAGGACGGCGATGGTGAAGCCGACGGACTGTTCCGGCGCCGGCGCGTTGCGCAGGCGGTCGAAGACCACGGACAAGGGCTCGCCCTTGGCCAGGGCGGCGAGGGCCTCGGTGATGCGGGTCCAGATCGACATGGGCCGACCATACCCCGCGCACGGGCCTTTGTCAGAGGAATTTCTGCATCAGCACAAGGTGGAGGAAGCGGCCGAACTTGTGACCCGCCTCGGGAACGGTCGCGATCACCCGATAGCCCATCCGGGCGTGGAAGGCCCGGCCGTCCGGGTTCTCGCCCGAGACGCCGGCAATCATCTGGTGCGCTCCCTGGGCGCGGGCGTGATCCTCGATGGCCTTCAGCAGGGCGCGGCCAGTGCCCTTGCCGCGGCAGTCCGGCAGCAGCGAGATCGAGTGTTCCATGCAGGTCCGGTAGCCCGCGCCGCCGCGAAACTGGCTGTAGCTCGCCTGGCCCACGAGGCGCCCCGCATCCTCGGCGACGAGGACGGCATGGCCGGCGGCCGCCTTGTCGGCGATCATGGCGAGGACGTCTGCCTCGGTCCTGGGCACGGGATTGAAGGTGACGGCGGTGTGGAGAATCCAGTGATTGAGCAGCGCCGCGAGGGCAGGGGCATCCTCGGCCCGGGCAGGGCGGATCATGTCAGGACGCGGGGGCCGTTCGGGGTGGAGAAGGTCGCCCTGAGGGCGTGGTAAGGCCCAAGCTCGACCACGACGCGGGGGTCGGACAGGCCGGCCAGCGCGTCCCGCAGCGCCCGGGCTTCGGGGTGGGTGATCTCCAGCCCGGTCAGGCGGATGCCGTGGTCGCGCAATGTGCGCGCGGGGTGCAACTCTCCCTGCCACTGGATCAGCGCGGGGAAGCTGTCGTCGAAGGGCAGGCGGCCCGTGGCCGGCACGGCAAAGCGCCAGCGGTAGTCGCCGCGCTGGAGGTCGGTCGCGGTGCCGATGCCGGGCGGGGCCTTGGCCAGGGCCGCGTCGAGGTCGTCCGTGCGGCAGATCCAGTTGGTCAGCCGCGGCGGGCCGCGAAAACGGTCGAGGTCGAACCAGCGCGGATGGCCCGGCTTCGGCGCGGCCGGGTCGATGGCGATCACTTCGAGATAGAGATCGCCCAGCGACAGAAGCCGGTTGTGCGTCCCCATGTGCGGATGCCTGCCGCCGCCGGCCAGCGGCACGCCAAGCGCCTGCTCGACCCAGTCCGCGCCTTCCTCCAGTGACAAGGCCGAAACGGCGAGGTGATCCAGCGCCAGCATCAGTGATCCAGCGCCAGCATCAGTCCGCGTCCTTCAGTTCGACCTTGGTCTGTGCCTTGAGTGCCAGCGCCAGCGCCGCAAAGCGGGCCTGGGCGACTTCGCCGAAGAGGCTGACGCCGTCCTCGGTCAGCGCGAGGGTCAGCACACGCTTCTTCGGATTCCAGCGCAGGGCGCCCGCCTTGGACGGGTCGCCGATCGAGAACATGGCTCCGAAGCGCATCGCCTTGCCCAGGGCCTCGGCCTCCTGGATGTCGGTTTCCGACAGCAGGCGGAACAGGGGTTCCATCCGGCTGCCGGCCCGGCTGTTCTTGTAGCGGTGGAGAAGCGCGAGACCCAGGAACACCCGGCCGGGATGGTCGAGCCCGCCGAGGTTGGCGCGGGTGGCATTGTCGAAGCAGGCCTCGGCCCGGTAGTCGGGGTGCGCGCGCCAGGTGGTGTCGTGCAGAAGGCAGGCGGCCTTGATCAGCCGCAGCCTTTCCGGTGCCGCGCCCTTGAACAGGGGTTCGAGGAAGGCAAAGAGCTTCTTGCCGAAGCCCGGGATGCGGGCCTGGGTCAGTTCGGTGATCCGCGCCGCCTCGATCAGCGGGTCGCGGGCCCGCAGCCGCTCGGGCATCTGTTCGAACAGCAGCCCCTCGCGGATGCCATAGGCCGAGACGTCGATTTCCGAGGGTTTCAGCAGGCGGATGATCTCGCGCAGGACCTCGCAGGCGAGGGGGACGAGTTCCATCCGTTCGGCGCTGGTCCCTGTGCGGCCGCGCAGCGCGGCAAGATCGGTGGTTGCCAGCCAGTCGAGCGTGGCCAGAAGGCCGTCCGGGGTCATGCGGTATTCGTGCAGCACGGTCAGCGGGTAGCCGCGGCGTTCCATGTCAAGCCGCGCGATCACGCGCCAGCTGCCGCCGACGAGGTAGATGCGGTCGCCGCTGGCCTTCAGGTCCTTCGTGGCGGCTTCGAGGACGGCAGCGACATGTGCCTTGCGCTTCTTCGCGTCGCCCGAGACCTGTTGCAGCCGGAACGGTCCGAGGGGGGTGGAGACCCGCTTGCCGACCTTTCCGTCGCCGATGCGCGCCAGTTCCACCGAGTTGCCCCCGATGTCGCAGACGATGCCCCGCGCCTCGGGCCAGCCCAGGAGCACGCCCTGGGCCGACAGCCGCGCCTCCTCTACCCCGTCGATCACATGGATCCTGAGGCCGGTTTCGCGCAGGACCTCGGCCTGGAATTCCGGGCCGTCCTCGGCCTCGCGCGTCGCGGCGGTTGCGACCACCGTGAAGGGCGAAATTTCCATGCCGCGGGCCAGAAGCGCGAAGCGCTTCAGCGCCGCCAGGGCGCGTTGCCTGCCCTCTGGGTTCAGTCGCCCGGTCTGCGCAAGGCCCTTGCCGAGACCGCACATGATCTTTTCGTTGTAGAAATAGGCCGGGCTGCGCGCGGCGCCGTCGAAGACCACCATCCGCACCGAGTTCGAGCCGACATCAACGACGCCGACCCGGCTGAGGGCGCGGACGGAAGGATCGTCGAACAGGGGTTTGCCGAACGGGCCCCAGTCGCCCGCGTCGTCATCGTCATCAGGCAGTGGGGCGGGTCCGTCTGCGGCCATGGAAGAATCCTCCGGGGTCGTGCGGCGACATCGTGGCGGGGCGGCGGGATGCGGTCAACCTGCCGGAGGCAGCAAAACTCTTCGAAGAGTTTTGCAAATTCCTTCGAAGGAATTTGGTGCGACCCGCCTGCCGGTCTAGCGTTTTTTCGGCTTTGGCGCCGGCCGGTCACCGATCGCCCGCGCCGCCTCGGCTGCGGCGCGCAACTCTTCGGCGATCTCCTCGGCCTCCTCGGGGTCGAAGTCGAGCGGCAGGTCGATCCCGCCCTCGGCCTCGATGTAGATACGGACCATGCCTGCGTCGGTGGGGCCGATCTGCAGGTTGGCGGCGATGTCGCTGGGGGAATTGATGCCCATGGGAACGCTCCGGCTTTCCGGGACGGGTAACGGGCGGCGTGGTGGGGCGCAAGCAAAAACCGTTCGCGCGGGGCGGGGGTTGTCCGGGGCGGGGCCGCGTGCCATCCCGCGTGCATTCCCGCTTGCATTCGGGGGGGAGCGGGGCTAAATCGCGGCCCGAGTGCCGCCTTAGCTCAGTTGGTTAGAGCACCAGATTGTGGATCTGGGGGTCCCCCGTTCGAGCCGGGGAGGCGGTACCATCAAGATCCGAAACAGGATTCGCAAGGCCCGCCCGCCAAGTGTGGGGCAGGTGCCGGTTGCCGCCGGCCCGGACAGGGGCGTCTCGCGGCCCCGGCGCCACGCGCTTGCCAGGCGGCGATGACCCTGCAACATTGCGTCTGCCGGATGCGTAATGTCTGTCCAGGTGTAATCTGGCATCCCTACAATCCGAGGTGACCGCTTGTCGGAAGGCGACCGCAAACCCGGAACCGAGAAGCCTCCGGTTGGCCTGGGAGGGCGGATGTTCGCGCGGATGAGCGTCGGTGGGCTGGTTGCCGGCGCCATCCTGGCCTGTCTGTCTCTGACGCCTTCGATGGTGCCGCGGCAGCCGGAATTGCAGGGCGTCCTGTCCGGCGTCGTCTTTGCCTTCGGCTACGGGGTCTGGTCCGTGGTGCGCGGCCTGATCAGTTGGCTTTGGGCCGGACGCTCCGCCTGGGCGGTCTCCCCCCGTATCGCCCGTGCGGCCCTGGCGGCAAGCGTCGTCGGCACGATCTGGTGCCTCTTGCGCAGTGTGGTCTGGCAGAACTCGATCCGCAGCCTGTGGAACCTTCCCGATGTCGAAACGACCGCTCCGTTCACGGTGGCTGGCATTGCGGCCGGGGTCTTTCTGATCCTTCTGCTGGTGGCACGGGTGTTTGCCGCCCTGTCCCGACGCTTGAGCCGGAAGGGCGCAGGCTATCTGCCGCCCAGACTGGCCAATCTTGTCGGGCTGGCGGTCGCCTTCGCGCTGCTTGCCACCCTGGTGGACGGCGTCCTGTTCCGGTCGATGCTGCGCGGCGCCGACCGGTCGGCGCAGCTTGCGGATTCGCTCATTCCCCCGGATGTCATGCCGCCCGAAGACCCGCTCAAGTCGGGCAGCGCGGCCTCGCTGGTGACGTGGGAGGATCTGGGGCGCTGGGGGCGCAGCTTTGTCAGCTCCGGCCCTGACGAGGCGGAAATTGCCGCGTTCTGGAATGCCCCGGCAAAGCCGCCGATCCGGGTCTATGTCGGCCTGAACGCTGCCCCCACGCCAGAAAAGCGCGCCGCCTTGGCCCTGGCCGAACTGGAGCGCGTCGGCGGTTTCGAGCGCAAGGTCCTGGTGGTGGCCATGCCCACCGGGTCGGGCTGGCTGGACCCCGGCGCCATGGACACGCTGGACTACATCACGCGGGGCGATGTCGCCACAGTGGCGGTCCAGTACAGCTATCTGCCAAGCCCGGTGTCGGTCGCGGTCGATCCCACGCATGGCATCGCCGAGGCGCAGGCGCTGTTCGATCTGGTCTACCGGCGCTGGACGGCCATGCCGAAGGACCGCCGTCCCCGGCTTTACCTGCATGGGCTGAGCCTCGGGGCCTTCCTGTCGCAGGAGACCCTGCCGCTTCTCGATGTGCTGGGCGACATGCCGAACGGGGCGATGTGGGCCGGGTCGCCGTTCCTAAGCGATTTCTGGCGCATGGTGGTTGATCGCAGGCAGGGCGGCAGTCCGGCGTGGCGGCCGCAGTTCGGCAATGGATCCCTGATCCGGGCCGACAACCAGGACGCCAGCTTCGCGACGGCGGACACCGACTGGGGGCCGATTCGGCTGGTGTTCCTGCAATATGGCAGCGATCCGATCGTGTTCTTCGACTGGTCGCTGGCCTGGCGTCGGCCCGACTGGCTTGGCGCGTCCCGCGCACCGGACGTCTCTCCGATGATGCGATGGGTGCCTGTCGTCACGATGCTGCAGGTGGGCATCGACATGGCGGTCGCCGTCGGCACCCTGGGATACGGGCACGACTACGCCGCGCGGCACTACATTCCCGCCTGGGCCGCCGTGCTGGACCCCGAGGGATGGGACGCCGAAACAGAAAGACGCCTGATCGACCATCTGAGCGAGCTTAAGCCGCGCTAGGAGCCCCCAGGGCCGGTCATGAGAGGGCGGCATGCGGGGAATTGACAGGGGCCGATCCCCGGCGCAGAAGCGCGGATGTCGCATTTATCCCGCCTTTTGGGGTGCCGCCCGTGACCCGCCCCGACCATGACCCGTCCTCTGGCCGCCCGACCGCCGTCATCCCGCGCGGGGTGGCGCATGTCCGGCTGGAGGGGCCGGTGGTCACGCGGGACTTCGCCTTTCTGCTGCTGCCGCGCTTCACGCTTCTCGCCTTCAGTTCGGCCATCGAGCCTTTGCGCATCGCCAATCAGCTGACGCAGGCCCCGCTTTACCGCTATCGGCTGGCCAGCATGGACGGAAGGCCGGTGGAAAGTTCCTCGGGCGTGCGGGTCGAGGTCGATCAGGGGCTGGAGCCGCTGTCCCGCGAGACCACGGCGATCGTCTGTTCCGGCACCGACGCCAGCCTGGCGGCGGACAAGCGGGTTCTGGCGTGGCTCCGCGACCACGCCCGGCGCGGCGGGGGGCTCGGGGCGGTCTGCACCGGGGCCTATACGCTGGCGCGTGCGGGGCTGCTGGGCGAGGACGCGCCGGCGGTCCACTGGGAAAACCGCCCGGCCTTCCGCGAGCTTTTCGATGTCGAGCCGCTGGAGCAGATCTACGTTATCGGGCGCAGGCATTTCTCTTGCGCGGGCGGCGAGGCGGCAGTGGACCTGATGCTGGCACTGATCGCGCGCGATCATGGTCGGAAGCTTGCCGATGCGGTGGCCGAGATGTGCCTGCACTCGCGCCGCCGCGAGGCGAGCGCCACGCAGAAGAAGGTCTATCCCGCACCGATGCTGGCGCGTCATCCCGCCGTCGCCCGGGTGATCGCCGCGATGCAGGCGAACATCGCCACGCCGCTGGACCGCGAGGCGCTGGCCAGGGTATTCGGCCGCTCGCCCCGGCACCTGGAGCGGATCTTCCAGTCTGTCGTGCAGGAGACGCCGAAAAGCTACTACCTTGGCCTTCGGCTGCAAGAGGCGCGGGACCTTCTGTCCGACACCACGCTGTCGATCCTCGAGATCGCGCTGGCGACCGGCTTCAATTCGCGGTCGAGCTTTTCCAAGGCTTTCCGGAGACGGTTCGGTCATAGCCCGGCGCGGATGCGCTGAGGCGGGCGCGGGCCGGCGGGCTTCACCCGGCCGGGAGGCGCCGCTAAGGTGCCCGCCCCTGACACACGAGGATTCGCATGAGCCTGACCCGCATCCCAAGCCTGATCGCCGCCGAGATCGGGGCCACGCCCCAGCAGGTGAGTGCCGCGGTCGAGCTTCTGGACGGCGGTGCCACGGTCCCCTTCGTCGCGCGCTACCGCAAGGAGGTGACGGGGGGACTGGACGACACGCAGCTGCGCCGGCTGGAGGAACGCCTGGGCTACCTGCGCGAGCTGGAGGCGCGGCGCATGGCGATTGCCGAGTCCATCGCCGGACAGGGCAAGATGACCGACGACCTGGCCCGCGCGATAGCCGGGGCGGCGACCAAGGCCGAGCTTGAGGACATCTATCTGCCCTACAAGCCCAAGCGCCGCACCAAGGCGATGATCGCCCGCGAGGCGGGGTTGCAGGGGCTGCTGGATGCCATTCTGGCGGATCGCGCGGCGGACCCGCTGGCGCTGGCGGGCGGGTTCCTGTCGGAAGGGTTTCCCGACGCGAAGGCGGCGCTGGAGGGTGCGCGGGACATCCTGGCGGAAGGGCTGGCCGAGGACGCCGCGCTGCTTGGTCGGCTGCGCGATCACATGCGCAAGGTGGGCAAGCTGGCGGCAAAGGTGGTGCCGGGAAAAGAGGCAGCGGGGGCCAAGTTTGCCGACTACTTCGCGCATACCGAGGATCTTTCGCGCGTGCCGTCGCATCGGGCGCTGGCGATGTTCCGGGGGCGCAACGAGGAAGTCCTGACGCTGGACATCGAGGTCGATGCCGAGGCGGCGCGGGGCGAAAGTCCGGCGGAACGCGCCTGCGGGGCAGCGGTGGGCGCGGCCGGCACCGGTCCGGGAGACCGCTGGCTGCGCGAGGCGGCGGCCTGGGCCTGGCGGGTGAAGATCCGCACCTCGCTGACGCTCGACCTCATGGCGGAACTGCGCGAGGCGGCCGAGGCCGAGGCGATCCGGGTTTTCGCCCGCAATCTCAAGGACCTGCTGCTGGCCGCCCCGGCCGGGGGAAAGGCGACGATGGGCCTTGATCCGGGTATCCGCACCGGGGTCAAGGTTGCGGTGGTCGATGCGACCGGCAAGGTCGTGGCGACCGACACGATCTACCCCTTCCAGCCTAAGCTGGAAGTGAAGGGCGCGCAGATGACGCTTGCGCGGCTGATCGGCCAGCATGGCGTGAAGCTGATCGCCATCGGCAATGGCACCGCCAGCCGCGAGACGGAAAAGCTGGTGGCGGACCTGCTGGCGCTGCTGCCCGCCGGCGCGGAGAAGCCGGTCAAGGTGGTGGTCTCCGAAGCCGGGGCCTCGGTCTATTCGGCCTCGGAACTGGCGGCGCGGGAGTTTCCCGATCTGGACGTGTCCCTGCGCGGCGCGGTCAGTATCGCGCGGCGCTTGCAGGACCCTCTGGCCGAGCTGGTGAAGATCGAACCCAGGGCGATCGGCGTCGGCCAGTATCAGCACGACGTGGACCAGCACCGTCTGGCGAAATCGCTGGATGCGGTGGTCGAGGACGCGGTGAACGCGGTGGGGGTGGACCTGAACACCGCCTCGGCCCCCCTTCTGGCCCGCGTGTCGGGCGTCGGGCCGGGGCTGGCCGAGGCCATCGTCGCGCACCGTGACCAGAACGGCCCTTTTGCGACACGGAGAGAGCTCCTGAAGGTCGCGCGGCTGGGGCCGAAGGCGTTCGAGCAGGCGGCTGGTTTCCTGCGGATCACCGGGGGGAAGGAGCCGCTCGATGCCTCTTCCGTCCACCCCGAGGCCTATGAGGTCGCCCGCAAGATCGTTGCTGCCTGCGGGCGCGACATCCGCAGCCTGATGGGCGACGGGGTGGCACTTAAGAAGCTGAACCCGGCGGCCTTCGTGGACGACCGCTTCGGCCTGCCCACGGTCAAGGACATCCTGTCCGAACTGGAAAAACCCGGCCGCGACCCCCGGCCCAGTTTCAAGACGGCGACCTTTACCGAGGGTGTGAACGAGATCACCGACCTCAAGCCCGGCATGGTGCTGGAGGGCACCGTTACCAACGTCGCGGCCTTCGGGGCCTTCGTGGACATCGGCGTCCACCAGGACGGGCTGGTGCATGTCAGCCAGCTGTCCGACAGCTTCGTGAAGGATCCCCATGCCGTGGTGAAGGCGGGCGACGTGGTGCGCGTCCGGGTGGTCGAAGTCGATGTGCCGCGCAAGCGGATCGGCCTGTCGATGAAGTCGGACGGCGGCGCCTCGGCCCGCGACCAGTCGCGCGAGCGCGGCTCGGCCCCGTCGAGACCCGCTCGGGGGCCGATGCAGTCCGGGCCGCAGTCAGCGCCACAAGGCGGCAATGCCTTTGCCGAGGCGCTGAAGGGCAAGTTCGGCCGCTAGGCCTCGGCCGGCTCGGGCAGCGTGACCAGCCGGTCCCAGAGCGCGCGCATCTGGTCGGGCGCCTCGGGCAGGGCGAAGGTCCGGGTCAGAGCCAGGCGGAAATCCTCGTAGCCCTCGATCCGGCGCGTGCTGTCGCCCTGGGTCAGGCGCAGGTTCATCAGACCGGCGCGCGCGCCATCGGCGATGCGGAACAGCATCAGGTTGGCCGGGAAGGGCGAGCGGTCCGACAGGGCGCAGATCCGGTTGGCGGCCTCGATCTCGCCCCTGGCCGGGGGCTGGCGGTCGAAGCCGTACAGGGCGAACCAACCGGAATCGGTTTCGCGTTCAAGAACCCATTCGCCCGACCCCGGTTCGGGGCGCAGGCGGAAGGCGCCAAGCGCGGTTTCCACCCGTTCGGCCCGGTGCAGCCGCAGGGGCTGGTCGGGGCCGGGGCCGCCAAAGCCGGTGTCGGCCAGATAATCCGCCCCGTCCAGCCGGACCAGCCAGGCAAGATGCGCCCGCGGCCCGCCGACCGGCGCGCCCATGCGCACCCGCCCGAGGATCGGCTGCGTTTCGTAGCCAAGCGCCGCCAGCGCCGCGCCGAACAGCGCGTTCAGTTCCAGGCAGTAGCCGCCGCGACGGTCAAGGACCAGTTTCTGCCACAACGCCTCGGGCGAAAGGTCGGGCAGGCGACCAAGGAAGGGGTCGGTGTTCTCGAAGGGAATGGCCGTCATCTGCGCACGTTGCAGGGCGGCAAGGGCAGCAAGGCCCGGGGCCTCGGCCCGGTGGCCGATGCGGGAAAGATAGGCGTCAATGTCGAACATGTCGGGCTCCGTCGAATGGACAGCGGCGGGATGCCGGATTGACCGGCAAGGGTCCATCCGCGATAGTGCAGGGGTCCATCCGTTTTCGCATGGCTTGGCTGCGATGTCCGACCCCGACTGGAACCAGGCGCGCTGGGTGCTGGCCGTGCACGAGGCCGGCAGCCTGTCGGCGGCGGCGCGGGCGCTGGGCGTCAGCCAGTCCACCATGTCGCGCCGGATCGCGGCGGTTGAGGCCGGGGGGCGGCCGGTGTTCGCACCCGACGGCGGCCTGACCCCGCGCGGCGCGGCGCTGGTGGCCGCCGCCCGCCAGATGGCGCGCGCTTTCGCCCGGACCGAGGCGTTGCCCGCGCCCTTGCGCATCGCCAGCTGCGAGGTGACGGCGCGCCTGTTCCTGGCCGATGCTCTGCCGGACTGGTCCGCCGCACGGGGTCAGCCGGCGGTGCATTCGGTGCATGACGATCTCTTCAGCCTGCCGCGCACAAGCTATGACGTGCTGGTCTCGCCCTTCGAAACCCCGCCCGCCGGCACGGCAGGAGAGCGGATCGGCCAGCTCGACTGCGCGCTTTTCGCCGCGCCGGACTATCTGGAGCGCCAGCCGGTCGCGCGCGGCCTCGACGGGCATCGGGTGATCGCGGCCTCGGGGTCGCTGGCGCGGGTGCCGGCCTATGCGTGGTTTGCGGCGCAGGGCGGGACGGTCGTGCTGATGTCGTCAAGCCCGCTGGCAATGCTGGAGGCCTGCGCGCGGGGGCAGGGGGTGGCGCTCTTGCCGGAACGGCTGGCGGACGGCCGGGTGCAGCGGCTGGATCTGCCGGTGCCCGAGGCGACGCCGGTCTGGCTGCTGGCCGACCGGGACGAGGCGAGCCATCCGCGCATCGCCCCCTTCCTGCGCTGGGCAAGGGCGCATTTCCGCAAGGCGCGACAGGTGGCCTGAGCGGGCAGTTCCCGGGCGGTCAGGCCGCCGCGCCGCCAACCGTCAGGCCCTGGATCAGCAGGGTCGGCTGGCCCACGCCCACCGGCACCCATTGCCCGGCCTTACCGCAGTTGCCGATGCCGGGATCGAGGGCGAGGTCCTTGCCGATGGCGCGGATGCCCTTCAGCGCGGTCGCCCCGTCGCCGATCAGGGTGGCGCCCTTCACCGCCTCGCCCACCACGCCGCCCCGCACCCGGTAGGCCTCGGTGCAGCTGAACACGAACTTGCCGGAGGTGATGTCCACCTGACCGCCGCCGAAGCCCACGGCATAGATCCCGTCCTTCAGGCTGGCGACGATGCCGGCCGGGTCGTCCTGGCCCGCCAGCATGTAGGTGTTGGTCATCCGCGGCATCGGGATATGCGCGAAACTTTCGCGCCGGCCGTTGCCGGTGGGGGCCACCCGCATCAGCCGGGCGTTCTGCCTGTCCTGCATGTAGCCCACCAGGACCCCGTCCTCGATCAGCACGTTGCGCCCCGAGGGCGTGCCCTCGTCGTCGATGGTGATCGAGCCGCGCCGGTCGGGGATTGTTCCGTCATCAACGACAGTCACCCCTTTCGAGGCGATCTGTTTCCCCATCAGCCCGGCAAAAGCCGAGGTTTCCTTGCGGTTGAAGTCGCCTTCCAGCCCGTGGCCGATGGCCTCGTGCAGAAGGATCCCGGGCCAGCCGGGGCCGAGCACCACATCCATGACCCCCGCCGGGGCCTCGACCGCGCCGAGGTTGACGCGGGCGATGCGCAGGGCTTCCTCGATCATCGGCTTCCAGGTTTCCGGCGCCATCAGCTGCGCCAGGCCGTGCCGTCCGCCCTGGCCCATGCCTCCGGTCTCGCGCCGGCCGTTCTCTTCCAGGATGACGCTGACGTTCAGCCGCGCCATCGGGCGGACGTCGGCGAGGCGGGTGCCCTCGGGGCGCAGGATCTCGACCTCCTGCAGGCTGGCCGACAGGGTTGCCGAGACCTGCACCACGCGCGGATCCAAGCCGCGTGCGTAGGCGTCGATCTCGCGCAGGGTGTCGATCTTGACCGGGAAGGTCGCCTCGGCCATCGGATCCTCTGCCCGGTAGAGCCGGGTGTTGGTGCCGCGCGGCGGAGCGGCCAGGGTGCCACCGCCCGAACCCACGGCGAGGCGCGCGGTTTCCGAGGCGCGGCGCAGCGCGGTCTCGCTGATCTCGGTAGAATGGGCGTAGCCCGCGACCTCGCCACGCACGGCGCGCAGGCCAAAGCCCTGCGAGGCGTCATAGGTCGCCTGGCGAATGCGGCCGTCGTCCAGCACGATGGTTTCCGCCCGGCGGCGTTCGAGGAACAGCTCGCCATCATCCGCGCCCGCCGTCGCCGCGCGGAGGGTTGCAAGGGCGGTGGCCTCGTCGAGGTCGGTTTCGAAGGGGCGGAAGGGGGCGTCGGTCATCGGGGGCCTCGTGCGCTGAGGCCCCAGAGATGGGCCGGCGCGCGGTCGGGGTCAAGGACCGATGGTCCGGGCGATGAAGTCGGCCTCGATCTTCCAGGTGGCGGGGGCGAACAGCGCGTCGTGGTCGACGGGGCCGAGCGAGCGGAAGGTCTTGGGTTCCGACGCGAGGTCGTAGAGGCGGCGGCCGTGGCCGACGGGGATGACGCTGTCCGCCTCGCCGTGCAGGATGAGAAGCGGCGCGCCGATCGCCGCGATGTGGTCGCGGGTTCGGAACTGGTCCTTCATCAGCAGGCCCACGGGCAGCCAGGGATATGCGGCGCGTGCGATATCCACGGCAGCGGAATAGGGGGCCTCCAGGATCACCGCGCCGACCGGGTTCCGCGCGGCCAGCATCACCGCCGGGCCGGTGCCGAGGGATTCTCCGACCACGACGATGCGATCCGGCGCCAACCCCTGGTCGCGCAGGTGGTCGTAGGTCGTCTGTGCGTCGGTCAACAACCCAGCCTCGGTCGGTCGCCCGCCCGACCCGCCATAGCCCCGCCAGGACAGGAAGGCCGTGCCGAAGCCCCTGTCGCGCCAGAAGGCCAGCCGGTCGGCGCGGTCGGCGATCTCGCCCGCATTACCATGCAGGAAGAGGATCGCCGGGGCCCGCGGATCGGGCAGGGAAAGCCACAGGACGAGGCTGACGCCGTCCGGGGCGGTCAGTCTGACGCGCTCGACGCCTGACAGGCCGAGCGCGGCGGGCGCAGGGTCGCGGTGGGTCGGGAAATACTGGAGGTCGCGCTGGAAGGCGTAGATCCCTGACAGGGCTGCGCCGTAAAGCACGCCGAGGGTCATCAGCGTCAGTTTGAGGATACCAAGCATCATGCGGCCCTGTCCTGTGCAGCGCCCGGGGGCGAAGTTTTGTCGCAACGGTTTTGCTTGTCGCCGACAAGCTAATATGGTTTGAGACCCACAGGGAACCAACGGGATTCTGGCCTTGACGCCGGGACTCGACAAGGCGGCGGCAAGCCGCGACGTGAACGGGATAAGCGACATGCGTCTTTCGACAGTGATAAACGGGATTGCCGCTGCGGCCATCGCCACGCTGGCGGCCGGATCGGCCCTTGCCCAGCAGGCGCTGGAGATCGTCGGCCAGCCGACGCAGGGCAAGATGGGCTTCCAGCCGGCCGGGACGGAACTGGCCACTGATCTGCAATGGCTGGACGGGATGATCCTCTACATCATCAGCGGCATCGTGATCTTCGTCACCGCGCTTCTGATCTACACGATGCTGCGCTTCAACCAGCGCGCCAACCCGACACCGGCCCGGTTTACCCACAACACGCCGCTGGAAGTGGCATGGACGCTGATCCCGATCGTGATCCTGGTGGTGATCGGGGCCTTTTCGCTGCCGATCCTGTTCAAGCAGCAGGAGATCCCGGTGGGCGAGGTCACGATCAAGGCTACCGGCAACCAGTGGTACTGGTCCTACGAATATGTCGACGAGGACATCGCCTTCGACAGCTACATGATCGGCTCGCCCGCGACCGGTGGCACCAACATGCTGACCCCCGACGTCGAGGAGCAGCTGACCGCGGCCGGCTACTCGAAGGAGCAGTTCCTGCTGGCCACCGATACCGCCGTGGTCGTGCCCGTGAACAAGGTCGTGGTGGTGCAGGTCACCGCTTCAGACGTGATCCATTCGTGGAAGGTTCCGGCGTTCGGCGTGATGCAGGACGCGGTCCCGGGCCGCACCGCTGCGCTGTGGTTCAAGGCCGAGAAGGAAGGCATCTACTTTGGCCAGTGCTCGGAGATTTGCGGGCAGATGCACGCCTACATGCCGATCACGGTGAAGGTGGTGTCCGAGGCCGCCTATGCCGAATGGCTTGCCAAGGCCAAGGCGGGCGACGTGCAACTGTCGTCGGTGTCTGCGACGGCGCCGGTGCAGGTCGCGTCGAACGACTGACAGCGCAAGGGTTGCCAGCGAGTGACGGGGCTGGGCCTGCGCCTGGTCCCCTCTCTGCAAGGATAGGACCGGAATGAGCGATACGGCAGCATATCAGGGCGCCACCGCTACCCCGCACGAGCCGGGGTTCGGCGACTATGTGCAGCTCTTGAAGCCGCGCGTGATGTCGCTGGTGGTGTTCACGGCGCTGGTGGGCCTTCTGGTCGCGCCGGTGGCGCTGCACCCGGTCGAGGCCTTTGCCGCGATCCTGTTCATCGCGCTGGGGGCGGGTGCCTCGGGGGCGCTGAACATGTGGTGGGATGCCGACATCGACGCGGTGATGAAGCGCACCGCGCGCCGTCCGGTGCCCGCGGGCCGCGTCGAGGCCGGCGAGGCCCTTGCGGTCGGCCTGGCGCTGTCGGGTATCAGCGTGGTGATGCTGGGGCTGGCGACCAACCTTATGGCGGCGGCGCTCCTGGCCTTCACCATCTTCTTCTACGCCGTGGTCTATTCGATGTGGTTGAAACGCTCGACCCCGCAGAACATCGTGATCGGTGGTGCTGCGGGAGCCTTTCCGCCGATGATCGGCTGGGTCTGTGCAACGGGCAGCATCTCGGTCGAGGCCTGCCTGATGTTCGGCCTTATCTTCATGTGGACCCCGCCGCATTTCTGGGCGCTGGCGCTGTTCATGAAGGAGGACTACCACAGGGCCGGTGTGCCGATGCTGACCGTGACCCACGGCCGCAGGGCGACGCGGGTGCATGTGCTGGTCTATACGCTGCTTCTTGTGCCGGTCGCGCTCTGGGCCGCGCTGTCGCAGATCGGCGGGCCGCTGACGCTGGCGGTGGCAGTGATGCTGAACGCATGGTTCGTGGTCGGGGCCGCGCGAATCTGGCGGCGCGACGAGGCGACGGCCGAGGGGGACAGCTATGCCGCAGAGAAGGCCTTCTTCCGCTTTTCGCTCCTCTATCTCTTCCTGCATTTCGCGACCTTCCTGGCGGAGGCGGCGCTGAAATCCGCAGGCCTCGGAGGATGGTGAGATGACATTCCGACCCGAACACGAGTTGCACAGGCGCCGTTTCAGCCGCAACCTGGGCCTTGGACTGACGCTGGCGGCCTTCGTGGCCCTGGTCTTTGCGCTGACCGTGGTCAAGGTGAAGCGCGGGGATCCGATGCAGGGCTACGATCACACCTATTCGCCGGCGCTGCTTCCCAAGCAGGAGGTCAAGCAATGATCTTCCCGCGGCTTCAGGGCAACAATCGGGTTCTTGCGCTGCTGGGCGGGCTGGTCTTTTCGCTGGCCTTTACCACGATCTTCCTGATCCCGCCGTTCTACGACTGGTTCTGCCGCGTCACCGGCTATGGTGGCACTCCCTCCGTGGCCGAGGTCGCGCCGGACCAGATCCTGGACCAGACGGTGAAGATCCGCTTCGACGCTTCGGTCGAACAGGGCATGCCCTGGGTGTTCAAGCCGGTCGTGCGCTCGATGGACATCCGCATCGGCGAGACCGGGCTTGCCTTCTACGAGGCGCACAATCCGACCGACCGGCCGATCGCCGGAACCGCCAGCTTCAACGTCTTTCCCGATACGACCGGTGGCTATTTCACCAAGATCGCCTGTTTCTGCTTTACCGAGCAGGTGCTGCAACCGGGCGAGACCGTGCAGATGCCGGTGACCTTCTTCGTCGATCCGTCGATGATGGATGACCCGGATGCCCGGTTTGTGCGCGAGATCGTCCTGAGCTATACCTTCCACGAAACACCGCTGCCCGAAGATCAGGCGGCGCTGCAACAACCCGCTGCGGCCGACGCAACCGCAGTGAACTGAGAACAGACAAGAGGGAACCCGGCCATGGCCCATGCCAAGAATCACGACTACCACGTCCTGCCACCATCGATCTGGCCGCTGTTCGGCGCGGTCGCCGGGTTCGTGATGCTGTTCGGCGCGGTCCTCTGGATGCACGGCTCGGGCCCCTGGATGGGACTCATCGGGTTCGCCGGCGTGCTTTACGTCATGTATGCCTGGTGGTCCGAGGTGGTGCACGAAAGCCAGGCCGGTGACCATACCCCGGTGGTGCGGATCGGGCTGCGCTACGGCTTCATCCTGTTCATCATGTCGGAAGTGATGTTCTTCGCGGCCTGGTTCTGGACCTTCTTCAAGCATCGCCTCTATCCGATGGGGCCCGACAGCCCGGCGATCGACGGCGTCTGGCCGCCCGCCGGGATCGAGACCTTCGACCCCTGGCACCTGCCCTTCATCAACACGCTCATCCTTCTCCTGTCAGGCTGCGCCGCGACCTGGGCGCACCACGCGCTGGTGCACGAGAACAACCGCAAGGACCTGGTCAACGGTCTGGTCATCGCCATCGTTCTGGGCGTGATCTTCACCTTCATGCAGGCCTACGAATACAGCCATGCGGCCTTCGGCTTTGCCGGCAACATCTATGGAGCCTCGTTCTTCATGGCGACCGGCTTCCACGGTTTCCACGTCATCATCGGCACGATCTTCCTGACCGTCTGCCTGATCCGCGCGCTGAAGGGGCATTTCACCCCCGAACAGCATGTGGGCTTCGAGGCTGCCGCCTGGTACTGGCACTTCGTCGACGTGGTCTGGCTGTTCCTGTTCGCCGCCGTCTACGTCTGGGGCCAGGGCTGATCCTTCCCGTATGATCTGCCACCAGCGCGGGCCTTCGGGCCTGCGCTTTCCTTTCCGGGGTCGCCCATGCGCCGTTATGTCTTTCCCGTCCTGATGGGCGTCGTCGGGGCGGCGATCCTTCTGAACCTCGGCTTCTGGCAACTGCGCCGGATGGAGGAAAAGCGGGTTTACCTGAACGAGATCGAGGCGCGGATCGGGAATGCGCCGATCCCGCTGCCTGCCCGGCCCGAGGAGGCGCAGCACAAGTTTCAGGCCGTGGTGGCGGAGGGGCGCTTTACCGGCGAGTTTCTCGAGGTGCTGGCGGGCAAGAAGGGCGCCAGCCCCGGCGTCATGGTGATCGAGGCGTTCGAGACGGACGGCCGGCGGATCATGGTGCAGCGCGGTTTTGTCGAGGATGAGGCGCGGCGTGTGCCGAGGGCTCCGCACGAAGCGCGGGTCGCGGGCAACCTGCACTGGCCGGACGACACCGGCAGTTTTACCCCGCCCCCTGATGCGAAGACGGGCCTCTGGTTCGCGCGCGATGTTCCGGCGATGGCGCTGAAGCTGAACACCGAGCCGACCCTGATTGTCGCGCGTGAGCCGACCGGCGACGGGATCGAGCCGATGCCGGTCGATACCTCGGGCATACCCAACGACCATTGGGGCTATGCCATCCAGTGGTTTCTTCTGGCCGCGACCTGGGCGGGGATGACAGGGTTCCTGCTCTGGCGTATCAGGACCCGGAAGGTTTGAAGGCGAAGAGCATGCACTACGTTTCCACCCGTGGCACGGCCCCCGTCCTTGGTTTTGGTGAGGCGATGATGACCGGGCTCGCGCGTGACGGCGGGCTGTATGTGCCCGAGACCGTCCCGGTGATGCAGAAGGCCGAGATCGCGGCCATGGCCGGCGCGCCCTATGAGGAGGTCGCGTTCAAGGTGATGCGGCCCTATCTGGGTGGCTTTTTCGCCGACGACGAGTTCCGGGGCCTGATCGCCAAGGCCTACCAGGGCTTCCACCACGCCGCCCGCGCGCCGCTGGTGCAGCTGGGATCGAACCATTTCCTCCTGGAGCTGTTCCACGGGCCGACCCTGGCCTTCAAGGACTTCGCCATGCAGCTGATCGGCCAGATGATGCAGGCGGCGCTGGCCCGGACGGGTGAGCGGATCACCATCGTCGGCGCGACGAGCGGCGACACCGGGTCGGCGGCGATGGAGGCGTTCCGGGGGCTGGCAAACGTGGATGTGTTCATCCTCTTCCCGCAGGGCCGGGTGTCCGAGGTGCAGAGGCGGCAGATGACCACGCCGTCAGAGGCGAATGTTCATGCTCTGGCGATGGACGGCGACTTTGACGATGCCCAGGCCCGCGTGAAGGACATGTTCAACGACTTCGCCTTCCGCGATCAAGTGCGGCTGGCAGGCGTGAACAGCATCAACTGGGCGCGGGTGCTGGCGCAGGTGGTGTATTACTTCTACGCCGGGACGGCACTGGGCGCCCCGCACCGCGAGGTCAGCTTCACCGTGCCCACCGGCAATTTCGGCGACATCTTCGCGGGATATATCGCCAGGAAGATGGGTCTGCCGATCGACAGGCTGGTGATCGCGACGAACCAGAACGACATTCTCGACCGGGCGCTGCGATCGGGGGAATACCGGACGAACGGGGTCAAGCCTTCGATCAGCCCGTCCATGGACATCCAGGTGTCCTCGAACTTCGAGCGCGCGTTGTTCGATGCCTATGGCCGCGACGGGGCGGCGGTTGCGGCGCTGATGGCCGAGATGCGGACGGGCGGGTTCACGATCAGCCGGGGGGCCATCGAAAGCTTGCGCGCGACTTTCGCCTCGGGCCGTTGCGACGAGGACGAGACGCTGGCTGTGATCGCGCGGCACTACCGGACCACGGGTGAGCTTCTGTGCCCGCATTCCGCCGTGGGGGTGAAGGTGGCGGAGGAGCATCTGGGCGGGGCGCCGATGATTACGCTCGCGACGGCGCATCCGGCGAAGTTCCCCGACGCGGTGGAACGCGCGACGGGCATCCGCCCCGGCCTGCCGCCGCACATGGCCGACCTTTTCCAGCGGCCAGAGCGGGTGACGCGGGTGCCGGACGATCTTGCAGCGCTGCAGGCGGTGGTGCGCGAAAGGATCGCTCGTCGATGACTGCGTCACTCCTCGCTGCGGGTGCGGCCGGCGACGAGACGACGAAGTCGCACGAGGAGCGGCCCTGGGCGCCCCTTTTCCTGCCCGCGCAGGGGTTGTATCACCGCCCGAGCCGACCAAACCACCGGACCCGACCTTGACCCAGCGCCTGCATACCCTGCCGAACGGCTTCCGCATCGTCACCGAGGCGATGCCGGGGTTGCAATCCGCTACCGTCGGCCTCTGGGTCGAGGCTGGCGGTCGGCACGAGACGCCCGAGCAGAACGGCATCGCGCATTTCCTGGAACACATGGCCTTCAAGGGCACCCGCCGGCGGTCGGCGCTGCGGATCGCCGAGGAGATCGAGGATGTCGGCGGCTACATCAACGCCTACACCAGCCGCGAGATGACCGCCTACTACGCGCGTGTCCTGTCAGGTGACGTGCTGATGGCGCTGGACGTGATTTCGGACATCGTGCTGCATCCGGTCTTCCGCAAGGCCGACATCGAGACCGAGCGTCATGTCATCCTGCAAGAGATTGGCCAGGCGCTGGACACGCCCGACGACATCATCTTCGACTGGCTTCACGAGGTCAGCTATCCTGACCAGCCCTTTGGCCGCACCATCCTGGGGCCGGAAGAGCGGGTGGCGGCCTTCGGCAAGGCGGACCTCGCAGGCTTTACCGGGGCGCATTACAGCGCCGACCAGATGATCCTGTCGGCGGCGGGCGGCGTGGATCACGCCGCGATCGTCGCCGCGGCGGAACGGATCTTCGGCGGGCTGAAGCCGGTCGGTGCCCCGAAGGTGGAGCCCGCGCGCTTCGTCGGGGGCGAACGGCGCGAGGTGAAGGACCTGGAGCAGGTGCATTTCGCGCTGTCCTTCGAGGCACCGGGCTATTGCGACGACAAGGTCTACACGGCGCAGGTCTATTCGATGGCGATGGGGGGCGGCATGTCGAGCCGCCTGTTCCAGAAGATCCGCGAGGATCGGGGCCTGTGCTATTCGATCCATGCCCAGTCGGCCGCCTACGAGGACACCGGACAGATCACGATCTATGCTGGAACCTCTGCCGAGGAGATCGGCGAGCTGACACGGCTGACGGTGGACGAACTGAAGCGCGCCGCCGAGGACATGAGCGAGGCCGAGGTCGCACGGGCGCGCGCACAGCTCAAGGCCGGGCTCCTGATGGGGCTGGAAAGCCCGTCCTCGCGGGCGGAACGCAATGCGCGGCTGTTGTCGATCTGGGGCCGGATCCCGGATGTGGCCGAGGCGGTGGCGAAGATCGACGCGGTGGATACGGCCGCAGTCCGGGACTATGCGGCCGGCCTGACGACGGCGCGCTCGGCGCTGGCAATCTACGGGCCGGTCGCCGGGGCGCCGGGGATCGACGAGGTCCGCAGGGGGCTTGCCGCCTGATGCTGGGGCTGAAACGCCGCGTCCGGGTCGAGACCGAGCGGATGACGCTGCGGCTTCCCGAGCATGGCGACTGGCGGCAATGGTCCGAATTGCGCGCCGCCTCGGCCGATTTCCTGATCCGCTGGGAGCCGGTCTGGTCGAATGACCATCTTTCGCGGCGTTCCTTCACCAATCGGGTCTACTGGGCGCAGCGGGCCGAGGCGCAGGGCACCGCGCTGCCGATGCTGCTGATCCGGCGCGAGGACCAGCAGCTTCTGGGAGCCCTGACGCTGGACAACATCCGCCGTGGCCCGGCGCAGACCGGCACCTTCGGCTACTGGATCGGCGCGCCCTTTGCGCGGCAGGGCTACATGCGCGAGGCGATCCTGGCCTTGACGCACCATGCCTTCACCCGCCTCGACCTGTCGCGGCTGGAGGCCGCCTGCCTGCCGGAAAACACCGCCTCGCGCGGGGTGCTGGAGAAATGCGGCTTCAAGTACGAGGGCGTGGCGCAGAGCTACCTGCAGATCAACGGGCGCTGGCGCAATCATGTGCTCTACGCCAACCTGCGGGGCGACCGGCGCGGGCGGACCGATGTGGGCTGAGGTTTCGGAGGGCCGGGGAATCGAGCGCCTTGGCAGGCGCAAGCCTGTGTCTCGCCTCTGCGCGTGATGCACGCGCAACCGGCTCGGTCGATGCCTCCGGCGGGGATATTTCGCGAAGGGAAAGGCATGGGCATGCACGTTGCGCTCTTGCGGGGGGTGAATGTGTCGGGCGCCGGCAAGTTGCCGATGGCCGAGTTCCGGGCGATGCTGGCGGAAATGGGGCTTGGGGCGGTGCGGACGCATATCCAGTCCGGCAACGCGGTTTTCGAGAGCGACCTGCCCCGAGCGGAACTGGAGACGGCGATCCGCAACGCGGTGACAGCGCGGTTCGGCTTTGCGTCGGACACCTTTGTCCTGGCGCCCGCCGACCTGGAGGCCGCGCTGACCGATCATCCCTTTGCCGGCGCCGATCCGGCCCGGGTCCATGTCTTCTTCCTGCGCGAGACGCCGGCGCCCGACCCGGCGACGCTGCGCGCGCTGGCCCGGCCCGGGGATGGCTGGCACGTCGGTCCGCGCCGGTTCACGCTGCACACGCCGGAGGGATACGGCACCTCGAAACTGGCAGAACAGCTGCCGCGTCTCTTGCCACAGCCGATGACGGCGCGAAACCTGCGGACGCTGGCCGCGTTGGCCGCGATGATCTCGCATCCGTGATCGGGGTGCCGGGTGACCTAGGGAGAATCCGGGTTACCCTTGACCTTATCGCGGAGGTGACTGATGCGAATGCTTGCCGCCCTCATCCTGCTTGCCGCCCCGGCCCTGGGGCAAGAGCGCATCCCGTCGCATTGCATCGCGGTGGCGCAGGGCGAGGCTTCGGTGGTGCCGGCGGCGCTCCAGGACGGGCTGGAGCCGAACGCGGTCCTGATCCGCTACATCGACCACGCCAGCTTTGCCATCGTGACTGCGGACGGGACGGTCGCGGTGACGGATTATACCGGCTACCTCGGGACGGCTGACCTGGTGCCGGACGTGGTGACGATGAACAACGCCCATTCGACGCACTGGACCTCTGCGCCCGACCCGCGCATCCCGAACGTGCTGCGGGGCTGGGGCACGGGAGCGGTTCCGGCCGAACACCGGTTGGACCTGGGCGCGATGCTGGTGCGCAACGTCACCACCGACACGCGGGGCCCTTTCGGCGAAGGCGCACGGCGGGACGGCAACTCGATCTTCATCTTCGAGGCCGGGGGCCTGTGCATCGGGCATCTCGGCCACCTGCATCAGATCCCCTCGGACGCGCAATATGCGACCATCGGGCGGCTGGACGTGGTGATGGTGCCGGTGGACGGGGGCTACACGATGCGGCTTCAGGACATGGCGGCAGTGGTCAAGCGGCTGCGCTCCTCCGTTGTGATCCCGATGCACTGGTTCAGCCGCACCTCCCTGGATGCATTCCTGGCCGAGATGTCGGGCCAGTTTACTGTGGTCGAAACCGGGGGCGCGCAGATCGTTCTGACCCTGCGCGACCTGCCGTCGATGCCCACGGTCATGGTGCTGGATCCGGCCTATATCGACTAGCGGCCCGGTGCCCCCCGCGCTACCAAGGGGCAAGGAGCAATGCCCATGCTGAACCCCTGCGATCCCGATTTTGTCGCACGTCTGGCCGCGCTGGTGCCGGACGGCACGCTGTCCGCCCCCGAGCCACGGCACCTGGAGGAGCCCCGGGGCCGCTGGACTGGGCAGGCCGGAGTGCTGGCACGGCCGCGCAGCGTGGCCGAGGTGGCTGCGCTGGTCCGGGCCTGCGCGGCGGACCGCGTGGGTGTGGTGCCGGTCAGCGGCGGGACGGGGCTGGTCGGCGGGCAGATCATGGCGTCCGGCCCGGCGCCTCTCTTGCTGTCGCTGGAACGGATGACGGCCTTGCGCGGGATCTGGCCGGAAGAAGACGCCATGGTGGTCGAGGCAGGGATGGTGCTGGCCGAGGTGCAGGCCGAGGCGGCAAGGGTGGGACGGCTGTTTCCGCTGTCGCTGGCCTCGGAAGGAAGCTGCCGCATCGGCGGGAACCTTGCGGCCAATGCCGGGGGGACCGGGGTGCTGCGCTATGGCAATGCGCGCGATCTCTGCCTGGGGCTGGAGGCAGTCCTGCCGGACGGCACGGTGTTCAATGGCTTGACGCGGCTGCGCAAGGACAATGCGGGCTATGATCTGCGGCACCTGCTGATCGGGTCCGAGGGCACGCTGGGGGTCATCACTGCCGCCAGCCTGCAGCTGTATCCGCAGC
>JBKBJC010000021.1:0-41816 GCA_046294075.1 Tabrizicola sp. | reverse complement strand
GTCGCCGATTCGATTGCCGAAAGGTTCAGGTCCTCCAGAAGCCGCTTGTGGATCTCGACCTTCAGTTCGGTCAGGCGCTCCTTGCGCTTCTTTTCCTTGTCGGCGGCCATGGCCTCGGCCGCAGCGCGCTGCTGGACCACGGGCTGCTGGGCGGCGCGGGCCGCAGCTGCAAAGGGTGCCTTGTCGGCCACCTGGCTGACGGGCGCCATGCCCCCAGTGGACGGGGTGGAACCGGCGGGAGTATCTTTCTTGAACCGACTGAACACGGACTGTTCCCCCTAGATCAGGCTTTTGCGGTTTCGGCGGATTTGTTGAGGTCGTACAAGGATTTGGCGAGCTTCTGCAGTTCCTTGCGCAGGATGTTCTTGTTGGCGCTTTCGGCGATGGGCAGGCCGTGGTCGTTGGCCTGGGTCACCTGTTCGCCCCCATCGGGCAGCTGCACCTCGATGTCGATGTCCAGGCTTTCCGCCATGCGCTTGACCCGCGCCTTGGCCGAGAGATCGGTAAATTTCGGCGCACGGTTCAGGACATAGCGCACCTTGTCATGCGGCAGCGCCTCGGCCTTGAGCGCGCGAATGAAGCGCAGGATGTTCTGGGCCGAGCGCAGGTCCAGCTCCAGAAGCGCGAAATAGACATGCGCGCGGGTCAGCACGGCCTCGGTCCAGGCGACCACGGTCTTCGGCATGTCCACGATCACGAAGTCGAAATTCGCCTGGGCCGTGTCGAGGATGCGGCCGACGTCTTCCGGCGTGATCATGTCGAGCGGCAGCATGTCGGCCGGCGCGGTAAAGACGTGCAGCTTTTCGTTGAAGGTCAGCATCGACTTCATCAGCGCGTCCGAGTCGATGGCCGCGGTGTCGGTCAGGATCTCGAGCACGGCCTCCTTGCGGGGCAGGTCGAGATAGGTTGCCACCGAGCCGAATTGCAGGTCGAGGTCGATCACGCAGACCCGCATCCCTTCGGCTTCGGGGATCTGGCACAGTTCCCAGGCGAGGTTGGCGGCAAAGGTGGTCGCGCCGACGCCGCCGGCCATGCCATGCACAGGCAGGATCACCCCGTTGCGGTCGCCCCGAGGCTTGTAGACCGGATTGAAGGTGCCGGTTTCGGGATCATAGCCCTCGGGCATGACGGGTGCGGGCTTGCGCAGGCGCTCGATCGCGTCGTGCAGCGCGCCTTCGGGCAGCGGGTAGGGAACGAAATCGTCCGCCCCGAGCTTCAGCATCTGGTGCAGGACGGAAGGGCTGACCTGGTTGGCAATCAGCAGGACCTTGATCTTCTTGGCCTTGGCCGCCTTGATCACGTCGTTCATCTTTGACAGTTCGGATTCATCCTCGCTGTCGACGGCGATGGCGACGAACTGCATCCCGGTGCTGTCGGGCTGTTTCAGAAAGACCAGAGCGTCCTCGAAATTGAGGTCTCCCCAGGCCTCGCCCAGCTCCTGCTCCATGTCGTCGATCAGCAGATCGAATCGCTGCACATCGCGCGAAATGGTGCAGGCGAGGATCGGTGCGGGATCGCTCTGAACGGTGGCTTTGCTGGTCATCTCGCGTCTGGTCCTTTTGGTGCGGGGCTTTTGTACATAAATTTCAGGCGGTTGGCTTGGCAGCAGAGAGGCTTTCGACCTGTGGAACAACGGACCCCGGAACTCATCCTGTCCGGGCGACCTTGTTAAAGAATGGTGGCGATATTTGGGCTAAAAGGGCCTGTTTCTGGGATTATCACGATTATGGAAACGAAGAGGCCGGGCGCATGGCCCGGCCTCTTGCCGAATGATTCATGCACGGGCGGATCAGCCGCCGCCCGAGGTGCCCTGACCCTTCGCGTCGGCCGTCTCGGTGGTATGCGGCCGCACGGCGCTGTTCACATATTCCCGCCAGATGATCTCGGCATACTTGCCGTTCAGCACCAGGGGATGCGACTTCACGAAGCCCGAGACCTCGGTCACGGTGCGGCGGTTGCGCTGTTCCGGCTGGCTGGTCTGGATGATCGGGCGGGTCTTGCCATAGCTGACCACCGCTTCCAGCCGCGACCGGGAGATCCCCTGCGAGGTCAGGTAGGCAACGGCAGCCTGGGCGCGACGCAGGCCGAGACGCTGGTTGTAGGCGGCCGAGCCGACGAGATCGGTATGGCCATAGACGCGGAAGCGGACTTCCGGGAACTGGCGGATGAAGTTCGCCTGCCGCCGCAGGATTTCCATCGCCTCGGGAGTCAGCTGTGCGCTGTCGAAGGCGAAGGTGATGGTGTCCGGAACCTCGGCCGCAAAGCGTTCGGCCAGCGCGACGGTGTAGGTAAGCTCTCCGGTCTGGAGGAGCGTGTTGTTCATCGTCGCGTTGCCGAACTGGCCCTTGTCGACCTCGGAGCCAAGCTCACGGTCCCAGGAGACCGAGGATTCTCCGCAGGCGGTCAGCGCCAGGAGGGCCGCGGAGGCCAGGAGTTTGGGAAGCATCGTGGTCATCGCCTTACTCCATCACATAGCCGTAGGACGAGCTGAAGTCCTGCCGCGCCACTTCGGCGGCAGCACCACGTTTCGGGCCCTTCGCCACATCGCCGAACAGGAACAGCTCGCGTTCGGTCGGAATGCGCACCCGGTCGGTGGGCAGCGCCAGGGCTGCACCGGCCACCGGAGTGACGAGATGCGGCGTGACGATGATCACCAGTTCGGTCTGCGACCGCTGGTATTCCGACGAGCGGAACAGCGCGCCAAGGATCGGGACGTCGCCGATCCAGGGCAGCTGGCTGTTCAGGTCGCGGAAGTCGTCCTGCAACAGCCCGGCGATCGCAAAGCTTTCGCCGTCGCGCATCTCGACCGTGGTCGATGTCTCGCGCCGCTTGAAGGCGTCGATCTTGAAGGAGCCGATGTTGATCCCGTTCGCCGGGTCGATCGAGGACACTGCCGCGCTGATCGACAGGTTGATGATGTCCTGGTCGACCACGACCGGGGTGAAGTTCAGTTCAACACCGAAGGGCTTGTACTCGACCGTGACCGTGTTGTTGTCCTGCGACACCGGAACCGGATACTCGCCGCCGGCCAGGAACTTGGCGTCCTGACCCGAAAGTGCGGTCAGGTTCGGTTCGGCCAGGGTGCGGACCATGCCCTTGCTTTCAAGGGCTTCGAGCAGCACCTCGAACTCCAGTCCGCCGATCCCGCCACCGAAGGCGATGCCGCCTGCGGCGTCGGCGCGGATCGCCACCGGGCCGCCAAGGCCGGCGCCTGCCACCGGATAGGAGCCGGTTGCACCTCGCAGGCTGCCGCCATCGCGGATGGCCAGCGACGAGGACAGGTTCTTCGAGATGGTCCGGTTCACTTCGGCGAAACGGACCTTCAGCATCACCTGCTGCGTGCCGCCGACCACCATCAGGTTTGACACCCGGTCCGGGGCGTAGCGGTTGGCAAGGTCGAGCGCGCGGTCAAGCTTGGCGGTCGAGGAGACCTGACCCGACAGCACGATTCCGTCATTGGCGGTGCGGACCTCGATGTTTTCGCCCGGAAGGATCTGTTGCAGCCGTTCCTTGAATTCGGCGATGTCGGGGGTGACATGGACGTCGACGTTGGAAATCAGTTGCCCGTCCGGCGACAAAAGCGTGAGCGTGGTGCGCCCGGGAGCCTTGCCGAGGACGTAGATCGACTTGTCCGACAGCGTCGAGATATCGGCGATGCCGGGGTTTGCGATCGACAGTTCCGCAAAGGGAACGTCGCTTTCGACGACAACGGCCCGGTTCATCGGAACGTTGAGTGCGTTGGCTGCCTGGCCCTGCATCACGCGCAGGACTTCGGCCGAGACCGGCGTCAGCGCCGTCGATGCGAGACACGCACCAAGATAACCTGCTACCAGGAGTCGTTTCATGTTCATGTGATCTGCCCTTTCGACCACGCCTCGTTTGGGTCTTGAACGCCCTTATGTGCAGGCAGAATGACGCAGGCCCTGTTTTTTTGCAAGAATCAATGATTTGAGGGCTGACCTTGATGTGGATAAACTGCAACAGGTCGCAATGGATTGAAAAATGGAAAGGGCGCGACCCCAGATCATGTGGCCTCGCCCCAGCTTTTCCGAATGTCCGCCGACTAGTTCGAGCAGGGGATCTCGATATCGGTCTCGATGACCTGACCGCCGCTGCGCTGCTTGGCATAGCACTTCTTGACTTCCGGCACGACGACCTCGGGCACGACTTCTTCCTTCTGTATGCCAAGAAGGGTCATCGTGTCGGTTTCCACAGTGCCTTCAACCGTGTCGCTGGCATCGCCGGCAAGAGACAGGGTCAGTTTCCCTGTCGCCTGGGCTTGAGCCAGACGCGCGACCTGTTCCGGCGTCGCGGCGACTGTGACCGTCTGGGCAACAGTGTCCGAGGTGACCTGCCCCTCGTTCAGGGCGTTATCGACCGCAATCACCAGGATGGCGCTTTCGATCTGGCGCGTGATGCCGCCTTCGACACCCGGGACGTTGCCGGTCCACAGGATGTCGATGTAATCGTCGGGCTTTACGAAATTGGAAATGCCCGAATTGGTCCCGACCTTGATCGCGAAGGCGCGCTTGCCCTTTTCCAGCTTGGAGGTCAGGTTCGCCAGCTCTCCCGGTTCGGTGACGCGGCTGGCGAGAACCGGCTCGAAGGCCTCGGTCGAGCGCATGATGTAGCGGGGGCCCTTGGCGTTCTCGGGGAACAGCACCGCCTTGTCGCGGAAGATCGTCTCGGGCAGGCTCTTCTCCGGCCAGTAGATGGCGACGACATCTTCCGGGGCCAGCGCATCACCGTATTTCTTCGGCTTGGCAAAGACGAATACCTCGACCAGCTTGCCGGCCTTGGCGTTGAAGGCCTGTTCCTTCCGAAGGGCACCTTCTAGATCGGCCATGTAGCCCTGGATCATGTAGACCGCCACGCCGGCCAGAGCCATGCCGACGACAAGGACCAACGCGAATATTGCTCTCATTTTTCAACCTCGTCTTGCTTGCAGCGGGTTATTGTTTCCGGTTTGGCCTGTTTGCCTACCTTCTAACTATTGAGGGGCGCCCCATCAACCGATGGACTGGCGCCCCTCTCGTCAGTGCGGCCGGCCTGTGGCCGGATTGCCGTTCCGGTCAGTTCATGAAGTCCTTGGCACTTTCCACATTGGTGCCGATGGCCTCGGCCAGGTCGGAAACCGGGCTCTTGAGCAACGGAAAGATCAGCATGGCCATGGTCACGATCGCGGCGGTCAGCACCACCCAGTCGATCGTGACCGCGCCGGTTTCATCCTTCAGAAAGTTCCCAAGGCGTCGCATCAAGACACTCCCGTCAAGCAATCATTGCGTTGATACAACCCTGCGGGGTGAATGCGGCGAAACTATAGCGGCGGTCGGGCAAATCCCGGTTGACGGCAAGCAGATCGGCGCATTTCCCGGGCGAGACGCGCCACCCGGAAAAATGGATCTGGCCGCGCTTCTGGCGAAGCGCGGCCATTCCGAACTCCCGAAGGAGTGTCTATCAGCAGGTGGCGCCGTTCGACGACATGCAGGTCTGGGCGTCGCTCAGCTCGGTGCCGATCGCCTGGGCGAGGTTCGAGACGCCCGGACGGACATACGAGAAGATCAGGAGGCCGAGGCCAACGACGGCGGCGGTCAGAACCACCCAGTCAACGGTCACGGCGCCGGCTTCGTCTTTCAGGAAAGCGGAGAACTTGGTCATTTGTCTGGTCCTTTGCTAAGGTGTCTAGTGTCACTTCAACCGCTTCGAGTTTGCTGCGTCCTGCGGCGTCGTCGTTCGGTATGTCCTGATATAGCCCCCCAAAAATGGCAGCAGTTTGGACGAGATCAGCAGATTTTCGGCCAAGCGAAGATTTCTGCCGATGCATGCCCAAGCCTATGAAATTCCGTGAAAAGATTCTTAGAGGTCTGTTTACCATTGCGTGGTAGGGCGTGGTTTTTCGGTCAATTCGGGCAGAATTGCCATGATTGGCCGGGAAAAGTTCTGGCCAGACCCCGTCGATGTTGCGACTCTGCCGGCAAAACAACGAGGCGAGCAGGCCCCGATGATGCAGACGACAAGACCGGGAATCGCCGCGATTCTCTGCGCGGCCCTGAGCTGTGCGGCGCAGGCGGACGACTACACGTTCAAGCGGGTGAAGGTGGGCGATTCCCTGCCGGGCAAGCGCATCACCGTCCAGATCGACCCCGAAGAGCAGGCCCGATACCTTGCGGCCCTGCCCAAGGTCGACCCGAACCCCGTGCATCGCGCGGAAGAGAAGCCGCCCGCCGAGAGGTCGGACCGCGAACCCGGTCCGGCACCGGCTTCGTCCTATGCCTGGTACTGGGACAAGGTTCCCGCCGGGATCGGCGACAGGGCGGACCGGTTCCAGCTGGCTCTGGCCTCACTGTCGCAAGGGCCCGGCGGCACGACGGTCCGGGCGCCCCGGATGCAGCACCTGCAGGAGGTGTCGAAGGAATACGGCAAGGACATCCTGCGCGCGACGCTGGATACGAAGGTTTCACCGGCGCTGGTGCTGGCGGTGATCGGCATCGAAAGCGCAGGCAATGCCGACGCGGTCAGCCATGCGGGCGCGGTCGGCCTGATGCAGCTGATCCCGGCCACGGCCGAACGCTTCGGCGTCAAGGACTCCACCGACCCGGTCCAGAACATCAAGGGTGGAGTGGCCTATCTCGACTGGCTCCTGAAGGAGTTCGACTACGATCCGGTGCTCGCGCTGGCGGCCTACAACGCCGGCGAAGGGGCGGTGCGCGCCAACGGCGGCGTCCCCCCCTATGCCGAGACGCGGGATTATGTGCCGAAGGTGCTGGCGGCCTGGCAGGTGGCCCAGGGTCTGTGCGTCAGCCCGCCGATGCTGGTCACCGACCCCTGCATCTTCCGCACCGATATGGCCGGGCTGTAGGGCCAGGGCGCGCGAGCAGGTCGCGCCCCCGCCTTGCGACGGACGGCGCGATCAGCCGACGATGGTCGCCTCGGTTGCGGCGCGAAGCTCCTCTTCCGTGACGCCCGGGGCAAGCTCGACGATGTGAAGCCCCTTGTGCCCCACATCCAGCACCCCGAGGTTGGTGATGATGCGGTCCACCACGCCCTTGCCGGTCAGGGGAAGCGTGCAGGATTTCAATACCTTGGATTCGCCGTGCTTGGAGGTGTGGTCCATCACCACGACCACGCGGCCAACGCCCGCCACCAGGTCCATCGCCCCGCCCATGCCCTTGACGAGCTTGCCGGGAATCATCCAGTTCGCCAGGTCGCCGTTTTCGGCCACTTCCATGGCGCCAAGGATCGCCATGGCAATCTTGCCGCCGCGGATCATGGCGAAGCTGGTCGCCGAATCGAAATAGGCGGTCTGCGGCAGTTCGGTGATCGTCTGCTTTCCCGCGTTGATGAGGTCGGGGTCTTCCTCGCCCTCATAGGGGAACGGACCCATCCCCAGCATCCCGTTTTCGGATTGCAGGGTCACGTTCACGCCCTCGGGGATGTAGTTCGCCACCAGCGTCGGGATGCCGATGCCGAGGTTCACATACATCCCGTCGCGCAGTTCCTGCGCCGCGCGGGCGGCCATGCCGTTGCGGTCCCAGCCCTTGGTCTCGCTCATCATGCGTTCTCCCGCTTGCGGACGGTGCGGTTCTCGATCCGCTTCTCATGGGGGCCGGAGATGACCCGGTGAACGTAGATCCCCGGCAGGTGGATATGATCGGGGTCGAGGCTGCCGAGCGGCACGATCTCCTCGACTTCGGCGACGCAAGTCCTGCCGCAGGTGGCGGCGGGGACGTTGAAGTTGCGCGCCGTCTTGCGAAACACGAGGTTGCCCGAGGGGTCCGCCTTCCAGGCCTTCACGATCGACAGGTCCGCCACGATCCCGCGTTCGAGGATATAGGTCTTGCCGTCGAAGTCGTGGTGTTCCTTGCCCTCGGCGATCACCGTGCCGACGCCGGTCGCGGTGTAGAAGCCGGGGATCCCCGCGCCCCCCGCCCGCATCCGTTCGGCAAGGGTGCCTTGCGGGTTGAATTCAAGCTCCAGCTCTCCCGACAGATACTGGCGCATGAATTCGGCATTCTCGCCCACATAGGACGAAATCATCTTCTTGACCTGCCGCGTCTCCAGGAGGACGCCGAGGCCGAAGCCGTCGACGCCGGCGTTGTTCGAGGCGACGGTCAGGCCCTTGACCCCACTGTCGCGGATGGCGGCGATCAGCAGTTCGGGGATGCCGCAGAGGCCGAAGCCGCCAGAGGCGATCAGCATGCCGTCGTGCAGAAGCCCATCCAGGGCGGCCGCGGCAGATGGATAGACCTTGTTCATTCTGGTTCCTCCCGGGTCCGCAAGGGGAGTGTCGGACAGCAGCGATCCTGAAAGATTGCGCAGGGGGCCACCATCCGTAAGAATACTTAGGCAACTAAGTAGCAGGCGAAGATGCGGGATTATGAAAAGCTGGCGTTCCGGCACGCCCCGGACGCGACGCTGATCCTGGCCGACCGGGTGATCCTGCGGGCCAGCCTTCGGGTCGAGCCGGTGTTCGGCTGGCGACCGGACGAGCTGGAAGGCCAGTCGATCCGGGTGCTCTATCCCGGGCAGACCGACTACGAGCTGATCGGGGATCGCGCGCGGAAGGCTTTGCGGGTGGCACCGGTCTATCGCGACGAACGCTTCATGCGGCGCAAGGACGGGCAGGTGATCTGGATGGAGGGTCACGGGGCGGCGCTGGACCCCGAGGATCCGCAGCGGCTGGCGGTCTGGACCTATCGGCCGCTGGAGGCGGAGACGGCGGTCGAGGGGCCCCTGACCCCGACCGAACGGCGGATCGCGCGCTATCTGGTGAACGGTTTCACCTCGAAGGAAATCGCGCTGGCGCTGGGCTGTTCCCCGCGCACGGTCGAGGTGCACAGGGCCAACATGATCCGCAAGACCGGGGTCAGGAACAGCTTCGAGCTGGTGGGCTGGCTTCTGTCGGCGACCAGTCCGGCCGGCAAGTGAGGCCGGGGGACCAGAAGGCGATTCCCCTTGCTGCGGTATGGGGTTAAGGTCGCCCGCGCTGCCCGTGTGGTGGAATGGTAGACACCGGGGACTTAAAATCCCCTGGCTGCAAGGCCGTGCCGGTTCGAGTCCGGCCGCGGGCACCAGGAAAGCGAACGGCCCGGGATCTGCCCGGGCCGCTGCAGTTTCCGCCGGCCGGATCAGGCGCGCAGGTCGAAGCGGTCGGCCTCCATCACCTTCACCCATGCGGCCACGAAATCGCGCACGAACTTCTCGCGGTTGTCGTCCTGGGCATAGACCTCGGCATAGGCGCGCAGGATCGAGTTCGAACCAAACACGAGGTCCGCCCGCGTCGCCGTCCATTTCACGGCGCCGGTCTTGCGGTCCTGAAGCTCGTAGAGGTTCGTCCCCTTCGGCACCCATTTCCAGGCCATGTCGGTCAGGTTGACGAAGAAGTCGTTCGTCAGCGCACCCACCCGGTCGGTGAACACGCCGTGCCGCGTGCCGCCGTGGTTCGCCCCGATCGCCCGCATGCCGCCGAGGAGGCAGGTCATCTCATGCGCGGTCAGGCCCATCAGCTGCGCCCGGTCCAGCAGCATCTCTTCCGCCGTAACGGCATAGTCCTTCTTCATCCAGTTGCGGAACCCGTCGGCCAGGGGCTCCAGCACGCTGAAGCTGTCGGCGTCGGTCTGATCCGCCGTCGCGTCACCGCGGCCGGGATGGAAGGGCACGGTCACGTCGAGACCTGCCGCCTTCGCCGCCTGTTCGACACCGACATTGCCTGCCAGCACGATCACATCGGCGACCGAGGCGCCTGCCGCCGCGGCGATGGGCTCCAGCACCGCCAACACGCGGGCCAGCCGCGCCGGTTCGTTGCCGTCCCAGTCCTTCTGCGGCGCCAGACGGATCCGCGCGCCGTTCGCCCCGCCGCGCAGGTCCGAGCCGCGGAAAGTGCGCGCGGAATCCCAGGCGGTGGCCACCATATCCGAGACG
The DNA here is from genome assembly GCA_046294075.1 of Tabrizicola sp. Taxonomy (GTDB): domain Bacteria; phylum Pseudomonadota; class Alphaproteobacteria; order Rhodobacterales; family Rhodobacteraceae; genus Tabrizicola. The sequence continues at coordinate 31,895 of JBKBJC010000021.1, read as the reverse complement.
GAGAGGCCCGAGGCCGCGATCTTCGCCTTGACCGCCTCCACGTCCCAGCCGGTCGGGCCCTGCGGCACCGGATCCTGCCAGATCAGGTCTTCCTGCGGCACCCAGGGGCCCAGGTAGCGGACCTTCGGCCCCATGTCGCGGTGGGTCAGCTTGAACCAGGCGCGGGCGAAGGCGTCCGAGAAGGCCGCCTGATCCTTGGCGAAGCGTTCCGAGATCTCGCGGTAGACCGGGTCCACCTTCATCGCCATGTCGGCGTCGGTCATCATCGGCATGCGGCGTATCGAGGGGTCTTCCACATCGACCGGCATGTCCTCTTCCTTGATGCCGATGGGTTGCCACTGCCAGGCGCCGGCCGGCGATTTCACCAGTTCCCAGTCGTAGTTCAGAAGAAGGTGGAAATAACCGCCGTCCCATTTGGTCGGATGGGTGGTCCAGGCGCCCTCGAGCCCCGATGTGATCGCATCGCGCCCGACCGACCGCGCGGCATGGACGTTCCAGCCCAGCCCGGCTTCCTCGATCGCCGCGCCTTCCGGCTCCGGGCCGATCAGGGCGGCGTTGTTGTTGCCATGCGCCTTGCCGACGGTGTGGCCGCCTGCGGTCAGCGCGACGGTCTCCTCATCGTCCATCGCCATGCGGGCGAAGGTCTCGCGCACGTCCTGCGCCGTGCGCAGCGGATCGGGCTTGCCGTCAACCCCTTGCGGGTTCACATAGATCAGGCCCATCACCACGGCAGCCAGCGGGTTTTCGAGACTCGTGCGGTCCTCCTTGGTGGGATAGCGCTGGTCGGTCAGCCATTCCTTTTCCGAGCCCCACCAGATGTCCTTTTCGGGATGCCAGATGTCCTCACGCCCGAAGCCGAAGCCGAAGGTCTTGAGGCCCATCGATTCGTAGGCGACGGTCCCTGCCAGGACCATCAGGTCGGCCCAGGACAGCCGGTTGCCGTATTTCTTCTTGATCGGCCACAGCAGGCGGCGGGCCTTGTCGAGGTTGGCGTTGTCCGGCCAGCTGTTCAGCGGCGCGAAACGGTGGTTGCCGGTTCCCGCGCCTCCGCGGCCGTCAGCCATGCGGTAGGTGCCGGCGGCGTGCCAGGACATGCGGATGAAGAGGCCGCCGTAATGGCCCCAGTCGGCCGGCCACCAGTCCTGGCTGTCGGTCATCAGCGCGGTCAGGTCGCGTTTCAGCGCTTCGAAGTCCAGCTTCTTGACCTCTTCCCGATAGTTGAAGCCGGTCAAGGGGTTAACCTTGGTGTCGTGCTGGTGCAGGATGTCGAGGTTCAGCGACTTCGGCCACCAGTCCATCACCGATGACCCGGTTTCGGTGATCGCGCCGTGCATGACCGGGCACTTGCCCGAGCGTCCAATGTCATTGCCGTCCATCTTGCTCTCCTCGTCTTGCTGAAATCAGGCCTGAAACAGCGAAACCGCCCCGATCGGAACCGACCGGAAAGCGACTCGCCGCGCTTGCGTCATGTCCTATCGGTAGCATCCATGACCGATAATAGGAATTTTCATTTTCCTATCGAAGCGATATGCAAAACATATGACACAGATCACCATGAAGCATTTGCGCTACTTCGACGCGCTGGCCCGGCACCGGCATTTCGGGCGGGCGGCGGAGGCCTCGGCGATCTCGCAACCGGCGCTGTCCTTGCAGGTCAAGGAGCTGGAGGAAATCCTCGGCGCGCCGCTGGTGGAACGCGGCGCGCGGCAGATCACGCTGACCCGGCTGGGCGAGGATTTCGCGCTGCGGGCGCGCGATGTGCTGCGGTCGGTGGACGAACTGGCGGCGCTGGCCCGGGCCTCGACCGGGCCGCTGTCCGGGCGGTTGCGGCTGGGGGTGATCCCGACGGTCGCGCCCTATCTTCTGCCTCGTCTGATGCGCGAACTGGCCGCCAGCTTCCCCGATCTCGACTTGCGCCCGCGAGAGGCGGTGACGCCAAAGCTGCTGCGTGACCTGCACGAGGGCCGGCTTGACCTGGCGATGCTGGCGCTGCCGGTGTCGGAGCCGTCGCTTGTGGAACACGCGCTGTTCGAAGAGGAGTTCCTGCTGGTGCGCCATGTCGAGGCGGCCGCCCTGCCGATCCCGCCGCTGACCGATCTGCCGCAGGCGCCGCTTCTGCTTCTGGAGGAGGGGCACTGTTTCCGCGACCAGGCGATCGCGGTGTGCAAGGTGCCCTCCGGTGTGGAGAGCGAGATTATGGAAGGGTCGTCGCTGTCGACCTTGGTGCAGATGGTTGGGGCGGGGATCGGGGTGACGCTGATCCCGGAAATGGCGGCCGGGATCGAGGCCCGGTCGGCGCCCGTGGTCCTGCACCGGCTGCCCGAGCCGCGGCCGAAGCGGAGAATCGGGCTGGTCTGGCGCCGGTCGAACCCGCTGTCGGAGCGCTATGGCGGGATGGCCGAGGCGCTGCGGTCCGCTTTGGGTTAAGTCTCCTCGTGCGGCTTTGCCTTCTCGTCGTGGGGCTGCGCCGCGAGGTGTGACGCAGTCAACGCGGAGCCGTCAGCCGCCCCAGGTCCGGTCGAGCAGCCGCAGCCAGTTGCCATGCGCGATCTTCTCGATCAGCGTCGCGCCAAGGCTCATCTCGCGCATCGCGGCGATCAGGACGGGCAGGCCTTCGGCTCCGCCAATGTCCTTCGGCGTGGTCGCGCCGTCGAAGTCGGAGCCGATCCCGACATGATCCTCGCCGGCAAGCCGGAGGAGGTGGTCGATGTGGCGCTTGACGGGGTCCAGAGTCATGTCCGGGCTTTCCCGCCCGTCAGGCCGCAGGAAGCAGGTGGCGAGGTTCAGCCCGACCATGCCCCCGGTCTCGCCGATGGCGCGCAGCTGGCGGTCCGAGAGGTTGCGGCTGGAGGCCGTCACGGCATGGGCGTTGGAATGGGTGGCGACCAGCGGGGCGTCGGTAAGCCGGGCCACGTCCCAGAACCCGGCCTCGTTCAGGTGGCTGAGGTCGATCATGATCCGCAGGGCATTGCATTCGCGCACCAGTGCCTTGCCCAGATCGGTCAGCCCCGGCCCGGTGTCCCCGGACGAGGGGAAGCGGAACGGCACACCATGGCCGAAGATGGTCGGGCGGCTCCAGACCGGACCCAGCGAGCGCAGCCCCATGGCGTGGAAGAGATGCAGCGCATCAAGGTCCGGGCCGATGGGCTCGGCGCCCTCGAAGTGGATCACCCCGGCCACGGCGCCCTCGGCCATGGCCGCGCGAATCCCTGCGGCGGTGCGGCACCAGCGGAAGGCGCCGCCGGCCGCGCGTTCCATCCACAGGAGATGCCCCAGCATCGCTGCCGCCACCGGCTGCGCGGCGGTGTGGGGGATCAGCTCGGGCAGGGGCAGGTCGTAGGGCGGATTGTCCATAAGCCGCTCGATGTCGTCGAGGCCCGCCGCCTCCGGCGACGGGATGTAGACGGCGAAGAAGCCGCCGGCAAACCCGTGTGCGCGCATCCGTGGCAGGTCGAGATGGCCGGCGCCTTCTCCCTGAAGCCAAAGCGCGGCGCGACCGGGACCGGCGGCGGCGATCTTCAGGACAAGGTCGTTGTGGCCGTCGAAGACGGAGACGGGGGCCGGCATGGTCATCTCCTGGCGTTGCCGCGACAGCTTCCTGCCGGATGGTCGCCGGCGCAAGGGTGCCCTTGATCCCGTGGCGCGATTCGTCGCATCGGACGGGGGCGTGAGGTCATTGACGGCGCACGCGCGCTGCGGCATGAGGGAGGCATGCTGGCTCGGCTCATGATCCGCGCGCACCGTGTGGTGTTGCTCGTCCTGCTCTCGATGGCCCTCGTGGCAACCGGGTTCGCACATCGCATGCCCGCCCCGTCGGACGAGGCGCTGGCCCTCCTGATTGCCTCCGGTGCGACGCCGGCCGACTTCTGCGCCGACGATCTGGGTGGGGACACTGCGCGCGATCCGCATTGCCTGGCCTGCCAGATCGCCGGCGCCGCCGACCTGCCGTCCCCTGTCCGGACCCGGCTGGACCTGGAACTGGCTTTCCACGCTGCCGTCATCGCGCCGCAGGAAACCCGCGCCCTGACCCGGGCGCGCGATCCCGCGCACCGGCCGCAGGGCCCGCCCGTCGCCTGAGGGCGGCGTCCTACCTCCCCAACGCCGCCTTTTCGTGCCGCCTGCGGAGCCTGCCTGGCTCCGCCGTTCCCTTATGCACAGACAAGGCAGATCCATGTCCAGCCATGCCGCCAGTTCCGGCGTCGCTGCCGGTCCGGACCGGCTCCATGAGCCCGGTCAGCCCGCAAGCGGCCTTTTCCCCAGTGCAGACCATCGGTCGCACCCGGCCCTGTCCTCCATCGAAACCCTGAAACGGATGGTCGGCTGATGAATCCCGTGGCCCGAGCCGCGGGAGGCGTCCCGCGATCCCTCTCGGGCCGGAACTGGCCCTGTGCGGCAATCGCGCCGCGCAGGGCCCCTTTTCCCCTTCAACCCGGAGAAAACCCATGAAACGTTTCCTTTCCCTTGCTACCGCGCTGATCCTTGCGGCACCGGCCCTCGCGCACGAGGTCACGGTCGGCGATCTGCAGATCATCCACCCCTACATTCCCCAGCCCGCCGCCAGCGCCCAGGCGGCCGGCGGCTTCATGGCAATCGTCAACAACGGAACCGAGCCAGACCGGCTGATCGGTGTCGAATCGGACATCGCGATGAAGTCCGAGGTGCATGAAAGCAAGGTCGATGCAAATGGCGTCGGCACCATGATGCATGTGGACTTCATCGAGATCCCGCCCGGCCAGACGGTGAACCTGGAACGCGGCGGCTATCACGTCATGTTCATGGGCCTGAAGGGCGGCATGACGGAAGGCGAGATGCGCAAGGCCACGCTGATCTTCGAAAAGGCCGGCCCGGTCGAGGTCGAATTCCAGATCGAGGCGCCGATGGGCATGGGGGACATGGGCCACTCTGGCATGGATCATTCGCAGATGGACCACGGCACTGGCGGCTGATGGTCTTGTGCCGCGGGCCTTCGCGCCGCAGCATGCTGCAGGATGGCGGAGGCCCCCGGAATGACTGACACCCCTGCGGACCGGCCCGAGCGTCCGGGCGAGGTTGCGCTGGGCTTCGACCCGGCGCTTGCGGCCGATGACGCCCGGCTGGGCTTCATAGGCCGGCTGCGCAGCCCCTGGTCGCGGGGCAACTGCCCGAAGAACCTGCGCGAGGCGCGGCAGGCGGGCGGCACGTTCCGGGTGGAGATCGACCCGCCGTTCCGGCCCGGCCTGGCCGGGCTGACGGCGGGCCAGCCGGTGATCCTGCTCTACTGGACGGGCGGGGCGCGGCGTGACCGGATCGTGCTGCATCCCGACCATCGCGCCGAGCCGACGGGGGTCTTCGCGCTGCGCGCGCCGAGCCGTCCTAACCCGGTCGCGGTCGGGGTGGTGCGGCTTCTGGGCATCGATGCCGGCGCGGGCGTCCTGATGGTGGATGCGCTGGATGCCTTCGACGGCACGCCGCTTCTGGACATCAAGCCCTGGCTTCCCTCGGTCGATGTCCCGCCCGACCCCGGCTGACGGCGGATTTACCCGGCCCGCGCCCTGCGCTAGACCCTGGGCCAAGGCGAAAGGCGGGCGAAGATGCAGGGATTTCGGACGGATCCGGGGCACGACAGCTATGACGTGGTCATCATCGGCGGGGCGATCATGGGATCCTCCACCGCGTGGTGGCTGACCGAACTGGGCTTTCCCGGCCGGGTGCTGGTTGTCGAGCGCGATCCGAGCTATGCGAAGGCGGCGACGGCGCTGAGTTTTTCCTGCATCCGCCAGCAGTTTTCCACCGAGCTGAACATCCGCATCTCGCAGTTCGGGGCCGAGTTCGTTCAATCCCTGCGCGCGCGGATGGGGGGCGATGACCGGGTGCCGGAGCTGAAGATCCAGAACTTCGGCTATCTCTACCTGGCCGACAGCGAGGATTTCGCCCGCGTGCTCCGCGCCAACCAGTCGGTGCAGGCGGCGGCGGGGGCGGGGACGCGGCTTTTGTCGCAGGATCAGATCGCGGCAGAGTTCCCGTTCATGACGGTGGACGATCTGGTCCTCGGCAGCCTGAACACCAGGGACGAGGGCTATTTCGACGGCTACACCGTCTTTGACTGGTTCCGTCGCAAGGCGCGCGAGCGGGGGGTGGAGTATCTGGCCGACGAGGTGGCGGGGCTGGAGGTTTTGGGCCCGCGGGTGACGGGGGTGCGGCTCGCTTCGGGGCGCCGGGTCGGTTGCGGGATGGTGGTCAATGCCGCAGGCACACGCGGGGCGAAGGTGGCGGCTATGGCGGGGATCGCGATCCCGATCGAGCCGCGCAAGCGGTTCAACTGGGTGATCCAGGCCGCAACGCCGCTGGACCGGCCCTTGCCGCTGACCATCGACCCCTCAGGCGCCTTCGTGCGCGAGGTGGGGGGCGGCACCTACATGGCGGGGGGCCATGCCGAGGTGGACCCGGCGGTGGACTTCGACGACTTCACCATGGATCCCGATCTTTGGCTGGATCACATCTGGCCCGCCATCGCCACCCGGATCCCGGCCTTCGAGGCGGTGAAGGTGGTCAACGAATGGGTCGGGCAGTATGACTACAACCTTCTTGACCAGAACGCGATCACCGGCCCGCATCCGGAGATCGCGAATTTCCTGTTCCTGAACGGCTTTTCCGGCCACGGCCTGCAACAGTCGCCCGCCATGGGGCGGGCGACGGCAGAGTGGATCCTGCATGGGGACTACCGCACGCTGGACCTGCGGCCTTTCCACTATGACCGTGTCGCCGCAGGGCGGGCGATGGTCGAGGCGGCGGTGATCTGAAGCGGGCTACTCGGTCTGGAGCAGGGCGGTCGGGGACTGGACGGCGAAGATGTCCTTGGGCGCGAAGACAAAGACCAGGACACCCACATACACGGCAAGGAACAGGGCAACGGCGGCATAGTTTCTGGCAGGACGGCTTCGCGTCGGCAGAACTTGTGTCATCTCGGCTCTCCTTGACTGGGCAGACAGTCTGGCAGCGGTCCGATCGGGCAGCGAGTCGGTTCCGATCCGCCGACAATACCACCATGACGTGTGGCGCGGTTTCCGAAATTTTCCGGCTCGGCGGAATTCTGTCCCAGATTTTGTCGCGTGCGGCGGAAAACCGCCCGTCAAGGGGCGGTTTCTGCGCCTGCAAACGAAATCTGTTCTGCCCTGCGGCGTAGCCTCAGGCGCGGATGCCGGAGAAGCGTGCCTGCCAGTCGGCGCGTTCCTCGTCGGTGATCTTGCGGAATAGGTTCTCGGGCACGCTGAAATCATGGCCGGGCGCCAATGTGCGCATCGCGGCAGGAATGTCCGTGGGCCAGGTCCAGTCGTCCGAGCCCATGGCCTTCATCATGGTCGCGGCGGCGTCGGGGATGAAGGGGGCCGAGAGGATCGCGTAGACCCGGATCAGGTTCAGGCTAAGCCGGACGATGGCCTGGGCCTGGTCGGGGTCGGTCTTGACCACCGACCAGGGCGCGGCCGATTGCAGGTATTCGTTGCCGATGACCCAGATCGCCCGCAGCTCGGCAGCGGCCTTGCGGACCTCCATCTCCTGCATGAACCGGGTGTAGTCGGCGATCCGCGCGCCGAGATCGGCGATCAGCGCGGTTTCCAGCGGGCCGAACTCTCCGCCCGCCGGAACCTGGTTGCCGAACTTTGAGACGGCGAACTTCGTCACCCGCGAGACGAGGTTGCCGAGGACATCGGCGAGGTCCTTGTTCACCGAGGTCTGGAAATTCTCCCAGGTGAATTCGCTGTCGCTGGACTCCGGCGCGTGGGACAGAAGCCACCAGCGCCAGTAGTCGGCCGGCAGGATCGACAGCGCCTGATCCATGAACACGCCGCGGCCCTGGCTGGTGGAGAACTGGCCGCCGTCATAGTTGAGGTAATTGAAGGACTTGAGGTAATCGACCAGCTTCCACGGTTCGCCCGAGCCGAGGATCGTCGCGGGGAAAGACAGGGTGTGGAAGGGCACGTTGTCCTTGCCCATGAACTGGTAATAGGTCACGTCCGCAGCACCCTTGTCGGTGCGCCACCAGCGTTCCCAGGCGGCGTCGTCCAGCCCGTGCGCATCTGCCCATTCGGCGGTGCCAGCGATGTATTCGATCGGTGCGTCGAACCAGACGTAAAAGACCTTGCCCTCCATCCCCGGCCAGGGCTGGTCGCCCTTCTTCACCGGGATGCCCCAGTAGAGGTCGCGGGTGATGCCGCGATCCTGCAACCCGTCACCGTCGTTCAGCCATTTCTTCGCGATCGAGGTGGTCAGGATCGGCCAGTCGGTCTTGCTGTCGATCCAGGCTTCCAGCTTGTCCTTCAGCGCGCGCTGCTTGAGGTAGAGGTGCTTGGTCTCGCGGACTTCGAGATTGGTAGAGCCGGAGATGGACGACCTCGGATTGATGAGGTCCGTGGGGTCGAGCTGCTTGGTGCAGTTCTCGCACTGGTCGCCGCGCGCGGCCTCGTAGCCGCAGTTCGGGCAGGTGCCGGTGATGTAGCGGTCGGGCAGAAAGCGGTTGTCGTCGATGGAAAAGACCTGCTTTTCCACCACTTCCTCGATGAAGCCGTTCTCGGCCAGCTTGCCCGCGAAATGCTGGGTCAGCCGGTGGTTGCGCTGGCTGGACGACCGGCCGAAATGGTCGAAGGAAAGGCGGAAGCCTTCGGCGAGCTGCTTCTGCACCTCGTGCATTTCGGCGCAGTACTCCTCGACCGGCTTGCCGGCCTTGGCGGCGGCAAGTTCGGCGGGCGTGCCGTGTTCGTCGGTGGCGCAGATGAACATCACCTCATGCCCCATCGCCCGGTTGAAGCGGGCGAAGAGGTCGGCGGGCAGCTGGGAGCCGACGAGGTTGCCCAGATGCTTGATGCCGTTGATGTAGGGAATGGCCGAGGTGATGAGAATGCGTGCCATGTCTGCGCCTTGCCGGTGAGTCCGGCGCTTGCTTAGCCCAAGCGGGGGGAAAGGGCTAGCGGGCGCGACCCTTCAGCATCCGGGTCAGCGTGCCGTCGCCCTCCATCTCGCGCTTGATGGCGCCCAGCATGTGGATCGTGACCAGCGCCATGAGGAGCTTGGTTAGGATGTCGTGCAGGCGGAACCAGAAGGCCTCGGTCTCTTCGGACGCCTCGACCAGGGGTGGGACGGTCCAGCGGTCGGCGATCATCACGTCGATTCCGGTGGCGGAACTGCCGGCCCAGCCGGTCAGCGGAATGACGAGGAGAAGGCCATAGATTGTCCAGTGCGCGGTGCGGGCGGCCCAGAAGGCGGCCCCGCGCGGGCCCAGCGGCGGCGGCGGCGGGCTGACGAGGTGCCAGCCGATGCGGCTGAGGATCAGCGCAAGGACCAGGAAGCCCAGCGTCTTGTGCAGCCCGTAAAGCCACAGGGTCGCAAGCCCCGGCTCAAGATCGGAGATCCGCAACCCAAGCGCGAGCTGCGCGATGACCAGCAGCATCGTCCCCCAGTGGATCACCCGGGTGACAAGGCCGAATTCGTCGGGACCGTTTCTCAGCATGTCAGTCCTGGGCGTCGATGCGGGCGGTGATCAGGATGCGCACCTCGTCGCCAACCATGTCAGACCAGCCCGTCGCGCCGAAGTCCGAACGGTTGACCTTGCCCGAGAGCCTGACCGTCAGGTGGTCCAGCTCGTCGGGCGCGCTACCCTGCGGGCGGGACAGTCGCGCCTGTAGCGTGACCCGTTTCGTGACTCCGCGAATGGTCAGGTCGCCGGTGATCTCGGCAGCGTCGCCCGCGCCCTTGACCGAGGTGGAGGTGAAGGTCATCCGCGGATGGACCCGCGCGTCCAGCACTTTCGGCCCCTTGAGCGCCTGCGCGGCGAAGGGAAAGCTCGCCCGCGCGCCGGTCACATCCAGCGCGACATCCACTGTGCAGTTGCGGACATTGGCGAAATCCAGCCGCAGGTCTGCCTTTGCCAGCGGGATCGTCCCGGTGATCCTGTCGGGGCCGAAATCGGTCTCGAAGGCGACGGAGGACTGGTCCGCGTCCATCCTGTAGGCAACGGTGCCGGCCAAGGCGGGCAGGGCGAGGAGCAGCATGGCCAGGGCAAGGGCGGCGGGTCTGGGCATCGGACGCCTCTTTCGGAACAGGATAGCAGGTAGCGGTCCCGGCACGAAATCAAGCTGTCGTGCGGGGATCAGGTCTCGACCAGGGGGCGCGGCTCCAGCACCGCCTCGCGGTGGCCGAGGCGCAGCGACCAGCTGGCGGGCGGCAGGAGGCGCGCGCGCAGGCGGGTGAGGGTGAAGCTGTCCTCCTCGGACCACAGCAGCGCGCGGCTGGGGGCGGGGGCGAGGTGCCAGCGGCTTTCCACGCCCTGCGCGCCGCCTTGACCGGGCAAGAGGATCAGGCCCAGCGGCGCCGGATGCCCGTCACGTCCGGCTGCGGTGCTGCCGGCCTCGGCGGCCAGATGCAGGCGGCGGGTGGGGGTCAGGGCGGGCGGGGACAGAAGCTCGGCCACCACCAGGGGGGCGGCGCCCGAGCGCAGCGCCTCTTCCGCGGCCCAGAGCAGGCCCTCGTCCCGGTCGGCCTGCACCAGGATCAGCCGGGCGGGATCGGCCAGGGGCTGCAACCCCGCCGCGTTCAGCCGTTCGGGCAGCCAGCCGGGACGGATCCAGACCACGGGGCCCCCGGTCCGCGCCATGATCCGCGCGGCGAGCTGGATCCGCGAGGGTCCGCACAGCTCATGCACCCGGCCCCGGCGCAGGCTGAGGTCGCCGAACAGGGGTTGCAGGTCGCGGGCCGGATCGGCGGCCTGGTTCTGGATGGGCAGACTCATGCGGAAAAGCTAGAATGTTCTTTTAATGTTCTCAAGCCCGGGCCTTTGCCCTGTTACCGATCCGCCCTAGCCTTATGGCAACGAAAAGGAATCCCCCGATGCAGAAGCTGACCCTTGGCAAGACCGGTCTGACCGTTTCCGAACTGTGCCTCGGCACCATGACATGGGGCACCCAGAACACAGAGGCCGAAGGGCATGCGCAGGCCGACATGGCCCTAGACCATGGCGTGACCTTCTGGGACACGGCCGAGATGTATCCGGTGAACCCGGTCCGGGCCGAGACCGTGGGCCGGACGGAAGAGATCATCGGCACATGGATCGCGGCGCGCGGCGGGCGCGACCGGCTGGTGATCGCGACCAAGGTCGCCGGCAAGGGCCAGATCATCCGCCCCGGAGAACCCACCACCGGCGCCACGCTGCGTGCGGCCTGCGAGGCGAGCCTGAGGCGCCTTCAGACCGATTACATCGACCTCTACCAGCTGCACTGGCCGAACCGGGGCAGCTATCACTTCCGCCAGTCCTGGACCTATGCCCCGACCGGCATCGACAAGGTTGTCGAGACGGCGCAGATGACCGATTTCCTGACCACGGCGCAGGCGCTGGTGGCGGAAGGCAAGGTCCGCGCCTTCGGCTTGTCGAACGAAAGCGTCTGGGGCGCGGCGCGCTGGCTGCATCTGGCCGACACGCTGGGCCTGCCGCGCATGGCCACGGTGCAGAACGAATATTCGCTTCTTTGCCGGCAGTTCGACACCGACTGGGCGGAATTGTCGATCGTCGAGGACATGCCGCTTCTTGCCTTCTCGCCGCTGGCCACGGGGCTGTTGAGCGGGAAATATGCCGGCGACGTGATCCCCGAAGGCTCGCGCCGCAGCGTGAACCCGGACCTGTCGGGGCGGATCACGCCCCGGGTGTTTCCGGCGGTGGCGGCCTATCTGGGCATCGCCGCGCGGCATGGGCTGGATCCCTGCCAGATGGCCATCGCCTTCTGCCGCACGCGGCCCTTCACCACGATCCCGATCATCGGGGCGACCACGCTGGACCAGCTGCGCACCAATATCGGCGCGGCCGCGGTCACATTGTCGCGAGAGGTCATGGACGAGATAGCGGAAACCCACCGGGCCCACCCGGCGCCCTACTGACGGGACTTGCGGCGCGGGGCGGTTCGGGGCACTTCTTCCCGCGAACCGGAGAGCCCGATGCCGCGTCCCCTTTCCCTTGCCGTGCTGATGGTCTGTGCCGTAGCGCTGTTGTCTGCCTGCCAGTTGAACGGGACAAAGGGGTCCAAGGCCGCCGGGCAGGATGTGACGCCCAATGCGGTGACCGGCGACCCGATCGAGGTCAGGCCGCTGGACGCCCCGCCGCCGGCGGGTAGCGCGGCCGCACCGGATTCCGCGGGCACTGGCGCTTCGGGCGATATGCCGGCCCCGACGGTTGCTCCGGCTGCGGGGGCTCCTGCTGCGGCTTCGGCACCCGTGGCCTCAACGGCGGAACCGGCCCCCGCGGCGCAGCCAGAGCCGGTCGCCCCTGTTGCGCCGCTCAAGTCCGAGGCGCAGGTCGCCTGCGAGAAACAGGGCGGCAGCTGGTACAAGATCGGCAAGGGAGAAAAACGCGCCTGCGTGCGCCAGACGAAGGATTCCGGCAAGCGCTGCGAGCGGGAAAGCCAGTGCGAGGGGGTTTGTCTGGCCAAATCCGGCACCTGTTCGCCGTTCAAGCCGATGTATGGCTGCAACGAGATCTTGCAGGACAACGGCGCGCGGGTGACCCTGTGTCTCGACTGAGCCTTGCCTTCGCCCTGGTGCTGGCGGCCTGTGTCGCAAAGGCGCCGGCACCGACCGTCTTTCGTGCCGCCGAGGCGCCGATCTGGTCCGCGGCCGCCTTCCAGCCCGCCCAGGTCGCAGGCACCTGGCGTCAGGTGGCCGCCTTCCTGCCCGAGGCGGCAGACTGTCGGGCGGGTTCGGTGACCTTCACGCCAGAGGCGGCCGGATTGCGCCTCGACGGAACGCTATGCCTGGCCGGGACGGCGCAGAAGCTGTCGGGCCTTGCGCCGGTGACCGGGCCGGGCCGGATCAGGGTCGGCGGCGAGGAGTGGTGGATCCTATGGGTCGATACCGGCTACCGGACCCTGGCGATCGGGACGCCATCGGGGCGGTTCGGCCTGCTGCTCGACCGGGGCGCCATTCCGGCCGACCGGCTGCAGGCTGCGCGCGAGATCTTCGACTTCAACGGCTATCGCACGGCGGCGCTGACGGCGCTATAGGTGCGGCTCGTCGTCGGCTTCGCCGTTCCCCGCCGGGCGGGCATCTGCGACGAGGCGACGAAGTCGACCGAAGCGCAGTCAGCGGACCCGGTCGAGAAGCGTCTTGAGATGGCCGCCCATGTCGCGGGCGCCGACCTCGGCCTCGCGCACCAGGAAATCGAAATGCTGGGTGATGGTGGCGATCCGCGCACTGTCGCGGAAGGCGAGGTAGTGCCGGCCAAGATAGATCACCGCCAGAAGCGGCCCGAAGATCGTCACCGGGGCCGAGAAAAGCTTGCGTGCGTCGAACAGGCAGATCCGCAGTGCGGGGTAGAGCTGGTCACAGAGTGCCATCAGGTGACGCAACTGGGCCAGCCGCACCTCGACCGGTAGCCCTTCGTAATAGCCCGAGGCGGTGGCGAAGGCGGTCAGCTCGTGCAGGGGAAGCGCGATCTCGTAGTCCGAGCCCGCGCCCCGCATCCAGCGCAGGCGGTCCTCGAAGGCGCCGATGGCCTGTTCGGCGGTGCGGCCAAGCTGCGGTTCGTATTCCCATTCGACCATGGCGCGGGTCTTCAGCATGTCGGGCAGGGTCGCGGGAACATGGCGGATCTTGTAGCCAGCTGCCTCCTGGTGCCAGGCGAAGATGCGTTCGTCGATCAGCGCGCGGGGCGCCTCGGTCAGGGTCAGCGAGGCGGCCAGAAGGTCGGCGATGGGCTCGGGCCGGCCCGAGAGGCCGAGAAGCCAGTCGGCACTGATCCCCAGCGCCCGGGCACAGTCGGCCGCAAGCTGCGCATTCGGCAGCCGCTTTCCCGGTTGCAACAGCGCCGAGATGGTGGAGCGGTCCACCCCGGTCTGCCGCGCCAGTTCCGACTGGGTGATGCCCCGGACGGCCATCGCTTCGCCCAGCCGGGTGCGGAACTGGGCGGCGCGATCACGTTTGTCGATTTTATGCAGCATTTGTCACGTTCGCAGAACATATGTCGCCCGAAGTTGACGATACTCCGAATTCACGGCACATGGCGAAATTGTTAGCGTCACATGAACGTTACCTTGCCGAGGACCGCCGTGCCCACCGCGACCCGGGCCACAGAATGGCCGACCGTGATCCTGTTTGTTGCGACCTATGCCCTCTGGGCGGCGGGAACCACGGTGCTTTGGCCCTTGTCGCCTGTCCTGGCCGTTCTGGTCACCGGCATCGCCATCGCCCAGCTGTCCTCGCTGGCGCATGAGGTGTTGCATGGCCACCCCTTCCGCGCGCAGTTCCTGTCCGAGGCGCTGGTCTTTCCCGCCACCGGGCTGGTCATTCCCTACCTGCGGTTCAAGGACACCCACCTGCAGCACCACAACGACGCGGCCCTGACCGATCCCTATGACGATCCGGAGTCGAACTACCTGGACCCTGCGGTCTGGGCGCGGCTGCCGCGCCTGGCGCAGCTGATCCTTCGGGTGAACAACACCCTGGCCGGGCGGGTGCTGATCGGGCCGCTGGTCGGGACGGCGATCTTCCTCGTGCAGGATCTGCGGCTGGCGCTGAAGGGCGACCGGCGGGTGATCCTGGCCTGGGCCTTGCACCTGCCGGGGCTGGCGCTGGTCCTTGCCTGGCTTCTGGCGGTCGGGCATATGCCGGTCTGGGCCTATCTGCTGGCCGCCTATCTCGGGATGGCGCTCTTGAAGATCCGCACCTTCCTGGAGCATCGCGCGCACGCGGCGGCGCGGGCGCGCACGGTCATCGTGGAAAGCCGGGGCCCGCTGAGCCTGTTGTTCCTGAACAACAACTTCCATGTCGTGCACCACATGCACCCCTCGGTGCCGTGGTATCGGCTGCCCGGCCTCTATGCCGCGCGGAAGGACCACTATCAGCGCCGGAACGAGGCCTATGTCTATCGCAGCTATGCCGAGATCATCCGCCGCTACCTGTTCACGGCAAAGGACCCGGTGCCGCACCCGATATGGCCGGTCTGCAAGGGTGCGATCGGGTCAGAGGATGCGGCGGAACTGCGGGGTGGCGCCGGAATTGTCGAAGAACGGCACGCCGGGCTGGTCACCGCCCGCCACTAGCGCGGCGACCTCGGCCAGCACGACCTCGGTGATGAAGGGAAGATCCAGCGCGCGCGCCTGCGGCAGGGGCAGCCAGCGCAGGTGAGACAACTCGCCCTGGGCGGCCGAGAAGTCGTCGCCTTCGCTGTCCAGCCCCTCGGCATGCGCCAGAAGGAAGCGCGCGTCGAAGCGGCGGCTGCGGCCCGGCGGCGTGATCGCGCGGAAAACGAAGCGCAGCGAGGGCCGGTCCATCGCCGCCAGGTTCAGCCCCGTCTCCTCGGTCAGTTCACGCAACGCTGCGGTCACGATGGCCTCGGGCGGCGGGGCATCGTTTGGGACCATCAGGCCCAGGCGGCGGGTGCAGTCGGGGGCAAGAAAGCCCGAGCGCGCGGTCTGGTGATCCTCGGGATCGACGCGGCCGCCGGGAAAGACGAATTTCGACGGCATGAACACCGCACCTTCGCCGCGCTGGCCCATCAGCACCTGCGGGCCGTCGGCGCCGTCTCGCCACAGGACGACCGTCGCCGCCGCGCGGATCGGTTCAGTCATGCGGCGCCGCGCCAAAGCCGTGCATGCGATTGGCCCATTGCAGCGCGACCAGCGCCCCCTTCAGCCGGGGAAGAAGATATAGCGACAGGACCACCGTGCCGATGGTGAAGCCCACGGCCAGCACCAGAGGCTCGGGCCGCCACTTGGTGTAGGTGAACAGAAGGATCGGCGCCAGCAGGTGGCCGACGATCAGGATTGTCAGATAGGCCGGGCCGTCGTCGGCGCGGTGGTGGTAGAGTTCCTCGCCGCAGACCGGGCAGGTGTCGCGCACCTTCAGATACCCGCGCATCATGGGTCCGGCTCCGCAGTTCGGGCAACGGCGCCGCCAGCCTCGCAGCAGCGCGGGCCTCAGCGGGCGATCTTCGTGCGTGGTCGTCTCGGTCATTGTCATGGGTGCGGTCCTCGGCTCCCGGGCGGGTGGCCGGGTCGAAGCAACAATACTGCCCCGCGTGGCCACTTCACAGGGTAAAGGTCGGTCCTGTGTCTGCGTGTCGCATATTTCTGCGACGGAATGGCAAGGTCTTGCCGTGTAACCGGTCAGAAGGGGCCGACGGGCGGCCCCGAGGCAGGAGATGAGCCGATGAAAGCAGCGCAAAAGTCCACCGTCGTCCTTCTGGCCCTTGCCGGAGCCGTCGCGGGTTCGGCAGCCTTGGCCGACCGTGGCGCAGGTGGCATGGGCGGACCTGGAGGCCACGGCGCGATGATGCTGGAGATGTTCGACGCCATCGATGCGGACAAGGACGGCAAGATCACGCAGGAAGAGATCGCCGCGCATCGTGCGGCCGAGTTTGCCGCCGCCGACACCAACGGCGACGGGCAGCTTGGCGCCGAGGAGCTTCAGGCCAAGATGCTGAAGCAGATGATCGCAAAACGGGCCACGCGGATGATCGAGAACATGGACGACGACGGCAACGGATCGCTGTCGGCCGAGGAGATGCGCGAGGGTCCGCTGGCCCGCAGCTTCGCTCGGATCGACACCGACAATGACGGTGTGGTCTCGAGGCAGGAAGCGCAGGCCGCCGCCGAGAAGGTCGGCAAACGCCGGGAAGGGCGCCGCCACATGATGGGCGGCGGCAACAACTGACACCTTTTCCAGCGGTCGGTGCCGGGTTAGACCAGACGCAGGATGACGATGGCCTTCGATGCAGGCGGTGAGCTCTCGGATGAGGCGCTGATGGTGCTCTATGCCAACGGAGACCGTCATGCTGCGCTGGCCCTGACCCGGCGCGTCACTCCGCGCGTCCTGGCCTATGCGTCCCGGCTTCTGTGCGGCGACCGGGCCGAGGCCGAGGACGTGGCGCAGGAGACCATGCTGCGTCTGTGGAAGGTCGCGCCCCAGTGGCGGCAGGGCGAGACCAGAGTGACGACCTGGGCCTACCGGGTCGCCACCAACCTGTGCATCGACCGCCAGAGGGCGCGGGGCCGCAGGCGGCCGACGGCGCTGGACGATGCGCCCGAGATCGCCGATGCCGCCCGTGGCCCGGAGGGCCGGTTGCAGGAGGCCGGGAGGATGCGGGCACTTGAGGCGGCGCTGGCAGAACTGCCCGACCGGCAGCGGCAGGCGGTGGTGCTGCGGCACCTGGAAGGAATGACCAACCCCGAGATAGCAGCAATCATGGAAATCGGGGTCGAGGCGGTGGAAAGCCTGACGGCGCGCGGCAAGCGCGCGTTGTCGGTGGCTCTTTCGGACCGGAAGGAGGCCCTTGGCTATGAGGATGACGGACATGCAGGATGACGATCTGGACCGCCTGCTTTCGGCGGCGGCTTCGGCTCCGGTCCGGCCGTCGGACGCGCTGATGGAGCGCGTCCTGGCCGATGCTCTGGCGCTGCAGCCTGCTCCGGTCACGCTGCGGCCGGGCCCCGCTGCGGCGCGCCCCGGGCTCTGGGCCCGGATCGCCGCCGCGCTGGGTGGGGGGGCGGCGTTGGCCGGCATGGGCACGGCCGCGGCCTTCGGGCTGGCGCTGGGCTATCTCAGCCCGACGACCGTTGATTATCTGACGGGATCCACCGTCGAGGCGGCGGAATTCTTCCCCGATGCCGATTTCCTGACGACCGAAGGCTGAGCGCAATGACCGACCAAGCAGGCCCAACCCCACCGCCCGTGACCCCGCCGCCTCCTCTCGCGGCCGCCGGCGCCGCCGGTTCGCGCTGGCTGAAGCTTGCGCTGGCCGTTTCGGTCGCGCTGAACCTCGGCGTCGCGGGGCTGGTCCTTGGCGCATGGCTGGGCGACGGATCCCGCAAGGGGATGCCGCGCGATCTGTCCTTCGGCCCCTTCAGCGAGGCGCTGAGCGACCAGGACCGCCGTGCGTTGCGCCGCGACCTCATGGGGCGGCTGGGCGAGTTCCGCACCTCGCGCGAGGCGGCCCGGGCCGAGTTCACCGGGCTTCTGGCCGCGCTGCGGGCCGATCCCTTCGACGCCGAGGGCCTGAAGTCGGCGCTGGCGGCGATCGAGAGGCGCAACGCCGAGCGGCTGGAACTGGGCCGCAGCCTGATCGAGAAGCGCCTTGTCGAGATGACTGTCGAGGAACGCCGGGCCTTCGCCGACCGGCTGGAGCGCGGTATCCGGCGCCTGCCGAAACCCTGATCCACGGCGGTCAGGCCGCGCTGAGCCGGTAGGTCACCTGATTCCGGCCGGCGCCCTTGGATTCCAGGAGCGCGAGGTCGGCCTGTTCCACCAGCCCCTCGATCCCGAAACTGTCCGGACCGGCGGTGCCGGCGACGGCGACACCGATCGAGACGGTGACGCGCAACGCCTCGCCCGAGACGATGCGGATCGGCTCGGCGTCCATCACCTGGCAAAGCCTTTCGGCAACCGCGCGCGCCGTGGTCATGCCGGTGCGGGGCAGGATGGCCAGGAACTCCTCGCCGCCGATCCGCGCAAGCACGTCGGTGTCGCGCAGGTTTCCGGTCAGGCGGCGCGCGACCTCGATCAGCACCTGATCGCCGGCGGCATGGCCGTAGAGGTCGTTCACCTGCTTGAAGCGATCCAGGTCCATGACCATGACCGCGAAGGGTGCCCCCTCGGCCCGCGCCCGCTCGGCTACGGCGGTCAGCTGCGGGACGGCGAATCGGCGGTTGTAAAGCCCGGTCAGCGGGTCGCGCATCGCCAGGCGCAGGCCGTCCTGCATCCGGGCGCGCTGCCGGTCGGAATGGCGCTTGCGCCGCAGAAGCCCGCGCGTGCGCACCACCAGTTCCTCGGCGGAAACGCCCGGTCCCATGGCATCATCCGCCCCGAGGTCGAAGGCCATTGCCGCCTCATCCCCGGCACCGGCCGGGCCGACCACGCAAACCGCCGCATGTCGCGTCGCCTGGTGGCTTTTCAGTTCCGACAGAAGCCGCAGCGTGGCCGACGGATTGCGGCCATCGTCCTGCAGGACATAGACCTCCGGCAGGGTGTCGTGCCCGGCGCGGCGGGCGATCCCGGCCAGGGCCTCGCCGCGCGAGAGGACCACCAGCCGGTCGCGCAGGCGCCCGGCCAGCGCCTCGCGCAGGGCTTCGCCGGCCGGGTGCTGCGGCGTGACCAGCGCGATTGTCGCCTGCGGCTCGAAGACGGCAGACGCCTCGGCCAGACCGGCGATGGCCAAGGCGTCCGGAGCCGGAAAATCGCTTTCCGCCTTCAGGCGCAGAAGGTTGCGCAGCCGCGCCAGAAGCACCCGCTCGTTGGCGGGCTGATCCATCACGTCGTCAGCCCCGGCCGCGAAGGCCGCGAGCCGCTCGGTCGTCGTGCCGGTTGCGGTCAGGGCGATCACCGGGATATCGCCGCAGGCCGGGTCACGTCGCAGGCGTTGCAGCACCTCGAGCCCCGAAATGTCGGGCAGCCCCAGATCGAGCAGGATCAGATCGGGACGATGGCCCTGCGCCATGGCAAGGCAGGTCGCCCCGTCCTGGGCAAGCAGCGGCTCGTAGAAGGCGACGGAAAGCCGTGCCTGCTGCACGATCCGGTTCGCTGCCACATCGTCAACGATGAGAATCCGCGCGCTCATCTTCCCAGCCGTCTTGTCCATAGCCATGATGCCGGACAGTCTGACTGGAAGAAGGTTAAGAAATCCTTTAACGCGGCCCGGCGGCGCTTGCCTTGGTGGCGCCGGACAACATGGAATGATCTGGAACAGCATCTCGTGAGGGAACAGGCCGGGATGACACCCGAGAAGGCGCAGGTGCTGGCTTTGCAGGCTCTGGCGTGGATTGGCGCCGAGGACGCGGTCTTTCCGCTGTTCCTGGCCGCGACCGGCACCGGGCTGGCCGATTTGCGCGCGCGGGCGGCAGAGCCGGAGTTCCAGGGTGCGGTGCTGGATTTCCTCTTGCAGGATGACGCCTGGGTGATTGCCTTCTGCGACGGTCACGGTCATCCCTACAGTGCGCCCCAGGCCGCGCGCCTGGCTCTGCCCGGCGGGGCCGAGATGCACTGGACCTGACCCCTGAACCAGGATTCGCCCGAGATGATTGACGGCCTCTTGTTCGACAAGGACGGAACCCTCTTCGACTTTCGGGTCAGCTGGGGCCGCTGGGCCGACAGCTTCCTGGCGCGGATCGCCCGTGACGCGGGCCATGCGGCACGGCTGGGGCAGGCCATCGGCTTCGATAGCGCGGCCGGCAGCTTTGCGCCGGACAGTCCGGTCATCGCGGCGACGGCCGCCGACATCGCAGCCGCGCTGGCCCGGGAGTTGCCGGGCCAGACGGTGGCGGAACTGACCGAGCGGATCGACGCCAGCGCAGCGCAGGCGCCGATGTCCGAGGCGGTGCCCCTGCGTCCGCTGCTTGCAGGCCTGCGCCGCAAGGGTCTGCGGCTGGGACTTGCGACCAACGATTCCGAGGGACCGGCGCGGCAGCACCTGGCCAACCACGGCATCACCGACTGCTTCGACTTCGTCGCCGGTTACGACTCTGGCCATGGCGCCAAGCCCGGACCGGGAATGTGCCTGGCCTTCGCGCGGGTCACAGGCCTTGCGCCCGCGCGGGTGGCGATGGTGGGCGACAGCCGGCACGACCTGGAGGCGGGGCGAGCGGCAGGAATGCGGACCGTAGCGGTGTTGACCGGCGTTGCGCGGCGCGAGGACTTGGCCCCGCATGCCGACGTGGTTCTGGGCAATATTGGCGAGATTCCGGACTGGCTTGCCACTCTTGAAGCCTGACGATCCAGAGCCGGGAGCAAAAGCGACGCCTTTTTGTCGCAAATGCGGTAACGCCCCGCGCTTCGCTTTCGCATCTTCGGACAGGCACAACGGAGATGCAACGATGACCGATGAACCAGTCCGCAGGAAACGCGCCGGTGGGCGGGCAGGGATGAAGGTCCGTGCCGGGACCGCGGTGATCGACCAGATGCCATGGCGGATCCCGGTGAATCCGGACCACCCGGTCGAGCCGCTGGACGCAGAGGGCGTGCAGCGGATCCACCGGACTGCGATGCGGATCCTGCGCGACATCGGGATCGAGTTCCTGAACCCCGAGGCGGCGGAGCATCTCCGTCGGGCCGGCTGCATCGTGAACGGGACCAACGTCCGCATGGACGAGGATTTCGTGATGGAGATGGTCGCGCGCGCGCCCGAGACCTTCACGATCACGCCCCGGAACCCGGAGCGCGAGCTCATCATGGGCGGCAGGCATATGCTCTTCGTGAACGTCTCCTCGCCCCCGAACGCTTGGGACATGGAGCGCGGCAAGAGGTCGGGCGACTTCGAGACGTTCAAGGAATTCATGAAGCTGACGCAGTATTTCAACTGCATCCACGTCGCCGGCGGCTATCCGGTGGAGCCCGTGGACATCCATGCCTCGGTCCGGCATCTGGACTGCCTCTATGAAAAGCTGACGCTGACCGACAAGGTCGTCCATGCCTACTCGCTGGGTGCCGAGCGGGTGGAAGACGTGATGGAGATGGTCCGCATTGCGGGCGGGCTGACCGAGAGCGAGTTCCAGGCCAAGCCGCGGATGTACACCAACATCAACTCTGTCTCGCCGCTGAAGCACGACTATCCGATGCTGGACGGGGCAATGCGGCTGGCGCGGCGCGGGCAGCCGGTCGTGGTGACGCCCTTCACGCTGGCGGGCGCGATGGCTCCGGTCACCATGGCTGGGGCGGTCGCGCTGTCGATCGCCGAGGCTTTGGCGGCGGTGGCTTTGCTGGAATACATCGCTCCCGGGTGCCCGGTGGCGATCGGGACCTTCACCTCGAATGTGGACATGAAATCGGGCGCGCCGGCCTTCGGCACCCCGGAATACATGCGGGCGACGCAGATGACGGGGCAGCTGGTGCGCTTTTACGGCGTGCCGATGCGGGCCTCCGGCGTCTGTGCTGCGAACGTGCCGGACGGGCAGGCGATGTGGGAGACCTCGAACAGCCTGTGGTCGGCGGTCCAGAGCCGGACCAACATGGTCTATCACGCGGCGGGCTGGCTGGAGGGCGGGCTGATCGCGTCCCCCGAGAAGTTCGTCATGGACTGTGAGGTCCTGCAGATGATCCAGCGCTATTTCGAGGAGGCGACCTTTGCCACCCGGGACGAGGATCTGGCCTTCGAGGCGATCAGGGAGGTCGGCCCGGGGGGCCACTACTTCGGCATCCAGCATACCCAGGACCGCTATCAGCACGCCTTCTATGCGCCCTTCGTCAGCGACTGGCGGAACTATGAGGCGTGGCAGGCGGATGGGGCGATCTGGACGGTGGAAAGGGCGCACCGGATCTACAAGCAGATCCT
Organism: Tabrizicola sp.; assembly: GCA_046294075.1. Taxonomy (GTDB): domain Bacteria; phylum Pseudomonadota; class Alphaproteobacteria; order Rhodobacterales; family Rhodobacteraceae; genus Tabrizicola. The sequence continues at coordinate 9,625 of JBKBJC010000021.1, read as the reverse complement.
GGCCGAGTTCGAGTCGCCAGAGATGCCGGGGGACCAGCTGGAGGAGTTGCAGAGGTTCGTCGCAAGGCGGAAGCAGGAGGGCGGGGCGCCCACCGACTTCTGAGGTGTCCACGGTGGACAATCCGGGATGATCTTTTGGAAACAATAGGTTGGCCGCGGGCGTCAGGGATTTGTCAACCATACGCCCCGGGGCCATTCCGGGTGCCCCCCACCCCCATCCCCTCCCCACCGAGGGGGAGGGGAGTCGCTTTGAATGTCGGGTTCCGGCATGGGGTGCACGGTCGTGATATAGCGCGCCTGCGGCGCGAGCCCGGGTCTCGCCTCTGGCCGTGCCGGCCACCCGGCTCGGGTGCCTCCGGCGGGAGTATTTCCGAAAAGAGCAAGCGGTGAGGGCGGCGCTCTCGGCAGCGCCGGAAGGGCTGTGTGGCGATCCGGCCGTGATCTCTGGCAAGCTTGTCGGGCCTGGCGCCCGGGCGACGGAAAAGGGTTGGGTTGGCCGCTTGTGACAGGCCGAGACCAGAAGGGACGGTGCGCAATCCGGGCGGGCCGCGGCGACGCCGGGCACGGGGTGACAGGCGACGGATCGCCGGTCTGACGCAGTCGTGAGCAGGAAGAGCCCGCGCGGGCCGGCCGGATACGGGTGGCGGGACGGGGCCCGCCTTGACCTTTCCGCCCCCGTCCCGCAGGTTGCCGGGCACCGGAACGACAGCCCGAACGGGGCGGCAAGGCAGATGGCAAAGAGCACGGCGCCCTTCTCGGGCTTTGAATTCATGATCGCATGGCGCTATCTGCGCGCGCGCCGCGCCGAGGGCGGGGTCAGCGTCATGACCTGGATCAGCCTGATCGGCATCACCCTGGCGGTCTTTGCGCTGATCCTGACGCTGGCGGTGCGGGCGGGGTTCCGGGCCGAATTCGTCGATACGATCCTGGGGGCAAACGCGCATGTGACGGTCTATTCGTCGGGCGTGGTGGGCGAGGACGGGCAGCTGATCCGCGGCTTTACCCAGCCCGACGCGATGGCGGCGGCGATTGCCAAGGTGCCGGGGGTGACGCGGGCCGCGCCGTTGATAAAAGGCAAGCTGATGGTGTCGGACGGCGAGGACACCACGGGGGCCGAGGTCTATGGCATGCTGCCCGGGGATTTCGCGGCGATCCCGCGGATCGGTGCCGGGTCGGAGGCCATCGGCGACCTGGCGCGCTTTCCCGAGGGTATCGCCATGGGGTCCGGCATTGCGCGCGAGCTGGGCGTCTCGGTCGGCGACCGGGTGCGGCTGATCTCGCCCTCGGGCGTGCGGACCGCGATGGGGACGACGCCAAGGGTCAATGCCTACGAGGTGGTCTACATATTCACCGCTGGCCGATATGACATCGACACCACCCGGATCTACATGCCCTTCACCGAGGCGCAGAGCTTCTTCAACAAGGAGGGCCGTGCCGACGAGATCGAGGTCATGGTGGCAAACCCCGACGCGATCGAAAGCTACGGCCCGGCGATCCTGGAGGCGGCGGGGCCTGCGGCGATGCTTTGGACCTGGAAGGACAGTTCTGGGGCCTTCCTGCGTGCGCTCGACATCGAGGACAACGTGATGTTCGTGATCCTGTCGGTCCTGGTGCTGATCGCCACTATGAACATCGTCTCCGGCCTCATCATGCTGGTGAAGAACAAGGGCCGCGACATCGGCATCCTGCGCACGATGGGGCTGACGGAGGGCTCGGTCCTGCGGGTGTTCTTCATCTGCGGGGCCTTCACCGGGGTGATCGGGACCATCGCGGGGGTGGTGCTGGGCTGCGTCACTGCGCTGAACATCGACCAGATCATGAGCTTCATCAACTGGCTGAACGGGGCCGAGGTCTGGGATCCCTCGATCCGGGGCATCTATTCGCTGCCGGCGAAGTTGCAGCTGAAGGACGTGCTGTCGGCGGTGGCGCTTTCGCTGGGCCTGTCCTTCGTCGTCACGCTTCTGCCCGCGCGGCGGGCGGCGCGGATGAACCCGGTGGAGGCGCTGCGCTATGAGTGAGATGCTGCGGCTGGAGGGGATCACCAAGGGCTACAACCTGGGCAAGCCGTCCGAGGTCATCGTGCTGCGCGGGGTCGATCTTGCGGTGGCGCCGGGCGAGGTGGTGGCGCTGGTCGCGCCCTCGGGGGCGGGGAAATCGACGCTGCTGCACATCGCGGGGCTTCTGGACGTGCCGGACGAGGGCCGGGTGCGGCTGGACGGGCGCGAGATGGGGGGGCTGTCGGATCGGGCGCGGACCGAGGCGCGGCGGGGCGAGGTGGGGTTCATCTACCAGTTCCACCACCTGCTTCCCGAGTTTTCCGCGCTGGAGAACGTGGTGATCCCGCAGCTGGCGAACGGTGTGGCGAAGGCGGCGGCCGAGGCGCGGGCGCGGGAGCTTCTGGAGAAGGTCGGGGTGGGGGCGCGGGCCGGGCATCGGCCGGCGGCGCTGTCGGGGGGCGAACAGCAGCGCGTGGCCTTCTGCCGGGCGCTGGCCAATGGGCCGAAGCTGCTGCTGGCCGACGAGCCGACGGGGAACCTGGATCCGGCGACCTCGGATCAGGTGTTCGGGGTCCTGATGGATCTGGTCCGTCACACGGGCCTTTCGGCACTTATCGCCACGCACAACCTTGAGCTCGCCGCGCGGATGGACCGGGTGGTGCGGCTGGCGGGCGGCAGGGTGACGTGACGCAAGGTGCGCCGGGGTGGGGCCGGCGCGGCTGGCCCGGAACGAGGGAGGGAAGCATGCGGCTTGTTCTGCTGGTGGCGGCGCTGGGTCTGGCGGCCTGCGTTGCGAAGGAGCGGGCTCCGACCGGAGCCGAGGATTTCGCGACCTATTGCGCGGCCTGTCACGGGACGGCCGGCAAGGGCGACGGGCCGGGGGCCGAGGGGCTGGACCGGAGGCCTGCCGACCTGACGCGGATCGCGGCGCGCAACGGGGGTGTGTTCCCCGGCACGCGGGTGATGGCGAAGATCTGGGGCTACACCGGCGGGCGGGACGGCGCCTCGCCCATGCCGCAGTTCGGGCCGCTGTTGCAGGGGGATCTGGTGCCCTATGACGGCGGCGACGGAATCGCCACGCCGACCCCGGTGCGGCTGGTGCAGATCGCCGAGTATCTGAAGGCCCTGCAGGAATGAGGCCAGGCCTTGGCTCGAATGTTCCACGGACGGACACGGGCCTTGCCGCCGGATGGCGGCATATGAGCCGCGCCCTCTGACCGCAGACCGGCCAGCCCGCACCCATGCAAGGGGCTTGGCAACGAGGCGGAAATCCTGACTATGCCGTCCCAAGGCCGGAGCCAATAACCGGCGCCAGAATGCAGGAGGTGCGGATGACAGGCCAGATTGCGGCGCGGTTGCAGCTTGCCGTGGCAGGCGCCCTTGGCGGGGCGCTCCTTTGGGCGGCGGTAAAGGCGGCGGAGCGGGGCTGGATCGGATATTATCCGGCGCTGATCCTGATCGGCGCCCTGATGACGCTGTTCGCAGCACTTCTGGGCATGGCTGGGCCGCTTGGCCTGGGGCGGGCCCTGCCGCGGGCCGCGGGGCTGGCGATCGTCCTGGCTGGGCTGCTGTCGCTGAGCATGCTGCGCTATGCGACCCCGGACGCGTTCCTGCGCGGCGTGCTGCCGGCCTTGGCGGCCCTGTCAGTGGCAAGCCTGCCCGTCCCCTTCCTGATCGCCGCCGCAAAGGCGGGCTGGCGCGACTATCCGGCGCTGTTTCTGGAAGCCTGGTCGGTCGTGTTGCGTTTTTCCGCGGCGCTCGCATTCACCGGGCTGGTCTGGCTGGTGATCTACCTGTCGGACGAGATCTTGCAGATCGTGGGGATCAACGTGATCGGCACGCTCCTGCGGCAAGAGCTTGTGGTCATGGTGGTGAGCGGCGCGGTGCTGGGACTGGGCATGGCGGTGATCCATGATCTGGCCGACCTGTTGTCGCCCTACGTCGTGCTGCGCCTGTTCCGGCTGTTCCTGCCGGTGGTGCTGGCGGTGATGGTGGTGTTTCTGGTCGCTCTGCCGGTTCGCGGGCTGTCGGGGCTGGCCGGTGATCTTTCCCCGGCGCTCCTGCTTCTGACGCTGGCGGGCGGCGGCATCGCGCTGGTCTCGATCGCCGTCGACCAGTCGGATGCCGAGGCCGCGCAGAGCCCGGTATTGCTCCGCTCGGCGCAGGCCATGGCGTTGATCCTGCCGGTCATCGCCGGACTGGCGTTGTGGGCGATCCGGCTGCGGGTGGCCGATCACGGCTGGTCGCCCGAGCGGGTCTTCGTCGCGCTGGTGGCGACACTCGGGGTCGGCTACGGGCTGATCTATGCCCAGGCCGTGCTGCGGGGCGGCGCCTGGATGGAGCGGATCCGCCAGGGCAACATCGTAATGGCGCTGGTGGCGATCCTTGCGGCGGCGCTATGGCTGACCCCGGTCCTGAACGCCGAGAGGATTTCGGCGCAAAGCCAGCTGGCGCGATTCGAGGATGGCCGGACCCCGGTCTCGGAGCTGGACCTGTTCGCGCTGCGGTCCTGGGGCAAGCCGGGAGCCGCGGCGGTGGCGGTGCTGGAAGCGAAGGCGAAGGAGCCGGGGCAGGAGGCGCTGGCCGGGCTTCTGTCCGGACAGGAGGCCGGATCCGCCGCGGCAGAGCGAGGCGCCATGCAGGCCGAGGTCGCGGCGGCGCTGCCGGTTCAGCCGGCCTCGGCCACGGGAACCCGGGACATGCTTCTGGATGCCGCCGAGGACTACATGCTGCGGGACTGGATGCAGGCCTGCGGCGCCGAGGCTCAGCCCGGCCGTCCCGGGTGCCTGATGGTGGTGGCGGACCTCCTGCCCGCGCTGCCGGGCGAGGAAGCCATGCTGTTTCTGAAGCGGGGGTCCGACTACGTCGAGATCATGGGGCTCTATCTTGGCCCTGACGGCCGGCTGGTCCAGAGGGGGGCGGCGCGACCGGACGGCAGGTATTTCAATGGTGCCGAGGCGGCCGAACTGATGCGGGACTATCAGGACGCGCCGCCGCCCGTGACGGCGGCACTGGTGAACCAGCTTGGCACCGGCGCGTCCGGGCTGATGATTCAGCCGTGACCGGGGCCGGATGGAGAATCTGTTAACACATGCGCCCTAATGTGTCCGCGAATCCGTCTGCGAGGTCGGGAATGGATGCGCTGCTGCTGCGGTCTTTACAGAACTACGTGCTGGACACCTTCGGCCAGGCCCGCTGGCAGGACATCTGCGATGCTGCCGGTCAGCCGGGCCTGACGTTCGAGCCGATGCTGCGCTATGCGCCCGGACTTGCCGACCGGATCGCGCAGATCGCCGCCGAGGTTCTCTGCCGTCCGGTCGCCGCGATCTGGGAGGACGTGGGGACCTATCTGGTGACGAGCCCCGACCGCGAAGGGGTTCGCAGGCTGTTGCGCTTCGGCGGGGTCTCGTTCAGCGACTTCCTGCATTCGCTGGAGGAACTGCCGGGCCGTGCGCGGCTGGCGCTGCCCGATCTGGATCCGCCGGAAATCCTGCTGAGCGAGCTGGGCTCTGACCGGTTCGAGCTGCGCTGCCGGTCGCACCTGAAGGGGATCCCCCGCGTGCTGACCGGCATGCTGACGGCGATGGCGGACGACTACGGCGCCCTTTGCCTGATCGAGGCGGGGAAGGACGAGGTCATCACGATCTCGGTGCTGGACTGCCGCCATTCGCAGGCCCGGACCTTCGACCTGGCCTTTCCGGGGCGCTGACCGATGCGGCTCGACCGGACCGGCGCGCGCCTGAAGATCGACAGCATCACGCTGGCGCGGTTCATGCCGATGCATCTTCTGCTGGGGGCCGATGGCTGTGCCCTGAGCTTCGGTCCGACGCTGGCGCAGGTCCTGCAGGCCAAGGCCCGGCTGGGTGCCCCGTTTGAGGAGCTGTTCGAGGTGCGCTCGCCCGGTGGCGCGACATCGGTGCACGAGGTTCTGGAACGGGCCGGCCACCGCTTCCGGCTGTGGACCAGGACGGAGACCCGCTGCGGTCTGCGCGGTCATGGCCAGAGCCTGCCCTGGGACGGGCGGATCCTTTTGAACCTGACCTTCGTCGATCCGGTCGGTGCGGTGCGCGACCACGGCCTGACCGACGCCGATTTCGCGGCCACCGACATGGCGACGGAAGTCCTGTTCCTGGCCGAGGCCAATACGGCCGTCACGCGCGAGCTGAAGGGGCTGACCATGCGCCTGGAAGGCGCCCGGATCGCGGCCGAGGAAGAGGCGATGACCGACCCCCTGACCGGCTTGCGCAACCGCCGGGCGGTCGATCTGGTCCTCGACCGCCTGTGTGCCGCGCGGTCGAATTTCGGGCTGATGCACATGGACCTCGACTATTTCAAGGCGGTCAACGACACGCTGGGCCATGCGGCCGGGGACTTCGTTCTGGAAGGCGTCGGCCGGATCCTGCGCGATCAGCTCCGGTCCGAGGATTGCGCGGCACGGATCGGCGGCGACGAGTTCGTGCTGATCGTCGTCGGGCGATCGGACCCCGCGACGCTGATGGCCATCGCCAACCGGATCATCGCGCGGGTGGGCGAACCGATGGAGTTCGAGGGTCGGACCATCCGGGTCTCGGCCAGCATCGGCATCGTCCGGTCGGTGAACTGCCCGTCTGCCGAGGCCGCCGAGGTAACCGTCACGGCGGATCGCGCGCTCTACGCGGCTAAACACGCAGGCCGGGGGCGGGCGGTTCTTGCGGACTGAGCGGCTATTGCGCGCCGGATGACGCAGAGCCCTGGGGCATGATCCACAGGACAGCCGGGGGCAGCGAAATCGGCACCGCGGTTCCGGGAACCAGGGCGCGGGCGGCCTCGGGGGCGACGAGGGCCTGTAGCGCCACGCCCCGCGTGGTCAGATCGACGCGGGTCTGGGTGCCGAGGAAAGTCACCGCCCGGATCTCTGCGCTGCACTGGTTCGGGCCGGGGCCAAGCCGGATGGCCTCGGGCCGGATCGTCAGAAGGCCCGGACCCTCCTTCCCTCCGCCTTCAAGGTCGAGCGCCCCCAGCGCACAGTCGAACCGGCCCTCCCGGGTGGTGCCCGGAAGGAAGTTCACCCCGCCGAAGAACCGCGCCACCTCTGCCGAGGCGGGGTGGCGGTAGAAGGCGTCGGGTGGACCGTGCTGGGCGAGCCGGCCATCAAGCAGAAGCGCGATCCGGTCGGCCAGGGCGACTGCCTCGGCCTGGTCGTGGGTGACGACCAGGGTGGTGATGCCGGTCTCGCGCTGAAGGTCGCGGACCAGGCCGCGCATCTCGTCGCGAAGCGTCGCGTCGAGGCTGGAGAGTGGTTCGTCCAGGAGCAGCACCTCGGGCCGCAGGACCAGCGCCCGCGCCAGCGCCACACGCTGGGCCTGGCCGCCCGACAGTTGCGCAGGCCGCCGGTCGGCATGGTCGGACAGGCGGACGCGATCCAGCATTGCGCTGACCTCGGCGACGATCCGGTCGGCGGGCAGTCCACGCATCCTGAGGCCGAAGCCCACGTTCCCCGCGACGGTCAGATGCGGGAAGAGAAGCGGGTTCTGGAACACCATCGCCACCCCGCGCCGCTCCGGCGGCAGGTCGCGGATCGAGCGGTCGTCCAGCCGGATGTCACCGGTATCGGGGGCGATCAGTCCGGCGATCAGCTTCATGGTCGTGGTCTTGCCCGAACCGGAGGGGCCGAGGAGCGCGGTCAGGCTGCCGCTGTCCACGGCCAGGTCGAGCGCGTGCAGCGCGGCCTGGCCGGCGCGGTCGTAGGTCTTGGTCAGTCTTTCGAGGGTCAGCCTGGTCATGGCCGCAGGCCCTCGGTCAGCGCCGCACTGCGGCCGGTCACCTGTCGCGCCGTCAGGATCAGGATGAGGAGGCCCGGCAGGATGTAGAGCATGGCGATCGCGCCCGCGATGTCGTTGCGCCCGGCGCTGGTAAAGCTGAAGAGGAGCAGCGGCAGCGTCTGCACCCGACCGCCGCCGATGGCCAGCGTCATGAGGTACTGCGACCAGGAGACGAGGAAGGCGAAGAAGCTGGCCGTCATCAGGCCGGGCAGGATCGCGGGCAGGGTCACCGCGCGGAAGGTCTGGAAGGGTGTGGCGCCCAGCGTGCGGGCCTGGGCCTCGAGATCGGGGTCGAGACGCGAAAAGACGGCGGCCATGACCAGGGTCATGTAGGGCAGGACCGGGATCAGATGGGCCAGGATCACCCCCGTTACCGTGCCGGTCAGCCCCAGCCGCAGGAACAGGCCGTGCAGGCCGAAGACGACGGCGATGGCGGGCAGGACGGCCGGGGCGAGCATCAGCAGGGTCACGAGGGCCTTGCCGCGGAACCGGTAGAGCCCCAGCGCCCGGCCGGCCGGCACGCCGATCAGCGCGGCGATCAGGGTGGTGGCCAGCGCGATCAGCGTGGTGAGCGCGAGGCTTTCCAGCACTCCCGACCCGGGGTCGACCGCATGGGCCCAGGCCCGGCCCGACCAGGTCTGCGGAAGAAGCGCCGGAAAGCGCCAGCCCTGCGCCACCGACCAGAGCGCCAGGGGCACAAGCGGCAGGATCAGGAAGCCGGCCAGCACAAGGCCCGTGAGGAGACGCAGCCGGTCAGCGCGCATCGTGGCCTCCAAGCCGCAGGCCGCGCGCGACCAGGGCCAGAAGCGCAAGACCGATCCCGGCGACGACGATGGCCATGGCCATGGCCTCGGGCCGCTGTGCGAGGTCGGTATCCGTCCAGGCCTGCCAGGCGAGCACGGGCAGCGCCTTGGGCGCGTGCTGGCCAAGGACCAGCGGCACCTCGTAGGCGCCGAAGGCGAAGGCGAACACCAGGGCAGAGGCAGCCGCCAGGCCTGGCGCCAGCATCGGCAGGAGGACGTGGCGGAAGGCCTGCCAGCGGGTTGCCCCCAGCGAGCGGGCAACAGATTCGTGATCCTCGCCAAGGGTTTGCAGATTGGCGAGGAGGATCAGCGTGATGAAGGGCACCTCTTTCCAGACGTAAAGCAGGATGATGCCGATGGCGAAGGGGTCGTTCACCAGAGCCGGAAAACCCGCCGGCCCGGCGATCAGCCCGGCGGCATGGGCCAGTCGCGCGAAGGCCCCGGACTGCGACAGCAGGTAAAGGATGCCGATGGCGCCGACGACATGCGGCACGGTCAGGTTCAGCTGGACGAGAAAGCTGATGAGGGCGCGGCCGGGGAAGCTCTGCCGCAACAGAAGTGCGGCGCCAAGGGCGATGAGGGCGGAGAGGAGCGTCGAGGCGGCGGCGATCCAGAGCGAGAGCCCGAGCGAGGCGAGGAAGCCGGGCGAGGCCAGGATCGCGGCATAGGCGCCGAGGTCGGGTTCGGTCATCCCCAGCGCGGGGAGATGGCGGAACGAGCGCAGAAGCGTGAGGCCGAGTCCGGTCAGGAACAGCCCGCCCAGCACCAGAAGCGCGGGAAGAAGGAGCAGGGCGATGCGGGTGCGGTCGGTCAAGCGTGGCCTTTCGACGGGTCTCGGCAGCTTTCGTCAGGGCGGGGCGGCGGGCAAGCGGGCGGCTCGTCCGGCGCCTGCGGCTTGTCCTCGCGGGGGTGCGACGACGCGCCGGAGGCGCAGGAGGAGCGGCCGTCAGTTCCCGACGTTCTTCGCCCAGCCCTTCTCCAGCGCCTCGAGCCAGTCGGCCTGCAACTCCGGCAGGGCGGCCTT
>JBKBJC010000020.1:6681-50629 GCA_046294075.1 Tabrizicola sp. | reverse complement strand
GGGCCGGCTCCTGAACCGAAACGGCCCCGGCAGCGAGCGCTCTGCGATAGGCCGCGTCCACGTCGGGCACGTAGAGGGGCTCTGTTGAACAAATCGGGTGATGGGTGGAGTTCCCCTTTGCCCGGACAGACTTATCCCACGGCTTTCGTGACAGGGATGCCGAGCGCGGTGAAGCCGTTCAGGACAGCCACACGGATGTGGAACTCTGCGACCTGACGGTCGAACTGGCGTGCGGAGAGGCGCTGTCCGAGCAACTTGACGCAGTGCATCTTGGTCTCGACGCGGCTTCGGCGGTGATAGCCACTCCATCGTCGCCAGTTGGTTCGACCCACACGCTTTGATGTGCGCAGGATCTCGTTGCGTGCGATGGCCCCGGCAGTATCGGGCTTCCAGGGTCTTGCGTTCTTGCGGGGCGGGATGATTGCTGCAGCACCGCGGGCAGCGATGGCGTCATGGCACTTGCGGGTGTCGAAGGCTCCGTCGGCGGTAACGGTGGCGATTTCCTGCTCGGGCGGGATCTGATCGAGCAATTCGGGCAGCATGGGGGCATCCCCCACGTCGCTGGTGGTGAACTCGGCAGCCCGGATTTCCAGTGTTTTCTCGTCAATCCCGATGTGGATCTTGCGCCAGATGCGTCGTTTCGGGCCACCATGCTTGCGCGCGTTCCACTCTCCTTCGCCTTCCACCTTGATGCCCGTGCTGTCCACCAGAAGGTGCAAGGGGCCGTCCGAACCTCGGTAGGGGATGTTCACCTTCAGCGTCTTCTGCCGTCGTGACAGCGTGCTGAAGTCAGGCACGGCCCAGTCCAGGCCGATCAGGCGCAAGAGGCTTTCGACGAACCCGGTCGTCTGGCGCAAGGCCATACCGAACAGCACCTTCATAGTCAGGCAGGTCTGGATTGCGGCATCGCTGTAGTCAGGCTGTCGACCACGCTTGCCGGTCGGCGCGGCGTCCCAGGTCATGGCGGGGTCGAACCAGATCGTCAGCGAGCCGCGGCGCTTGAGCGCCTCGTTGTAGGCTGGCCAGTTCCGGGTCTTGTAGGTCGGGGGTGTAGGTCTGCTCATGCCGCCCAGCTACCACGCTGGATTCACAAGATGAATCCCTCACGGGATTTGTGCAACAGAGCCAGTCCTGACCCTACATCAACGCTGGTTGACCACACCGCCAAGGTCACTTGTCCGATTGACTGGAAGGTCAAGCAAGCCGAGTGGGAAGTCGACGGCATCACGGTCACGCCATGAAAAACTGCTTCGGCAGCAGATACGGGAAATTCGTCGTCGGATCGACGTCGATTTTCATAATGGGGGCCATCCATTCTCCCCAACGGCGATCCACGTCACTTGTGCGCAAGCTGGCCTTGGTGGCTTCCAGATCGTCGGTTTCGAAGTAGCCGAACAGGGTCAGCCCATGGCGGAAAATGTTGTAATTCTGGATGCCAGCCTGCTTGAGCGCGTCAAGCATCTCAGGCCAGATTTCATCATGGCGCTTTCTGTATTCATCTTCATATCCGGGCCGAACCTCAAGAACCCAAGCATATCCGGGCATGTCAGTCTCCTGTCCAGCGCCGAAAGCAGTCGCGCAAGGCGACGGTTTCGGTCAGCACATCTTCGGTCAACGTGTTCATGTAGTCCTGGTGCACAGCCTCCAGCGCGAGATACCCTTCGTAGCCTGTGGCGCGAAGCGTGCCGAAGATTGCCGGAAAATTCAGGGTGCCTTGCGCGAACTTGGCCTGCAATACCCCTGCACGGGCCTGCCGCAGGTGAACGTGAACCGCGTAGGGGGCCAGCACATCGATCTCTTCCTGACAGTAGCCAAGACAGGCGAAGTGAGAATAGTCGAGCGCCAGTCCGATGCCGGTATCGTCAATCAGGCGACGCACCAGATCGGGGCTTTCTGCCCAGCTTTGCACATGCGGTTCAATGCAAAGCTTTGCCCTGTGGCCCATGGCCACTTCGAGCAAGGCCCTGATGCTTTCGGCAGATTGGCGTGCCGCGTCGTCGCGCGACTGGCCTGGATTGACGATGCCCGGCAAGATGAACACGCTGCCAATGCCCGCAGCATCGGCAAAGGCCAGAACCGAGTCGAGATCTTTCGCATTCTGATCAATGGTGCCTTGCAATGCGAGATTGCGTCCCGCCAGCCCATCCCCGAACAGATGGTAGTAATTGGCGATCTCGAGACCAAGATCGCGAAGCGGCATTGCAGCAGCTTTCGGCGCAGACAGGATCTGCGTCTTGTCCAGTGCCGATGCGTAAAAAAGCCCCACATCCAAGGCTCCGATGCCAAGCGTTCGGGCGACACCGGCACATTCCGACAGGCTGAGGGAAGGAAAAGACCAGGCGGTGACGGACAGCTTCATGTGCGCACCGTTTCGATGCGGCCCGATGCGGCGGCGCGATACATCGCCTCAAGCGCTTCGGTCGCGCGGCGCCCAATGCGGGCATCGGCAGGATTTTCGACCGCCTGCCCGGCACAGAGCAACGCAAAGGCTTTTACAGGCAAAGTGCCGTCATACTGAATTTCCGATGGCGGAATGACGGGATAATGGTCGGTGCCGTCATCGCGGGAAAGAACCATCCGGGCGTCGCCTGCCTCCGAGATGAAATGCAACATGCCCTCGGACCCGAAAATCCGGAATTCGACATGCAGGCCCCGGTGCTTTGGCATGGTGGCAGACCCTGAAATCGAAACGGTGACCCCAGTGGGGGTACGCGCAATAGCAGCATCGTAGAGATCAACACCGCCTTTCGACTTGCCGTCCAGGCAGGCGACCTCGGCAAACTCCAGATCGCAGACGTGGAACAACCAGCCCAAAGCATGCGAAAGCTGCCCCCAGCCGTAGCCGCCAGCGCGGGCCGGATCAGCCCATGTCGAAGCGGGGGGCCGGAACAGGTGATCGGCTGTCTCAAGCATCGGTTCACCGGCAAACAGATCGGCAAGCGCCGATGACATGAGACAGTTCGCATGACGGATCGCTCCGATGCGCCCGTTGCGCACCATGGCTGCTGCCGTTCTGGTATAGCTGGTAAAACTCATGCCGGTCGGCACCATGATCTGCCGCCCGGCGCGGGCTGCGGCAGCCTCCATCGCGCGAGCGTCAGCACCAGTCGTGGCCATCGGCTTTTCCACCAGAACATGCGCCCCGGCTTCCAGTGCCAAAATCGTGGGCGAAAGGTGAGCGACGTGCGGTGTCGCGACAATCACCCCATCCAGCCGTTCGGTTCGCACCATCGCTGTCACGTCAGAATAGCGACCGGCGATGGAAAACTGGTCGCCGACGGTCTTCAAACGGTCGGCATCCAGATCGCAGATCGCCACACAGTCTGCAATATCAGACGCTTGCAGGGTCGGAATATGGTTGAGGCACGCCCACCAACCCACCCCGACAATTCCGATCCTGGCTTTCACGATGACCCCTCCTTTTGCGCGATGGTCGATTGGTAGACGTTGCGCATGTGGCGTTCGGCGGCACGAGCGGCGGCCTCGGGGTCACGCGCGCGCAGGGCATCCAGAAGCGCGCGATGATCGATCAGGGATTGCTCCAGGGTCTCGGGCCGCTCGGACGCACGCTTTCGGAACTCCAGCCCGAGAACGTTCAGGCTTTCGCCGATGCGCTTGAGAAATGCATTTCGTGCGCCAATCCAGATGACCTGGTGAAAAGCGTAGTCCGAGCGACGAAACGCCAGCGGGTCGTTGATGGTCGCGGCCTGTTCCGCCAGTAGGTCTTCAAGCTGGTCGAGGGCGGCGTCTTGGATGTTCACGGCGGCGCGACGCGCCACGTCGCTTTCGACCAGGCTTCGCGCATCGTAGAGTTCCTCGATGTTCACATCTTCCAGCGCGAGATAGAACTGGATAGGCCCAAGCAGGCTGTCAGGCCCAAGATCGCTGATAAAGGCACCGCCGCCCTGCCGCGTCCGCACCACGCCCAGAACCGTAAGACCCCGAAGCGCCTCGCGCACGGATGGCCGCGAGACACTCAGGGAAACCGCAAGATCGCGTTCCGGGGGCAAAGGGTCGCCGGCTTTGAGCAGCCCGGCCTTGACCATATCCAGAATACGCCGGACCACAGCCTCGGCGACAGACTCGCGCATGATGGGCGAATCCAGCTCGAACTTGCGCTCGGGTTCGTTCATTCCTGCCCCTTCGATTTCTCGGTAATGCGGCGCAAAAGATCAAGCCGCGGCACCAGTACGGAAGCGATCAATAGAAAGCCGATCACACCGGTCTGAATATGCCCCGTCACATTGTGCAAAGCCATGCCGTTGCGCAGATTGAGCACGATCAGAATGGCCAAACCGGTGCTGACAATCGTGCCCGATCCGCCAAAGATGGACGCCCCGCCCAACAAGACGATGGTGATGATGTCCAACTCGAATCCGTTGGCAACATCGCCCCGGACCGCGCCGACCCTTGCCGCATAAAGCAACCCCGCGAAGGCGGAAACAAGCCCTGAGGCGACGAAGAGAATCAACTTGTGCCGTTTGGTATTGATCCCGGCAAATTCGGCAACATCCCGGTTTGAACCGATCACATAGGTGTGGCGACCAAAGGCAGATTTTTCGAGAATGATCCAGGCCGCGACCAGCAGGGTGAAAAAGCTGATCATGGCGAAGGTAACTGGCCCGATCAGCCCTTGCTGTCCAAGGGCGTCGAACCAATCGGGAAAGTCAGTGATCCCGCGATCTTCGACAAGCACGCGGGCAAGACCACGAAACCCGATCAGCGCGGCCAGCGTCACGACAAGCGATGGCAGGCCAACCCAAGCGACAAAGATCCCGTTCACCGCGCCGCCCAGGACCCCGATCAGCAGGCAAAGCCCGATGGCTACGAGGGGATCAACACCCTGCTGGAACATCCAGCCAAAGGCACAGGCCGACAGCCCCATCATCGACCCGACCGATAAGTCGATCTCGGCGTTGATGATGACAAACGCCATCACCAGCACCACGATCACCTTCTCGATCGAAAGCTGGAACATGTTGATCTGATTGGGGATCGTCAGAAACTGCGGCAGCGATATCGCGTTGTAGGCGAAGATCGTCGCGAAGGCCGCCAACAAGAGGCCCTCCCAACTGAGAAGGCGCTTCTTCATGTCTTCGCTCCCTCGGCTGCGATTGCCGCTTCGTGCGCGCGCGCCGCCCGCATTTTGGCCAGACGGCGGATGAAGATCGTATCAGCCGCAACCGCAATCAGGATCATCGCACCGAGCACGGCTTCCCGCCAGAACTCGCTGACCACGGGCCAGCGGACAAGGCTGTTGTCGATCAGGTCAACCAGAACGGTGCCCAGAAGCGCCCCGATCACCGTGCCCGAGCCGCCATTGATACTGACCCCGCCGACGACTGCGGCGGCGATAGACTTCAGTTCGAACCCAAGCCCTGCGACAACCGTGATGTTACCGAATCGGGCGACAAACATGAAACCGGCAAGACCCGCCATCACACCGGACAGGATAAAGGCGATCAGGATTACACGGCGGCTGTCGATCCCCGCCATCGTCGCTGCCTCTGGATTGGAGCCGACGGCATAGAACTGGCGGGCGGGCCGCAGGCGTGTCAGCGCGATGTGCGCAATCATCACCACCAGAGTTGCGGTCATAAATCCAGCGCGGAACTGGAACTCGCCTAACGAAAAGACCAAATGATTGGGGAAGTCCAGCAGCCACGCGGGCAAATTTTGCGAGGTGACGGATTTGGCATTCGAATATTCCACCAGCACCGAGCGAAAAAGCGCCATCGTGGCAAGGGTGACGATGATCGACGGGATGCGGGCATAGGCAACCAGCAGCCCGTTCAGAATGCCGAACGCCCCACCCAAAAGCGCCGCATACCCGACCAGAAGCACGGGGCTCAGATCCGGGTTATTGGCGATCACACTACCCGTCGCGAAAGCCGTGAAGCCCACGATGGACCCGACCGACAGGTCAATATTCCGGGTCAGAATGATCAACGTCTGCCCGGTCGCAATCAGCGCCATGACGGCCACCGAAGACGAGATGCGGTTGAACAGCCGACCGTTCAGATAGTTTTCGATCTGCGAGGCAAAGAACAGAACGATCAGGGCTGTCACGACCACAAGCGCCAGAATACGCAACACTTGAGGCGAGAACGTGAGGATACCTTTCTTCATCACGCCGCCTTCTCCTGGCCCATGGCAAACGCCATGATCCGCTGCTGATCGGCGACATCGTGGTTGACGATGGCCATTTGCCTGCCCTCGCGCATGACAAGGATCCGGTCGCCAAGCGCCAACACCTCGGGCAGGTCAGAGCTGATGATCAGAACCGCCCCGCCCCGCGCCGCGAAGCTGCGGATCAGGTCATGCACCTCGGCCTTTGCGCCGATGTCGATGCCGCGTGTGGGTTCGTCGATGATCAGCAATTCCGGGTTCATGTTCAGCCATTTGGCCAGCATCACTTTTTGCTGGTTGCCACCCGACAGCTTGCCCACGGCAATGTCGACATCCGGCGTGCGGATGTTCAGCCGCTTGCGGAAATCTTCGGCCATGCGGCGCTCGGCGCCGGTATCGACCAGACCGGGGCCGCGCAGGAAGGTTGCCAGGGTCGCCAGCGTCATGTTCCAAAGAATCGGCAATTCCATGGCGAGGCCAAGTTTGCGCCGATCCTCGGACACATAGGCAATTCCCGCCCGGATCGCATCCTGGGCGGATCGCGGTTTCAGCGGATGCCCCTTGAAACGAACCTCTCCTTCGGTGGCCGGGGTGATCCCGAACAGGGCGAGGCCCACATCCGTGCGCCGCGCGCCAATCAGGCCCGCCATTGCAAGAATTTCTCCCCGCCGCAGATCAAAGCTGATCCCTTCGAACACGCCCTTGACCGCAAGGTCACGCACTGAAAGCAGCACTTCGTCCGTCGTGGTCGAAGCCATCTTGGTGAAATAATTCCCGACCTCACGCCCGACCATTTCGGCGATCATCTGCTGCGGCGTCGTATCGGCAATCAGGTTGGTCGATATGTGTTCCCCATCGCGGATCACGCTGACCCTGTCGGCGAGTTCGAACACCTCTTCAAGGCGGTGCGATATATACAAGACGGCAACGCCTTGGTCCGCCAGACTGCGGGCAACCCGGCGCAACTCGGCGGCCTCATGCGCCGAAAGCGACGCCGTCGGTTCATCCATGATCAGGACGCGGACATTCTGTGACAGGGCGCGGGCGATCTCGACCGCCTGTTGCTCGGCCAGCGTCAGGCCCGAGGCCACCCGGTCCACATCCAGTTTCATCCCGATATGCGCCATCAACTCGGCTGCCTGCCGCCGCGTTGCCTTGCGATCAAGCCAAAGCCCCCTGGAGGCAGAAATGAATATATTCTCGGCGACATCAAGGTCGGGAAAAACCATCGGCTCTTGATAGATCGCGGCGACACCAAGAAGTCTTGCGGCCTTCGATCCGTGTAGCGACACCGCTGCACCGTCGATTTCGACGTGGCCCGAAGTCGGCTGATAGATGCCGGTCATGATTTTGATCATGGTCGATTTGCCAGCGCCGTTCTCGCCCACGATGGCGTGAACCTCGCCCGGAAAAAGCTCCAGTGACATGCCGGTCAGTGCCGCCGTCATGCCGAATATCTTTGCGACCGAACGCAGCGCAAGTATCGGTTTTGGCATGGTCTTGTCCTTCAACTTGAGGCGCAGCCGGAGCCGTCCGGCTGCGCCGTCAAATTACTTTGCTGCGGCTTCGACGTTGTCCTTGGTGTAGACCGTAAACGGCCCCATCAGGATGCGCTTGGCATTGGCGCGGCCGGGATCAGCCTCGATCGTGTAGTCACCCATGCGGCCTGCGGTGAAGGTTTCCCCGATCTCGCCAGTCAATTGACCGCTCGCCAGACCATAGGCGGTGTAGTAGGTCAGGTAGCCAAGGTCGCGGAAATCCCACAGCGCGAATTCCGGTGCGCAGCCGTTCATCGTATAGGACACCATTTCGGAGGGCAGGCCGAGACCCGAAACCTTGATCTTTTCGCAAAGCCCTTCGTCCTGCATGGCTTTTGCCGCCGCCTGGATACCGACGGTCGTCGGCGACATGATCAGCTTGAGGTCAGGATACTTGTCCACCAGAGCCAGCGCGCGGTTGTAGCTGACTTCGGCCTGGTCATCGCCATAGACGACATCGACCAGCTTGATGTCCTTGTACTTCGCGTCGGTCGCAAGGGCCTGTTTCATCGCCTCGATCCAGGCGTTCTGGTTTGCTGCATCCGGCGTGGCCGAAAGCACGGCCATTTCGCCTGCGCCGCCAAGGATCGAATGCGCCATGTCGGCCATCACGACGCCGATGGAACCAAAATCAACCTGTGCAACGAAGACACTTTCGCCCTCGCCCGACGGGATCGGGCTGTCCCATGTGACAATCTTGGTGCCCGCATCCATCGCGGCCTTGGCCGCCGGCGCGATCTGGTCACCGGCGTTGTTCGACAACAAGACGGCACCCTGCTTCTGAGTGGCGGCGGTGGCCATGATCTCGATCTGGCCCGCGACCGAATTCTCGGGCGTTGGCCCGAGGAATTCAAGCTTGCCGGGGTTGGCAAGCTCAGCATGAGCTTCCTGCGCGCCTTCATTGGCTTGGTCAAAGACCAGAATGCCAAGAAATTTGGGCAGCAGGATCATGTTGCTTTCCTTGCCCGGCTCCAGCTTGATCGCGTCCGCATAGGCGAATTGGGCTGTGCCAAGCATGAGTGCTGCGGCAACGCCGAATAGTCCCAGACTTTTCATTCTATTCCTCCCAGTTGATTTTACACCGGCACCGTTCACCGGCACTTTCGTCGTCAGTGTCATGGAACCGGTTTGCGCGGCTCCTCGCCGCGCAAAGCGCGGGCGATGTCTTCGGCGACCAGCGCCTGAAGATTGCGGATTGCCGCCTCGGAATACCAGGCGGCATGTGGGGTCAGCAGCGTGTTCGGGGCGGTCCGCAACGGACTGTCGGCAGGCAGCGGCTCGACGTGAAAGACATCGAGCGCAGCACCTGCGATCGTGCCCGCCAGCAAAGCCGTGGCAAGGTCTTCCTCGACGATCAATTGCCCGCGTGCCGAGTTCACGATCACCGCATTGGGCCGCATCATGGCAAGGCGCGCTGCGTTGAAATAGCCGGTCGTTGCCGGTGTTGCGGGCGCGTGCAGAGAGATGATATCCGCATCGCGCAAAAGCCTCTCGGCATCGACCCGCACCACGCCAAGGTGTGCTGCCTCTTGGTCCGACAGACCGGGGTCTGCGGCCATGAACCGAAAGCCGAATCCCTTCAGGCGGCCCAAAACGGCGCGACCGATCTGCCCCAGCCCGAAAAAGCCGAAATTGGTTTGCGCGAAAGGCTTCATCGGTCTGGCGCGGGCAACGGCGGCCCATTCGGCGCGGCGCACCGAGGCGTCAAGTGTCGGCAGTTTGCGCAACATCGCCAAGGCCGCAGCGGCGGTGTGATCGGCGACTTCGTCGGCGCAATAATCCGGCACATAGCCGACCCGCAGCCCATTGGCCCGCGCAGCGTCAATGTCGATGTTGTTGTAGCCCACGCCATAGCGAATGACGGTGCCGCCGGGTTTCATCGCGGCGGCTGCGGCTGCGGTGAAGAGTGCAAATTGCACCACAGCAACATCAGCCCCGCGCACCGCGGCGACTACCTCATCGGCATCACGCGACTTGAGGGCGGCGAACTCGGCCCCTGCGGCCCGTGCGGCGGCTTCTTCCTGAACAAGGTCGGGAAAGGTGTAGTCGGTGACAACGACGCGCGTCATTCGCTTGGCTCCAGATAGTCGTGAATGATCTCGCCTTCCACCAGGGTGAAATCGGCGCGCCAGAAGAACCCTTGCAGCGGCTCCAGCACCGGCAAACGAAACACGGGAAGCTGCGCATTTGCGCGCAACTCGACCGTGCAGGGCCCTTGCCAGCACTCATGCACGACCACCTCGGCCAGGCGGCGCGACGTCAATTGTCGGATGGCCGGGCGACCGTCGATGTGGTCAATCGCCTTGAGGTTCAGGTTGGTCGCAAAATCGAACCACGGCTTCATCTGCGCCGGATCACAGGGCCGCTGCTTGTAGGCCATGGTGCCGGTGATCACGTCGATGCCGTTGCGCTCTACCGTGCCCACGATCAGGTCACCGCGGAATTCCACCTTCGGGGTGCCAAGCTTCTTGGGCTGGCCGTGAACCTCGCGCCCGTGCGTAGCCCCGACATCGGACGACAGAACCAGATAGGGCGAATAGGCACCGGTCGCCTTGCCCGGCATCTCGGCCCCGAACATCACATTTGCCTCGGCATAGGGACCTAGCCAGTCAACATCGTTCATCTTGTAGATGTGCACACAGGCGACATCGCCCACTGCGCGCAGGGGCGGCGGCAACAGGAACCGCATCGCATCCGGATCGGTGCGCCAATACAGCGTCAGGACCTCGCAGTTGCGAAAGCGAAAGGGGAACGGCGGGATCATCGGCGCATCCCAAGGGGTGGAGAAGCCGCCCTTTCGGATATCCTCCTCGGTCGGACGGGTCAGGCCGTAGCGACTTTCAATGCCTTTGGTCATCCACGCCCCCCTTTTGAGCCTGCCTGACAAACTGTTTGACATCGAGGCCGCCGTTTGGCTAATTGGTAAGGCCAATTTACTTCGCTGACAAGAGGGAAAAACATGCAGAATCTGCGGCCGATAGAGGTGCCTGACATGTCGGGAAAGGTCGTGCTGATCACCGGCGCGGGTCGCGGGATCGGGGCCGAACTTGCGCGGATTCTGTGCCGCCGTGGCGCAAGGGTTTATGCGGGGATACAACCTGCGACCAAGGCCGAAGCACTGCCTGATGGGGTGACCGTGCTGTCGCTCGATGTCACCCAGCAGCGCGATGCCGATGCCGCGATGATGCAGATTGCGGCCGAGGCGGGCCATCTGGATGTCCTTGTCAACAACGCGGGGGTCATCGCCCCGATTGGACCGCTTCCATCGGTATCGCCCGAATCGCTGGCTGCGGCCTTCGCGGTCAATGTGATTGGCGTTCAGCGCATGGCTTTGGCGGCGCTGGCGCTGTTGAAGGCATCGAAGGGGGCAATCATCAATGCGGGAACGGGTGCCGCAACCACGCCGATGGAAGGTTGGACGGCCTATTGTTCGACCAAGGCCGCCGCGCAAATGCTGACACGCATGATGGACAAGGAACTGACACCCCTTGGCGTGCGAAGCTTCTTTGTCGGCATCCCCCCCACCGACACCAACATGCAGGGGGCTATCCGGGCATCCGGCCTGAATCCGGTCAGCCAGATTCCGAAAGAAAACCTGGTTCACCCTGCCGTGCCTGCCAGTTGCATCGCCTGGCTGTGCGCCACCTACGCCAACATGCCGCCTGACCCGCTGCTGGACGTCCGGCAGGACTTGTTCAGGTCCATGATGCCGCCTTCGACTTGATTGGAGCGACAGCACAAGCGGCGAGGCGGAACACCTGAGATGGAATTCCTGGTGAACATCACCCTGCGCTGGCCCCCCGACCTCGGCGACGAGGCCAAGGCGCGGATCATCGCGGACGAGCGCGCGCGCGCCGCGTTGTTGTCCGCATCGGGCCACCTTGTCCGCATCTGGCGGGTACCCGGCAGATTCGAGAACTGGGGCCTTTGGCGGGCGGCAGATGCAACAGAACTGCATGAACTGCTGACCAGCCTTCCCGCCCATCCCTGGATGACACATGTGAACGTCATCCCCTTGGCCAATCACCCATCCGATCCCGCCAGCCACGGCCTGCCCGCAGCGGACGGCACCCAATAGGCCGCGAACATTCTGCCCGTTCGAGGGCACTGAAAAGACAGGAACCACACCATGAAACTGCTGCGCTATGGACCCCGAGGGGCCGAAAAACCCGGATTGCTCGACACCGCCGGCCGCATCCGCGATCTGAGCCACCTGGTTGCCGACATCGGCGGCGAGGCCCTGACCGATCTGGACAGGATCGCCGCGATCAACCCTGCCTCGTTGCCCCTGGTCGAGGGAAATCCCCGGTTGGGTGCCTGTGTGGGCGGGACCGGCAAGTTCATGTGCATCGGGCTGAATTACGCCGATCATGCGGCAGAAAGCGGGATGGCCGTCCCGGCCGAACCCGTCCTGTTCATGAAGGCCACGTCGGCGATCTGCGGGCCGAATGACCCGCTGATCATTCCGCGCGGATCCGAAAAGACCGACTGGGAGGTCGAACTTGGCGTGGTGATCGGCAAACCTGCCAAATACGTCAGCCTGGCCGACGCCTTGGGCCATGTGGCGGGTTATTGCGTCATCAATGACGTCTCGGAACGGGCATGGCAGATCGAACGTGGCGGTCAGTGGACCAAGGGCAAGTCAGGCGACAATTTCGGCCCCACCGGCCCGTGGCTGGTGACGCCCGATGAAGCGGGCGATCCGCAAGACCTGTCGATGTGGCTGAGTGTGAATGGCGAAAAGGTGCAGAACGGCGCGACCAGAACGATGGTGTTCGGTGTCGCGCATCTTGTCTCCTACCTCAGCCATTTCATGACCCTGCATCCCGGCGACATCATCTCGACCGGCACCCCGCCCGGCGTCGGCTTGGGCATGAAGCCGCCGCGCTATCTGAAGCAGGGCGATGTCGTCGAACTGGGCATTGAAAACCTTGGTAGCCAGAAGCAGCTTTGCGTGGCAGACATCTGACATGTCGCGCATCGTTCAGGTTGAAGCCCTTCCCATCAGGTACCCAGAGCCAACGGACCACAACCGGTTCCGATCGGTCTGCCTCGTGCGGATCACGGGCGAAGACGGCCATGTCGGTTGGGGCGAATGTTGTACCTATTTTCCCGAAGCCACGCTTGCCGCCGCAAAGCTGGTCGAAGGGATGGCGGCTCTGGTCGTCGGTGCCAATGCGCTGCACACCGAGGCGATCTGGCTGAGGCTCAGGGAACAAAGCTGGTGGTATGGCACCGGCGCCGGTCTGGCCTCGTTTGCCATTTCCGGTATCGACATCGCGCTGTGGGATCTGAAGGGCAAGATCCTGGGGGCGTCGGTTCTCGATCTGCTGGGCGGCCCTGTGCGTGACCATCTGCCCGCCATTGCCAGCCTGCACGGAACCAAGGCCAGCATCGACGAAATGGCCGACGAGATCGCAACCCATACCGCAACCGGCCTGCACGGTGCCAAGGTCGGTTTCGGCAAGGCGGGAAATGCCCGGCTGGGGTTTGACCGTGCCCGCGACATCGAATTTGCCGAAAAGGTCATTGCGGCCATGGGACCAGACAAAAGCCTCATGGTCGATCTTGGCGTCAAGAACTTCTGGGACATCGCGACCGCCATCGACCGCGCCCGCGCTTTTGAAGAACTTGGCGTGGCGTGGCTGGAAGAACCGCTTGGCCATGACGACCCGGAAGGCTACCGTGCCTTGCGCGCCGCCACCGGCATCCGCATCGCCTATGGCGAGCGGGAATGGAACGCCCGTGGCGTGCTGCGCATCCTCGAGACCGGGACGGTGGACGTTGTCGGGCTTGATCCGGGCCGGGTAGAGGGCATCACCGGCTTTCGCAAGGCGGCGGACCTCTGCGCGCTGACGCGCAGGCAGGCCAACGCACATAACTTCTCGACCGCCATCGTCGGGGCTGCAAGCCAGGCGCTGAGTTGGTCATGCCCCGCCTGCCATGTGCTTGAACTTCAGCCCGTTTACGGCCCCGCGCAACGCGACCTTGTGGACCGGCCGATCTGGCACAAGGCGGGCAATGTCAATCTGCCCGATGGCTGCGGTTTGGGCATCGAGGTTGACGAAGCACTTGTCAGGGCCATGCGGCTGGACGCATGAACGCTTTTCTTCGGAATGGCCCGGGGGCCACGGCTCCCGGGCCCAAGGCCCGAACAGTTGGTTGCGAGACGCGATCCGCACCGCCACTTGCCCTCGCGAAAGCGTTTTCCCGATCCGGCTGCGGCCGGATTTTTCCTTTGTTTTAGGGAGTTATGCGGGCGGGGCTGTTAACCGGCCCACGCCCCGAGCGGAACTTTCGTTGTGGGCATCATATGCGCTCCGCCAGCACGGCCTTGATCTCGTCCATGATGCCGAGGATCCGCTGTTCCTGCGCGATGATCGCGTCCACGATCTCGGGCGGTGCGCGGTGATCGGCGACCTCGCCGGAATGCGGGTTCTTGATGTCCAGGTTGCACGCGACGGCACGGTGCTGCGCGTCGCGCAGGATCACGTCAGCGGCGGAGACCTTCAAGGCGCTCGTTCGGCTCGCGTTTCTTCCACCAGGCAAGGCAGTCCGCAAATTCCTCATAGGCCATGGGCGCGGTTTTCGAGTATTTCTTGCGGCCCTCCGGCAGCGGCATCTCGTAGTACCGGATGTCCTTCGACGGTCCGGTCGTGTCGAAGAAGATCAGGTTTGCCGGGATGGCCGTGTAGGGCGCGAACACCCCTTCACGCAGCCGGACCACTGTGTGCAGGTTGAACTTCTCGAGCAGGTCCGCCTTGATCCGCGCCGAGATGCCATCGCCGAACAGCGTGCCGTGCGGAACGACGACCGCGGCCCGCCCGCGCCCGGCGCGCTTCAGCCTCCGCATGATCAGTTGCAGGAACAGCAACGCCGTTTCGGCCGTGCGCCGGTCCTCGGGGAAGTTGTTGAGGATGGACGAGGTCTCCGGCACTGTGTTCGAGCAGGAGATCATCGCCGACTTGCCAGCCAACACGCAGTTCCTGTCGCCACGGTTGTTCCTGAACAACGCGGCAACGGTAGCAGCTGTCGCTTACGACTGCTCGGGGGTCTACGTTGAGACCGACTTCTGACGATGTTTCAGGCTTGGTTCGCAGCGGCAGTCCGGCGCTGGTTCAGCAGAATTGATGCGATGATCTGGGCGGCGGCCATGGCGACCAGACCGCCGAGAAGGAAAGGGGCCGTCTGAACCAAGGCCGGCATTGCCGCGGCGGCCAGCGCGATCAGGAAGTATGGCCAGCCGGTGGTCAAGGGTCTACGGTATGTTGCGAGCGAGATGGTGGTAACGCCAGCCATCGCAAGGGCGGCGCCGATGGAATAGACCCATGGCGACGCCCCCGCCAGCGCCGTGTGATGCGCCAGATACACGGTTCCCCCGCCGAGGCTGGCGATCCCAAGGTAAAGCGGGATGTGACCGTAAGCCCAGAGACGCAGGTTGCGGCCCGCCGCTTCATCCTCGACGTGCCGTTCGGCCATGCCGCGCGCGCGCTGGAAATAGCCGATCCAGTAGAGAAAACCGAGGCCAGCGCCAAGCAGCGCCACCGCCAGGGTGTCGCCGTGCAACTCGGATCCGTGATCCAGCGCATGCACTGCCGCCGCCGCCGTTTCGCCCAGCAGGATGATGGTAAAAAGGCCGAAGCGTTCGGGCAGATGTTCTGGGTGGGGCGGGGCGCGATGGGTTTCGCGCGCAACGAGAAAGGGGGTCACGATGTCAACCGCGAGAGCCGCGGCCCAGAGCGCGGTGCGCAGCGCCGGGTCGGCCCAGATCGACCCGACCCAGAGCACCGCCTGCCCCCCGTAGAGCGCCCCATAGATCGTGCAGAGCCGCGCCAGCCCCGGCCGCGTCCTCTCGCGCAGGTAGCCCAGCATCAGGAACGCCTTGAACGCGGCCACCCCGCCGGCAAAGGCCCAGGCCCGCGCACCCAGGGCGTCCCCGGCCCCATAGGCGATGAACACCACCGCCAGCATCTGCGAAAAGCCCACCGCCCACTGGTCGGGGCGATCCCTGTCAAAGCGGCTGGCGTGAAAGGTATGCCCCAGCCAGAGCCACCACAGAACAAGAAACAGGAAGGTGAACTCCAGCGCGCCCTGCCAGTCGTAGTACTGCGACAGCCGACCGGCCAGTGCGGCGACAGCGACGACAAATACAAGATCGAAGAACAGATCGAACCAGGTCGCCTTGCGTCCGTGGTCATGGGTCAGGATATGGGATTTGGGTGTCATGATCTCACGCGATGGTTTGCGGGTTCCAGCCGGTGACAAGGTTTTCCTCCAGCGCGTCCAGCGCGGCGGTCTCCTCGGCGGTCAGGCTCAGGCCCGTGAGGGTGATGTTTTCGGCGATCCGAGCGGGGCGCACCGATTTCGGCAGGACGGCCGCGCCACTGTCGAGTCCCCAGCGCAGCAGCACCTGCGCCGGGGTGGCCGCGTGCTGGCCTGCGATGCGCGCCAGCACCGGATGGTCAAGCCTGCGGCCCTTGGTCAGCGGCGAATAGGCGGCGACGGCAATGCCCGCCGTCTGGCAGATCGCCCGCACCTGACGTTGTTGCAGGAAGGGCGACAGCTCGATCTGGTTCACCGCCGGGACCACCCGCGCGCTGTCCAGCACCTCGTGCAGGTGGCCTGCCATGAAGTTCGACACGCCGATGGCGGGCAGATCGCCGCCAAGATGCATGTCTTCCAACACGCGCCAGGCGTCGCGGCGAACCTCCGGTTGCGGCCAGTGCAACAGCACCAGATCGGGCGTGAACCCGAGTGCGGCGATCGAGGCCGCAACCGATGCGGCCACCCGGTCCGGCGCCATGTTCGCCGGGGCGACCTTGGTGGTGACAAAGACCTGCGCCTTGTCTACTCCGCTGTCCCGGATCGCGCGGCCCACCGCGCCCTCGTTGCCATAGACCTGCGCGGTGTCGATCTGGCGATAGCCGGCCATCAGCGCCGCCGTCACGGCGGCAATGGTGTCATCGGGCGTGGCCCGGAACACGCCGAGGCCGACGGCGGGCATGACATGGCCGGTGTTCAACCGGAGGGGAACCAGCCGCCCGCTCATTTCAATGGCACGTTCAGCGTGGCATCGCCCGGCACGATGGCGATGACCACGGTCGCCCCCGGGGCGCCGCCTTCGCGCGCGGCCACCCAGAACGGCGCGCCCGCCGGGATCACCAGTATCTCGCCCGCGCCATAGGTTCGCTCGGCGGCGCGGTCGATGGTGGGGCCTTCGCCAAAGGCGATCTCGCCCGCCTCGACAAAGGCAAAGCGGATGCGGCCGTCATCGACGGTATAGGGTTCCTGTTCGTCGCCGTCCTGGAACACGATCCGCGCCACCAGCGGCCAGCCGTTGCCGTCGAGCGCCAGAAAGGCCACCTGGCCCTGCCCGTCGTGCAGTGCATGGGTGTCGAGCGCCGCCAGATCGACGCTGCGCACGCGCGGCGCATCCGCCAGCGCGGGGGCGGCCAGCAGGATCAGGGGGAGGAGGGATTTCCACATGGGCGTTGTCCTTCAGTTGGCAGCTTGCAGCACGCCAAGCGCGTAATCGGCGATGGCGCGGTGCACTCGCGGGCCGGCCGAGACGGCCCAGAAGCTGAAATAGGCGTTGGGGTCGCGCCCTTCGGGCACCGGGCGGGCGGGCGCGAGGGGGTTGGCGAAGTCGATGATGTCATAGGGCAGGAAAGCCTCGTCGAACACGGTGATGCCGAGTTCCCCCGCGCGGGCGAAGGCCTGTGCAAAGGCCGCAGCGCCGTCGAGCACGATCACCTGCACGCCGCCCTGCGAAAGCGCGGCCGCCCATGCGCGGATGCCCGCGTTCAGATCTTCTGTCGCGGCGGTGGCGCGGGCGGCCTTGTCGGTGCCGGCATAAAGCGCGGTTGCCCCCATGTCGGGCATGGTGCCCACCAGGATATGCCGCGCGCCCGCGCCGATCAGGCGTTCGGCAGCGGCGCGCAGGTTCGCGGCGGGCGGCTCGGCGGCGATGTCAGGCTGGCCATACTCCAGCCAGTTGCCGATGTCGTGCCCGCCAGCCCAGAGGATGTAGAGCGCCTCAGGGTCAGCCGGCCCCGCCGCCAGCGCCGCCTCGACCTGCCCGCGCAGGCCGGGCAGCGGCACATCGGCGCCAAGGCCGAGGGCCGCGCGCAGGGGTTCGTTGATGTTCCACCAGCCGGTGATGGCGCCCCCCATGGCGTGATTGTCGCGGGCCTCCAGCGGCACGCCCGACAGGGTGGCAAGGTGTTCCACCCAGGTCGGCCCGCCGGTCCAGCGCCCTGCGGCAAAGGGCGGGCTGGGCGGATAGCGGTAGCCGGTCAGCGGGCCCCAGCGGCCCTGGTCGGACAGGCCGTCACCAAAGACGACAAGGCGGGAATAGGGCAGCATCGGGTCGGCCTTTGCCTTGGGCACCAGCGCAAGCGCCAGCACGGTGGAGAGGAGGAAGCGGCGGGAGATCATGGGCGGGCCTTTCGGATGTGGGGCGGGCCGGAGCCCGCCCCCTTGGCCATCAGCGGCCCAGCGTCTGCACCACAAGTTCCGCCGCCGCGCCGCCCGAAAACTGCTGCTGGCCGGTGATCAGGTTGCCGTCGCGCACCGCAAAGGGCTTGAACATCGAATTGACCACGAAGTTGGTGCCGTCGATCTTCTTCGCCTCTTGCTCGATCCAGAAGGGCTGGATCTTCTGGCCTACCCAGGCATCGGCGAAGGCCTCTTCGCTGTTGGCGAACCCGGTCCAGGTCTTGCCCTTGACCAGCAAGTCGCCGTTCGAGAGCCGCGTTTTCAACAGGATGCAGGTGCCGTGGCAGACGATCGAGACAATCTTTCCCGCCTCGTAAGCCTTGGCCACGAAGGCATGCAGCGCCGCATCGTCAATCATCGTCACCATCGGCGACTGGCCGCCGGCAAGGAAGATCGCGTCATAGGCGGTCGGGTCCACATCCGCGATGGACTTGGTGCCCTTGAGCAGCGCCACGTGTTTTTCGGATTTCTTGAAGCCGAGCGAGATCAGGTCATGCGCCGAATAACCGCTGGCATCCTCGGGGTCCGAGAACCCATCGGCGACGAGATCACCACCCTTGGCGCTGATGATCTCGACCTCGTAACCGGCCTCGGTGAAGGTCCAGTAGGGGTGGGTCAGTTCGGCCCACCAGAAGCCCACGGGCCAGCCCGTGGTGGGCGAGGTGCCGGGGTTGGCGGCGATCATCAGGACCTTTTTCTTGCTGTGCACGTCGATGGAGGCAGACATTTGTCAATCCTTTCAGAGGGTTTTGGTTTTGGGATAGATGAAGCGCGCGATCAGCGGCGTCAGACGCGGCATGATGACGTAGGTCATCAACGAAACCTGGATGGTGACGGTCACCAACACGCGCAGCGCCAGCGGCCAGCCGGTCATCAGCTGGCCGAGGGTCAGGTTGAGGATCAGCACCAGCACGAACACCACCGCGATCAACACCAGCGCCATGCGGTGCGGGCTGGGTTGCGGAACCTTGGTGCCCGGCGGCGGGTCGAACCAGAACTCCAGCCCCGTCATCCGCTGCCAGGCGGCATCGGCGGCGAACATGTCTGACGCCTCGGTCAGCATTTCCGCCCGGAAGCCTGACCGCTCGAACACCTCCAGATGTTCCAGACTGTCGAAGCGGAACACGCTGCGGTATTCGCCGCCGGGTTGGGCGGGGCGGTGGAACTCGGCACCCAGATACCCCTCAAACTTCTCCGCCGCCCCGCGTGTCAGGCGTTCCAGCCAGACCTCGTAATCCTTCTCGCGCCCTGGCTTGACCTTGCGGCGCACGACGATGGTGACGGGATCACTCATGATGCACCTCCGGCAGGGCATACCAGTCGGGTTTCGACTGCGCCCAGAGGTTGCGCATCAGGTGCCGCCCGGTCGGCCCGTCGATCAGCCCGGCCGAGACCAGCCAGCGGCCCGGCTGTTCCTTGACCACCCGCGCGCCGCAGGTGCCGCAGAACGCGCGGCGGCTGGCGGGCGAGGACTGATACCAGACCAGCGCCGCCGCCCCCTCGACCCCGATGGCTTCGCGGGGGGCGGCAACGAAGGCGTTGAAATTGCCGTGCATCTTCTGGCAGTCGCCGCAGTGGCAGGCCATCACGCCCGACGCCTCCGCGGGAAGCGTCAGCCGCACGGCGCCGCAATGGCAGGTGGCGGTGAGGGTCTGGGTCATGGGCTTGTCTCAGGATGTGAACGGGTTTGGTTTG
Source organism: Tabrizicola sp. (assembly GCA_046294075.1). Taxonomy (GTDB): domain Bacteria; phylum Pseudomonadota; class Alphaproteobacteria; order Rhodobacterales; family Rhodobacteraceae; genus Tabrizicola. The sequence continues at coordinate 30,770 of JBKBJC010000020.1, read as the reverse complement.
CCACGGGTCCGGCGGCAGTCGGGCCGCCGGACCCGTGCTGTCTCAGGATTCGAGCTGTTCGAGGATCAGCCGCGCCACCGATCCGCCCGAGTTCTGCTGCTGCCCGGTGATCAGGTTGCCGTCGGCCACGGCGTAGTTCGCCCACATGCCGCGGTCGGTGTAGTTGGCCCCACGCTCGCGCATCGCCGGTTCCACCCACCAGTTGAAGAGCTTCGCGCCCAGCACCTCATCGACATAGGCATCCTCGGCGGCCGAGAACCCGGTCACGGTCTTGCCCGCGATCAGGTAGCTGCCATCGTCCAGCTTCACATCGACCAGCGCCGAGACGCCATGGCACAGCGCCGCCGTCGGCTTGCGCGCGTCGTAGAAGGCGCGGATCAGCCCTTGCAGCGCGGTGTTTTCGCGGAAGGTGAACATCGGCGCCTGCCCGCCCGCGACGATGATCGCGGCGTGATCCTCGGGCTTGATGTCGGCTAGTGCTGCGGTGGCATCCAGCAGCGGCGCGTGTTTCGGCGAGGTCAAGAAGCCCAGCGAAACGAAGTCCTGCGCCGAGTAGCCCGACTCGTGGCGCGGGTCGGAATAGGCATCCACCGTCACCTTGCCGCCTTGCAGGCTGGCGATGGTGATCGGATGGCCATGGGCCACGAGTTCGGCATAGGGATGCGTCAGTTCCGCCGCCCAGAAGCCCAGCGGAAAGCCCATCGTCGGATGCGCAATCTCGTTGGCCACCACGATCAGGATATTGCCTGGGGCGGCGGCGGGGGCATCGGCGCGGGCCTTGGTCACAGGGGGCAGGCTGCCTGCGGTCAGGGCCACAGCTGGGGCCGCGGCAAGGAAGGTTCTGCGGGTCAGGGTCATGTTGTGTCTCCTTGAAAGGGTGAGTTGGTTTTCTTTGGGGGGGCGGCAGTGGCCTAGCCCTCCACCGCCGCGAAGGCCCAATTGCGGCCCTTGCCCCGGAACAGGGCCTGATTGATCCAGACCATGCCGAAGGGCTCGAGCAGGCGCGCCTTGGTCAGGTCGCCCGCGTCCAGCGGCTCGAACCCGAGATCGGTCAGCACGGCCGCGACCTTCGCCTTGGCAGCATCAAAGTCGCCCGCCATGAACATCACCGGCCGATGCGGCAGATGGTCGTTCTGCGCCATGATCTCGGCACCGACCTGATTGAGCGTCTTGACCACCTGCGCGCCCGGCAGCCAGCCCGCGACCATCTCGCCGCCGCTGGTGGTGTGGCCGATGGTCAGCCCCATGCCGGCAGCGGTGCGCCCCAGCGGGTTCATGCAGTCGATCACCACCTTGCCCGCCAGATCGCCCAGCGCCTTGACCGCGCCTTCGGCCACGCCCCAGGGCAGCGCGAGGATGACAAGATCGGCCCCGGCCGCAGCCTCCGCGGGCAGGGCCACGGTTGCGCCGGTCTCGGCGGCAAGGGCCTTCACCTCGGCCTCCTCGGGGTTGCGCGCGCCAAGGGTCACGGCATGGCCCTTGCCCTTCAGGCCCCGGGCGATGGCGGCGCCCACATTGCCGGTGCCGATGATCGCGATCCGCATCTGTCTTTCCCCTTGCTTCATTCGATGGAATGGAGATATGCGGCCCTGAAAAGAATTGGTAACGAATAAGCCTCATGTCTGACTTAAGCATATCCGAACTCCGCCGGCTGGACCTGACGCTGCTGCTGGTGTTCCTTGGCCTTCTGCGCCACCGCAAGGCGCTGGACGTGGCGGTTGACCTCGGCCTCACGCAATCCGCCATCAGCCAGTCACTGAAGCGCCTGCGCGACATCTTCGGGGACGAGCTGTTCCTGCGCCGCCCGCACGGGATGGAGCCCACCGCGACCGCGCTGGCACTTGAGGCGCCGGTGGCCACCGCGGTCGATGCCCTGCGCGGGGCACTCGGTGCGGCGCGCGCCTTTGACCCGGGCACCGCGACGGGTCTGGTGCGGATCGCGGCACTGGATGCCGAACAGGCGGTTCTGATCCCGCCGCTGGCCGCGAGGCTGCACACCCGCGCGCCGGGGCTGACGCTGACGGTCCTGCCGCTGGGACGCACGGCCGCGATGGAGGCACTGGCCGAAGGTCGTGCCGATCTGGCCCTGGGCTACGTCTGGGAGACGCCCGAGGCCATCTGCAGCGAACGCCTTTACGACGAGGGCTTTCTGGTCGCCGGCCGGCCCGAGGTGCTGCCCATGGCGCCCGCGCTGGACCTCGACACCTACTGTGCGGCCGACCACATCCTGATCTCGCCCGGCGGCGATCTGCGCGGCGTGGTGGACGACCAGTTGGCCGTCCTGGGCCGCTCGCGCCGCGTGGTCCTGGGCCTTCCGGCCTTCCTGCCCGCGCTGGCCGCCGTCGCCGCCGCGCGTGCGCTGGTCACGCTGCCCGCCCGCGTGGCACAGGCCTTCGCCCCCGGCTTCGGCCTTGTCACCGCCACGCCGCCGCTCGAGGTGCGCCGCTTTCCCGTCTCGGCCTTCTGGCATCGCCGCAACGATGCCGATCCGCAGACCATCTGGATCAGACAGCAGTTGCTGGGGCTCTGACGGCGCGTCTCTGCTGCGGCAGTTGATCAGCAGGGAAGTATTGCATTGAAAAGTTGGGATTTTTGCAGAGAAGGTTCGACGGCAGTCCCGTCCTCTCGGGGAGTTTCACGCTGCCGAACACCTCGTCCGAACTGGCGATCCTCGCAGGCACGCAGACCTTCACCGGGAACAAGACGTTTTCGGGGACGCTGACGGCGTCCGGGACCGTCACGGTGTCGGCGGCCAGCGCCTCGATCGGCACGGCCACGACGACCGCGACCTACGGCATGGGCACCGGGGCCACGACGACGGGCGTGACCAAGACGGTGAACATCGGCACCGGCGGCGCGTCCGGATCGACCACGGTCGTGAACATCGGCTCAGCGACGCCTGGCGCGGCGATGCGGCGGGCCTCGGCGGCTGGACCTTCGCGACGCGGATTTCCCTTACGACCCTGCAGGCAACCGGCATGGGGTTCTTCGGCCTCTACGGATCGACCGCCGCGCTGGCCAACACCCTGACGCTCGCCACCGTCATCAACTGCATCGGCATCGGCTTCCAGCGCGGGACGCACACCCGCTGGCAACTGGTCGCGAACGACGGGACCGGCGCACCGACCCTGACGGACATGGGCGCGTCCTTCGCCATCGCAACGGGCGGCGTGCTGACCCTCTTCATCGCCGCGCCACCCAACGGCGGTTCGGTCTGGGTGCGCGTCGTCGACGAAGTTTCCGCCGCGGTCTTCGAGCAGGAGATCACCGCAGACCTGCCAGCCGCCACGCAGTTCCTGTCGCCGCGCCTCTTCCTGAACACCGGCGCAACAGTCGCCGCCGTCGCCTACGACTGCGCAGGGGTCTACCCGGAAACAGACTTCTGATGTGGCTTGCGAACCTTTGGCAGCGAAACGGCCGTGGCTCGATCTACACCGTAACGCGCCGTTCCGGTCATTTCTCCTCCTGCCAGATCGGCGTCACAAACCCCGGGTCACGACGATCCTGCCCGGCGCGGGCACAAAAGGCTGACGGATCGGCCATGCCCGTTGCGATTGCTGCGCCGAAATGGGTTCCGAAGGCGAACATCACCTCTGAGCGAAGGACGATGCTCTCCAACGGTGCAGTTCTGAGCTCCTCATCGCGCATCGGCACGATCTGCGACAGGAAATCGGTGCGTCTCGCCTCGTCCGTCGCAAAGCCGGGGCAGACCACCGCAACGGCTTCCTGATAAGCAAGCGAGCGGATCATCGCGAGATGTTCGTCGCGGAAGCGGAACAGTTCGATCTCGGCCACAAGACGCGTGATCCTGGCATCGACCTCATCGGCGTAACTGTCCCATGTTTGCGTCTGGGCCGACACGGCTGTCGCGCAGATCATCAGCAGCATGGGGGCGGCAAGGTTGCGCAGTCGCGGCATCATGGAAACCTTCCTTTCCGCTGCCCGCAGATATCGGTCTGCGTTCAAGGCGCATCCACCAATGCAAGCAGGGCGGCGATGCGCTTGTGGTAAGCCGTGACGACACAGGCACGGTGGTCTGACCCGAATGCGCACAGGCTGCGGCTGCGGAACCACGCGATCTGGGCGTCCCGCAGGGCGCCGTTCCCGCGGTGCCGCGCCTCTGCCATGCGCCAGAGCTGTAGCATATGCGCGTCAAGCTCGCGCAACGCGGCGTCCGAACAGACCAGCCGATCGGTTGCATAGACCGGTGCCGCGCAATCCGCCGAAACCTGTTCGCCCGGCGGAGGCACATCCTGCGCGTGGCAGCACCCTCCGGTCAGCGCCAGTGCCAGCAGAAAGGCAGCCCCGACCTTCGCGCCGCCGGGCAAGGATCAGCCGCCCATGACCAGGGCCTCGGGGAACGCATAGCGTTCGCCCCCCACGCTGATCGTGAACTGATCGCCCGACTTTTCGTAAGCGAGCGGCAGGTCGGCATTGGTCGAGACCGGCACGCCGCCTTCGAAGAGGATCTGGCGTTCCTGGCCGTCGCCGAGGGCGATCCAGACGCCGGCATTGCCGGGGCCTTCCCGCACCACGCCGAAGGGGCAGGTGCGCATCGCCTCGCCCGGCACGACGGCGCAGTTGACAAAGCCCGTCGCATCGAAGGGCGTGCCGTTGCCGACCGGGCCGCCCTCGGGCACGGTCGCCATTGCAGGCGCGGCGGCCTCCACCAGAAAATCGCCGTCCACCCATCCCTGAACGCCCGAGCCGTCCACCCGGATGCTGCACCAGCGCGTGCCGCGGGTCAGACGGCAGCCGCGGTTCTGCATGACCTCGCCGTTCTGCGCCTTGCTGACCACGGAATAGCGCGTGTCGGGGCCGGACCGGATGTTCAGCGCGCCCTCGGTCAACCCCGAAACGGCCCACCAGTCGGGACCGCCCGCAAGCCCGTCGGCGAAATCGGCGCCGGTCACGCCGATCCCCAGTGCATAGTCCGCGCCTTCGTCGCGCCGCGCGGCGTTGCGCATGAGATAGACGCGGACGACGTAGGTGCCTGTTGCCGGAACGGGCACGTCGGCGACATTGCCCGAGGTCGAGCCGATGAAGATCGCCTCGTCCGATCCCTGGGGCAGGATGTTGAAGTAAAGGCTGGCGTTGCTGGCCGAGACATCAACCGACAACCGCTGGCCCGCCTCGGCCGCGACCAGGTAATCGACGCTGTCGTCGCCCCTTATCGTGCCGTTGATCACTGTTCCGGCGGTTGCGTCAGCAGCGGCGATGGTTTCGGATCGCGTCGTCTGGGCCGGGCTGGCCGTCGCCAGGGCCAGTGCCAGGGCGGTGCCTGCAAGGATCGACGACAGGGTGCGGGCATGGGGCATGGGGTGTTCTCTTCTTGCTGGGTAGCAGCAGAGCATTGTTGCCATCCTCTCTCTAAACACCCGCCCGGACTATCCGAAAGACGAAGTGGCGTCGAAGGTCGGCGGCCCGCATTCTGGAAGCCGCGCTTCGCGTTGCGGATATCGGCATGCAGGCTTGCCGTTAGGGTGGGCCGTGCGCAGCCCCGGCCAACCGGCGGCGCGCAGGATGACGCGAAAGGACAGCCCCCATGACCCGACGACTTGCCATTGCCCTGATCGCCTTCGCCTGCTGGCTGGCCATCACGATCATCGGCGGACATATCTCCTCCGGGGGGCAGGCAGACCTGGGCGACGGGGTGCAGAAGGGTATCGGCTGGACCTGGGCTGCCGCTGGCGGTTTCATCCTGGCGGTCGTGCTGTGGCAGGGATGGCATGACGTTGCGCTGAACCGCTGGCCCGAGGCGCGGGCCTGGCGTCTGACCTGGCTGCCGATGATCTACATCGTCGTGGCGCTGGGCGTCGCCGTCTTCTTCGGCCTGCCGCCTGCCACCACGCTTCTGATCATCCTGATCAACACCTTGCTGGTCGGGTTCTCGGAAGAACTGGCGCTGCGCGGCGTGGTGTTGCAGGGGTTCCGCCACAGCGTGTCGATCTGGCCTGCGGTGCTGCTGACCTCGGCCGCCTTCGGGGCGATGCACAGCCTGAACGTCTTTGTCACCGGCGATCTCCGGGCAGCTCTCATTCAATCCTGCGCGGCGTTCCTGAGCGGGCTCATCTTCATCGCGCTGCGGCTGCGGACCGGATCGCTCTGGCCGCCGATCATCGTCCATGCGCTGTGGGATTTCGCGACCTTCACGCTCGGCGCGGCGGTCGGGCAGGTCGCTTCGCACGGGCCCCTGCCGGCCGAGGCGGTCACACCCCCCGCCGGATCGAGCCTCACGCAGTTCATCCCGGTCCTTCTGGTGCTGCCCAATGCGATCTACGGGGTGTGGCTGATGCGGAACATCTCCCGGACGCACGAAAATCCCGAGACCTGAGCCTCAGTCCGCAGCGCGGAAGCTGCGTGTCAGGCGGAGGTCGCCCCCCCCAAGGCTTGCTGGAAGGGTGCCTTCGTCAAGTGCCGTGCCAAACCCGGGGGATGGATAGGCCGCCACGGTGATCGCGCCGTCGTCGGCGATCTCGATCCAGGTGAAGCTCTGGCCGCTGACCGCAGTCTCGCCGACCAGCTTGCGCGGCCCGCTGCCCAGCGCCGCCTGCGCCACGAACAGGATCCCGCCGGCCTGCCCGCTGTAGAAGGCATGGTGATGCCCGGACAGCCAGAGATCCACGCCCGCCCCCTGCGCGAGGGCGAACAGCGCAGGATCGGCCAGCACCTCGCCCTCGCGGCCCTGCGAGATCGGCATCAGCGGCAGATGACCGAACAGGATCACGGCTCGGTGCCGTGCGGCCTGCTTCTCAAGGACGCCGCGCAGCCATGCCATGTCAGCGTCTGGCAGCGGACCCGGGCGCGTGGCGTCGATCCCGACAAGCAGCACGCCGTTCACCGACCACGCCCCCCGGAACGGCCAGTTGCCGTCGTCGATCGCCGACAGGTCCGGCACCCGGTTCGCCCAGGCTTCGGCAAAGGCGGCCCGCTCGGCCTCGAACCCCGGATAGGCGGAGGCATCGTGATTGCCGGGCGTCACCAGGAGCGGCAGTCCGGCCCGCGCCAGCGGATCGCTGACCGTGGCATGAAAGGCCGCCCACATCGCGGCAAGTTCCGCCGGTGCGAGCTTGGGCTTCAGCCGCTGGCCCGCCACCATGTCGCCGCCGCTGATGACCAGATCGGGCCGAAGCGCGATGATCCGCGCGACCGCGCCGGACACCGGCTGCCCGTAGTTGGTCGAGCCGTAGCTGCCGTTCAGGTCCGAAATCACGGCGATGCGCAGCGGCTCGGCCTCGACGGGTGCCGTCAGGATCAGGACAAGGAGGCATGCCGCAAGGCGGCGCACCTTACGGTTCCCCGCAATCGACCGTCTCGGGCGTGGCGGTGCCGGTCATCAGGAAGGTCGCCGGGTCGAGGTCGAACTGGATCGCGCCCGCCCGACACTGCATCCGCAGGGTCGCGGCGGCAAGGAGCGTGTTCTTCACCAGCTGCGCGAACTGGCGATCGGACAGGCCGAAGGACGATTTCAGATAGGCGTGCAGCGGACCCTCGGCCCTCAGGTCGGCCTCGAGCGCCATCAGCTGCCGCCAGGTGCGGGCCGGGAAGTGGTGCAGGTCGTCCAGCATGCCGGTGGACTTGGCGAAGTTCGCATATTCCACCCGCCCACCGGCATCGTTGTCGTTCAGATGCGTGCGTTTCAGCTTGAACGCGCCATCGGGCAGCGGCTCGGTCTCGGGCCCATGGGAGGCGGCCTTGCGCGATTTCAGCGCGCCGTTCTCGACCCAGTACCAATGTTCGACATAGTCGATGTTCCCGACCCGGTCCTGCTGCGACAGGATGAAGTCCAGAAGCACGATGTTGGTCAGGTCGGCCATCCAGAACACGATCTGGCGCGGATCGGGGGCATCGCCCATGTCGCGCCGGATCTGCGGATCCTTCAAAGCCTCGGCCACGCCGTCCGCCACCGCCTCCGCCAGGGGCTTTGGCGAGCGCAGCGCGAGGAAGGGCGCGGTGCCCTGGAAATCGTAGTTCTGCCCCTCGCCCCAGCCCGAGGCGCGGGTGCCGTTCAGTTCGGAATTGTAGCGGCTGCCCTTGGAGCGCAGCATCACCCCGTAAAGCGTCGTGCGGTCGGCGGTGAACAGGTCGTCGGTCGGGCTGTAGCTGTCGGGCTTCTGGTCGGCCTCGACCAGCACCTGCCAGCCGGTGCGGTTCATGTCCGAGGAATGGCTGTGGCCCGAGATCGCCACGCCGGGGCGCGCCACTTCGGCCAGGTGCATCGCGCGGTCCATGCTGCGCCAGACGGCGGGGGGCACGCCGATGTCGGCACCAAGGAAGCGCGAGAGGTGGTAGTAGAGCAGCGGCGAGGCCGAAAAGGTGCCCGAAGTGCCGCGCGCGTTCATCGTGGGCTTGAACTTGGCCAGCTCGCCGCCGCCGAGGCCCTTGGCATCCTTGCCCTCCGGGCAGGCGCGCGTCTCGAAGGCCTTGCGGTCCCCCGCATAGGGGCCTTCCGAGATGTCGTGCACGATCATGCCGGGGCTGGTGCTCCAGGTCTTGGGGCAGAGCGCGACGTCGGCCGCGTAAAGGTCGATGGCGCAGAACTTGGCCTCGGCCTTCAGGTCGTCGTCGGAATAGACGGCCCCCGGCATCGGTGCGATCCGCACGCAGCGTTCGGTCACGCCGTTCGGGCTGGTGTAGCGGGTCTCCTGCCCCTGAACGCTGTCGTTGGCCGAGGCAGGAGCGACAAGGGATGCCGCGATCGCAGCGGCAAGAAGGGGGCGAGGCATGGGGCTATCCGTCATTTCGGGCAGATCGCAGCCTGTTCGGCGGCGGTCAGCGTGAGCGAGGGGTCGAAGTCGAAGGTGTCGAAATGGTGGTCGATCCAGGCCTCGCAGCCGTCGGCGCAGTCGGCTCCGTTGCGGGCCTCGTCCCAGTAGGCCTTGGCGCGGCCCTCGCTCCAGCCGCAGAACTGCACCAGCGCCATGGCCGAAATCGCGCCCGAGGAATGTACGCCCCACATGCAATGCACGACCATCGGGCCGCGGGCCGGGTTTCTGATGATGTCGTGGATCTCGCGCATCACCTCGGCTGGGCGTGTGGATTTGCCGGGCGCATAGGTCAGCTTGCCCTTGCCGCAGGAGGTGGTGCCGAAATCGGTGTTCTTGCCGAAGTCGATGTAGCGGGCGCTGGAGAACCCGGCTTCACACAGGTCCTTCCGCTGGGAGGAGGACAGGCCCGTGCGCGCCTTGTCGCCCCCCTTGAACCCGGCGCGATAGAGCACTCCGGACAGCACCGGGCGGAAGAAGGCCATGCCCTCGGCCGGTGCGTGCCCGCGCCCGACCATGTCGCCATGGGACGGTCCACCGTTGCGCCCGGTGTAGGTGTCGGCCCCGGCCTGGCTGGAGGCGCTGGCCATCAGCAGCGCCACGGCCAAGGCGCGAAGTCGGAGTTTCGGCATGAGGTCTCTCCTTCTTGATCTGGTCATTCGTCCGCCAGCAGCGCCCGCCAGATCACCGCGCCCAGGGCGGCGCCGGCCAGGGGCGCCACCCAGAACAGCCAGAGTTGCGCCAACGCCGGGCCGTCGGCGAAGAGCGCCACGCCGGTGGACCGTGCCGGATTGACCGAGGTGTTGGTGACGGGGATCGAGACAAGGTGGATCAGCGTCAGGCAAAGCCCGATGGCGATGGGGGCGAATCCCGCCGGGGCTGTTTTGGACGTGGCGCCAAGGATCACGATCAGGAAGAAGGCCGTCATCACCACTTCGGTCACCAGGGCCGAGGTCATCCCGAACCGTCCCGGCGAGGCGGCGCCGTAGCCGTTCGAGGCAAAGCCACCCACGCCCGCGAAATCCGCCTTGCCCGCGACGATGACATAAAGCACCGCCGCTGCCGCAACGGCGCCAGCCACCTGCGCGATCCAGTAGGGAACGAGGTTGCGCATCTCGAACCGCCCGGCCAGCGCCAGGCCAAGGCTGACCGCCGGGTTGAAATGCCCGCCCGAGATGCCGCCCACGGCATAGGCCATGGTCAGGACGGTCAGGCCGAAGGCCAGCGACACGCCCAGAAGGCCGATGCCGACCTCGGGGAAGGCGGCGGCCAGCACGGCGCTGCCGCAGCCGCCAAGGACTAGCCAGAAAGTGCCTAAGGCTTCGGCCGAAAGTTGCCGGATCATCTGATATTCCTGATATGTTACATGCGGCGCGTTCTGGGCGCTTTAGCCCGGAACGCGCCGTCCTTGCCTTACAGGCGACCACCACGCGCCGAGATGACCTCGCCGGTGTCGCGCATGACGCAGACCATGTGCTCGTGGCCGACGCTGGCCTCGATTTCCCATTCATGCTTGCCGGTGGACCGCGCCTTGATCATGTGCACCGCGTGGGTGCCGACGGCGAAGTTCGTGGCCATCAGGTTTGCGCAGCCCCTCACCGCCATCGGCGGGGCCTTCTGGTCGGCTGCGGCGGTCTGGCGGTGTGCCCGTGCCTTTTCGCGTTCGGCGTTGCCCGCCTGCCAGCCCTCGGCGCAATCCTTCGAGCCCGAGGTGTAGTCGTAGCCGTGCAGGCCGTCGCGATAGCAGTTTTCGAAGTCCGCCGTGTGCGACCCGGAGGCCGGAGCGTAGCCGTCCTTGTAGTGGTGCTTGTTGTGCAGCAGGGCCGCGATGCCCAGAAGCGCTGCCGCTGCTGCGACCTTTTCGTCATGGCTCATCTCGGCCCTCGCTGGCGCCATGCCAAGCTGTAGGCACAGGGCCGCGGCTCCGAGCATGGTGAACGACTGTCTGATCATGGGATTCCCCTGTTTGAGATGTCATGTCTTGGGTGGTGGTTCGTCACTTCAGGTCTGATGGACACCGTATGAACGGGGCCTGAAGCGCACTATCCGCAACGCGAAAGGCATCCGGCGATCAGTCGATGCCAAGGAGGCGCCCCTGCGCACTGAAGCGGCAGTTGAACTCCCGTGTCGTCGAATTGCTTTGCACGAAAACCTCGAACCCGCGCCCCGCCGGCTGAGCGGGGTAGGCGGTCAGCGACCGGATCGGTACACCGAAATCTTCGGCCACCGCGACGCGGCAGGTTTCGGACATAAGCGCCTGGGCGACGCCGCCGCCTGCGGCGGGTGCGCCGGATTCGCGCAGGAACCGGCCCGAGGCCCAACCTGTGAAGCTGCCATCCGCGGCCGACACCTTGCACCAGCGCGACCTGCCCTCGCCCACGCATCCGCCGTTGCGCAAGACCGTGCCGTTGCCGACGCGGGCGATGACCAGGTCCTTCACGGAAGGCCCTTGCCGTACGTTCAGCGTGTCATTCGCCGCGACGCCGGTGACGGCCCACCAGTCCGGACCGCTGGCCGCCGCATCCCCACTTCCCGCGGGCGGCCGAGCAGCCGTCCCCCGGCCCGCTATGCTGATCGACAGACGATAGCTTGCCGTCTCGCCCCGCCGCGCGGCATTGCGCATCAGGTAGACCTGCACCACCCAGTCTCCGCCCGAAGGCAAGGTGACCGTGGTGCTGTTGCCGTTGATCGACCCGTTGTAGATCGCCGTATCCGACCCGCTGCGCCGGATGTTGAAATAGGCGCTGGCGTTGTCGGTGGACATCTCCACCGTCATCCGCTGCCCGGCCGAGGCCCCGAGAACATAATTCACCCCCCGCGATCCGACGATGCGGTCGCGCAGCACGGTGCCCGTTGCCCCGGCGGGGAAGCTGACGCGCTGGGTTCTGTCCTGGGCCGAGGCAGGGCCGGATCCTGTGACGCAGGCAGTGGCGACAGCGAGGAGAAACGCGGTCAGGACGGGAAGGCGGAATGTTGACATCATGCAGTCTCCGTTCACAAAGCGGGCGGGGTCGCAGAGGCACCAGGGACAGCGGCACCGGGTGACTCCTATCCTTCCTCACTTTCGGGTTCGCACTATCCGCATTGCGAAATGCTGTGCGGATAGGCTGGGACGGCCCTTTCGCCTTTCGGATAGCGCCGTGCGGCTGCATCCCGCACCCTTGCAGCAGTCCAGCCAGCAAGGGGATCGCGGGCAGGAATGACGCGTGTTTTCCGACTTTCCTACGGCCTGACGCTTGCCCTGACCGTCCTTTCGCTTGCCGGTGCAGCGGCGGCGCAATCGCCGTCCGGCTACGATGCCGCCCGGGTCGATGCCATCCTTGGCGCGACCGAAACCCTGCTTGCCGCCGAAGCCCCCGCCGACGCCGCCACGCTGGAGGCGCAGCGGGCACGCGTAGCCGCCCTCCGCGACGATCTGCGTGTCCTTGGCGCCTCGGACACACTTGAGGCGCGCGCGCTTCAGGCGCAACTGGAGGCGCTCGGCCCCCCTCCTGCCGAGGGCGCGAGCGAAGCCGCTGCCACGGCGGACCGGCGGCGGCAATTGCTCGAGGCCATCGCCATCGCCAATGCCCCGTCCCTCGCCGCCCGCGAAGCGCTGACCCGGGCCGAGGTCATCCTGCAGGAACTGGATGCCCGGATCACCGCCACCGGGACGCGTGAGCTTATGCGGCAGTATCCCTTGCCGCTGGCCCCCTCCAGCCTGGCCCTCGCCTGGCGTGACCTTGCGGGACTTGCGGCAACGACGCGGGAAGAGGTGAGCCGCAGCCTGGACCAACCCGACGAACAGGCAGCTCTGCTGTCTGCCCTGCCGATTGCGGTCGTGCTGCTGGTCGTTGGCCTGTTCGTCTTGTTCGTGGCACAGCCCTGGCTGTCGCGGCGGATGCTTGCGGCGGCAAGCCTGGCCCGGGCAACCTGGAAACGCCTTCTGCTTCTGGCCGGGGCGAACCTGGTGCTTCTGGTCCTTCCGGCCGCCGGGGTGTTCGCCCTGATCATGATCCTGCCGGTGCTCTATCCGGCATCGCTCCAGTCGTCCGGCCTGCTTTTCGGCGCGATCTGGGTCGCGGCGATCCTGATCCTGGCCAACTGGCTGTCGGTCACGCTCTTTGCCGCAAAGCCCGACATCGGGCATGACCTTGCCCGCCGTGCGACAACGCTGACCCGGCTTCTGGGCATTGCCATCGGGCTGGAGCTGATCGTCGAGCAGCTGTCAAACCAAAGCAGGATGAGCGAGACGACGACCGCCGTCCTGACCCTTCCCGTCGTGGGGCTGTCTGCCTGGCTTCTGTGGCACATGGCGAAGGTGATGCTTTCGTTGCGCGAAGAGAAGGCGGCACGGCAGGCCCATGCAACCGACGCGGGCCTGACCCGATTCGTCGCCTACGCCGTGCAGGCCCTTGCGCTCTTGGCGACGGGGCTGGCGATCCTTGGCTATGTGAACCTGGCGCGGGCCGTACTGGTGCCTGTGTTGATGACGATGGCCTTGCTGGGGCTGGCGGTCTTTCTCCATCGCGCGGTCATTCGACTGATCGCGGCCTTTACCTCGCAGGGAACGGACGACGAGCCGCTGTCCGGCAGCTTGATTCCCATCGTCGTCGTGATTGCGCTGGCGCTTGGACTGTCACCGATCCTGGCGATCATTTGGGGCAGCCGACCCGAGGATGTGGCCGAGGTCTGGCGCAGCCTGTCCGAAGGCATCGTGATCGGAGACATGCGTCTGTCGCTGGACGGACTGATCGTCCTTGTCCTCGTGCTCATGGTGGGCGTTCTGTTGACGCGCTGGCTGCAAAGGGTTCTTCGCCTGACCGTCCTGCCGCGGACGCGGCTGGATGCGGGCGCGCAGGCCGCCCTGAACAAGGGGGTGGGTTACCTGGGAATCGTGATTTCCGCGCTGGTCGCGGTGTCGGCCGCGGGGCTGAACCTGTCCAACCTGGCCGTGGTGATCGGGGCGCTTTCGGTCGGGATCGGTCTTGGGTTGCAGAACATCGTGTCGAACTTCGTGTCCGGGATCATCCTGTTGGTCGAGCGGCCGATCAAGGAGGGCGACCTGATCGAGGTCTCGGGCAAGACCGGCATCGTGCGGAAGATCGCCGTCCGCTCCACCCGGATCGAGACAGTTGACCGCCATGATGTCATTGTGCCCAACCTCGACCTTGTCTCGGGCACCGTCACCAACCTTACGCTGACGACCGCGACGGGACGACTGGTGCTGCCGATAGGCCTGGCCTATGGCAGCGATGTCGAGCGGGCCCGCGACATCATCCTGGAGATCGCGATGGCGCATCCGCTGGTGCTGCGCGACCCTGCACCGCTGGTCCTGTTCGCCGATCTTGGCGACAGCGCGCTGCAATTCCGGCTGACCTGCTTCGTTGTCGAAGAGGCACAGTCGGCCGTCATCCGGTCGGACCTGCTGTTTGCCATCCACGCCAAACTTCAGCAGGCGGGAATCGAAATCCCATACCCGCAAAGCGACATCCGGCTTCGTGACATCGACGCCCTTGTCAAGGCGCTTGGATCAAGCCGAAGGATCCCACGTTCTGATTGAGGAACAGCGCGTAACGGGGCGGCGCAGCCATTCCCTGCCGCGCCACCCCGCCCCTGCACCAGCGGGATCAGCCCTGACCGGAATACATGACCTGCGACACGCGGCCGTTGCGGTCGGTGCGGCAGATCCAGGGGGCCTCGGCGCCCGCAACCGAGGCCTGGGCCACATTCCCGGCCTCGGATTCGAGGACATCGAAGATCGCCACATCGCTGATGTTGCGGTTCATCTCGCGCGCGATGGCGGCGCGGCAGTTCGTGGCCGTGGTGCCGGTCAGGTTGCCGCCGGTGGTGGCAACGGGTTCGGTCATCGTCGTCTCGACGCATCCGGTCAGGACAAGCGCGCCCAGTGTCGCGACGATTGCAAAGGGTATTTTCATTTTCCGATTTTCCCAGGGTTCATGATTCTATCGCAGCTTCCTCTGACAAGGCGGGCATCAGCGTCCGAGGACTGAACTACGCTCTGGGTCGCCTCGGTGATCCCTGCAGCCCGGCGTTCCGCCATCCGGCCAAAGGTCACGCAAAGCACCAAAAAAGCAGATCACGTTGCACGGGGCGCCCTGCTCATCTTGCGACTCGCACGGAAACCGCTTCTGACTGGACATCGCTAGGAATGTGCCTAGCTATCCGGAAAGCGAAATCCAGTCGACAATCGGGTTGCATCGACTGGATTCGCGTTCAGTGCAGGTTTCGCCTTGTCGGCTCTATCCGTCACCATGAAGGGGCTTGATACCTGCATGCAAGACATGAGATGGTCGCGACCCCGGCCTGGCACTGTCTATCTCACCAGGCAGGTCATCGGGTCCGAGGATCTGGCTTTCCAACCGTCGATCATGTTCGCGGAAAGCCGGTACCTGAGCCTCCGTGGTGTCCCCGGAACGATCAGGACAGAGCTTGTCCGGATCGAAGAGAGTGGAATATCCTTGGGTCGTGTCGTGTCCACCGGACACGAGATCGAACTCAAGGACGGCGGCAACTTTACCTTCCTGATGCCTTCCGCCGGACGGCTCGATATCCTTGTCGGCGGCAACGAATACAGGGCGATCCCCGGCGGACCGATGGTGTTCCGGTCGACCGAGCGTCGCACCCGGGCCAGCCCCATGTTTGCCCAGTGGTTCAAGGCAACAACACTTCAGGTCTCGAACGCAAGGCTTGAAGCGCTGGCGCTCGCCGAGGGACTTTCCGTTGGCGCGGCCTTTCCGGGTGATGCAGAAGGACTTGCCGGAGATATCGGGACCTATCTGGCCAGCCAGCTTCCGCAACTCGTGGACAGCATCCTTTTGCGACCGTCCGAGGAATTGCCCCAAAGAGTTTCCGAACTGATTGCAGGCCTGATCGACGACCAGCTATGCGAGATCATGGGGGTCGCCGTCGAAAGCCGCTGGTCGCGCAAGGTCTTGCCCGCATTCCATCGCGTGCGCAAAGCCGAAGAGATCATGCACGCCCACAGCGATGAGCCCCTGTCGGTGCTTCAGATCGCCCATTTGCTCGGCGTGACCCTGCGCAGTCTCCAGTTGGCTTTCGCCGAGATTCATGACGGCCTCAGCCCGCGCGACGTGCTGAACCGCATAAGGCTCGAAAAAGCGCGGGCGCGCCTGCTCGCGGCAGACGGGGATGTCAATGTCACGAGCGTTGCAATGGACAGCGGGATCTTCCACCTCGGTCGTTTTTCGCAAGCCTATGCCCGCACTTTCGGCGAAAAACCCAGCGAAACGCTGCTGCGGCGCCGGGCCTCCTAACCTGGCGGCAGGACCCACTGTGGTTTCAGGCTTTCGATGCAGCCGGTCGCCAGGTCAGCGCCGGGTTGTTCGATGAATGCCATGCCGATGTCCCTGGCGCATTGCGAGAAAATCAGGGCGCCGTGGCCTGCCTCCGGGAAACCGAGGGCGCGCGCGTTGCCCAGGTTGGCCGCTGCGTCCAGCGCATCGGCGGATGAGGTCTGCGTGTCGTTCAGACCGTAAAGGACCAGTGCCGGAATGTCGCTGCGAACCGGGTCGTGGTAGCCCTCGCGCGGGGCGGGCGTGAACAGTTCGCACAGGTCGAACATCTGCGATTGCGCATCGCCGCCCCGGGCCAGGAACGGAAACTTCAGCGCGGCATTGAAGGCCTCGAACCCCGCGCGCGAGTTGAATGGAAGCGATTCCTGGCAGGCCACGACGAACAGGTCGATCGCCCCCACCGTGTTGCCGAACGCGCGCCTTGCCTGGCTGGACACGTCCGCGAAGAACGCGGTCACGTCGGCATCGGTCATGACATCCAGCACGGCCAGGATCTTCGACTGGTCGGCGACGGGAACATGCGTGGTTATCAGGTCGCGCAGCGCCTGCCGCGACGGTGCAGTCGGGACCAGAGCACCGACCGCCTTCAGGAAGGCCAGCATGTCTTCCTTCGACCGGGTGCCGACGATTGCCGCCTGCATCATGTCGCCCAGCCGCCCCGACAGATCGCTTGCGCCGGTCGCCCGCGCCTTCAGTGACGCGGCCAGCGCCTGCACCGCGGCAGCCTGTGCCTGATCCTCGCGCGCCTCGTTCGCGGCCATCTCGAACAGGAGGCCGGCAAGGGTCTGCTGATCCGGGGTCAGTCGGGCGGCAAAGGGGTTCACCCGCTGGGCGGTGCTTGGCGGCGCATTTGTTGCGCCGGAGATCAGCAGGTCCCAGGTCGTCGTGTCGCCCCTGTCCCATTCGGTCAGGATCAGCGGGATCAGCCGCGTCGCATTCGGCAGGCGGCCGAACTGGTTGCGCTTGGCGAAAAGGTCGATCAGCGACTGGATCGTGACCTCCGGCTTGCCGCGCGCCGCCGGGATCGGTGCCTTCTCCAGCTGTTCGGCCACCCGGAACAGCACCGCTTCCAGATCAGGATAGGCCTTCGCGCAGGCGGCATCAGCCGCGCATTGGTCGAGAACGGCCTGGATGGATTCAACCTCGGGCTTGATGTTCTCGTCATAGACCTTCGCCTGCGGCGGGCTGACACTGTCCAGCACGACCGACCGCACCCCATCCGGCGCGGACCGCATCACCTCCAGCCCCAGGGTCGTGCCGTAGGAGACGCCGTAGATGTTGTAGTCGGTGTAGCCCAGGGCCAGCATCAGCGCCCGGACATCCAGTGCGTTCTGATAGGTGTTGTAGGCTGTCAGGTCGATGCCCTTTGCGGCCAGCTCCGCCACGCAATCCTTGAAGAGCTTCGCATCTGAGCCGTCCGAGGCGGCCTTGGGAACCAACAGCTCGAAGATGTTGCCGCCCAGCGTGTCAAAGCAGGTCACCATGTCCGAGGAAATCCCCGCCGCCCGCTGGTCGAAGGTGACCACGTCGCGGCGGTTCCGGTAGCCGTCGAACAGGGGCTGCACGATGGCCGCAAGCCCCGTGATCGCGCCGCCGCCAGGGCCGCCATGCAGATAGATCACCGGGTCCGGCGCCGGACTTTGGGTTCGCGCCTTCAGGACGGCAAAGGCAAGGTCGATGCGCCGGCCATCGGGCTTGGCGTGATCCTCGGGCACGTTCACCCGGCCGCAGATCACCGTGCTGCCCTCGACCTCGGTCGGCGGGACGGAAGTGGCCGGACAGGCCTCGATCGTGACGGGATAGCGCGGGTCGGCACCACCCGCCCTGATCGCCGGAAATGCGGCGGGGTCGGGTTCGGCTGAAAGCAGGGCCGTCACGACGGCGATGATCTGGTCTGGTGTCATGCTGGGGTCTCCCGCCTTCCGTCACGACGCATGAAAACGACCCGGTTGACACCAACGAGATTTCAGTGCCACCCGGGTCTTCTCACTCGCTACGCCAACCCGATCCGGGCTGCGGCCGAGGTCAGTTCATCTCGACCCAGTCCTCGATGCTGCCCTTGTCGGTAACCGTGCAGGCCACCCGGCGCCCGCTGCCGGTTTCCTTCATGATGATCTCGTGGAACCCCGGGCGCAGTTGCGTGACCTTCTCGACATTGACCGGCGCGCCCATCATGTCGGCACAGGCCCGCTGTGCCGTGCGCGGCGCCGAGCCCGCGGCCTCGGTGTGATGGCCGTGGTGGCCCTTCACGCTGATGCTGAGGAAGTGCTTGTTCGAGCCGTATTGGCATTCGAACAGCGTGACGTTCTGTCCGCTCGCGGGATACTGCCCGTAGACGTGGTACTTGCCGCCCGACCGCTCGACCGGCAGGGTCAGCACATCGTTCATCATGACCCCGAGTTCCGTCGCCGCGGCCTCCGCGCAATGGGATGCCATGGCCGGTTCGGAGACGACCCTGGCCGAAGCTGGGACTGCAAGGGTGCCGAAGACGGTTGCGGCAGAGATGGCGAGAAGGCGAAGGCTGGTCATGCCGGCTCCTGGGTACAAGTTTTCGGTTCGGGCGCGGGTCGGCAAAGGCAACCGTGGCCAGTGACATCGAGAATGCCGGTGCCGCCGGAGGGCAGCTATCCACATTGCGAAATCGGCGGGACTTTGGCGAGGAAGGAGACGAGGTTCGACGACCTTGCCGACCACCCCGAATGTGTTTCCGTCCGAAACGTTCGGCATGCGAGCTCACTGCATTGTTAGTAGAGAGGGTTCGACGCGAGCCCCATTCTCTCCGGGGAAAGGGGACGTCCGCTCAGCAGGGGATTTGTGCAACCGAGCCCGTCAAGACGGACGCCCTCCGGCCAGCACGGCCAGAGCCCGAGCGCGGTCCAGCATTCCGACGGGGCGACCCGTGGCGTCGACCACCGGCAGGGCGGCCTCGCCGTCGATCAGGCGCGGGGCGATGGCGGCGATGGTGTCGGTGTCGCGAAGCGGTGCGGCCCCTTCGGTCGGGGCGTTGCGGTCCATCAGCGAGGCCACCCGAACGACCCTTGCCGGGGGCACCTTGGCCACGAAGCGGCGTACATAGTCGGTGGCGGGTTCTGTCACCAGCACCTCGGGCGTAGCGATCTGCACGATGCGGCCGCTCTCCATGATGCAGATGCGGTCGGCCAGCTTGATCGCCTCGTCCAGATCATGCGTCACAAAGACCACAGTCTTGGCAAGCTGGCCTTGCAGGCGCAACACCTCGTCCTGCAGGTCGCTGCGGATCAGCGGGTCCAGAGCCGAGAAGGGTTCGTCCAGAAACCAGAAGGCCGGGTCGGTGGCCAGTGACCGGGCGATGCCGATACGCTGCTGCTGGCCCCCCGAGAGTTCCGCCGGAAAGCGCTCCTCTCGCCCCGACAGGCCTACGGTGTAGATCAGAGCGCGGGCGCGGGCCTCGGCCTTGGCGCGCGGCATCCCCTGCACCTCGAGCGGCCAGGCGACATTTCCCAGCACGGTGCGGTTGGGCAGCAGGGCGAAATGCTGGAACACCATGCCCATCCGGCGACGGCGGATGTCGCGCAAAGCGGCATCATCGGCGGCGCAGAGGTCGGTGCCGTCCAGCAGAACCGCCCCAGCTGTCGGCTCGATCAGTCGGGTCAGGCAGCGCAGAAGCGTGGACTTGCCCGACCCCGACAGGCCCATGATGACAAAGACCTCGCCCCGCGCCACATCGAAACTCGCGTCCTGCACCGCGCCGACCCAGCCGCGCGCGGCCATCGCCTCAGGGGTGCGGTCACAGGTGGCAAAGGCGGCGGCGCTGGCGCCGAACACCTTCCAGATGCCGCGGGCGGACAGGGCGGGCTCAGCCATGCTCTGCCCCCATCGCCCGCGACTGCCGCGCCGTCCAGGCGACCAGCAGCGCATCCGCCGTCAGGGCCAGCGCCGCCACCGCCAGACCCGCCACGATCCCTTCGCCGGTCTTGCCCTGGCTGAGCGCGGTGAACACCTTCTGCCCCAGCTCGCTGGTGCCGACGAGGGCCGCGATCACCAGCATCGACAGGGCCATCATCAGCGTCTGGTTCACGCCGAGGATCAGCGTCGGCAGGGCCGCGGGCAGTTGCACGGCGCGGAAGGCCTGGCCCGGGGTGCAGCCGACCATGGCCGCCGCCTCCATGCGCTCGGCCGGCACGGCGCGCAGGCCCTCCATGCCGTAGCGGACGGCGGGGGCGAAGGCGTAGCTCGCAATCGCGATCAGCGCCGAAAAGTCGCCGTTGCGAAACAGCATGACGGCGGGCAAGAGGTAGACCAGAGTCGGCAGAGTTTGCAGCGTGTCGAGCATCAGCCGCGTGGGTTCGGCCAGTGCCGGCCGACCGGCCAGCCAGAAGCCCAGGGGCAGGCCAAGCACCAGCGCGATCGCCACTGCCAGCGTCACCAGATAGACCGAGACCATCGCCGCGTCCCAGTATCCCGCCACCGCCACGAACCCTATCAGCCCTGCACAGGCGAGCGCCAGCCGCACGCCGCCAAGCGCGCCGCCCGCCAGCGCCAGCAGCGCCACGACCCCGGCCCAGGGCGCAGCAAGCAGTGCGTCTCGCCAGGGATACATGATCTTGAGCAGCCAGAAACTGCGCAGCGCCTCCAGCGGGTCGTAAAGCGTGAGGTTGATCCAGCTGACCAGATCGTTCCAGACCGGTGCCGTGGTCAGGCGCCATGCCTTCGGCCATTCGGCCAGGTGCGGAAGCACGAGGCTTGCCAGTGTGGGAAGCGCCAGAAGCGCGATCAGCCGCCAGCCATCGCCCGGACGCAAGAGGCGGCGCCCCGCCGCCGCCCGCCGGGCGGCCCCCTGGGTCAGCCTGTCCAGCACGACGGCGAGGGCCACGATGGCCAGGCCCGCCTCCAGCCCAGCGCCGATGTTCAGCTTGCGCAGCGCGGTCAGCACATCGAACCCGAGGCCTCCCGCGCCGATCATCGAGGCGATGATGACCATGTTCAGCGACATCATCACCACCTGATTTAGCCCGATGGCCAGTTTCGGCAGCGCCACCGACAGCTCCACCTGCCACAGCGCCTGGCCCCGGGTGCAGCCGGTCATCGCCGCCAGTTCGTGCATCTCTGAGGGCACAGAGCGCAGCGCCAGCACGGTCGCATGCACCATCGGCGGCAGCGCGTAGATCACCGTTGCCACGAGGGCCGCCGCCGGACCATAGCCGAACAGCAGCAGCGTCGGGATCAGATAGGAAAAGATCGGCACCGTCTGCATCACGTTCATCAGGCCGCGCAGCAGCGCCTCGGCCCGCGCCACCCGCACCGACCAGAGGCCAAGGGCAAGCCCAAGCCCAAGCGCCATGACCACGCACAACACAACGCTTGCCAGCGTCGTCATGGCCGCGGGCCAGAAGCCGAAGCTTACCAGATAGATCCCGCCGGCAAGCGTCAGCAGCGCCAGCCCCCGCCCCGAAAGCCGCCAGGCCAGCAGAACCGCGGCACCGGTCATGCCGGCCCAGGACAGGGGCGGCGCGATCTGCACCTTGTTGAAGCCGGCTCCGGTGACATAGCCATCGGCCAGCAGCATCTGCAATGCCCTTACCGGCCAGTCGATCAGCGCGGCCAGCCCGCGGGTGATGTCCTGCACCGCCATCCCGCCGAGGCTGGCATCGCGGGCAAACCAGGTCAGCGCCACCCCCAGCCGGTCGGACAAGGGCAGAACCATCGCATCAGGCACGTCCCGCAGCGCCGCTGGCAAAAACGGCAGCGCCGCAACCAGTGCCAGCGCCGCGCTCCAGAGCAACGGCAGACGTCGGTGCCCGTGCGCGACGGCGAGGCCCGTCATGCGCCGCCCCCGCCGCCCGGACTGGCTAAACCCCCGTTCACTTTGCCGCGCAAGCCGCCCAGCCGCGCCATTTGTCCTCGTTCTCCTTGGCCCATTCCATCGCCACGTCCTCGACGCTCATCCCCTCGACATCGACCTTGTAAACCAGCGCGCCGACCTCGGGGCCGGTCATGGTGAAATTGCGCACGATCTCGTAGGCGCAGGGCCATTTCGCCTCGCCCCCCGCCCAGGCCATCTTCTTGATCCAGCCCTCGGGCTTGCCGCAGTCGTAAAGCGCGTTCGGGTTCACGCCCCAGGCGGGATCGGAATAGCACGCGGCCTCGTATTTCGGGAACTCGACATATTCGCCCTCGAACACGGCGGGCGCCCAGTGCGGCTCGTAGATCCACAACAGGATCGGGGCCTTGCGCTCGTAGGCTGATTTCAGCTCGGCGAACATCGAGGCATCGGTGCCCGCGTTCACCGCGACAAAGGGCAGGCCCAGGGCCTCTATTCGTTCGGCATCATGGCCGCCCCAGCTGACCGGCCCCGAAAGATAACGCCCCTTCGGCGCGGTGTCGGGGCTGGAGAACACCTCCGCACAGGCTTTCAGCGCCTCCCAGTTGGGCAAGCCGGGGCATTGCTCCTTCATGTAGATCGGATACCACCAGTCCTCTTTGGCCTTCGGACCGAGCTCGCCCATGTCGAGCACCTTTCCGGTGGCGAGCGAGGCGGTGAAAGCCTCTTCCTGCGTGGTCTGCCAGGTTTCCAGCGCGATGTGCAGATCGCCCGCCTCGAAACCCGGATAGCGCGCGCTGTCGTCGGCAATGACCTTTTCCACATTGTAGCCGGCGGTAGACAGGATGATGTTCAGGATCTCGGCATGGATCAGCATCGAGGGCCAGTCGCCGATCATCACCTTGATCGGGTCGGTGGATTCGGGTTCGAACGCCATAGCCGGGGCGGCAAGGCCGATCGCGGCGGTGGTCAAGAGCGTCTTTGCGACCTTCATTTTCTTCTCCCTGTTGGGGCTGTCAGCCTTTGGCATACCAGCCGTTATCGACGTAAAGTGCGGCGCCGCTGATGAAACTCGCCTCGTCCGAGGCGAGAAACAGCGCCGCCGCCGCCACTTCCTCGGGTTCGCAGATCCGGCCTTGCGCGGCGGCCAGATCGGCCTCGTTCCAGTGCTGGCCCAGCCCGTCCAGCTCCTTGATTTCCCGCAGCCCGTGATCGGTCTTGACGAAGGCCGGGCACACGGCATTGGCGCGGATGCCGCTGTCGCGGTATTCCACTGCAATGGACCGCGCCAGTTGCAGCACCGCCCCCTTGGTCATGCAGTAGAGGCTTTCCAGCGCGAAGCCCTTTTCCCCGCCGATGGACGAGGTAATGACGATGGATCCGCCGCCGTGGCCCAGCATATGCGCCACCACCTCGCGGCAGACCACGAAGGCCGACCGCACGTTGATGTCCATCAGCCGGTCGTAATCGGCGTCGGTGGTTTCGTGCAGCGCCCGCACGATGATGGTGCCGGCGTGGTTGAACAGCGTGTCGATCCGGCCCCAGCGCGCGATGATCCGCGCCAGCGCCGCCCTGACCGCTGCACTGTCCGAGGCATCGCAGTGCAGGAACATCGCCTCGCCACCGCCACTGGCAATCTCCGCCGCGACACCTTCCCCCGCCGCCGCCTGGATGTCGAGGATCGCCACCCGCGCCCCGGCGCGGGCAAACATCACCGAGGCCGCCCGCCCCATGCCCCCTGCCCCGCCAGTGATCAGCGCGGTCTTGCCTTGCAGGCGCCCGGCGACGGGAATGGCGGACAGCGCAATAGGCATCTGGGTCATGGCGGAGCCCTGTTCATTGGTCTGATGTTTATACCATTGTTCCGCGAAGCGAGTCTGTCAAGCCAGAAGTCGGCCCTGAAAAGCGGGGCGCTTCAGGCAGCGTGGGCGGTGATCCGGCGCAGGCGCTGCCAGTAGCTGTCGTGCAGCGCGGCCATTGCCGACTCGGCCGCCCCGGCATCGGCGGCCTCCAGCGCGGCCAGCAGGTCGCCGTGCATCTTGATCGTCCGGGATTGCAGCGGGGCCAGCACCTCGGCGGCGAAGGGCAGGAACAGATCGGCCAGCCCATCCTCGATCGCACGGGCAAACATCGGATTGTGGCTGGCATCTGCCAGCGCCAGATGAAACAGGCTTTCGCCCTGTTTGAGCAGCGGCAGGCTTTCGGCCT
>JBKBJC010000020.1:0-6583 GCA_046294075.1 Tabrizicola sp. | reverse complement strand
GCGCTCGTTGGCGCAGAGGAACTCCAGCACCCGCATCGCGCCCGCCGGCTCGCGGGTGATGCGACGGCGGGCAATTTCGCTCAGCCGGTCGGCATCGGTCACGAAGGCCCCCCCGGTGGCCCCGCGCCGCACGGTGATGTAGCGGTCGGTTTCCAGCACCCGCAGCGCCTCGCGCAGCGTAACCCGGCTGATGCCGAAATCGTCCGACAACTGCCGCTCGGCCGGCAGCTTTTCCTGCGGCAGCAAGAGCCCCGCGTGGATCTGCCGCTTCAGACGGTCGACGGCAATGCCGTAGGCGGCCTGGGCATCCACCGGTTTCAGTCCCCACAGCATTGGTCAGACTGCCGTGAAGGTGTTATCGACGAAGATTTCCGCCCCATTGATGAAGCTCGACTCGTCCGAGGCCAGGAACAGCGCGACCTTAGCGATCTCCTCCGGCTCGCAGATACGCCCCTGCATCAGGTTTACGTCGTTTTCCGAGGCAAAGATGCCATAGTCGCGCAACTGGCGGATTTCATGCGCACCATGGTTGGTGCGAATGAAACTGGGACAAAGCGCGTTCGACCGGATGCCCTGGTCGCGATATTCCACGGCCAGCGACCGCGCCAGCGAATGCATCGCCGATTTCGACGCCGAATAGGCCGATTCAAGATGCGTTGCGGCGCGCACGCCGGTGGTCGAGGTAAAGACCAGAACGCCCTGCCCTCGCTCCAGCATCCCCGGCAGCACGGCCCGCGTCACAAGAAAGGCGCTTTTCGCATTGTTGTCCATCAGCTCGTCCCACTCCGCGATCGAGATATCGAGGAAGGGCTTCACGATGATTACGCCGGCATGGTTGAAGAGGACGTCGATCCGGCCAAAGGCAGCCAGCGTGTCGGCCACCGCCCGTTCTGCCTGATCGGGACGCGAGACATCTGCGCAGATGAAGACCGCCGGATAACCGGAGCGGACCTGCGCCTCGGCAAGCGAACGGCCGGCAGGTTCGTCCCGATCCACGATCGCCACCCGAGCCCCTTCCTCGCAGAACAGTCGGACCGAAGCCGCGCCGGCTCCGTTTGCGCCTCCGGTTACAAGGACAACTCTGTTCGCCAGCCGCTGCATGGTCTGTTTTTCATACCAAGAACGACCCGTTCGCGGAAGCCCGGAAATCGCCGTGGGCTGCACCGCAACCTATGGCCCTGTCAGAACTGTTGCACAAATCGGGTGGTGAACGGGGTTTGCCCTTCCCCGGACAGGGTCATCCCGTGGCGTCGGTGACTTGGATGCCGAGCGCGGTGAAGCCGTTGAGGACGGCAACACGGATCTGAAGCTCGGCGACCTGACGGTCAAAGTCCCGCGCCATGATAGGCTGACCGAGCAGTTACACACAATGCATCTCGGTTTTGACGCGGCTCCGGCGGTGATGCCCGCTGCATCGTCGCCAGATTGTTCGACCGAAGCGCCGTCACGTTCGCAAGGCTTCGTTGCGCGCGATTGCTCCTGGGGTGTCGGGTTTCCGGGGCCTGGCGTTCTTCCTCGCGGAATGATCGCGGCGGCACCTCGGGCGGCGATGGTGCGAAGGGGGACCGTGGCCCCGTGCGGCCGCGCAGGCCCCCTTCTCGGTGGCACCTGCGGGTGTCGAAGACGCCGTCTGCGGTGACGCTGGCGATCTCCTGATAAGGCGCGATCTCGTCGAGAAATTCGGGCAGCATCCCTCGCCGGTTCGCTCGAACCGGTGGCGCTCACCGGCTCGACATCGCCCACGTCACTGGTGTGAACTCGGCCGCCCGGATCTCCAGTGCTTCCTAGTCAATTCCAATGTCGATCTTGCGCCAGTCGAGCCACGGTTTCGCCACCGGTTCAAGAGACCGTGGCGAGGGACGCTTCGTGCCGCCATGCGTGCGAGCGTTCCACTCGCCTCCGCCCTCGACCTTGATCCCTGTGCTGTGGATCAAGAGGTTCAGCGGGCCCGTTGATCCGCGACACGGGACGTTGACCTGTAAGGTCTTATGGCGGCGGCTGAGGATGCCGAAGTCCGGCACCGCCCAGTCCGGGGCGATCAGATGAAGCAGGCTCTCGACGAAGCCAGTCGTCTGGCGCAGCGCCATGCCGAACCGTCCCGGGGCTCCGCCCGTTCAGGGCTGAAAACAGTCCACCGCACTGTTTTCAGGGCGCCCTTCACCCTTCTTGGTCAGGCAGGTCTGGATCGCGGCATCGCTAAGGTCAGGCTGTCGCCCGCGCTTGCCGGTCGGCGCCGCCTCCCAGATCATGGCGGGATCGAACCAGATCGTCAGCGAGCCGCGCCGCTTCATCGCTGCGTTCTAGGCCGGCCAGTTGCTCGTCTTGCTGGCGGGGGGGTCTTCTGATGCCGCCCAGCTACCAAACTGGATTCACGGGATTTGTGCAACAGGTCCACCCGGCACCCCGGACAGATCCGCCACTCCGTCCCGCACCCGCGCAAATCGGGCCAGCCGATCGGTCCGCAGGTCATGACTGGCCCGCACCAGACGGCCCGTCGCCGAAGGCGCCACCGCGACACCACAGGCCTCGGCCGCCATCCGCGCAAGACCCGCGGCGGTCTGTTCGCTCTCGTCCGGCAGGACCAGATCCTGGCCGGCGACCTCGGACAGGAAGGCGACGAAATAGCCGTTGCGCGACAGTCCGCCGTCCACCGAGACAGGACCGTCCGGGACACAAAGCTTGCGCATCGCGTCCAGCACCTCGGCCGTGCGCAGCGCCACGCCTTCCAGGAGCGCCTGCATCAGGTCCGCCTTGCCATGGCCGAGCCCAAGCCCCAGCCAGGCCCCCCGCGTGGCGCGGTGCCAGTGCGGGCAGCCCAGTCCGGCCAGCGCCGGGACAAATACCAGACCTCGGTCGATGGCGGGAGGTGCGGCGAACCCGGAGATGTCGGCATGGTCATGGAACAGCCCCAGCTCACGCGCCCAGTTCACGGCCGAAGCCGCGGCATAGACCCCGCCGTCCAGCGCGTAGGCGACGGGATCGCCCGCCCGCTGCCAGGCCACGGTGGGCAGCGGGCCGGGGCGTTCGGGTCGGACCAGACCGCCGGTCAGGCACTGCACGAAGGCGCCGGTGCCGAAGGTCACTTTTGTCGCGCCCGGCCGGCGGCAGCCGTGGCCATAAAGCGCGGCCTGCTGGTCCACGATCGAGGTTGCCAGCCGCGCCCCGCCCGGAAGGGTTCCCAGATCGCCCGAGGTCGGGCCGATCTCGGGAAGGCATGCCATCGACACACCGAACAGCGCGCAGAGGTCTGCATCCCAGCGGCCTGTCTCCAGGTTCATCAGCGAGGTGCGCGAGGCGGTGGCGATGTCGGTCTGAAACCGCCCTGTCAACCGGTCGCGGAAGAAGGCATCGGTGGTGCCCAGCCGCAGATGGCCCCGTCGCGCCAGGTCGGCCGCCCCCGGGACATGGCGCAGGATCCAGCCCAGCTTGGAGGCCGAGAAATAGGGATCCAGCGGCAGTCCCGCGCGCGCCATGACCAGCGGACCCGCCCCGTCGCGCTCCAGCCCCGCCGTCACATCCGCGGTGCGGTCGTCCTGCCACGAGATCACCGGACTTACGGGCCGGCCGTCGCGCGCGTCCCAGGCCAGGCAGCTTTCGCCCTGGTTGGCCAGCCCCACCACATCCGGCGCCGCCGCATCGAGGCAATGTCGGATGTTGGCCAGAAGCTCCTCGCCGTCCTGTTCGACATGGCCGGGGGTCGGATAGCTCTGCCCGTGCGGCAGCGTCACGACCGGACGCAAGGCGCCGTCCACGCCCAGGGTCAGAACCCGGGTGCTGGTCGTGCCCTGGTCGATGGCGGCGATCCTCATGCCCGCTCCTCGATGGTCAGAGTCAGGGCGCCGATGCCGGGATCAGTTGGCAGGGGCAGCGACAGCCGGCGTTCCGGAAGGCTGTCGAGCCGGGCCGAGGCCAGAGTCGCCCCGTCGCGCCGCAGACAGAGCCGCCCCTTCGCCGGTGCGGCCAGCCGGATCTGCAACCGGTCGTGCGGTGCGGCCTCTCCCCCGGCCCCGATCACTTGCGGCACCGCAAGGCCGAGCGCAGGATGGGCAAGGGTGATCCGGGCACCCGCGAGCGCCGGCAGACGGCCCTCCAGCGCCGCCAGCATCGCCTGCGCCGTCCGCCGGCCCTCGGCCCAGCACCAGCCGGCGGTTTCCACGCCGCGCAACAGGTTCCCGGCCGCGAAATAGGCGGGGTCCGACAGGCGCCCCCAGCGGTCGATGACCGGCCCGCCCGAGGCCGGGTCCACCTCCAGATGGCTGCCGCGCAGCAAGGCCGCGTCGGGCCGGAAGCCCCCGGTCACGATGACCCCATCGGCGGGAAGGTCGCGCGGGCCTTGCGGGGTGGAGAGCGTCACGCCTTCGACCCGGGAACGGCCATGGATCGCGGCGATGTCGCTGCGCAACAGGATCGGCACCCCCATCAGCGGCGCCAGCCAATGCGCCGGGGCGCGGACCGTGGGGCGGTCCTTGGGTTCGACCATGGCCAGGGGCCGGATACCGGCATGGCGGCAGGTCAGAAGCGCCGAGACGGCGACAAGCTCGGTCCCGAGGATCACCGGGCGGCGGAAGGGGCGCTGGCCGTTCAGGTAGACCAGGCCCTGCAAGGCCCCGGTCGGGATCACCCCGCCCGGCTTGTCGCCGCCGATCAGCCGGGCGGCGCGGCTCGTCTCGCGCACGCCAGTCGCCAGCAGGACCGCGCTGGCCGAGAGGGTGGACGGCCCCTTGTCATCTGTGATCTCGACCGTGCCCCCGTGCCGCAGCGCGGTCACGGTGGTGCGTTCGCGGATCTCCACTCCGGCCGCCAGCGCCGAGGCGCGCAGCCGCGCGGCATAGTCCGGACCGCGCATCAGGCGGTGAAACTCGCGCAGGCCAAAGGGATAGTGGCCGCAATGGCGCGGGATGCCGCCCGCCTCGGCCTCGCGCTCCAGAACGGTGACGCGCCGGCCCGCCCGGGCAAGCTCGGTCGCCGAGGCCAGCCCCGCCGGGCCGCCGCCCACCACGATGACATCAGCCATCCCGCGCCTCCGTGATCGGCTGGGCCAGTCGCCCTTCGGTCAACCGCGCCAGTTCGGCGGTGCAGAAGAAGCCCTGGCACCGCCCCATCGTCACCCGCGTCCGCCGCTTCAGCCCCGCCAGGCTGGCCACCGGCAGCGGCCCGGTCAGGGCCGCCTCGATCTCGCGCCGTGTCACCAGCTCGCAATGGCAGACGACGCCGCCATGGCCCGGGCACTGCCAGTCGCGCAGACCATCGACCGAGATGTTGGGCATCACCGGCCAGACCGGATCGGCGAGGGGCCGGAAATCGCGCGCCGCCAGCCGCACCACATGCGCAGCGATCCCCAGCGCCGCCGACAGGCCGGTAGACCGGATGCCGCCCACGCAGATGTAGCCCGCTGCCAGGTCGTCGCGGATCCGGTAGTGCTTTTCCTCGGTCGCGGGGCGCAGGCCGGCGTAGACCGCCGTCACCTCGTGCCCGGCCAGCGCCGGCAGGATCTCCTCGCCCCGCCGCATCAGTGCCTTCAGCGTGTCGCGGTCAAGGCTCGCATGCTCTCGGTCGTCCTGCTCTTCGGCGGTGGGGCCCACGAGGAGGTTGCCGAAGGCGGTGCGGCAGACGACGATGCCCTTGGTGATCTTCGTCGGCACCGGCAAGAGGATATGGCCCGTCAGCGCGGCGGCGGTCTTGTCATAGACGACGAACTGGCCCTTGCGCGGCTTGATGGTGAACCAGCTTTCCCCGGTCACGCGACGGTCCACCTCGTCGCCGAAAAGCCCGGCGGCGTTGATGACCAGACCCGCCGTCACCTGCCCCGCCGTGGTCGCCAGATGCCAGACATCGCCCGACCGGCGCCCCGTCAGCACCTCGGCCTGGCGCTTAAGCACCGCGCCGTTGGCCAGCGCCTGCATCAGATAGCCATGCGCGGCCGACCACGGATCGATCAGATGCTCGCCTGGCACGCGAAAGCCGGCCTGCACCCGCTCCGACAGCGCAGGCTCCAGCGCCCGTGCCTCGGCCGCCGTCACCGGGTGGATGTCCGTCACCCCGTTCGCCGCCGCCTGATCCATCAGCGCGGGAAGGCTCGCGACCTCCTCCTCGCTCCAGGCCAGCACCATGGCTCCCGCCCGCACCAGCGGCAGACCCAGCCTCTCGCGGATCTCGTGGTAAAGCGCGTAGCCCTCGCGGATGCAGGCCAGCTCCAGGCTGCCCCGGGGTGCATCGAAGCCGGTATGGAGGATCGCGCTGTTGCCCTTCGAGGCGCCATCC
Source organism: Tabrizicola sp. (assembly GCA_046294075.1). Lineage (GTDB taxonomy): Bacteria > Pseudomonadota > Alphaproteobacteria > Rhodobacterales > Rhodobacteraceae > Tabrizicola. Next base: position 322 of record JBKBJC010000020.1, on the reverse strand, counting down.
AGCACATCAACGGCCTTTTCCAGCACCACCACGCGGGCGCCTGCCAGCGTGAAGGCCCGCGCGAGCGCACATCCCACCACGCCCGCGCCGATCACCGCGACGTCGAAGCTGGACACATGGCCATCGGCAGCGGCAGGGGTCATAGGGCACCTTGTGGCTTTCAACATGGATTGACTGTTCGGTCATTCCTGTCAAGCTACCCTTCATGAAGGTGATCAAATTTCACCGGCCGGTCAAAAAACCTGTTGACCTGCGCCCTGCGGCGCAGTCGGCTGTGGTTGGGGAAGAAGATGAAGCCGCACGAAAGACAGCCTCAGATCGA
>JBKBJC010000019.1:0-51857 GCA_046294075.1 Tabrizicola sp. | reverse complement strand
CAAGGCCCTTCTGACGGTCTGTCTTGTCCTCATGCTGCTCCAGGCCTTCGCGCTGGTGTTCAAGCACATCGCCACGCTGCGCGGAAAGCCGTTGTAAATGTCCTACGAACTGATCGCGCTCCTGATGTTCGCCACCATGGCGCTGCTGCTGATCACCGGCCAGCGGGTCTTTGCGGCCATCGGCTTCGTGGCCGCAGGGGCGGCGCTCCTGCTCTACGGCAACGGCGCCATCGAGCTGCCCTACAACCAGGTGTTCAAGCTGTTCAACTGGTATGCGCTGCTCACGCTGCCCATGTTCATCTACATGGGCTACATCCTGGCCGAAAGCGGGATCGCCGAAGACCTCTACAAGATGATGCATGTCTGGTTCGGCCGCCTTCCCGGGGGGCTGGCTGTCGGAACGATCCTGGTGATGGTCATCATCTCGGCGATGAACGGGCTGTCGGTGGCGGGCATGGCCATCGGCGCGACCATCGCGCTGCCGGAAATGCTGCGGCGGGGCTATGACAAGGTGCTGATCTCGGGGGTGGTGCAGGGCGGCTCGTCCCTTGGCATCCTGATCCCGCCCTCGGTCGTGCTGGTCCTCTACGGCATGATCGCGCGGCAGCCGGTATCGAAGCTGTGGTTCGCAGGCCTGGTGCCGGGCCTGATGATGGCTGCGATGTTCATCGCCTACATCATGATCCGCGCGACGCTGAACCCGAAACTCGCGCCCCCGGTCCCGGAGGAAGAGCTGAACATGCCCTTCGGCCAGAAGCTGGCCCTGGCCAAGGCGGGGATCATCCCCTTCCTGATCTTCTTCCTGATGACGGGTCTGTTCGTCTTCGGCTACACCAGCCTTGTCGAAAGTTCGGCCGTGGGGGCGACCTCGGCGACGCTGGCCGCGCTGGCGAAGGGGCGCTTCTCGTGGCGGCTGATCCGCGAGACCTCGATGAAGACCCTGGCCGTGTCCTGCATGTTCCTCTGGCTGATCCTCGCGGCTCTGGCCTTCGGCGCGGTGTTCGACGGCCTCGGCGCGGTAAGGGCGATCGAGAACCTGTTCCTGAAACAGTGGGACCTCAGCCCCTGGGCGATCATCATCATGATGCAGCTCAGCTTCCTGATCCTCGGCATGTTCCTCGACGACACCGCGATGCTGGTGATCGTGGCGCCGCTCTACATCCCGCTGGTGGCCAGCCTCGACCTCGGCTTCGACAATCAGCTGATCTGGTATGGTGTGCTCTACACCATCACCTGCCAGATCGCCTACGTCACGCCGCCCTTCGGCTACAACCTGTTCCTGATGCGCTCGCTTGCCCCGCGCGAGATCACCCTGCCCGACATCTACCGGTCGATCTGGCCCTTCGCTGCCATGATGGCGTTGACGATCGCCCTGCTGATCATATTCCCGCAGATCGCGCTCTGGCTGCCCGAGCACATGAACGTCAGGGGCTGACCCATCCACCACCCACCAGGGCCGTCAGAGCCCAGAACAACAGAGGAGACGACGATGACCGATCAGAAACCGCAAAGCCCGTCCGAGGCGATCCTCGCATCGCGCCGGAACTTCCTGCGCAAGTCCGTCATGGGCGCAGGCGCCGTGGCCGGGGCGACGCTGGCTGCACCTGCCGTCATTGCCCAGACGGCCCCGATCAAGTGGCGCCTTCAGACCTATTCCGGCGCACCGCTTGGCGCGCATGTGATCAAGCCGCAGATCGAGGCGTTCAACACCGCCGCCAACGGCGAGATGGAGATCGAGCTCTACTACGCCGACCAGCTGGTCCCGACCGCCGACCTGTTCCGCGCCCTTCAGAACGGCACCCTCGATGCGGTCCAGTCGGACGAGGCGACCATGGCCTCGCCGGTCGACATCTCGGTCTTCGGCGGCTACTTCCCCTTCGCCACCCGCTTCAGCCTCGATGTGCCGGCGCTGTTCCGCTACTACGGGCTGAAGGAAATCTGGGAAGAAGCCTACAGCGAGGTCGAAGGCGTTACATGGCTCTCGGCCGGGGCCTGGGACCCGCTGCACATCTTCACCGTCAACAAGCCGATCCGCAGCCTCGCTGACATGAACGGCCTGCGCGTCTTTGGCGTGCCGACGGCCGGCCGCTTCCTGGCCCGCTATGGCCTGATCCCGGTGACGATTCCGTGGGACAACGTGGAAGTCGCCATGCAGACCGGCGAGATCGACGGCGTCGCCTGGTGCGGCTTCACCGAGGCCTACGAGGTCGGCTGGGCGGATGTGTGCAAATACGCGCTGACCAACTCTGTCACCGGCGCCTGGTTCGGCAGCTATTTCGCCAACACCGCCAGCTGGGAAAAGGTCCCGCCGCACTTGCAGGAACTGTTCCGCATCACCATCGACCAGTCGCACTACTATCGCAACGTCTGGTACTGGGGCGGCGAGGCCAAGCTGCGGGTCGAAGGCGAGAAGATGGAACTGACCTCGCTTCCCGATGAGGAATGGGCGCAGGTCGTCAGCGACGCCAACGGCTTCTGGGACGAGGTTGCCGCTTCCTCGCCACGGTCGGCCAAGGTGGTCGAGGCATTCAAGAAATACGCCGATACCATGGAGAAGGCGGGCTATCCCTACCGCTAGGCCCACGGACGCCAGGGCGTCGCACCCAAGCGGTGCGGCGCCCACGCCGGAAGCAACCGCGCGCCTGCGGACTTTCGCAGATCATTTGCTGATCGTGCACGGAAACGGCTGAACCGGCCTGCGGACTGCGTTAGACGGGTTTTATGGACGTCATCAGCCTCGTCGGCATCGTTGCCGCGCTTTTCATCGTCATCAGCCTCAGCGAGCCGCTGGCCGACTGGTCGCGCCTGCCCTACACCGTGGTGCTGGCCATCATCGGCGTGCTGATCGGCCTCGGCGCGGCCTATCTGATGCAGCATGAACCCACCGTCGCCGATCTGGTGCCGGTGATGGACGGTCTGGAATTCGGCATCCGGGCGAACGTCTTTCTCTACGTCCTCCTGCCGACACTCCTGTTCCAGGTCTCGCTGGGTCTGAACCTGCGGCGGATGGCAGAGGACTGGGTGCCGATCCTGGTCATGGCGGTGGTGGCCGTCGTGGTTGCGACCTTCGCCATCGGGCTTGCGCTGCAACCCTTCACCTCCCTGCCCCTGGTGGCCTGTCTGCTGCTGGGCTCGATCGTCGCCACCACCGACCCTTCGGCCGTGGTCTCGATCTTCCGCAGCATCGCCGCCCCGCAGCGCCTGACCCGTATTGTCGAGGGCGAAAGCCTTCTGAACGACGCCGCCGCCATTGCGCTGTTCGGCTTCTTCCTGACCTTCGTCATGCTGGGCGTGCCGAACCCGACCCTGCGCGATGCGCTGATCGGCTTTCCGACGCTGATCCTGGGAGGTCTCGGCATCGGCTGGATCCTCGCCCGTCTCTGCCTCCGCATCCTGACCTGGCTGTCCCGCTTTCCGCTGGCGCAAGTCTCGCTCAGCGTGGCCCTGCCCTATATCGCCTATCTGGTGGCCGACCAGCTTTTCGCAGTGTCGGGCGTGATCGCGGTGGTGATGGCCGGGATGACGCTGAACTACCTCGGCCCCGGCCGGCTGTCGCCAACGAACTGGTCCAACCTGCGCGAGGTCTGGGACGTGCTGGCGCATTGGGCCGGCGCACTGATCTTCCTTCTCGCGGCCCTTCTGGTGCCACGTCTCCTGGCCGATGTCCGGCTCTACGATCTCTTTCTGATCGGCGTCGTGATCGCGGCGGCGACCCTGGCGCGGCTCTTCGTCCTCTACCTGATCCTGCCGTCGCTGACCGGGCTTGGCCTGTCGCCCCGTGTCGACCGGCCCTACCGCGTGGCGATCCTCTGGGGGGGCCTGCGCGGGGCAGTCACGCTGGCGCTGGCGCTGGCGGTGTCCGAGAATTTCCGCGTGCCCGCCGACGTCAAGCGCGAGGTGGGCATCCTGGCCACCGGCTTCACGCTCTTCACGCTTCTGGTGCAGGGGACGACGCTGCGCCGGGTGATCTCGCTCCTCGGCCTGGACAAGCTGGCGCCGATCGACCGGGCGCTGTCTGCCCAGGTGATCGCCGTGGCGCTGCAGACCGTGCGCGAGGAAGTGGCCGGGACGGCCCGGAGCCACAACCTGTCGCATGACATCGTCCGGTCCGAGGCGAAGAGATTTGCCGAAAGGCTCGACCAGGCCATCCAGCGCGCCGAGGCGGCCGACGACATACCCGACCGCGACCGGATCACGCTGGGACTCGTCGCCCTGGCGGGGCGCGAGCGCGACATGATCCTCGAGGCCTTCCGCGAGCAGCTGATCTCGGCGCGGCTGGCCGAACAGATGCTGTCGGACGCCGACCGGCTGATCGAACGGACCCGGGCGGGAGGGCGCGAGGAATACCGCGCCTCGGGTCGCCTCAGCCTGGCCCGGGGCCGGAGCTATCGGCTGGCCATCCTGATGCACAACCGGCTGCGCCTGTCGCGCCTGCTGGCCCGGCTGACGGCCGATCGGTTCGAGATCCTGCTGAACCTCCGCCTGATCCTGCGCGACCTGCATGGCTATATCGACACCAAGATCCGACGCATCCATGGCAAGCGGGTCGCGGACCTGCTGCACGAACTGGTCAGGCGCCGCGAGGAGGAGACGGCCACCGCGCTGGAGGGGTTGCGCCTGCAATACCCGGGCTATGCCGAAGAGACCGAACGCCGCTTCCTGCGCCGCACCTCGCTGCGTCTGGAGGAACGCGAATACGACGCGCTTTATGCCGACGGGCTGATCGGCAGCGAGTTGCACATCACCCTGAAACAGGAGCTGGCCGCCAAGCGGCGCGCCTTCGAGGTTCGGCCGCCGCTGGACCTCGCGGTGCAGAAGACCGAGCTCGTCCGCCAGTTCCCGCTGTTCGACACGATGAACGAAAGCAACCGCCGGCAACTCGCCAAGGCGCTGCGCACCCGTTACGTCCAGCCGGGCGAGACCCTTCTGCGCAAGGGCGACGCCCCGCGAGAGGTCTATTTCATCGCCTCGGGCGCGGTGGAGTTCGAGACGGCGGGCCAGAAGTTCCGCCTCGGCCGTGGCGAGATGTTCGGCCAGCTCTCGCTACTCAGCCGCCAGACCCGCCGCACCCAGGCAACGGCGATCAGCCACACCACGCTTCTGGTGCTGGACGAGGTCCGCTTCCGCAGGCTTCTGAACCGCAACCAGAAACTCCGCGCCGTGGTGATCGAAAGCGCCCGGAAGCGCGGTCTCGACATCTCGGCGCTGGAGTTCTGAGGCGGCGTCTCAGCCGGCGAAGGTGAACTGACGGTTCAATGGCAAGTCGCGGGCACGGATGCCGGTCAGGTCGAACAGCGCATTGGCCAGGGCCGGGGCGGCAGGGGGTGTGGAGGGTTCGCCCACCCCGCCGATATGGCCGAGGCGGCCGTTGTTCTGGAGGATCGCCACCTCGAAGGCCGGGGTCGTGGGCATCCGCAGCGCGTCGTAGTCGGGGAAGTTCCGTTCCACCACCTGCTGATCGGCAAAGGTGATCGCGCCGTGAATGGCTGCCGACAAGCCATAGACCATGCCCCCGGTCATCTGCGCCTCGACGATGCCGGGGTCCATTGCCAGGCCGGGATCGCAGGCGATCCAGGCGCGCGTCAGGCGGATCCCGGCATCGGTCTGTTGCACCTCCAGCACCTCGGCAACGGGCGTGCCGAAGGAATAGCAGAAGGCCACCCCGCGCCCGTAGCCGGGCCGCTTCAGCCGGTCCCAGCCCGACATGTCGCGCACCTTTTCCAACAGCTGCGCCGAAGGGGCATGGGTGTCCCGCATCAGGTCCAGCCGGAACGCCAGCGGGTCGGCCCCCGCGGCATGGGCCAGCTCGTCGATGAAGCTTTCCAGGAAGAAGGCATTCATCGAGTTTCCGACCGAGCGCCAGAACCCCAGCGGCACGGTCAGATCGGCGACATGGCCGTCATAGCGATAGTTCGGCAGGCCGTAGGGCTGATCGAACCCGCCTTCGACCGTGCCGCGATCCGCGCCGGGGGGCGCAAAGCCCGTCAGCCGCGCGAGCGCGTTGCGCGTGGCCGAGGGCGCCGCCGTCCGGCCCCAGAGCGCGGTCGCCTTGCCCCCCTCGATCCGCCCGGACAGCCGGCCCATGGCGGCGGGGCGGTAGTAGTCCTGCGTCATGTCCTCTTCCCTGCTCCAGGTCACCTTCACCGGGATGCCAGGCATTGCGGCGGCAACGCGCGCGGCCAGCACCGCCGGCACCGGATCGGTCCGGCCGCCGAAGCCGCCCCCCATGGGCGGGGTGTGCAGCGTGACCTTTTCGGACCCGATCCGCAGCGCCGCCGCACAGGCGTCGCGCGTCATGATCGGGGCCTGATTGCCGCACCAGACCTCCAGCGTGCCGTCCTCCTTCAGCCAGGCGGTCGCATTCAGCGGCTCCATCGCCGCATGGGCCAGGAAGGGAACTCGGTATTCGGCCTCGATCACATCGGGCTTGGCAAGCTCCGCCGCGACGTCGCCGTCATCGCGCAGCCGAGAATCCGGCGAACTGGCGAAGGCAGCCTCGATCCGCGCCAGCATCGCGTCGGTGTCGGCCGGATAGTCGGTCTCGCCCCAGTCGATCTGCACCGCCCCGGCTGCCTGGATCGCGGTCCAGGTGGTGTCGGCGATGACGGCAATCCCGGTGCCAAGTCCGATCACCTGCTTCACCCCCGGCATCGCCAGCGCCGGGGCCGGATCGAAGCCCCTCATCGCCCCGCCCCGCCGCGGGTTCATCCGCACCGTGGCGAACTTCATCCCCGGCAGCCAGACATCAATCCCGAAGACCTCGGTCCCGGTGGCCTTGGCGACCATGTCGAGCCGCGGCATCGCCTTGCCCAGATAACGCCAGGTCGAGGGGTCGCGCAGCACCACGTCGTCCGGCACCAAGTCTGCCGCCTCGACCGCAAGCTCGGCATAGGTGAAGCTCGTTCCGGCCGCGATCACCTTGCCGCCTTCGGTCCTCAGCGTCGCGGGCGCCACGCCCAGCCGTTTCGCCGCCGCCGCCTTCAGCGCCTCGCGCGCGCCGGCGCCGGCCAGCCGCATCTGCACGAAGCCGCCGATCGCGCCGGTCGAGCCGCCGGTGACCTGCAACGACAGGATCTTCGGCACCGCAGCAAGGATCGCATTGTGCGACTTCGGCCGCTGCGAGACGATGAAATCCGGCTCGTTCGACATCCGGTCCACGAAGCCCGCATTGAAATAGGCCTGCGCCGGGGGGCCGTGCAGAACCCGGACCTGTTCCCAGTCAACGTCCAGTTCCTCGGCCACAAGCGCGGCGAGGGTAGTGGAGATCCCCTGCCCCATCTCGGCCCGGGGCGCGATTACGGTCACGCCATCGGCGTTGATGATGACCCAGGGATTCAGGGGCGTCGCGTCCGGCCCGGGAACCAGCGGATTGCGCGGAACCTCTGCGACCTTCCAGGCGCCGAAGGCCGCACCCCCGGCCACGGCGGCCCCGAGGACCATGAAGGAGCGGCGGGTGATCGTTTTCCAGTTCGCCATGGTCAGCCCGCCTTCAACATCGCTGCCGCCTCGTGGATCGCGGCCCGGATCCGGGGATAGGTGCCGCAGCGGCAGAGATTGCCCTGCATCGCCTCGTCAATGTCCTGATCCGTGGGGTCGGGGTTCGCGGCCAACAGCGCCGCCGCCTGCATGATCTGACCCGACTGGCAATAGCCGCATTGCGCGACCTGATGCTTGACCCACGCGGCCTGGATCGGCGCCAGATTGCCCGGCTGACCCAGGCCCTCGATCGTGGTGACCGCCCCCGTCACCTCGCCGATCGGCAGCTGGCAGGACCGCACCGCCTCGCCATCCACCAGCACGGTGCAGGCGCCGCAGGCCGCGACACCGCAGCCGAACTTGGTTCCCGTCATCCCCAGACCGTCGCGCAGTGCCCAAAGAAGCGGCACCTCCGCCGGCAGGTCCAGCTGATGCCGCTTTCCGTTGATCTGAAGGGTGATGCTCATGTTCGGACTCCCATTTCTGACACTTTAGACTCAATTTGTCAGTATGTCCACTCGCGATTTGACACCGGGGCCAAGGCTCTGCGATACCGGGGCCATGCAGTTCTGCGACGATCCCAGCATCGACCCGAAAGAGGCCGCCATCCTGCAATCGGCCTTCGTTGCCTTTGCACGCTACGGGCTGCGGCGCACCTCGATGGCGGATATCGCGGAAGGCGCGGGCATGTCGCGGCCGGCGCTCTACCTGCACTATGCAAACAAGGAAGACATCTTCAACAAGCTCGTACGCCTGCATTTCCGACGCTCGGAACAGGCGGTGGCCCGGGTCCTGGCCGAGGACGGGCCACCGGCCGAACGGCTGCTTGCGGCGATGCAGGCGGTGGATGGCACCGCGGTCGAGGCGATGCTGAACTCGCCCCATGCCGACGAGATCCTGTCGGCCAACCAGCCATTCACCCAGGACGAGGTGCAGGAGGCGCATGCCCGGATCATCGGAACTATCGCCGACTGGATCTCCCGCGGCGTCGCGGCCGGGCGGCTCAGCCTCGCCGGGCTCGACACCACACCCGAGGAGATCGCGGCCACGCTGATGGCGGCGAAGTTCGGCATCAAGGCGCAGGCGAAGGATTTCGCCGACTACCGCGCGGCACAGGCGCGGCTTGCGGCGATCTGGGGCAAGGCGCTTGGTGGCTGAGACCGCCGCCGTGCCGCCCGCCAAGCTGCTTGACGAATGCGTCCGACCCCCGTCTGATGGCGACGATCGAGCCCGGGGTCTGTCGTGCTGCGCTTTTCACTGTCCCTTGTCCTTCTGGTCCTCTTCGCCGCTCCCGAGGCCCGGGCCTTCCGCGCCGACGAGTTGCAGCGCGAATTCGACGCCCGAGTGCTGACCGACGACGAGAAGCGGTTCATTCAGACAGGCCTTGCCTTTGCCAACGCCTACAACGGCCTGCTGGACGGTGCCTGGGGAGCGGGCAGCCAGCGCGCGCTTGAAGCTTACGAAGTCCGGAACGGTCGCACCGGATTTGTCACCAACGCCGACGTGCTGTTCCTGGCGCTCGAAACCTACGAGACCATCGAACGCCACGGCTGGGTGCGCCAGTACAATTCGGCGCTCGACATGTCCTTCCTCGTCCCGACCATCGGGTTCCAGGAAGGCGCGCCGTCCGACAGTTTCCTGAACATGGAGCTTTCCGGCACCAGCCTTGGCTATTCGCTGACCATCGGCACCGGCCCCCAGACCGAGCGACTGCACCAATATACCTCCGAGGAATCGGCGGTGAATGTCTATCAGGTCCGCCGCCCGAATCTCTGGATCACCTCGGGGCGGACCCAGGCCGGGATCACGCTCTACACCCGCTCGGACTTTCGCCGCGGCGCCTGGTCCAGCATCATGCTCTCGGCCAACGACGGCGACGCGGGGCTGCTGGCCGCCGTGACCGGCAGCATCGAGCCCGGCTATGCGCCGCAGATCGGCATTTCTCCGGGGGTCCTGTCGCGGGGCATCGAGACGCTGGCCGCCATGGCGGAGGACGAGCCCCCCGCCGCTTCGCCGCCAGCCCCGGCCGTGTCCGACAGCACGCCCGGGACCGGCGGGTCACAGGGCTTCGGGACCGGCTTCCTCGTCTCGGACCGGGGCGACTATCTGACCAACAACCATGTCGTGCGGGGTTGCAGAACGCTGACGGTCGGCGGCCAGCCGGCCAGGGTGATCGCGACAGACGAAGGCTTCGACCTCGCACTTCTGCGCAGCAGCACGCCGCCCGAGGGCAGACCGGCACAATTCGCCGCAAAACCTGCGCGGCTCAACTCCGACGTTACCGTGGTCGGTTATCCGCTTCCCGATCTTCTGGGCGGGGTCAATGTCACGCGCGGCTCTGTCACCAGCCTGAAGGGCATCGCGGGGGACGGGGTCCGAATGCAGATCTCGGCCCCGGTCCAACCCGGGAATTCCGGTGGCCCGGTGGTGAACGCCGCGGGCCAGGTGGTGGGCGTGGTCGTCGCCAAGCTCGACGCGCAAATGGTGGCGGAAGTCACCGGCGACATTCCGCAGAACATCAACTTCGCCATCCGGGGCGAGATCGCCAAGCTCTTTCTCTACCAGAACGGGGTAGAGCCTCTGGACGTCGCCGACGCCCCGGCCCTGCCGCCCGAGGATCTGGCCGATCTAGCCCAGGGCTTCACCCGGCTCATCACCTGCAACTGAGCCCCCTTTCCCCCAGGCCCAGCCCCGTGCAATCTGGCGGCCATGGCCGATCCGAAAGACCCGCTTCCCGAACCCGACCGCCTGGAAGGCGCCCCCCACCCGCGCGAGACGCCGGTTCTTCGCGGCCAGTCCGCGGCAGAGGCGGAATTCCTGCGCGCCTGGCGCTCGGGTCGTCTGCACCATGCCTGGATGCTGACCGGTCCGAAGGGCGTGGGCAAGGCGACGCTGGCCTGGCGGCTCGCCCGCTTCCTTCTCGCCACCCCGGCCGAGGACGGCGGCATGTTCGCCCCGCCCCCGCCGGATACGCTCGACATCCCCGCCGACCACCCGATCGCTCGCCGCCTCCTGCAAGGCGCCGAGCCGCGGCATTTCCTGCTGCGCCGAGGGCCGAACGAAAAGGAAACCGCCCTCTCCCAGGTCATCTCGGTCGAGGAGGTGCGGAAGATGAAAAGCTTTTTCGCCCTCTCCGCCGCCGATGGCGGGCAGCGCACCGCGATCATCGACAGCCTCGACGAAATGAACACCGCCGCGGCCAATGCACTGCTGAAACTGCTGGAAGAACCTCCGGCGAACGTCACCTTCCTCCTGGTCGCCCACCAGCCCGCCCGCCTTCTGCCCACAATCCGCTCGCGCTGCCGCGAGTTGCGGCTCTCGCCCCTTGCGCCGCCCGATTTGGCTGACGCGCTGACCCAGGCCGGGGGCGAGATCGCACCCGAGGACCGCACCGCGCTCGCAGAACTCTCCGGCGGCTCGGTGGGCGAGGCGTTCCGGCTGAGCAATCTCGACGGGCTGAAGCTCTATGCCGCACTGGTCCGCCTGTTCTCCACCCTGCCCCGCCTCGACCGCCCGCAGGCGCTTGCGCTGGCCGACCTTGCCGCCACACGGGGCGCAGCGGAAACCTTCGACCTTCTCGTCACGCTGATCGACCTCTTCCTCGCCCGCCTCGCTCGCCGCGGCGTGACCGGCCTCACCCCGCCCGAAGCCGCCCCTGGCGAGGCGCGGCTTCTGGCCCGCCTCGCCCCCGATCCCCTTTCGGCCCGCGCCTGGGCCGATGTCGCGCAAAGCCTCGCCGCCCGTGCCCGACGCGGCAAGGCGGTCAATCTTGACCCCGCCGCGCTTCTGATGGATATGCTTCTCAAGCTCGACGAGACGGCGGGAAGCCTCGCCCAGAGGTAAGCCGGATGCCCCCAACCGACCCCGACCTGCCCGATCTGGTGGACAGCCACTGCCACCTGGATTTCCCCGACCTTGCGGCCGAGACCGAGGCCGTCCTCTCCCGCGCCCGCGCCGCCGGGGTCAACCGGGTGGTGACGATCTGCACCCGGCTCAGGAACGAACCCACCGTCCGCGCCCTTGCCGAAGGGCATCCCGGCGTCTTCTACGCCGCCGGCACCCACCCGATGAGCGCGCACGAGGAACCGATGGCAACGGTCGAGGCGCTGATCACGCTCGCCCACCATCCCCGCTTCGTCGGGATCGGCGAGACCGGGCTCGACTACCATTACACGGCCGAGACGAGGGAAATCCAACAGACGAGCCTCAGGATCCACATCGAGGCCGCGCAGGAAACCGGCCTGCCCCTCATCATCCACGCCCGCGCCGCGGACGAGGACATGGAAAGGATCCTCGCCGAATGCATGGCGCGGAAACCCTATGCCTGCGTGATGCACTGTTTCTCCTCGGGACCGCGCCTCGCCGAGGCAGCACTGGAGATGGGCTTCACCCTCTCGATCTCGGGCATCGCCGCCTTCCCGAAAAGCCAGGACTTGCGCGACATCTTCGCCCGCGCGCCGCTCGACCGGCTGATCCTCGAAACCGACAGCCCCTATCTCGCCCCGCCCCCCTTCCGCGGCAAGCGTAACGAACCGGCCTATGTCGCCCATACCGCCCGCGCCCTGGCGCCGGTTTTCGGCCTGAGCCTCACCGAATTCGCAGCGATCACCACCGCGAACTTCGACCGGCTCTTTCCCCGTGCGACCCGCACCGCAAAGGCGGCATGATGGCGAAGATCACCTTCACCATCCTCGGCTGCGGCTCCTCGGGCGGCGTGCCCCGCCTCGGCGGCATCTGGGGCGACTGCGACCCCGCGAACCCGAAGAACCGCCGCCGCCGCTGCTCGCTCCTCGTCACCCGAGAAACGGCCGAGGGCGCGACCCGCGTGCTGATCGACACCTCGCCCGACATGCGTGAGCAACTCCTCGACGCGGGCGTCGGCGCACTGGACGGGGTGGTCTACACCCATTCCCACGCCGACCACATGCACGGCATCGACGACCTGCGCCAGGTCGTGTTCAACCAGCGACAGCGCCTGCCGGTCTGGGCCGACGGCCCGACGCAGGAGGCGCTGCTCTCGCGCTTCGGCTATGCCTTCGTCCAGCCCGAGGGCTCGCCCTACCCGCCGATCCTCGACCTGCACACCATCGGCGGCCCCGTCAGCGTGCCGGGCGCGGGCGGCCCGGTCACCCTGACCCCGTTCCGCGCCGATCACGGCAGCATGGACGCGCTCGGCTTCCGCATCGGCCCCCTCGCCTACCTGCCGGACGCCGTCGCCATCCCCGAGGAAAGCTGGCCCGTCCTCCACGGCCTCGACTGCTGGATCGTCGATGCGCTGCGCCGCAAGCCGCACCCCACCCATGCCCATCTCGACATGACGCTTGGCTGGATCGCGCGCGCCCGGCCCGCCCGCGCAGTCATCACCAACATGCACATCGACCTTGACTACGACACCCTGAAGGCAGAACTCCCGCCCCACATCGCTCCCGCCTTCGATGGCATGACAATTACCTACGACAACCAGCCCTGATCCTTCGGGCTTTCCCTTCCGCAAATATCCCACGGGGGTCCGGGGGTGTGAAACCCCCGGTCCCGCAGCGGTCATGAGCGCACTCCTCGACGTCATCCTCCCTGTCTTCCTGGTAATCGGCTTCGGCTATGCGGCCGTCCGTGCGGGCTGGCTGGCCGAAACGGCCATCGACGGCCTGATGCGCTTTGCGCAGAACTTTGCCGTGCCCTGCCTCCTCTTCCGATCGATCGCGCATCTCGACCTCTCGGCCGCCTACGACCCGGGCCTGATGGTCAGCTTCTATGCCGGAGCCTTCGCGGGCTTTTTCGCCTGCTTCTTCGGCGCGATGCTGATCTTCGGCCGCGCCATGCCCGATTCCGTGGCCATCGGCTTTGCCGGCCTCTTCTCCAACTCGTTGCTCCTCGGCCTTGCCATCACCGAGCGCGCCTATGGCACCGAAGCCCTGCAGGGCAACTACGCCATCATCTCGCTGCATGCGCCGATGCTCTACGGTTTCGGCATCGCGCTGATGGAGTGGGCGCGGACGCGCGGGCACGGGCTGTCAGGGACGGCTCTTCTGCGTCAGGTCGGACGCGCGATCCTGTCGCAGTCGCTGGTGATCGGCATCCTTCTGGGCTTTGCGGTCAACCTGGTCGGCAACCCCCTGCCCGAGGTCTTCTGGTCCGGCATCGACATGATCGCGCGGTCAGCCATACCGGTGGCGCTCTTCGGCCTCGGCGGAGTCCTCGTCCGCTACCGGATCGAGGGCGACATCGGCCCGGTACTCCTGGTGACGCTCGCCTCGCTGGTCCTGCACCCGGCGGTGACCTGGGCGCTTGGCACGCAGGTCTTCCACCTCGGGACTGACGCGCTGCGCTCGGCGGTGGTGACCGCCGCCATGGCCCCTGGCGTGAACGCCTACATGTTCGCCCACATGTATGGCGTGGGCAAACGGGTCAACGCCTCGGCCGTCCTGGTGGCGACAGCACTCTCGATCCTGACCAGCTGGGTATGGCTGCACCTCTTGCCATGACCGCTCAGCGTCCGGTCACGCCCCGCAGCCGGTCCGACCGCCGCCGCAGAAGCTCGACCGAGGCCAGGAGCAGGACCGAGATCACCACCAGGATCGTTGCCACCGCCAGGATCGCCGGCGAAATCGCCTCGCGGATACCGTTGAACATCTGCCGCGGGATGGTCTGCTGGTCGGGGCCGGCGATGAACAGCACCGCCACCACCTCGTCGAACGAGGTGACGAAGGCGAAGAGCGCCCCAGAGATCACCCCGGGCAGGATCAGCGGCATGATCACCTTGAAGAATGTCGTGCGCGGGTTCGCCCCCAGCGACTGCGCCGCCCGGATCAGCGACTGGTCGAAACCCGACAGTGTCGCCGTCACCGTGATGATGACGAACGGAATCCCCAGCACCGCGTGGGCCATGATGACCCCAAGGTGCGAATTCGCAAGACAGCCCTTTTCCGACAGGGCCCATCCGAACAGCAGCCCCATGGCGCTGTCTGGTGCGACGCAGGCCTTGGCGAAGAAGAAGCTCATCCCCACCGCGATTATGATGATCGGCACGATCATCGGGGAAATCAGCAGCGCCATGATCAGGCGGCGATAGGGCATCTCGGGCCGCGACAGCCCAAGCGCCGCGATGGTGCCCAGCGTGGTGGCGAGGATCGTGGCCCAAAGCCCGACCCAGAACGAGTTCTTCGCCGCCTGCACCCAGGTCGCGCGCTCCCAGACGGTGGACCACCACTGCGCGTCGCGCGGCGCCTCGGCATTGGGATGGCCGAAGGTCAAGAGCGCGTCGTACCAGCGAAGGCTGTAGCCTTCGGGGTCAAGCGTCAGCATCTTCTCGGTAAAGGTGAAGTAGGGCTCGACGTTGAACGACAGCGGAATCACCACCAGGATCGGCGCGATCAGGAACAGGAAGATCAGCGCGCAGATCACGCGGAAGGCATAGTACCAGATCCGTTCCAGCGGCGTGGCGTAAGTGGGAAGGGCCATTGCGGTGTCCTCAGCCGAACTTCAGGCGGTCGATGCCGATGAGCCGGTCGTAGAGCCAGTAGAGCAACAGGATCGCCGCCAGGAGCATCGCCGCGATGGCCGCGGCCAGCGACCAGTTCGACTTTGTCATGTGGAAGCTGATCAGGTTCGAGATCAGCTGACCGTCCGCGCCGCCGACCAGCGCCGGGGTGATGTAGTAGCCGACCGCCAGGATGAAGACCAGGAGCGACCCGGCGGCGATCCCCGGCAGCGTCTGCGGCAGGTAGATCCGGCGGAATGTGGTCCAGCTGGTCGCCCCCAGCGACCGCGCCGCACGGGCATAGCTCGGCGGGATCACCCGCATCACCGAATACAGGGGCAGGATCATGAACGGCAAGAGCACATGCGTCATCGCGACAATGGTGCCGGTCATGTTGTACATCATCTGCAAGCGCCCGGCATTGTCGATCAGCCCCATGCTGACCAGAAGGCTGTTCACCACCCCCTGTTCCTGCAACAGCACGATCCAGGATGTTGTCCGCACCAGAAGCGAGGTCCAGAACGGCAACAGGACAAGGATCATCAGCAGCGAGGACTTCGCCAAGGGCAGGGTCGCCAGCAGATGCGCGACCGGAAAGGCCAGCAGGAGGCACAGGACGGTTATTATCGCCGAGATCAGGAAGGTCTTGAAGAACAGGTAGAGGTAGATCCGGTCGCGCTCGGGCGCGCGCTGCCAGCCTTCGTCGGTCAGCTTCATATCCGAGGCGACACGGTAGAACTCGGCCGTGTGGACGTGGCTTGCCGATTCCATGCCGCGCCAGAGAGCCGGCCTGGCCCAGGCGGAATCGAGCGCAACCAGCGACTCCTTGTAGGGCGGGGTCAGGGTCGCAGCCTCGCGCGCGCCCTTCTTGAACAGGCTGATCGTGCCGGGGACCGAATAGTTGATCCGCGTCCCGGCGGTGCCGGTGGTCTTTTCCACCTGCATCCGGGCCAGATCCTGCACCAGCGCGGCATAGGCCGCTTCCGGCGGGTCGGCCGGATCGAAGCCGGGGTTTGCGGCGAACCATTCGACCAGCGCCGGGGCCGAGGCGGCGAAGCCGTCATGTTCGAAAGACCGTTTCAGCATGTAGCCGATCGGGATCAGGAATGTCAGCAGGACAAAGGCCAGGAGAGGCAGCACCAGCAGCAGCGCCCGTCGCCTTGACCGCGCCTGTGCGGCCGCAAGGGCCTCGCGCAGCGGGCGCCCGTCGGCGGTGGTCAGGGGGTGCGCGGTCTGCTCGGCCATGCCTGCCTCTTCTTGCGAACACCCGGGCGCGGCGGGATCAGGCCGCGCCCGGGACCTTGAATTACTGGCTCAGCCAGGCCTGGAAGCGCTCGTTCAGTTCCGCGTCATGGTCGACCCAGAACTCGGACGAGGTTTCCAGCGCGTTGCCCATGTTCGCGGGGGCAGTCGGCAGATGCGGGGCCATCTCGGTCTTGCCGTCCTTGAAGATGATCGGCTCGGCCATCGAGGACTTGCGCGCCGGGCCGTAGGAGATCTGGCTGGCCGAGTTCCTCAGGCCTTCGGTCGAGGTGGCAAACGCGACGAACTCCATCGCATCGGCCATGTTCGGGGCGCCCTTCGGCACGACAAACATCTCGTTTTCATAGATCTGCCCGTCCCAGACGATCTGGAAGGGCTTGCCCTCGTTCATCGCCGCGGCGAAGATCCGGCCGTTGTAGGCGGTGGTCATCGCGACCTCGCCATCGGCCAGCAGCTGCGGCGCCTGGGAACCGGCTTCCCACCAGACGACCTGGCTCTTGATCGTGTCAAGCTTGGCAAAGGCGCGATCCACGCCCTCGGGGGTGCGCAGGACGTTGTAGACTTCCGAGGCTGGAACCCCGTCGCCCAGCAGCGCGAACTCCAGCACCGCCTTGGCGCCCTTGCGCAGGCCGCGCTTGCCGGGGAATTTCTCCAGGTCGAAGAAGTCGGCCACGGTCTTCGGGCCTTCCGGGAACTTCGTGGTGTCGTAGGCAAAGATGTTCGACCAGATGTCGGTCGAGACGCCACATTCCGTCACGGCGCCGGGCAGGAAGTCGTCCATCGCCGGGGTGCCGTCGGCACCCGCCGGCAAGGCGGCTGCGTCGATCGGCTCGAGGATGCCTTCGTCGCACAGACGGATCGCGTCGGCATATTCCAGCGAGGCGACATCGACGGTCACGTTGCCGGCCTCGACCATCGCCTTGATCGCGGGCGCCGGGTTGTCGCTGTCGACCATGACCGTAGGCTTGCCGGTGGCGGCGGCGAAGGGCTTGACGAAGGCTTCGGTCTGGGCTTCGCCGTAGGCGCCGCCCCAGGACATCACGGTGATATCGGCATGCGCGGCAAAGCCGAAACCTGCCAGCGCGGTGGAAAGGATGAGGGTCTTCTTCATGTCTTGCTCCCTGTTCTGGTTCACTGGTCACGGGCCGGGATCACCGGCCCTTCATCAAGGGTCCAGCGCGCGGGCGTCCTGCGGATGCCAGCCCACCTTGATCTTCTGGCCGGGGGTCAGTTTCGTCTGCCCCAGCGTGTTGCGCATCTTCATCACGAAGCCGTCGCTGCCTGCGACCCGCAGGACGACGCGCAGGATGTCGCCCATGTAGATGATCTCCACCACCTCGGCGTCGATCATGTGGGCACCGGGCGGCATCATCTCGGGCTTGAACTCCACCCGCTCGGGCCGGATCGACACCAGCGTCTTGTCGCCCTTCTGCTTGACGTTCACGGCCGTCGCGTCGATCACCTCTCCGGTTGCAAGACGGACCAGCGCCTTGTCGCCGGACAGATCCTCGACGGTGCCGAGAAGCTTGTTGTTCTCGCCGATGAACTGGGCCACGAAGCTGTTCTCGGGCCGCTCGTAAAGGTCGGAAGGCGGTGCAAGCTGCTGGATGCGGCCATCGTTGAACACGGCGACGCGGTCCGACATGGTCAGCGCCTCGCCCTGGTCATGGGTGACGTAGACCACCGTGATCCCGAGGTTTTCGTGCAGGTGCTTGATCTCGAACTGCATGTGTTCGCGCAGCTGCTTGTCCAGCGCGCCAAGGGGTTCGTCCATCAGCACCAGCTTGGGATCGAAGACCAGCGCGCGCGCCAGGGCAATCCTCTGCTGCTGGCCGCCCGACAGCTGAGCGGGCCTGCGGTTGGCGAAGGCCCCCATCTGCACCATGTCGAGCGCGCGCCGGATCTTCACCTCGCGCTCATCCTT
Source organism: Tabrizicola sp. (assembly GCA_046294075.1). Lineage (GTDB taxonomy): Bacteria > Pseudomonadota > Alphaproteobacteria > Rhodobacterales > Rhodobacteraceae > Tabrizicola. The sequence goes on along the minus strand of JBKBJC010000019.1, from coordinate 33,717 downwards.
GCCCATGCCGCGCACTTCCAGCGGAAAGGCCAGGTTCTCGCCGACGGTCATGTGAGGGAACAGCGCATAGTTCTGGAACACCATCCCGATCCCGCGCTTGTGCGGCGGAACCTGGTTGATCGGACGCCCGTCAAGCCGGATCTCGCCATGCGTCGCGGTCTCGAACCCGGCCAGCATCATCAGGCAGGTCGTCTTGCCCGAACCCGACGGCCCCAGCATCGTCAGGAACTCGCCCTTGCCGATGTTCAGATTCAGGTCCTTCACGACCAGAGTCACGCCATCATAGCTTTTCTGAACGTGTTCAAAAGCGACGAATGCGTCGGTGCGGGGCTCTTGCGTCACCCGTGTCTCCCTGATGCTCCGGGGCTTGCCGCCCTCTGACTGGCCTCGACTAAACCGAAACGTGCCCCCCAATGCAACGCACATTTTCGACGCAGGTCGGTACTTTGGCGACCTGATCGAGCCAGTTTGCGCCGCAAAAGGAAGAACGCACATATTCTGGCGACCCGACAGCCAATATGCCCGAGGATGATGCAACAAAAGGCGGCCTGCCCGCAGATCAACCGGGCGCGAAAGGCAAAGGGCGCGGGTTTTGCCCACGCCCTTGGCTTCGTCCGGCGGACCCTGGTGCGGATGAAAAGACTCGAACTTTCACTCCGGTTAAGGAACAGCGACCTCAACGCTGCGCGTCTACCAATTCCGCCACATCCGCATGTGGGCCCGATCCGGACGCCCGCTATCTAGCGACTGGCGCGCGGGATGAAAAGGGGCATTTTCATCCCGCGCGCCGGCCGCGGATCAGTTGCCGGAAAACAGCATAAACGGCAGCCGAGCCGCCATGATCGCCGCCTGCGCGCCGGTGTTCATGATCGAGGCGTCCGGCGTCGCCGGCGCGGCGACCGGCGCGACAGCCGCGACATCCGTCGGGGCCGCGGCGTCCACGCGCGCTGCCGCCTCGGGTGCCAGGTCGAAGACAGGCAGGGCGGCCTCCTGGATCACCGGCTCGGGCTCCAGCTCGTGGACCCGGCCGTTGATCGTGTACGAGGCCTTGCGGATCACCGCGTCGCGCCCGGCCATGCCGGGAGCCACGACCATCTGACCCTGCTCCATCGCATCCAGCGACATCTGGTACCAGTCCATCGCCAGATCCGGCCGCTCGGTCGCGCCGAAGCCCTGGCTCAGGTGGTGGCCCAGGAACTCGGCATACCCGCGTTCGCCCATTGCCGCCAGGAGCAGGGCCGAACCGATCGCCACGCTCAGGTCATCCCGGGCATAGCCGACCCCGAGGCAGACCTTGGCGGTCCCGGACAGCTGCGCCGGCGACATGCCCGATTTCAGGATGAAGCCCTCCACCTCCTCCAGGACGGCGGCCGCCGGTTTCAGCGACAACGCCGCGACATGGTCCTTCAGCGCCGGGCCGAAGGCGGCGCATTGCCCGGCGATCTGGTCGGGCGTGTAACCGGCGATCTGCGCCGTCATCTCGTCGCTTTTCGAGATGGCGAAGCTGCGCGCCAGGCAGAACTGCTCGCCAAGCGCAAAGCCTGCGTCCTGCATCGTCTCGGCAGTGACCATGCCGCCGTTGGCCGTGGTCGTCAGGCCGATCCGGTTGCACTCCGACGCCAGCGAGCCCTTTGCGCCCGCCTCGCCCATGAACGAGGGCAGCCCCGGTTCGGCGGCGGCGACCTCCTCGACCTCCGGCTCCACCACCGGCGCCTGGGCCACCGGCTCGACCGGGGCGAGTGTCGGCAGCGCCGCCGCCGCAGCCGCGGCCACCGACCCAGGCGCGGGCACCCCGTTCGCGGCCATGCCGCCCACCGGCGCGATGCCGGCCATCTCGTCACGCTGCGCGATCAGCATCGCCTTCAGGCCGTAGGGGCTGCCTGACACGGTCGAGGCGACCACCGGCCCGCCCGCGACCGCGCGGTGATACGAGGTGACGAGGATGGTGCGTTCATGCTCGGTCAGCTGACCGGTGGGCGCATAGCCAAGGAAAGCCTGGTAGCTGCTGATTGCCGCGCGCGACTTGGGCCCGATCGAACCATCCGGCGTGCCGACGTTGTAGCCGAAATAGTTCAGCGCGGTCTGCACCTCGCGGTTCGATTCGCGCTGCGCGGAACTGATCGAGGATTTCGTGGACTTCGTCTTGGTCCGCGAGGTGGTCGCCACCCGCTTCTTCTTGTTGTTCTCGTTTGCGACCGCCCCGCCGATCAGGCCGCCGATGATGGCGCCGGCAATGAAATCCTTGCCGTCGGCACGCGCGGGGGTCGAGATCGGGGAAACCGGGGAAAGGGCGACGGACGCCATCAGCGCCGCCGTTGCAATGGCCTTGGTCTTCATCACATCACCTCAACAAATGAAATTTCCGCTGTCAGCCTACCACGGGTTCGGCATATGAGAAGTCTCGATTTCTTCCACAATCGAGCGATCTGAGGCGTCACATGGTCGACTGGACCCATATCCCCGGCCTGGCCCCCTACCCCGAGACCCTCGCGGCGATGGAGGCCCATGTCGCCGCGATGAACGCCGGGACCGCCGGCGAGGCGATCTGGCTCCTCGAGCATCCGCCACTTTACACCGCGGGCACCTCGGCCAGGCCGGCCGACCTTATCGAACCGGACCGGTTCCCGGTCTTTCCCGTGGGCCGCGGCGGGCAATACACCTATCACGGTCCGGGCCAGCGCGTGATCTACTGCATGCTTGACGTGAAGGCCCGCGGGCAGGACGTGCGCTGCTTCGTGCGCGAGCTGGAACGCTGGGTCATCGACACGCTGGCCGAGTTCAACGTGACCGGAGAAATCCGCCCTGGCCGGGTCGGTGTCTGGGTCACGCGGCCCGACAGGGCGCCGAATCCGGACGGGTCGCCCCAAGAGGACAAGATCGCCGCTATCGGCATAAAGCTGCGCCGCTGGGTCAGCTTTCACGGAATCTCGATCAACGTGGAACCCGACCTGTCGCATTTCGACGGAATCGTGCCCTGCGGCATCCGCAACCATGGCGTGACCAGCCTTGTCGACCTTGGCCTGCCGGTGACGATGGCCGACCTCGATGCGGCACTGATCGCCACCTTTCCGCGGCGTTTCCAGGGCGGCTGCGCTGCACAGAATGTCGCATAGCACGACTCTGCTATTGCATATCAGTCGCAGCAAACATCATGTTTTGCCGGTGGGTGCGCCGGTCTGCGGCGCTCCGGGACAGATGAGGACACCGAGGACACCATGAAGAAGTTCATCCTGCTTGGCCTGACCGTCACTTCGCTTGCGGCCCCCGCCTTCGCCGGCGACCCTGCGGCGGGCGAGGCCGCATTCAAGAAGTGCAAGGCCTGCCATTCGATCATCGCGCCGGACGGGACCGAGATCCAGAAGGGCGGCAAGACTGGCCCGAATCTCTACGGCGTGATCGGGCGGGGCATCGCCTCGGATCCCGACTTCAAGTATGGCGAGTCGATTGCCGCCCTTGGCGCGACCGGCGCGGTCTGGGACGAGGCGAGCCTGGCAGCCTACACCGCGAACCCCGCCGAATACCTCAAGACCGCGCTCGGCGATGCGGCGGCGAAGTCCAAGATGTCGTTCAAGCTGGCCTCGGGCGGCGAGGACGTGGCGGCCTATCTCGCCTCGGTCGCGCAGTAATCCGGCTGCCCTTCTTGCGGCACTTTCGGGCGCGGCTCCGGACCGGAGCCGCGCCCGATGAATTCTGCCCGCGATTTCTGTCGCCTGCGGCAAAGTCGTACATTGCGACCCGTGCCGCGCACGGCTAAACAGTTGGGTACAAGGGAACCGGGCAACCCGCGTGCGGGTGGCAAACGGGAAAACGGAACGACGCAAGCGGAGGACGGCAATGGCAGACGCAGCCATGCATGCGCACGAACACTCTAGACCCGGGTTCTTCACCCGCTGGTTCATGTCGACCAACCACAAGGACATCGGGATACTCTACCTGTTCGTGAGTGGCGTTGTCGGCCTGATCTCGGTCATCTTCACCGTCTACATGCGGATGGAGCTGATGGAGCCCGGCGTGCAGTACATGTGCCAGGAAGGCGCGCGCTTCGTCGCCGATTCCGCGGCCACCTGCACCCCGAACGGGCATCTGTGGAACGTGATGATCACCTATCACGGCGTCCTGATGATGTTCTTCGTCGTCATTCCCGCGCTGTTCGGCGGTTTCGGCAACTACTTCATGCCGCTGCAGATCGGTGCGCCGGACATGGCCTTCCCGCGGATGAACAACCTTTCGTTCTGGCTTTACGTCGCCGGCACCTCGCTGGGCGTGGCCTCGATGCTGTCGCCCGGCGGCGGCGGCGACCTCGGGACGGGTTCGGGCGTGGGCTGGGTGCTCTATCCGCCGCTGACCACCACGGCCGAGGGCGGCTATGCGATGGACCTGGCGATTTTTGCCGTCCACCTGTCGGGCGCCTCGTCGATCCTGGGTGCGATCAACATGATCACCACCTTCCTGAACATGCGCGCCCCGGGCATGACGTTGCACAAGGTGCCGCTCTTCGGCTGGGCGATCTTCGTCACCTCTTGGCTGATCCTCTTGTCCCTGCCCGTGTTGGCCGGGGCCATCACCATGCTGCTCACGGACCGCAACTTCGGCACCACCTTCTTCACGCCCTCGGGCGGCGGTGACCCGGTGCTCTACCAGCACATCCTGTGGTTCTTCGGCCACCCGGAAGTCTACATCATCATCATTCCGGCCTTCGGCATCATCTCTCAGGTCATCGCGACCTTCGCCAGGAAGCCGATCTTCGGCTACCTGCCGATGGTCTATGCGATGGTGGCGATCGGCGTGCTCGGTTTCGTCGTCTGGGCGCACCACATGTACACCGCAGGGATGAGCCTGACCCAGCAATCCTACTTCATGCTGGCGACCATGGTCATCGCGGTGCCGACGGGGGTGAAGATCTTCTCGTGGATCGCGACGATCTGGGGCGGGTCCGTGGAGTTCAAGACCCCGATGCTCTGGGCCTTCGGCTTCCTCTTCCTCTTCACCGTCGGTGGTGTCACCGGGATCGTGCTGTCGCAGGCCCCCGTGGACCGCGCTTACCACGACACCTACTACGTTGTGGCGCACTTCCACTATGTGATGTCCCTGGGCGCGGTGTTCGGGATCTTCGCCGGGGTCTATTTCTGGATCGGCAAGATGTCGGGCCGGCAATATCCGGAATGGGCAGGCAAGCTGCACTTCTGGATGATGTTCATCGGCTCGAACCTGACCTTCTTCCCGCAGCACTTCCTGGGCCGCCAGGGGATGCCGCGCCGCTACATCGACTACCCGGAAGCCTTCGCCTACTGGAACTGGTTCTCCTCGGTCGGTGCCTTCCTGTCCTTCGCATCCTTCGTGTTCTTCATCGGGATCGTGTTCTACACGCTGCGCTTCGGCCAGCGCGTGACCCAGAACAACTACTGGAACGAATACGCCGACACCCTGGAATGGACCCTGCCCTCGCCGCCGCCCGAGCATACGTTCGAGCAGCTGCCCAAGCAGTCCGACTGGGACAGGAGCCACGCGCACTAGGCGCCTGATCTGACCGAAGGGCCCCGGGCTGCGACCGCACCCGGGGCCCTTTCCATTCCTGAAAGGGCGTTCCGATGCGTGTCGTCGTCTTTGTGGTGGTGCTCGCTCTTGTGGCGCTGGTCGGCTATGTGGGCATCGCCGGCTATTTCCTTGCCCATGCCGCCGCCGGCCTGCTGAAGGTCGGCCCCATCGCGGCCGTCCTGGCCACGGCCGAGCCTCCCGCCGACCCGCTGGCCCTTGGATACCGCGGCGACCCGATGCAGGCGCTGTCCCTGCCGTTCCAGACCGTGCCCCTCGAGACGCCCCTCGGCACTGCCGAGGCCTGGCTCGTCCCCGCCGACGGTCCCGAGACCGGCCGAGCGATCTATGTCCACGGCATCGCGGGCGCGCGCGAGGACGGATATCGCGTGCTTTCGCTGCTGCACGAGGCAGGCTGGTCAGTGCTTCTGATGACCTACCGCAACGACACCGCCGCGCCGGCCTCGCCCGATGGCAGCTACGGCTTTGGTCTCAGCGAATGGCCCGACCTGCAAGCTGCGGTCGCGCACATGGCACCCGAGGAGACCTCGCCCGGCCTGCTGGTCGTGGCCGATTCCATGGGCGGCGCGATCCTGGGGCAGTTCCTGGCGCAAAGCCCGCTGGCCGGAGGTGTACGCGCCGTGGCACTGGACAGCCCGGCGCTCAGTTTCGCGGCGGTGATCGACCATCTTGCTGTGCAGGGGGACAAGCCGCTGACCGGCGCGATCGCCTGGATCGCCCGGCAGATCCTGCCCTTCCAGTCCTCGCTGCCCCTAGACAAAGCCGAGGTCGCGGCGGAGGTCCGGGGTTTCGACGGCCCGATCTTCATCGCCCATGGCACGGGCGACCGTATCGTGCCCATCGGGCCCAGCCAGGCGCTTGTCGCCGCCCGGACGGCGCCGACCGTCAGCCTCTGGACGGACGCGGACCACCTCGGCTCATATGCCCAGGATCCGGCTGCCTACCGCGCCGCATTCACCGAATTCCTCCAGCGCCTGACCCCCTGACGCCTTCCCGATCCTCCCATGCCCTACGAATGGCTTCCCTCCGATGATGGCAACAAGCAACGCCTGCACCTCTGGCCGCACCGCTCGCTGACCCAACGCGGCTTCGTGTGGTTCATCGGCGCCACGGCCGTCCTGATCGCCGTGCCGCTGATCGGCGTTCTCGGCAGCCCGGTGCTCTGGGCGTTGTTGCCCTTTCTGCTGGGCGCGATCTGGGCGATCTGGTTCGCCCTGCGCAAGAACGGCCGCGACCGTGACATCGTCGAGGATCTGGTCCTGTCGCCGGACCGCATCGCGCTGGTGCGCCATGGCCCGAAAGGCAAGCGTCAGGACTGGGAGGCGAACCCCTACTGGCTGCGCATCACCCTGCACAAGACCGGCGGCCCGGTGCCGAACTACCTGACGCTCAAGGGCGAGGGCCGCGAGGTCGAACTCGGCCCCTTCCTGTCCGAGGACGAACGGGTCGCGCTGAAGGACGAGCTGGAGGCCCGCCTGCACCGCCTGCGCTCCGTGCCGGACAGGCGGGGCTGACGGCCTAACCGGAGGCGTCGGCAGCAGCCTCGGGCTTCGTGGCGACCGAAAGCTCGACGACGCCGCTGACCAGAAGGGCCACGAACATGAAGAAGATCGACAGGGCGGCCGCCGTGGCCGCGGGACCAGCCTTGGCAAAGGCCTCGGCGGCGGCACCTGGATCGGGCAGTTCTGCGCCCTCGATCCGGGGACCCTGTCCGGGATCCGCGAGACGGGGGGTGGTCCAGACGATCCTTGCAAAGACGACACAGGCCAGAACGCTCAGCCCGAGCGCGACAACGAACAGCGCAATGGTCATGGAATTGCTCCTGCAAATGCGATCCGGAATGAAAAGGACGTGGCCAGACGCCATCCTCGCAAGTCAGCCAGAGGTGCCGAGTCGGAGCAAGCCCGATGAGCGTCTTCTACCCCAGCCGCGCCTTGACCAGCGCACCCACCGCGCCGAAGTCCATCTGCCCGGTGTAACGCGCCTTCAGCGCAGCCATCACCTTGCCCACGTCGCGGATGCTCGCGGCCCCGGTCTCGCCCACCGCCGCCTCGATGGCCGCAGCGATTTCCGCCTGATCCATCTGGCGCGGCAGGAATTCCTGGATCACGCCGATTTCGGCCAGTTCCTTCTCGGCCAGCTCCAGCCGCCCGCCTTCCTCGTAGGCCCGCGCCGATTCCTGGCGCTGCTTCACCATCTTGCCCATGATCTGCAGGATCTCGGCCTCGCCGACCTCGCCTGCATCTCCTTCGCCCCGCAGGGCGATCTCGCGGTCCTTGATGGCGGCGTTGATCAGGCGCAGCGTGGACAGCCGGTCGGCCTCCTTGGCCTTCATGGCCTCCTTGAGGGCCGTCTGCAGACGGTCGCGCAACAGCATGGCAGGTCTTTCCGATAGTTTCCCCAAGTTGCCCACAATACCCCGAAGCGGCCCCGACCGCAACCTCGGCAGAATTTACCAAGTAGTTGATATTGCTATATAATCCTTTTCACGTCCGCCCTTGACCCTGCCCCCTCCACCCCTTAGTTTCCGCGCAATTTGCCAAAAGGAGAGTCGACCATGCCCGCGCCGCGCGATGCTACCGCCTGCCTCGCTCTGGCCGATGGAACCATCTTTTACGGCAAGGGCTTCGGCGCCACCGGCGAGACAGCCGCGGAACTCGTGTTCAACACCGCGATGACCGGCTATCAGGAGATCATGACCGACCCCTCCTATGCCGGTCAGGTCGTCACCTTCACCTTCCCCCATATCGGCAACACCGGGATCACGCCCGAGGATGACGAGACCGGCACCCCCTCCGCCGCCGGCATGGTGGTGAAATGGGACCCGACAGAACCCTCGAACTGGCGCGCGACGGGCGAACTGACCGACTGGCTGATCAAGATCGGCCGCATCGGCATCGGCGGCATCGACACCCGGCGGTTGACCCGCGCGATCCGCCAGCAGGGGGCGCCGCATGTGACGCTTGCGCATGACCCCGAGAGGAAATTCGACATCGAGAAGCTGGTGGCCAGGGCGCGGGCCTGGAAGGGCCTCGTCGGGCTCGACCTCGCGAAGGACGTGACCTGCGCGCAATCCTATCGCTGGGACGAAAAACGCTGGGCCTGGCCCGAGGGCTATACCCGTCGTGAAGGCCCGGGCCTGCGGGTCGTCGCCGTCGATTACGGCGCCAAGCGCAACATCCTGCGCTGTCTGGCCTCGGTCGGCTGCGAAGTCACTGTCCTGCCGGCCACCGCCACCGCCGAAGAGGTGCTGGCGTTGAACCCCGAAGGCGTGTTCCTGTCGAACGGACCCGGCGATCCGGCCGCGACCGGCCTCTATGCCGTGCCGATGATCCGGGGCGTGCTGGAGCGCGACCTGCCGCTCTTCGGGATCTGCCTCGGCCACCAGATGCTGGCGCTGGCGCTTGGCGCGAGGACGCGCAAGATGAACCACGGCCACCACGGCGCGAACCACCCGGTGAAGGACCTGACCACTGGCAAGGTCGAGATCACCTCGATGAACCACGGCTTCACCGTGGACGCCGACACCCTGCCGCCCGGGGTCAGCGAGACGCATGTCAGCCTGTTCGACGGCACGAACTGCGGCATCGCCCTTGACGGCAAGCCGGTCTATTCGGTCCAGTACCACCCCGAAGCCTCGCCCGGCCCGCAGGACAGCTTCTACCTGTTCGAACGCTTTGCCGCCGCAATGCAGTCCCGCCGCGCCGCCTGAGGCGGGACCGGCAGGATTAACCGCCCGTTAACCCAACGCACGCAGACTGGACTCCACAAGGTGGGGATCCGGCATGGCGCTTGCCCGACGCGCAATCGATGATCTTTCCCGCGCCCCGGTCCGGGGACCGCGCCGGTTTGCGGTGGGTGCATCGCTCTTGCGTGAGGGGGTGGTCGCCCCTGATGAGATGCTGTCCGTCCTGTCGCATCAGGGGCGGGAGGCCGGGCGCCTGCCCGATGTCCTGCGCGCGCGTGGCCTGGTGGTCGAACGTGACCTCCTCGGCGTCGATGCCCGCAACCACGGCATCCGCCTGATCGATCTGGACAGCGCGCTGCCCGATCCCCGCCTGATCGACGCGGTCGGCGTGCAGGATTGCCTGCGCCACGGGCTTGTGCCCTGGCAGCGGGTCGGCGACGTGACCGTTGTCGCCACCTCGCGGCCGGCGGAGTTCGACCGCCTGCGACCGACGCTTGAGGCGCGGCTCGGCCCGGTCGCGGCCGGCATCGCCTCGGCCAGGTCGATCCTCGACGCGATCCATGCCCGGCGCGGCGACCAGTTGGCGCATGCAGCCGAGACCCGGGTTGCCGCCGCCGAAAGCTGCCGCTCCTGGCCACGCCTGCACCAGGCACCGCTGGCGCTGGCCTGCCTGGGCGTGATCCTCGCCGGACTGATCTTCTCCCCCCTTGGCACCGGCCTTGCCGCCCTGGCCTTCGCGGTCGTGTCGCTGGCCGGCCTGACTGCCCTGAAGATTGCCGCCACCCTGGCCGCGCTACGCCCTGCCGGCACGGAAGCCGAGCCCGTCAGCGATGCGATCCCGCCGGTCGTGTCGATCATCGTGGCGCTCTACCGCGAAGGCGACATTGCGCCGCGACTCGTCCGCCGCCTCGCCCGGCTCGACTACCCGGCCGAACTCCTGGACGTCATCCTCGCGGTCGAGGCCGAGGATGCCGTCACCCTCGACGCCCTGGCACGGGCCGAACTGCCAACCTGGATGCGCGTGGTCGTGGTGCCGGATGGCCAGGTCAAGACCAAGCCGCGCGCGCTGAACCATGCGCTCGACCATGCGCGCGGGGCCATCATCGGGGTCTACGACGCCGAGGACGCACCCGAACCCGACCAGCTGCGCAAGGTCGTGGCCCGCTTCCAGCGTTCGGGGCCCGAAGTGGCCTGCCTGCAAGGCATGCTCGACTATTACAATCCCCGCACCAACTGGCTGTCGCGCTGCTTTACCATCGAATACTCCGGCTGGTTCCGCCTGGTGCTGCCGGGCCTGGCGCGGCTTGGCCTCGTCGTGCCGCTGGGCGGCACCACGCTGTTCTTCCGCCGCGACGTGCTGGACCGGCTGGGCGCCTGGGATGCCCACAACGTGACCGAGGACGCCGATCTCGGCATCCGCCTCGCGCGGCACGGCTACCGGACCCAACTGATCGACACCGTCACCTTCGAGGAGGCGAACTGCCGCGCCCTGCCCTGGATCAAGCAGCGCTCGCGCTGGATCAAGGGCTACATGATGACCTGGGCCGTCCACATGCGCGCGCCCCGGCAGCTCTGGCGGCAGCTCGGGCCGCGGGGTTTCCTCGGTTTCCAGGTGCTGTTCCTCGGCTCCATCGCGCAATTCCTGCTGGCACCGCTCCTGTGGTCCTTCCTGGTCCTGTCCTTCGGTGTTCCACACCCGCTGTCGGCCGTCCTGCCCACGGCAGCGGTCTGGGCCATCGCCGGGATCTTCTTCCTGTCCGAGGCGGCCAACATCTTCGTGGGCGCGCTCGGGCTCTGCCGGACAACCCATGGCCTCAGCCTGCTCTGGGTCCTGACCCTGAAGGTCTATTACCCGCTGGCCTCGCTGGCCGCCTACAAGGGCCTGCTGGAACTGGCCACCCGCCCGTTCTACTGGGACAAGACCACGCATGGCCTCTTCGATCATGGGATGGGCGACAAGGACTGACCCGGCCCCTGGCAGGACCGCGGTCCTCCGACCAGCCGCCCTCTGCCTCAGCGCATGCGCAATTCGCCCGCGTCCACCCGCAGCCGGGTCTCGAAGGCCTGGCTGATATGCGTCTTCAGCGCCTGGTAGGCCGCATCGCCATCGCCCGCCTCGATCGCGGCGACGATCTGGGCATGTTCGGCCAGCGCCACCTCGTCGCGGCCCTCGGCGGCAAACGAGGTGTTCGCCATCAGCGCCATCGACCGGTGCACGAGGTCCAGCTGCTGCACAAGGAACCGGTTGTGGCTGGCCAGATGGATCTGCTTGTGAAACCGCTTGTTGGCGCGGGACAGCACCTTGGGGTCCCCGCCCAGAAGGCCGCGGTCCTCGGCGACCATGCTTTTCAGCACCCGCACCTCCTCGGGCGTGGCATGGCGCGCCGCCAGCCGCGCGGCCAGCCCCTCCAGCTCGGTGCGGACGGCATAAAGCTCGGCCAGCTGGTTGTGGTCGAGGCTGGCCACGATCAGGCTCCGCCCGTCGCGGGTCAGCATTGCCTGCGTCTCCAGCCGTTGCAGCGCCTCGCGCACCGGCGTGCGACTGACCCCCAGCCGCTCGGCCAGCTCGCTTTCGACCAGCCGATCGCCGGGCTTGTAGACCCCGGCCTCGATCGCTTCCATGATCAGCGTATAGGCGTCCTTGTGCACCAGTCCTGTCCCCCCTGCGCGGACCGGACGATAAGCCGCCGGCCCCCCGGCGATCAACCCTTCCCTATGCCGCCTCACCGCACTACATCGACACTCATGCCGAAACAGGATTTCGCCCACGTCACCACCTGGGTCTTCGACCTCGACAACACGCTCTACCCGCCCGAGATGCGGCTTTTCGACCAGATCGAGGTCCGCATGACGGACTGGGTGATGCGGGCGCTGAAGGTCGACCGGGCCCGGGCCGACCCCCTGCGCGCCTACTACTGGCAGACCTACGGCACCACGCTCGCGGGGCTCATGCGCGAACACGACGTGGACCCCGGCCCCTACCTGACCGAGGTGCACGACATCGACTTCTCGGTCCTCTCGCCCGACCCGCAGCTGGCGCGCGCCATGGCCAGCCTTCCCGGGCGCCGGATCATCTACACCAACGCCTGTGCGCCCTATGCCGAGAAGGTCCTGGCCGCCCGCGGGCTCTCTGGCCTGTTCGACGCGATCTATGGTGTCGAACATGCCGATTTCCACCCCAAGCCCGATGCGCAGGCCTTCGCCACCGTCTTTGCCCGCGACGGCCTGGATCCCGCGCGCGGCGCGATGTTCGAGGACGACAGCCGCAACCTCGCCGTGCCGCACGGCCTTGGAATGAAGACCGTCCACGTCGCGCCGGCACCCGAGCCCGCAGACCACATCCACCACCACACCGACGACCTCGCCGACTTCCTGGCGCGGCTCTCGGGGTGACAACCGGTCACATCGCATCGCTCTGCTGCGACCCTAAATACGGGGCACGTCTAACAGAACAGGATTCCCGATGACCCTTGCCACCACCGACCTTGCCCGCCGCCCCTCCCTGCCCGGCCGGATCGCCCGCAGCCTGCCCCTCGTCGGTCGCGTGATCCGCGACATCGAGCGCGAGGCCGACAGCTTCTTCTACCTGCTGGTGATCGCCCTGACCGCCCTGGTCCTCGCGATCAAGACCTGGGGCCTGCCCGCACTGGTGGTGACGGCCGTCGGCTTCGTGCCGGTGATGTTCGTCATCCTCGTCATCCTGGCGCGGCCCTGAGACAGGCTGTCCTCTGGCCGCCCGGTCCGCGCTGACCTATGCTTCAGGCCGAAGGGGGCCATCATGCGCGAAACCACCGACATCCTGATCTCCGGCGGCGGTGTGGCCGGCCTGAGTGCGGCCTGCGCCTTCGGCTCGGCCGGCTTCCGCGTGATCTGTGTCGATCCGACTCCGCCGGTCACCGCCGGCGAGGCGGATGGCGCCGACCTGCGCACCACGGCCTTCCTGCAACCGTCGATCCCGGTCCTGACGGCTGCGGGGCTCTGGTCGCGCCTGGAACCGCATGCTGCGCCGCTGCAGGTGATGCGCATCATCGACGCCGGCGGGCCCGAGCCCGAGGCGCGGCTCACCCGCGATTTCAACGCCGCCGACATATCGGAGGCCCCCTTCGGCTGGAACCTGCCGAACTGGCTTCTGCGCCGCGAGATGGTGGCGCGGCTCGCCGAACTGCCGAACGTCGACTTCCGCCCCGGCACCGGCTTCGCCCGCATGTTGCCCCGCGAGTCCGAAGCGCTGGTGACGCTGACCGATGGCACGCAGGTCTCGGCCCGGCTGGTGATCGGGGCCGACGGTCGCAGTTCTGCGGTGCGTGAAGCCCTTGGGATTGCGGCCAGAACCACCCGCTACGGCCAGAAGGCGCTGGCCTTCGCCGTGGCCCATGACCTGCCGCACCAGAACATTTCGACCGAAGTTCACCGCACGGGTGGCCCGTTCACCCTCGTCCCTCTGCCGGACCGCGACGGTCGCCCCGCCTCGGCCGTCGTCTGGATGGACACCGGCCCCGAGATCGCGCGTCTTTCCGCCCTGCCCGTGCCGGAATTCGAGGCCGAGATGACCGCACGCTCTTCGGGAGCGCTCGGGCCGCTGACCCTGATCTCGCGCCGGACGGTCTGGCCGATCATCAGCCAGATCGCCGAGCGCCTGTCCGGCCCCCGCGCCGTGCTGATCGCCGAGGCCGCGCATGTCGTTCCGCCGATCGGGGCGCAAGGTCTGAACATGAGCCTCGCCGATCTCGCTGCGCTTCTGGTGCTGGCCGAGGCGCACCGGGACGATCCCGGCCAGCCGGCCGTCACCGAGACCTACCACCGCCAGCGCCACCTTGAGGTCCGCGCCCGCGTGACCGGCATAGACCTCCTGAACCGCGCCTCGATGGTCGGGGCGCCGGTGCTGCGGGACCTGCGTGCAAAGGCTCTGGATGCGCTGTATTCTGTCCGCCCCGTGCGGCAGATCCTGATGCGGGCCGGCCTCGGGGCTGGCCGACCGGTCTAGAGCACCGCGTCCACCGCCCGGCGCAGTCGCGCGACGGTCGCGTCGACATCCTTCAGCTTGTCCAGACCGAAAAGGCCAAGTCGGAAGGTGCGGAACTCCGGCCCCTCGCCCACCTGCAAGGGCACCCCGGCCGCGATCTGCAGGCCCTCGGCGCGGAATTTCGCGCCCGACTGCACATCCGGGTCCGCGGTATAGCTGACCACCACCCCCGGCGCCTGGAAGCCCTCGGCCGCGACGGATGGAACCCCCTTGTCGGCAAGCATGGCCCGCACCGCCCGGCCAAGCGCCCATTGCGCGGCCTTGGCGGCTTCGAACCCCATCGCCTTCGTCTCCACCATCGCGTCGCGGAAGCCAAGGATCGCATCCGTGGGCATGGTCGCGTGATAGGCATGGCCGCCCTTCTCGTAGGCCTCCATGATCGCGCGCCACTTCTTGAGGTCCAGCGCAAAGCTGTTCGACGCGGTCTCGGCCAGCCGCGCCTCCCCCGCCGGCGACAGCACCACCACCCCCGCGCTGGGAGAAGCCGACCACCCCTTCTGCGGCGCCGAGATCAGCACATCGACCCCGGTCGCCGCCATATCCACCCAGATGCAGCCCGAGGCGATGCAGTCAAGCACCATCAGCGCGCCGACCTCATGTGCGGCCGCGGCCATCTGCGCGATGTAGTCGTCGGGCAGGATGATCCCCGCACTCGTCTCGACGTGCGGCGCGAATACCGCCTCGGGTCTGGCTTCGCGGATCTTCGCCACCACCTCCTCGACGGGGGGCGGCGCGTAGGGCGCCCGGGCATCATTCCCGGTCTGCCGGGCCATGACCACCGTCGTCTCGGCGGCGAACCCGCCCGCCTCGAAGATCTGCGTCCAGCGATAGCTGAACCAGCCGTTGCGGACGATCAGCACCCGGCCCTTGCCGAACTGCCGCGCGACGGCCTCCATCGCATAGGTGCCGCCCCCGGGGACCAGCGCAACGGCCGATCCCGCGTAGACCTCTTTCAGCATGCCCGAGACATCGCGCATGACCTGCTGGAACCGCGCCGACATGTGATTGAGCGAGCGGTCGGTGAAGACGACCGAAAACTCCTCCAGCCCCTCGGGGTCGATGTGCGCGTGCAGTCCGGGCATCTCAGGTCCTTTCCGAAACCTTGTGGCGGGCGCGGGCCAGCCAGTCGGGGTTGATCTCCACCCCCCAGCCGGGGGCCTCCGTCACCGTGGCATGGCCGTCCTCGATCCGGTAGGGATCGCCCAGGAACAGGCCGTCCTGCCACGGATAGTAGTCCAGCCCCTCGATGGAAAACTCAAGGTACTTGCCGGGGTTCGGGATCGCGCGCAGAAGGTGCATGGTGCACAGCGTCACCAGGCCGAGGTTCGCCGCATGCGGCGTAATCGGCAGACCTGCCGCCGCGCCCATCCGGCAGACCTCCAGCGTTCGGCAGATGCCGCCGAGATACAGGATGTCCGGTTGCAGGATGTCCACCGCCTTGTGCTCGATCGCCAACTGCCACGCAGTCAGTTCGCAGTCCTGCTCTCCCCCCGCCACGTCCAGCGAAAGCGCCGCCCGCACCTCGGCGGTCTGGTCCACCTCCCAATAGGGACAGGGTTCCTCGAAATGGCTGATGCCGTGGTCCTCCAGTATCCGGCCAACCGCGATGGCGCGGGCCGGAGAATAGCAGGAATTGCCATCAACCAGTTTGTCAACATCGTCACCCAGCGCCTTGGAAACAATGGGGATTGCCGCTTCTGTGCGCCCGGGCCATTCGTCCTGGTCACGCCCGCATTCCGCGCCGACGCGCCACTTGAAGGCGGTGAAGCCGTGCGCCTCGCGAAGGCGCAGGAAACGCTCCGCCTCGTCTTCGGGGGTGATGTCGCGCTTCATCGAACTGGCATAGGCGCGCACGCGGCCGGGCGTGCCACCCAGAAGCGCCACCACGGGCTTGCCCGCAGCCTTGCCGCGCAGATCCCAGACCGCCGTGTCCAGCCCCGCCTGCGCCCGGCGGAGGTAGCTTCCGGGAAACTTGTGCTCGCGCTCGAAGATCCGGCGCAGCGTGTCCTCCAGATCCTCGACCTCCGTGCCAAGCGCATGGGGCGCGACCTGCCGGTGGAAGATTTCGCCAGTGAGGTCTGCCTGATAAGTCGAACACTGGCCCCAACCGACTTCCCCCGTGTCGGCCGTGACCTTCACGAAGCAGACGTAGGGTGTGTCGAAGGTTTCCAGCTTCGCGATCTTCATGGCCTCTCCCGGTGCGGCTCGTCATCGCATTGCGTCGTCTCCGACCCTAGCCCCGCGGGATCACCGAATCGCAACCGTTTCCGCCACGCCCAGGGGCCCGGGGCGACGTTCCTCGGTCAAAAGCACGTTGGCCTCGACGTTGCCCACCCCCGGCAAGGTCATGATCCGGCGGCGCAGAACGCGCTCGAAATCCGCGATGTCGCGGGCCACGACCCGCAGGCGATAGTCGAAGAGGCCCAGCACATGCTGCACGACCTGCACCTCCGGGATCGCCTGCACCGCGCGCTCGAAATCCTCCAGGCTCACCCGCCCCTTGGTCGCAAGCTTCACACCGAGGAACACCGTGACACCGAAGCCCAACTTCTCGCGGTCCACCTCGACTGCAAGACCCTTCAGCACCCCCGCCTCCTCCAGCCGCCGGACCCGGCGCCAGGCGGCTGGCTGCGACAGGCCGAGTCGGCGGCCCAGCTCCCCCGCCGACAGCGTCCCGTCCGCCGCCAGTGCCCGCAGGATTGCCCGATCGGTATCGTCAAGGTCGATCACAGCGGTAGCCCCCCCGTGTCCTTGATCGTCGCCACCAGCATCAGCGCCTCGACCTCGGCGATATGCGGCAGGGTCAGGATCCGGTCGCGGTAGATGCCGGTCCAGTGGCCCATGTCGCGAGCGATCACGTTCAGCCGCACGTCCACCCGGCCGAGGAAGGTCTCGATCCCGATGACCTCGGGCACCAGCCTTGCCGCCGCGATGAACTCGTCGAAGGCGCGCGGGTTGGTCTTGTCCAGCGTGAAGCGCAGCGAGACCTCGACCGCATAGCCCAGGCTGCGCCAGTCGATCCGCGCGCCCTCCGACCTGATCACGCCACCCGCGCGCAGCCTGTCGAGCCTGCGCCATAGCGTCGCCGGCGTGACGCCTGCGCGCTCGGCCAGCACCGCGCGCTCCAGCCCCGGCTCGGCAAGCCAGTGGCGCAGGATACGGCGGTCGGCGTCATCGATCTGCATGAATTTTCCGTCAAATGGCACAAGCGGGAATGATCATTGGCACGTTTGCCGTAAATCGTCAAAGATTGCACGGGCCGCATGGCGGAAATCCCTATTGTCGCGCCATCGACACCAAGGAGGACGCCCGATGCGCGTTTACTACGACCGCGACTGCGATGTGAACCTGATCAAGGACAAGAAGGTCGCCATTCTGGGCTATGGCTCTCAGGGCCATGCACATGCGCTGAACCTGCGCGATTCGGGGGCGAAGAACGTCGTCGTCGCGCTTCGCGAAGGCTCGCCCAGCGCGAAGAAGGCCGAGGCCGAGGGGCTGAAGGTCATGGGGCTAGCCGAGGCCGCCAAGTGGTGCGACCTCATCATGTTCACCATGCCCGACGAGCTTCAGGCCGCGACCTACAAGCAGTATGTCCACGACAACCTGCGTGAGGGCGCCGCCATCGCCTTTGCCCATGGCCTGAACGTCCACTTCGGCCTGATCGAGCCGAAGAAGGGCGTCGATGTCATCATGATGGCGCCCAAGGGCCCCGGCCACACCGTGCGCGGCGAATACGTCAAGGGCGGCGGCGTGCCCTGCCTCGTCGCGGTCCACCAGGATGCGACCGGCAAGGCCATGGAACTTGCGCTCTCCTACTGCTCGGCCATCGGCGGCGGCCGCTCGGGCATCATCGAGACCAACTTCCGTCAGGAATGCGAAACCGACCTCTTCGGCGAGCAGGCCGTGCTCTGCGGCGGCCTTGTCGAGCTGATCCGCATGGGTTTCGAGACGCTGGTCGAGGCCGGCTATGAGCCCGAGATGGCCTATTTCGAATGCCTGCACGAGGTGAAGCTGATCGTGGACCTGATCTACGAAGGCGGCATCGCCAACATGAACTACTCGATCTCGAACACCGCCGAGTATGGCGAGTATGTCTCGGGCCCGCGCATCCTGCCCTATGACGAGACCAAGGCCCGGATGAAGGCGGTCCTGCGCGACATCCAGACCGGCAAGTTCGTCCGCGACTTCATGCAGGAAAACGCCGTGGGCCAGCCCTTCTTCAAGGCGACCCGCCGTCTGAACGACGAACACCAGATCGAGCAGGTGGGCGAGAAGCTCCGCGCCATGATGCCCTGGATCGGCAAGGGCAAGCTGGTCGACAAGGCCCGCAACTAGGCTTGCAATCCGCGGGCCGGGGCGCAAACCTCCGGCCCGCAGAAACTTCTGTCACTCGTCAAGACCGGTGGGCAGTCCGGCGATGTAGGCCATCAGGCTGATCCGGTCGTCAACCGAGAAGGCGCGCAGGTTGATCATCGCGGCGCCGGGATGGGCGTTGTTCACCTTGTTCCACACCTCGTCGGGCAGTTCCGCTGCCTCGGTGCCGACAAAGTTGTGCTGGTCGCCCTCGCCCCAGTCCATCGCCCGGCCGTCAAAGCCGTGGCAGGCCGCGCAAATGGTCTGGAACATCGCCCGGCCCCGGTCCACATCGCCGACGCCCGGGATCATCGTCCGGGTCTCGTAGTTGATGAAGGACCGCATGTCCACGAGGCCCTTCGACAGGAACACGGCCACCCGCTTCATCTCTTCGTCCGAGATCATCTCGGCGGTGTAGGGGTGGTTCTTGTCGCGCAGGATCGGCAGGATCGCTTCCGGCGCCCAGCCGCGCACGCCCAGAACACCCTTGATGCCGGTAAAGTGGCTGCCCTTGCTGTAGATGCCCGAAGCACCCTGGTAATCCCAGCCATGACATTCCTTGCAGCGCCAGGTGCCCGCGCCGGTCTGTTCCGCGTTCGCCTGGGTCGGGTAGGCGGGATTGGTCCCTTCCGGCTCGGGCCGGTCCAGAGCCTCCCACCAGTTGTCGTAGATCCGCCCGCCAGCGGCGATCATCCACTCCTCGGACGGCACCTGCGGCGCGCCATGGACGAACTCCTGCTGCTGCGGCCCGTGCTCCTGCGGCGCGACCGAAATGTCCGCCGCGACCGGAACGGCCGCAACAAGCAAGCATGCGGCGCCAGCCGCCAAGGCGATACTCTTCATTCCGTTGTCCTCCTGCTTCCCTTGATGCCTCTTCCTGCCAGGCCCGGCAGGGCTTTCGCCGGAAAAGGGCACCATCCCTGGGGTAAGCATTTGTGAGACGGGAACTTCCGACAACGAATTTGACATTGCCGGGCTTCCACAGCCGCCTATTTGACACTTAGGTTTATCCCTGATCGGCTAGGGTTTAAAACCTGAGGTAGATTTTTATGAGACAATACCTCTCTGGGTTGTTTTCTGGTGACGAGACAGGCACAGATTCGCATCTGCTAATGCATAGAATGCGCCTTGCGTCTGCACTCATCTTCGTCTGTGGCATGGCGCTCTGCATTGATCTGGGCGGCGAACTGCACGGGTTCTTCCTGTATTCATCCAGTTTCAGCGGTATCGCGCTGGCCCATCTCGTGATCGAGTTTGTCGCAACTCTCGGTCTGGGTCTGGCCTTCGTTCTGATCCGGTCGGACATGCGGCGGATCGCGGCGGAAGGTCAGGCCGACCGAGAGCGGCTCATGTCGATCAGGTCAGATTTCGACCGGCTGCTGACCCTGAAATTCCGGGAATGGGGCCTGTCGCGCGCCGAAACCGATGTGGCCCTGCTCACGGTGCGCGGCCTCAAGATCGCCGAGATCGCGCGCCTGCGCAGCGCCCAGGCTGGAACCGTAAAGTCGCAGCTCTCCAGCATCTTCCGCAAGTCAGGTTATTCGACCCGTACCGAACTGGTTGCGGGTCTGTTCGATGAACTTCTCGATCTGGCCGCCACCCCGATCCCCGCGCCAAGCCAACCGTCGGTGCCCTCGGGACCGCTTCCCTGACCTCTCCCTTGGACGACCCCGCCCGCTTCCCGACCAGCCGCGCCTTGACAAGCCCCCATCTCCCGTGAAGCCTTTCCCAGCAAAGGACGAGCCTACCCCGCATGACCACCCTGATGATCCTGATGCCGACCGGCGGGCAGATCGACACGCCCGCCGTGCACAGCCTGCTGGGCCTCTCGCAGGCCTTGCAGCGTAGCGGCATCGCCTTTGCGCTGCGGACCTACGAATGGTCCGACCTCGTGATCTCGCGAAACTACCTGATGTCCTGCTTCCTGGCCGACAGGAAGTTCACCCATGCGCTGCTTCTGGACAGCGACATGAGCTATCAGCCGCAGCTGTTCTTCGACCTTCTCGCCTTCGATGCCGATTTCACCGTCGCAGCCTATCCGCAGCGGCAGATGCGCTGGCAGCAATTCCGCGCCGCCATCGAGCGCGAGGCCGTGAAGCCCGCGTCCGAACGCGCCTCCACCGCCGACCTTCTGGCCGAGTCGCTGCGCTACAACGTCGCCGAGACCTTCGAGGCCGGCGAGCCCTGGCCGCACGAGATGCGCGGCGGCTTCCGCAAGGTGCCAGGTGCCGGGACCGGCTTCATGCTGATCCGGCGCGCCGTGCCCGAACGCATGGTGGCCGCCGGGGTGGCCGTGCCGGTGCCCGGTTTCAACGGCCCAGGCTATCCGGGCGCGGATTTTCACGACTTCTTCAGCCACCTGCGCGGGCGCGGCGGGGCGGTGATGCATGGCGAGGACACCTCGTTCTGCCGCCGCTGGATCGAGGGTTGCGGCGGCGAGATCTGGTGTCACGACAGCGCGCAGATCACGCACCACGGCCGGCTCGCCTATCGCGGCGACTACGCTCTGGCGCCGAAACCGAAGGCCTAGGCAGACCGAAGGCTCGTCGTCGACTGTGTCGCGCCTCTCGCGCTCCGCTGCGCGCCGCCGCCGACGGGAAGACCAGTCACAAAAGGAGGCACTCCACACGCCGCGCCAGGCGCCGCCTTGCGCCTAGCCGCCCAGCCGGCCGGCCAACGCCGCCCGCGCTTCGGCGGGCCAGGCGCTTTCGTCCTGCGGCCAGCGATGCGGCGCATCCTCGCCCGCGACCGCCCAGGCCGCGAAGACACCCGAAGCCTCCCGGTCCAGATACAAAAGCGCCCAGTCCGTGTCGCAGGTGTATTTCAGGCAGGCTTCGCCCAGATAGCCCGCCGCGGTCAGGTCGCCCGACCCAAGGTCGGAAATCCGCTCGGCAAAGACCGGATAGTCCGGGCCGAGGCCCGCCTTCAGTGCCTCCAGCACGGGGGTCAGCTTCATCGCCTCCACCGGATGCTGCTGGGCCAGGTCGCCGAAGGCGTCCCAGCCGCGCTCGCCGGCGAATTCCTCGGGAGAGGCCTCGGTCAGGCCGGTCGCCAGGGTCCAGACCCAGACCTCGCCGGGCTGGGATGGCAGAGGCTCGGCTGCAAAGACCAGCGCCTCGGGCTGCACCTGAAGCGCGAATTCGCGGCAGCTGTCCAGCGGCCCGAAGAGCCCCGCCTTGCCGCCCTCGGGCAGCGCCAGAACGAAGGGCGCCGCCCCGCAGGCATTGCCGCCCGCGCCGGCGACCCCGGTCAGGACGGCCACCCCGCCGATCTCCTGCACCGCCTCGTCCAGGAAGATCATCCCGTTCTCGTGCAGGATCTCGCCATCTACGACCAGCGCCGCGCTGCCCATCACGTCCCCGGCGATCGTCACCCTGTGCCCGGCAAGCGCCACGTCCTCAGCCGCAGCCGCTCCGCCCCACAGCGCCGCTGCCACCACGCCCGCCCTCGCCAGATACCGCATGCTCCGCCTCCTTGGCCGCCCCGTTCCGATCCAGAATGCCAGTTGGGCCGGGTCCGCGCCAGAGCGGAAAGCCTGACCCGGAAGCCACCGCCAAATCCTTAAAACGAGGTTAATGAAAATCTGTAAAGTATTATAATCATTGCAAGGTTCTGGCTTGTCCACCGTGGACAGGCCGACCTAGACCGCCGCTTCCACCGCGCCGACGATCTCGTCCACCACCGCGACCAAGAGCGCCTCGTCCTCGCATTCGGCCATCACCCGGATCAGTGGCTCGGTTCCCGACTTGCGGATCAGAATCCGCCCCAACCCCTCGATCCGCCGCTCGGCCGCGGTGATCGCGTCGCGGACCGAGGCCACCTCCAGCGGTCGCGCGCCGGCCGAGAAGCGGACGTTCTTCAGAAGCTGCGGCACCGTTTCGAAGCTGTGGGTCAGATCCGAGGCGGGCCTGCCGGTGCGGACCATCTCGGCCAGGAACTGCAACCCCGCCACCAGCCCGTCGCCGGTGGTGGCATAGTCGGTCATCACGATATGGCCCGACTGCTCGCCGCCCAGGTTGAAGCCCCCCTCCCGCATCCGCTCGACCACGTAGCGGTCGCCGACCGCTGTCCGCTCCAGCCTCAGGCCCCGGCCAGCCAGGAACCGCTCCAGCCCGAGGTTCGACATCACCGTCGCGACCAGCGCACCGCCCTGCAAGCGTCCCTCGTCCGCCCATCGCGCCGCCAGAAGCGCCATGATCTGATCGCCGTCCGCCACCCGGCCGGTCTCGTCCAGGATCATGATCCGGTCAGCATCGCCATCCAGAGCCAGGCCGACATGCGCGCCATGGGCCACCACCGCCGCGGCCGCCGTGTCGGTATGGGTGGACCCGCAGCGGTCGTTGATGTTGGTCCCGTTCGGCGCCGTGCCGATCGGGATCACCTCGGCCCCCAGTTCCCACAGCACCTCCGGCGCGGTGCGGTAGGCCGCCCCGTTGGCGCAGTCCACCACCACCTTCAGCCCGTCCAGCCGCAGACCCGTGGGAAAGCTCGTCTTGACGAACTCCTCGTATCTGCCCCGCCCGTCGTCGATCCGCTTGGCCCGACCGATGTTTTCCGGCTTGGCGGGCGCGATGTCGCCCTCGACCATGGCCTCGATCTCGGCCTCGGCGGCATCCGACAGCTTGAACCCGTCCGGCCCGAAGAACTTGATCCCGTTGTCCTGGTGCGGGTTGTGGCTGGCCGAGATCATCACGCCGACATCGGCCCGCATCGACCTGGTCAGGAACCCCACCGCCGGCGTGGGCATCGGGCCCAGGAGCAGCACGTTCATCCCCGTCGAACAGAACCCCGCCGTCAGCGCGTTCTCCAGCATGTAGCCGGAAAGCCGCGTGTCCTTGCCGATCACCACCCGATGCGCCGCCGAACCGTCGCGGCGGAAATACCGCCCCGCCGCAGCGCCCAGCTTCAGCGCCAGTTCGGCCGTCATGGGCCAGCTGTTGGCCCTCCCCCTGACACCGTCGGTGCCGAACAACTTGCGGCTCATGCCTCGTCCTCCAGATGATCGGTGTTCATCGCCTGCCAAAGCCGCAGCGCCTGCCGCGTCTCGGCCACATCATGCACGCGGATGATCTGGACGCCCTGCGCGATCCCGGCCAAGGCGGTCGCGATCGAGCCCGGCGCGCGGGTCTCGGGCGCCTCCGCCCGCCCGATGGCCCCGATGAACCGCTTGCGCGAGGTGCCAAGCAGCAGCGCACAGCCCAATCCGTGCAGCAGCGACAGGCCGCGCAGAAGCGTCAGGTTGTGGCCTTGCGTCTTGCCAAAGCCGATGCCGGGGTCCAGCACGATCCGCGCGCGGTCGATGCCCAGCGCCTCCGCTCTGGCAAGCCGCGCGGCCAGCGCGTCGTAGACATCCAGGAGCACATCGCCATAGCGCGGATCGTCCTGCATCGTCGCCGGCACGCCCTGCGCATGCATCAGCACGACCGGAGCCCCTTTCCCCGCCACCAGCAGGCCAAGGTCCGGGTCGAAGTTGAAGGCCGAGACATCGTTGACGATGGTGGCCCCCGCCGCCAGCGCCGCCTCGGCTACCGGCGCCTTGCGGGTGTCGATGCTGATAGGGGCGCTCAGCCCGCCGTCCCGCAAGGCGCGGATCACCGGGACCGTGCGGGCAATCTCTTCCTTCACCGGCACTTCGGCGGCGCCGGGGCGGGTGCTTTCGCCACCCACGTCGATGATCTCGGCCCCCTCGGCCATGGCCTTCCCCTGGGCCAGCGCCGCCTCGGGCGCGAGGAACCGGCCCCCGTCCGAGAAACTGTCCGGCGTCACGTTCAGGATGCCCATCAGCCGAGGGCGGTCCAGCCCCAGCCCGGCAAAGGCGGGGCGCGGCGCGGTCAGGCGATGCAGGACCGGCGCGGGCACCTCGGCAGCCGGGATGACCCGGCCCGTCGCGGCGCGCGACAGCACCTCGACCCGGTCGAACCAGCACCAGCCGCCGGCCAACGCGAAAGCGCCCGCGGGCCGGGCCGGATCGGTCATCGCAATCGGGCGAAAGTATTCCATGCCCCCCGGAGTGGCCGAAGCCCTCCGGCTTTTCAAGGGGGAAGCGTCAGGCCCGGCGCACCGGGACGCGGCTTCCTGCCGGGACAGCAACATCGCCGTGAACGATGAAGGCCGAGGCCGACATCAGCTCGGCCAGCCAAAGCGCCAGGCCCACCGGATCGGTGCCCTTCGGCCCGTCCACTGCGTCCAGCACCAGCTTCGAGGGCGCCCAGACCACAGTCTGCCCGCGCTTCATCGCCCAGTCGATCTCGGTCCGCGTCGCCACCACCACGCAGCGCGGATCGCGCGCCGCCAGCGTCCAGGCGTTCTGCTCGATCGCCAAGAGGTCCACCCGGCGCTGGGTCGGCCTGTGCCCGGTGACCGGACGCGGCAGATCCGGCAGGCCCAACGTCAGGATCATCGGCAGCCCCTCGGCCTGCAACGCATCCAGCCGCGACGACAGGTCGGACGACTGGATCGCGACATTGTCCAGGTGGACAACCAGCGGATGCACCGCCTCCATCCCGTCGCGCCCGGCCCGCTGCACCGGGATCTCGGCGCGGGAACGGACAATCTCCACCCCCAGCGCATAGGGGCCGATGTCAAGCTTTTCGATACGGATGAAGACCCGCATCGCGGCCGGTTCCGCCAGAATGCGTTCGGCCACCCGCTCCGCCAGCGTCTCCAGGAGGTTCAACCGTTCCGCCGCCAGTTCCGCCGCGATGGATTCGGTGATCCGGTCGTAGGACAGGATCCGGTCCACGTCATCCTCCAGCGGCTCGGGCACCGGGCGCACCTCGACCACCACGTTGAAGCGCAGGCGTTGCTTGTGGCCGCGTTCCTTCTGGAAGGCACCGATCTCGGCCTCGACCACATGGTCGCGCAGGGAGATGCGGTCGCGCGGCGCCGCCCCGGCCGAGGCCTCGGCCCGGTCCTCGGGATGGGCGAAAGCCAGCTCTATGTCGCTCATCGGGGTCCTCCGCCATTCGGCCCCTCATACCACGCGCGGCGCGCGGGCCAAGCGGGAAGGCGTCAGGGAAACCGCGATTGGCGACATCACCCGCGCGAGCCGGGCTGGCGATAGAAGTAATGCGCTCCGATGGCCGCGGTGCGGGCAAAGCGCCTGGTCCAGCCCGGCTTGACCCCGCGGGTGTGGAAATGGGTGGCGCCTTCCGTCAGCAACCGTGGCGCGCCGTCCAGCATGGCCCGCGCAATGCGCCCCGCAAGGTCGGCCGCGGCGCGTTCCCGCATCTTGGTCTTGCCGGAGCAGACGTAGGAAAACTGGCACCCCCCACCACCCCGCTGCTTGACCACGCCGCAGACCGTGCGTGGATAAAGCGGACTGTCCACGCGGTTCAGGATCACCTCGGCCACGGCGATCTGGCCATCCACGCTTTCGCCGCGAGCCTCGAAATACAGCGCCTCGGTCAGGCATTGCCATTCCCCGTCGCCCGAGGGCGCAGGCTGCGCCATCAACCAGTCCTCGGTAATGCCGTCCTGAAGGGCGGTGGCGGGCAATGGCGCGTCAAGGTCCGGGGCCGGCAAGCGCTTGAGTTCGGTGGCATAGGAAGCCGGCGTCGGCGTCAGGCCGAACATGGCCTTGTTCCAACTCGTTTCCGCTACGGCAGCGCTGGTCGCCAGCCCGAGGGCCAGCGCGAAAGCCGCGATGTTGCGTTTCATTCTGCTCTTCCGTCTGTGGTTTCCCGGCGGAAGTTCCCCCGCCTTGGGCCAAGCAGCGGCGCAGTTAGGCGATGCGGCCCAGCAGGTCCACCGCTGTTGCGGATTTACAACGGAAATCAATGCTGCATGAGCGAAATACCGCCGAAATCAGTTAATATTTCGCTGCAATTATATGTTTTTAAACGCTTTTATTTCTATCCGCCAGGGCCAGATGCGCGGCAGCCAGCCGCGCCATGGGCACCCGGTAGGGCGAACAGGACACATAATCAAAGCCGGCACGGCGGCAGAAGTCGATGGATTCCGGGTTGCCGCCATGCTCGCCGCAGATCGAAAGGGTCAGGTCCTTCCGGGTCTTGCGTCCCCGCTCTGCGCCGATGTGCAAAAGCTCTCCCACCCCGTCCACGTCGAGGATGTGAAAGGGATCTTCCGGGAAGACGCCCTGCCGGACATAGGTGTTCATGAACCGCCCTGCGTCGTCGCGCGACAGGCCATAGGTCATCTGCGTCAGGTCGTTGGTGCCGAAGGACAGGAAGGCTGCATGCTGGGCGATCTCTCCGGCACGCAGCGCCGCCCGCGGGGTTTCGACCATCACGCCCAGCTTGTAGTCGAACGCCGCGCCCGCCCTGGTTCGCACCATCGCGGCGACCGCATCGATCCGGGTCTTGACCAGTTCCACCTCGCGGCGCGCGCTGACCAGCGGGATCATGATCTCGGGCACGACCGGGGCGCCGCGGCGGGCCGACTCCAGCGTCGCCTCGAAGATCGCCTGGGCCTGCATGTCGTAGATTTCCGGCAGCACCACCCCCAGCCGCACCCCGCGCATCCCCAGCATCGGGTTGACCTCGGTCAAGGCCTCGGCCCGGCGGGTGACTTCGGACAGCGGGCGGTCCAGCGCCTCGGCCAGCTCGCGCAGACCCTCGCGCGTCTGGGGCAGGAATTCGTGCAGGGGCGGATCGAACAGGCGGATGCAGACCGGCAAGCCTTGCATGATTTCAAAGAGCTGCACGAAATCCGCCCGCTGCATCGGCAAAAGGCGGGCCAGCGCCGCCGCCCGGTCGCCCGGGGCGTCGGCGAAGATCATCTCGCGCATGACGACCAGGCGGTCCTCGTCGAAGAACATGTGTTCGGTGCGGCAAAGGCCGATGCCCTCCGCCTCGAACTTGCGCGCGGTTTCCGCGTCGGTCGGCGTGTCGGCATTGGCGCGCACCCCGATGTCGCGCACCTCGTCGGCCCAGGAGAGGAGCCGGCGGAAACTGTCGTCCAGCGCCGGGGGCAGCATCTCGGCCGCGCCGGCCAGCGCCTCGCCTTTCGATCCGTCCAGTGTTACCACGTCGCCCTCGCGGAAGACCCGGCCATCCGCCGCCGTCAGCTTCCGGTCGCGCGGATCCAGCCGCAGGTCCGATGCCCCCACCACGCAGGGCAGCCCGAGCCCCCGCGCGATCACCGCGGCATGGCTGGTCATGCCGCCGCGTTCGGTCAGCACCGCCGCCGCCGAATGCATGCCGCGGATGTCCTCGGGCGCCGTCTCGCGCCGCACCAGGATGCAGGCCTCGCCCCGTGCGGCCGCCGCCTGCGCCGCGCTGGAGGAGAAGACCAGGATCCCCGTCGCCGCGCCGGGAGAGGCCGCGATGCCCCGCGCGATCACGTCGCGTTCCCCGCGCGGATCGACCTGGTGGTGCAGAAGTTCCGACAGAGCGCGCGGTTCCACGCGCAAGACCGCCTCTTCCCTCGGGATGATCCCGTCCTCGGCCAGAGCCACCGCGATCTTGAGCCCCGCCCGGGCCGAGCGTTGCACCTTGATCGCATCCAGCACCGCAAGACGCCCGTCCTCGATGGTGAACTCGATCTGCATTTCCTCGCGCAGGCGACTGCGGCAGGTGGCGCCGTATTCGACCAGCGTCGCAAAGATCTCGGGCGCCACGTCCTCCAGCGACGGCCCGCGCGGGTCGCGCGTCAGATACAGCGCCTCGGTCGTCTTGAGCGCGTCGCGACCCTGGCTTTGCCCCAGATAACGCCCGGTGATCTGTGCCTGTCCGGTGACCGGGTCGACGAACTGGATCACGCCCGACCCGCTGATTCCCTGCCCGATGCCCTGTGCCATCTCCTGCACGACCAGGCCCAGCGCTGCATCGTCCGGCGCGCCCTTGGCCTGGCGCAGAAGGCGCGCGGACGTCCCCTCCCATGCACGTGCCATCGACCGCAGCACCTCGGCCAGCTGCCGTGCGGGATCCTGCGGGAAGGGCTCGTCGGTTTCCACCTCGTAGTCGCGCAAGGCCTCCATCAGGGCGCCCGGCCCGGGTTTCAGCCCGTCGAACACGTCCGGGTCCAGCCGCGCGACATGGATCGCATAGGCCTGGACAAAGCGCAGATACAGCGCATCCGCCGCCGCCTCGCCATGGGTCTCGGCCAGCCGGGCATGGCGCTTGGCGTTCAGCCCGATGTTCAGGATCGTTGCCGGACCGCCCCAGTCGGGATTGGCCGGGCTGGGCCGCACGCTGATCAGCGGCCCGTCGCCGAAATGGGACAGGATGCCCTGCACGTCCACCCCGTGCCCGGCCGCGATGGCCCGAACAGTCGAGGCCGGGAGCGCCACCGACTTCGGCACCGGCAGGTCCAGCCGCACCAGCCGTTGCAGGCATTTCGCGCGCCAGCCGTGCGTCGCCGTCGCGATCTGCGCCGAAGGCGTGATCGAGGCGAATTCGGCGGAGGGATCGTATTTCTGCACTGCGGCACCCGATGTTCAGGCGCAGCATACCCCGAACCGACCGTCACGCAAGCGTGACATGTCAGCCCACCGACGAATCTTCGGGCAGCATGCGGACCTCAGGAGGCCATTGCCTCCCCTCCCCATCAGTGGGAAGGGAGTGGGGGTTGGGGAAGTTTCAGCCCTCGATACGGCTCAGATCGGCAACGCCGGAACAGACCGAGCGGATGCGGTGCAGAAGGTTCAGCCGGTTGCGCCGGACGATCTCGTTCTCCGCGTTCACCTGAACGGCGGTGAAGAAGGCGTCAATGGGCGCACGCAAAGCCGCCATCGCGGCCATGGCGGCGGCGAAATCCTCGCTGGCCATGGCCGGAGCAATCGCCGCCTCGGCCCTGTCGAGCGCCGCAAACAGCGCGCGTTCCTCGTCCGTTTCGGCAAACTTCGGATCCGCCCCGAAGGAGTATTCGACCCCATCCTTCGCCTCGGCCTGGCTCAGGATGTTGTTCGCCCGCTTGAAGCCTTGCAGCAGGTTCGCCCCGTCCTCGGTCTTGAGCGTCTCACTCAGCGCTGTGGCCCGCTTGACCAGCAGCAGCAGATCATCACTACCCGGCATGGCGAGGCAGGCATCGATGACATCATGCCGAACGCCCTGATCCCTGAGATGAACCTTGAGGCGGTCGTGGAAGAAGGCGATCAGGTCGAGCGCGGCCGACATTCCATGATGACCTGCGGCTGTGTGCCGGGCGATGCCCCAGGCCACAATCTCGGCCAGCGAGGCCCGCACCTCGTTTCCCAGCACCAAACGCACCACCCCCAGCGCCGCCCGCCGCAAGGCGAACGGGTCCTTCGACCCCGTCGGCTTCTCGTCGATGGCCCAGAACCCCGTCAGCGTGTCGATCTTGTCGGCCAGCGCCACGGCGACCGAGACCGGCTCCACCGGAACCGAGTCACTCTCCCCCTTCGGCCGCCAGTGATCGCGGGCGGCATCGGCGACCGCAGGCTTTTCCCCGGCCTCCAGCGCGTAATAGCGGCCCATCACGCCCTGCAGCTCGGGGAACTCGCCCACCATTGCCGACCGCAGGTCCAGTTTCGCCAACCGCGCCGCGCGTTCGGCGTCGGCGGCATCGGCCCCGACCAAGGGCGCAATCTCCCGCGCCAACGCCGCGATGCGCTCGATCCGGTCGGCCTGCGAGCCCAGCTTGTTGTGGAAGGTGACCGCCCTCAGCCCCTCGATCCACTCGCCCATCCCGCCCTTCGCGATCCGCAGGTCGTTCTCCCAGAAGAACTTCGCGTCCGACAGCCGCGCGGCCAGCACCTTGCGGTTGCCCTTCAGGATCACCTCGCCGCCGTCAGGCGCCTCGATGTTGGCCACGGTGACAAAGGCCTCGATCCGGCCGGTCTTGGGGTTCTTCACCGAGAAGAACTTCTGATGCTCCTTCATCGAGGTCTGCAACACCTCTGGCGGCAGCGACAGGAAGTCGTCCGCGATCCGCCCCATCAGCGGCACCGGCCATTCAACCAGCCCCGCGACCTCGGTCAGAAGGCCGGGGTCGGGCACGACCTCCATGCCTGCGGCAAAGGCGAGGTTCTGCGCGCCCTGCCAGATCGCCGCCTCGCGCTCGGCGCTGTCCAGCACCACCCTGGCGCGTTTCAGCTTCACCAGGTAATCGTCGAAGCCCGTCACCGTGAACCGGCCCATCCCCATGAACCGATGGCCCTCGGTCGTGTTGCCGGCCCGGATCCCGTCCACCTCCAGCGGCACGACATGGGCACCCGCCTCATCCGACAGAAGGCACAGGATCGACTGCAAGGGCCGCACCCAGCGCAAGCTGCCCGTGCCCCAGCGCATCGACTTCGGCCAGGGGAAATTGCGGATCGTTGCTTCCAGCACCTCGGCCACGATCCCGGCCGCGTTCCGGCCGGGCTTCTCGATCACGGCGTAGTAGGTCTCGCCCTTCTTGTCCGCACGCCGCTCCAGCTGGTCCAGCGTCAGGCCGGTAGAGCGCAGGAAGCCCTCGATCGCCTGCTGCGGCGCGGTCGTGGCCGGCCCCTTGCGTTCCTCACGCACCGGGCGGCTCTCGGCTGTCAGCCCTTCCACCGACAGGACCAGCCGGCGCGGAGTTGAAAAGGCCCCGGCCGAGGCATAGGTGAGACCGGCCTCGACAAGCCCGTCGGTGACCAGCTTCCGCAAATCGTCGCGGGCCTTGCCCTGCATCCGCGCCGGGATTTCCTCGGAGAAAAGCTCGATCAGCAGGTCGGGCATGGTCAGTCCTTCAGGGAGGCGTTGGTCTGCTGCCAGGCATAGGCGCGGCCATCGGGAAAGACGGCGACGACGCGGTCCACGCCGGGGTGGATCTCGGGTTCGGACAGGAAGGCCAGCGCCTCGCCGCTCTCCAGCGCCCGGCCGATGGCAACGGCGTCGAAACAGGGGAAGTTCGACGGCGCGACCAGAGGTTCGGCGCCTTCGTAGATCCGGTAGGTCTCGCTCAGCATGGCCAGGCTCAGCGGCGTGGTGAAACAGGCGCGGAACTTGATCGGCGAAGAGGCTGCGTCGATCCCCTCGATATTGCCCACCACGATCGCCTCTGGCGGGCCGCCGGTGACCGGAACCAGCCGGATCTCGGCGCCGGTCTGGAAGGCCACGGGTTCGTAATAGGCGCGTTCGGCGGTGTACCAGAGGAACCCGCCCGCGACGGCAGCGACGATCACGATGGCCCCCACGATGATCTTGCCCGCATTCACCGGTCCGCCCCCGCCTCGGTCTGCCGGAAGGCATCGGCGCATTTCTTCGCCAGCGCCCGGACCCGACCGATATAGGCCTGACGTTCGGTCACGCTGATCACGCCCCGCGCATCCAGCAGGTTGAAGAGATGGCTCGCCTTGATCGTCTGGTCGTAGGCGGGATGCGCCATCACGATGCGCTTGCCGGATTTCGGGTCCTCCGGCGCGAAAGCGAGCAGACGTTCGCATTCGGCTTCTGCATCCTCGAAATGCCGCAACAGCATCTCGGTCGTGGCGCCGTCGAAGTTGTGGCGGCTGTATTCCTCTTCGGTCTGGCGGAAGATGTCGCCATAGCTCAGCGGGATCGGCGCATCGGGATCGTTGAACGGCATGTCCATCACATGGTCGATGCCCATGACATACATCGCCAGCCGCTCCAGCCCGTAGGTCAGTTCGCCCGAAACAGGCCTGCAATCATGCCCGCCGACCTGCTGGAAATAGGTGAACTGGCTGACCTCCATCCCGTCGCACCAGACCTCCCAGCCCAGCCCCCAGGCACCCAACGTCGGGCTTTCCCAGTCGTCCTCGACAAAGCGGATGTCGTGCAGGGCAAGGTCGATGCCGATGGCCGCAAGGCTGCCGAGGTAGAGGTCCTGCAGATTGGCCGGGCTCGGCTTTATGATGACCTGATACTGGTAATAGTGCTGGAGCCGGTTCGGGTTCTCGCCATAGCGGCCGTCCGTGGGCCGGCGCGAAGGCTGGACATAGGCAGCGGCCCAGGGCCTCGTCCCCAGACTGCGCAGCGTAGTCGCCGGGTGGAAGGTGCCCGCCCCCACCTCCATGTCGTAGGGTTGCAGCACGGCGCAGCCCTGTGCGGCCCAGTAGCTCTGGAGCCGCAGGATGATCTCCTGGAAACTTCTGGGCGTGGTCGAGGTGGCGTCGGACATCGGTGGCCCCGGGCAGCGGCGAAACTCGCGCCTTCCCTATCCGGCGGGCACGAAAGGGTCAATTCCGGAAAGAACCGGCGCAATCGTGACCCGACCCGCGCCTGTTCGCCCTTGCCGCCGCGCGTGCCATGGCTAATGTCGGCGCGATCCTCTACCGGCTTCGGGACCCGTTCATGTTGAGACCTTTCGCGTTTATTGCCCTTCTCCTTGCCGCTCTTGGCCTTGTGCCCATCCGGCACGCCACCGCGCAGGAGGGCAGGGTCTGGGTCCAGGTCGAGGCGCATCCCGACCTTGCCACCGCCCGCGACCGCGCCCGTGCCTACGCGGCCGAGTTTCCGGAAACGGCGGGCTTCGCGCTGGGATCAGGCTGGTATGGCATCGCGCTCGGCCCCTACCCTGCCGACGAGGCGCCGGTCCGTCTTGGCCTCCTCAGACGCGAGGGCCGCATCCCGTCGGACAGCTTCGTCGCCGACGGCACCCGATACGGCGACCGGTTCTTCCCCGAGGACGGGGCGGCGCCGGTCATCCCCGAGGCTCTGGCCGAGCCCGAGCCGGCAGCATCACCCGTCCAAGCCGCTGTCACGCCCGAACCCGTCGCCCTGCCCGACGAGACCCGGGCCGAGGCCCGCGACAGCGAGGCGCTGCTCACGCCCGAGGAACGCCGCGAGCTGCAATCCGCGCTGCAATGGTTCGGCTTTTATTCCAGCGCCATCGACGGCGCCTTCGGACCCGGAACGCGCAATTCAATGGCCGCCTGGCAAGAGGCGCAGGGCCTGGAGCCGACCGGTGTGCTGACCACCCGGCAGCGCCGGGCGCTACTGGACGCCTGGGCCGCCGAACGGTCGGCCTTTGGCTTCACCGAGGTGGTCGAAGAGGAATCCGGCATCACCGTCACCCTGCCGCTGGGCCTCGTGGAATTCGACCATTACGAACCGCCCTTCGTCCACTATCGCCCGAAGTCGCCCGACGCCCCGAAGATCGTGCTGATCTCGCAGCCGGGCGACCAGGCCGCGCTCTACGGGCTTTACGACGTGCTGCAGACGCTGGAGCAGGTGCCGCTCGACGGCCC
>JBKBJC010000001.1:0-239009 GCA_046294075.1 Tabrizicola sp. | reverse complement strand
ACATCACGACCAGCATGTCGCTGTCGATCATCGGCTGCGTGGTGAACGGCCCGGGCGAGGCCCTGATGACCGACATCGGCTTTACCGGCGGGGGCGCGGGCAAGGGGATGGTCTATCTGGCCGGCAAGCAGGACCACACGCTGTCGAACGACAGGATGATCGACCACATCGTAGCGCTGGTCGAGAAGAAGGCCGCCGAGATCGAGGCGGCCGAGAAGCTGGCGGCAGAATAGCGCGGCGCGTCGGGCAGGTCCTGCACCTCTCGCCTGACCCTGCCGCGACGGACAGGGGCCGGCGACCGGGCGCCGAGCCTCCGGCTTAGCCGTCGGTGCGGGCGTCGGCCACGAAGTCGCGCATCACGTCCAGGGGTGCATAGCCGCGCATCACCATGTCCTTCAGGACGAAGGCCGGCGTGCCGGTGATCTGCATCTTGTCGGCCAGCGCGTGATTGTCGCGGATCACCTGCATCACCTCGGTCCCGCCCATGCGGTCGAGGATCGGTTTCGCATCAAGGCCGAGGTCGCCCGCAAGCCGCCCCAGCGTCTCGGGCGTGGGCTCGCCGCGCAAGGTCATCAGCGCGTCGTGCGCCCTGGCATAGGCCTCGTCGCCATGCAGTTGGCGCACGGCAATGGCGAATTGCGCCGAGATCAGCGAGGCTTCGCCCAGGATCGGGAACTCCTTGACCACAAAGCGGATCCTGCCGTCGGTCTGGATCAGCTTGTCCACATCCTCATAGGCCTTGCGGCAATAGCCGCAGCGATAGTCCATGAATTCCACCAGGGTCAGGTCGCCCTCCGGATTGCCGCCGACCCAGTCGTTGGGGTTGTTGAAGATCTCGTCGCCCAGCGAGGCAACCAGCTGTACGTCGCGCAAGGTGGCGGCCTGTTCCTCGCGCGCCTGCAAGACATCCATCGCCTCGATCAGGACTTCGGGGTTTTCCAGGAGATAGGCACGCACCTCCTCACGGAAGGCCGTGCGTTCCGCATCGGTCATTGCGGGCGCGGCCGGCTGGGTCTCGGCAAGGGCGGGCAGGCTGGCAAGGCCGGCGATCAGGCCAAGGGCGAGGCGGGTCATGGGGTCTCCTGCAAAGGCCGGATCTGGCGGGCGCGAGGATAGGGGCGGGGCCGGTTGGTGACAAGCCACTCGCCGCTTTGTGATCCGGGGGCAACGGCGGACCGGATGCGATGCCGGGCGGAATTTACATCCCGCGCCCAAGCGGGGATAAGGCGGCCATGCGACGGTTCCACCGGCTTTGTGTCCTTCTCCTGCTGCTCATGCCCCTGCCGGCCTGGGCCGAGGGGTTGTCGGCGCTGGCCCGGGTCGATCCGATGCGCTCGGCGCTGGTGGCCACGGGGCAGGGGCTGGAGCTGCGGCTGACCCTGACCCAGCCGGTGCCCTGGCGGGTGCGACTGCTGGATGGCCCGCCGCGGCTGGTGATCGACACGCGCGAGGTGGACTGGTCGGGCGCGCAGGTCCTGGCCATGGTGCGCCCGGCGCTGGCAATGCGGGCGGGGTCGTTCCGGCCCGGATGGTCGCGGCTGGTGCTGGAACTGGACGGGCCGCACCGCCTGGCGCGGGCCGAGATGACGACTGGCGCCACCACGCGGATCGACATCCGGCTGGAACCGGCCGATGCGGCCAGCTTCGCCGCCGAAGCCGCGCGTCCCGACCTGCCGGAATGGGGTCTGCCCGACGCCGCGCGGCTGGCCCCGCCGCCGCCCGAGGGCAGGGGGCCTATCGCCGTAGTGCTGGACCCCGGCCACGGCGGCATCGACCCGGGCGCGGAACGCGACGGGATCAGCGAGGCTGCGCTGATGCTGACCTTCGCACGCGAGCTGAAGGAGGCGCTCTTGCGCGACGGGCGCTTCCGCGTGGTCCTGACGCGGGAGGAGGATGTCTTCGTGCCGCTGGAGACCCGGACCTCGATCGCGCGCGAAGCGGAGGCGGATCTGTTCCTGTCGCTGCACGCCGATGCGCTGGCCGAAGGCGACGCGCAGGGCGCGACGATCTACACCCTTGCCCCCGAGGCGTCCGACGCGGCCTCGGCCGCGCTGGCCGAACGGCACGACCGCGACGACCTTCTGGCCGGGGTGGACCTGTCGGACCAGGACGATCAGGTCGCCGAGGTGCTGATGGACATGGCGCGGACCGAGACGCGGCCGCGCAACGACCGGCTGGCCGAGGCGGTGGTGGGCGCGATCAGGGCGGCCGAGATCCGCATGCACCGCCACCCGCGCCAGTCGGGCGGATTTTCGGTGCTGAAATCGCCCGACATCCCCTCGGCGCTTCTGGAGGTGGGGTTCCTGTCCTCGGACCGCGACTTCAAGCGGCTGAGCGATCCCGCCTGGCGGGCGCGGCTGGCCGAAGCGGTGGTGCAGGGCATCATCGCCTGGTCCGAGGAGGATCGGTCGCTGCGCGCGCTGTCCGCACCCTGACCCTTGCGAAAGCCTGCCCGCGCCGCCACTTGTGACCGGCCAAGGTTTTGACGCGGGCGCGCGTCTGCTATACTGCGGGTCGAAATCAGCGGGAGTTCGGGGTGCTTCGTTTCGTCGGCAATGTCTTGGGCGGTATCTTCACCTCGGTCACTCTGGGGCTGGTCTTTGCCGCGCTGACGCTGGGTGGCATCTTCTACATGTATTCCCGCGACCTGCCGAGCCATGAGAACCTGGCGCAATACACCCCCGCGACGATCAGCCGGATCTATTCCGGCGAGGGCCGGATCATCGACGAATTCGCCCAGGAACGGCGGCTGTTCGTGGCCAGCGAGGACATCCCCGACCTGGTGAAGCAGGCCTTCATCTCGGCCGAGGACAAGAACTTCTACAACCATCATGGCTATGACACCCGCGGCATGGTCGCCGCCCTGATCGAGGCGGTGAAGAGCCGGGGCGAAAGCATGCGCGGGGCATCGACCATCACCCAGCAGGTGATGAAGAACTTCCTTCTCGACGGCTCGCGCAGCGTGGAGCGGAAGATCAAGGAGATCATCCTGGCCACCCGGCTGGAGCAGACGCTGTCCAAGGACAAGATCCTGGAACTCTATCTGAACGAGATCTTCCTCGGCCAGAACTCCTACGGGGTGGCGGCTGCGGCGCAGACCTACTTCAACAAGCCGCTTTCCGACCTTGCCCCGCACGAGGCCGCGATGCTGGCCGCGATGCCGCAGGCGCCGGGCAAGTATCACCCCGTCACCGCCAAGGAGCGGGTGACCGAACGGCGCAACTATGTCCTGCGCGAGATGTGGCAGAACGGCTATATCGACGAGGCGACCTACCTCGCCGAAAGGGAGATGCCGCTGCAATCGGTGCAGAACGGCGATTTCGAGGCCTTCCGCGATGCGCTGCCGCCGCGCGACTATTTCACCGACGAGATCCGCCGCCAGCTGTCGGGCGTGTTCGGCGAGCAGGAGTTCTTTTCGGGCGGTCTGACGATCCGCGCCACGGTTGACCCCGAGTTGCAGGCCGCCGCCGCCGCCGCGCTGCGTCAGGGGCTGGAGGACTACGACCGCGGCCAGGGCGTCTGGCGCGGCACCGGCAAGACCCTGCCGGCCGAGGTGCTGGGGTCCGAGGCCGCCTGGCGCGAGGCGTTGGCCAAGGTGGACGTTCCGCGCGACGTGGCCGCCTGGTTCCCGGCCGTGGTGCTGGAGGTGGGCGAGACCAGCGCCCGCATCGGCATCGAGGGCGTGATAGACGACGAGGACGGCCACTTCATCCCGGCCGAGGACGTGAAATGGGCGCGCAAGCGGTTGCCGGACGGCAAGCTTGGCCCCAAGGCAAAGGTCGCGGGCGACCTGGTCTCGGTCGGCGACGTGGTGCTGGTCCGCACCGTCACCAACAAGGATGGCACCTTCAACCGCTGGTCGCTGCGCCAGGTGCCCGAGGTGCAGGGCGCGTTCATGGCGATGGACGTCAACACCGGCCGCGTGCTGGCGATGCAGGGCGGATTTTCCTATCAGGATTCGGTGTTCAACCGCACGACCCAGGCCACGCGCCAGCCGGGGTCGAGCTTCAAGCCCTTCGTCTATGCCGCAGCACTGGATTCGGGCTTTACCCCCGCCACGATCGTCGTCGATGCGCCGATCGAGGTGGACACGCCGCAGGGTCTGTGGACGCCGAAGAACGCCTCGGGCAAGTATTACGGCCCCGCGCCGCTGCGCACCGGGATCGAGCAGTCGCGCAACCTGATGACGGTGCGGATCGCGCAGGAAATCGGCATGGAGACCGTCGCGGCCTATGCCGAACGCTTCGGGGTCTATAACCGGATGGGACCCTATCTCGCGAACGCTCTGGGCGCGCAGGAAACGACGCTGTTCAAGATGGTCGCCGCTTATGCGATGTTTGCCAACGGGGGCGAGCGGGTCGAACCCACCCTGGTGGACCGGGTGCAGGACCGGTTTGGCCGCACGATCTATCGTCACGATCAGCGCGTCTGCGAGGATTGCGCCGCCGCCGATCTGCCGGGCGGGCAGGGGGTCAGGATCACCACCAACCGCGAGCGGGTGATGAACGCGATCACCGCCTACCAGCTGACCAGCATGATGCAGGGCGTGGTCCAGCGCGGCACCGCCCGCGGCATCAACCTGCCGGTGCCGGTGGCCGGCAAGACCGGGACCACGAACGATGCCAAGGATGTCTGGTTCATCGGCTACACCTCGAACATTGCCGCGGGCTGCTACATCGGCTTCGACCAGCCGCGCACGCTGGGCGGCGGCGCCTCGGGCGGCGGGTTCTGCGGCCCGGTGTTCGAACGCTTCATGAAGACCGCGATCCGGAAATACGGCGGCGGTGAGTTCAAGGTGCCGCCGGGCGGCTATTTCCGCAAGATCGACCGCTATACCGGCATGCCGCTGCCCGACGACGCCACCGGCGACAATGTGGTCTCAGAATATTTCCGCGAGGGCGAGGACGCTCTGATCGGCCTTGGCTATGTTGTGGATGGCGGCTTTGCCATGGGCGAGAACCTGCCGCTGTTCGCCTATGGCGAGGGCGAGGGTGGTGGCGACCAGGGCAAGACGGTGACCAATTCCCAGGGCAAGCAGGTCGTCGTGCCGAAGAAGGCCGATTTCGGCACCGTCTCCTCCGGCGGGCTTTACTGACACCGACGCTTCCATCCGGCCGCGCCCTTGCCGGGGCGCGGTCAAACCCTTATGACCGCCCGCGAGATCAAGGACTGGACCCGACCCATGCGTGCCGAAACCCAAGCCAACATCGAGGCCATCGAAAAGACGCTGAAGCTTCTGGCGCAGCGGATGGACTGGGAAACCGCGCCGCACCGG
This sequence comes from Tabrizicola sp., assembly GCA_046294075.1. GTDB lineage: Bacteria > Pseudomonadota > Alphaproteobacteria > Rhodobacterales > Rhodobacteraceae > Tabrizicola. Next base: position 233,734 of record JBKBJC010000001.1, on the reverse strand, counting down.
CTGGAGGAATTCGACGCTATGATCGAGGCGCCGGACCTTTGGAACGACCCCGCCAAGGCGCAGAAGCTGATGCGCGACCGCCAGGCGCTGATGGATGCGGTGGCGTCCTACAAGCTGATCGACAGCGGGCTGAAGGACAATGTCGAGCTGATCGAAATGGGCGAGGCCGAGGGCGATGCCGAGATCGTCGCCGAGGCCGAGAAGGCGCTGGCCGATCTGGTCAAGGTCGCCGAGGCGAAGGAGCTCGAGGCGCTTCTGGATGGCGAGGCGGACGCCAACGACACCTTCCTGGAAATCAACGCGGGCGCCGGGGGCACGGAAAGCTGCGACTGGGCGTCCATGCTTGCGCGGATGTATGTCCGCTGGGCCGAGGCGCATGGTTACACCGTCGAGCTGCAATCGGAGACCGAAGGCGACGGGGCGGGGATCAAGTCGGCCTCCTACAAGATCAGCGGCAAGAACGCCTATGGCTGGCTGAAGACCGAGGCCGGGGTGCATCGCCTCGTCCGCATCTCGCCCTATGACTCGGCGGCGCGGCGGCACACGTCGTTCTGCTCGGTCTGGGTCTATCCGGTGGTGGACGACAACATCGAGATCGAGGTGCAGGACAAGGACATCCGCATCGACACCTTCCGGTCCTCGGGCGCGGGCGGCCAGCACGTCAACAAGACCGACTCGGCCGTGCGGATCACCCACTTTCCGACCGGGATCGTGGTCACTTCCTCGCTCAAGTCCCAGCACCAGAACCGCGACATCGCGATGAAGGCGCTGAAGAGCCGCCTGTACCAGATGGAACTGGACAAGCGGAACGCCGCCATCAACGAGGCCTACGAGAACAAGGGCGACGCGGGCTGGGGCAACCAGATCCGCTCCTACGTCCTGCAACCCTACCAGATGGTGAAGGATCTGCGCACGGGCTATGAGACATCGGACACGCAAGGGGTGCTGAACGGCGACCTCGACGGGTTCATGGCCGCGACCCTGGCGCTGAATGCAAGCGGCAAGAAGCGGGGTGAAATCGCGGACGTCGACTGACCCCGCAAAATCCTTGCCCGACGCTTCGCCCTGCGCTTAGACTTTGGGCATGAGCGTCACTCACCCGCCCGCCGCACCCGAAATCAACCTGGTCGAGGCCTCAGACCTGCGCGAAAGCCTTGCCGCCGGGTGGCGGGACTTCAGGCGCGCGCCGCTCTTGGGGCTGGCATTCTCGGCCGTCTATGTGCTGGGTGGCTGGCTGATCCTCTGGGCGATGACCACGAAGGGCCAGGTCTGGTGGACGCTGCCCGCCAGCGCCGGGTTTCCGATCCTCGGCCCCTTCATCGCCTGCGGCTTCTACGAGATTTCCCGTCGGCTTGAGACAGGCGAGCCGCTGGTCGCGTCGGAGATCTTTGGCGTGATCCTTCGCCAGAAGGACCGCCAGATCCCCGCCATGGCGGCGGTGATCGTGGTCTATTTCCTGTTCTGGAACTTCCTGGCGCACATGATCTTCGCGTTGTTCCTCGGCAACGCGACGATGACCAACGTGTCCTCCTCGCTGGCGGTTTTCCTGTCGCCGCAGGGGCTGGCGATGCTTGCCTTCGGGACGGCGGTCGGGGCGGTCTTTTCGATGCTTCTCTTCAGCCTGACGGTGGTTAGCCTGCCGATGCTTCTGGATCGCGAGGTGGATTTCGTGACCGCCATGCTGACCAGCTTCGCCCTGGTGCGGGAAAATCCCCGGGTGATGCTGGGATGGGGCGTGCTGATCGCTATCGGTCTGTTTCTGGGGATGCTGCCGGCCTTCCTGGGGCTCCTCGTCGTGTTGCCGCTCTTCGGGCATGCGAGCTGGCACCTCTACCGACGCGCGATCACCTGACCGGGCGGGCGATCAGCAAAGACAGCACGGCGGCAAGCGCGGCCATGAGGCTGGCGGTCAGCGCCACCGCGCCGAAGGCCGCGCCCGTGGCCGCAAGATGCGCGGCCGTGTCGCCCGCAGCGCCGAAGCCCGGCGCGCCCGGCCCGTAGGCCGCCGCTGCCATCCGGCCCAGCAGCGCCACCGCGACCAGCCCGGCCACCCGCGCCACCGCATTGTTGACGCCCGATGCTGCGCCCTGTTCGTCGTCTTGCGCGCCCTGCATCGCCGCCGCGGTCAGCGGTGCGACGGTCAGGCCAAGACCGAGGCCGGCAAGCCCGGCCATCGGGACGACATGGGCCCAGAACTCGCCCAAGGGGGCAGCCAGCCACAATCCGGCATAGGCGCAGGCGACCAGGCCCGCGCCCGCCGCCATCAGCCGCCCCGTGCCCCAGCGGTCGGCCAGCCGCCCGGCCGGGGCCGACAGGACCCCGATCAGCAGCGAGATCGGCAGGAAGGCCGCCGTCACCTCCAAGGCCGAGACCTGCCACGCCGAGACGGCGGTCATCGGCAGGTAGAACATAACGCCGTTCAGCGCGAAGTAGAGCGCGAAGGTGACCATGTTGGTCACCGCCAGCGTCCGGTTGCGGAACAGGCCGAGCCGCAGCATCGGCGCGGGGGCGACCGCCTCCCAGGCCAGGAAGGCCGCAAGGCTTGCCACCGCGGCAAGCGCGATCAGGGGCGAGGCCCCGGGCTCGGTCAGCGCCCAGGCCATCAGGCCAAGGCCCAGCGACGCCAGCACGGCGCCCGCCACGTCCACCCGCACCCCGGGCTTGCCAGTATCGCCCGGCGTGCGGCCCCGGACCAGCCAGAGGGCAAGGAGGCCCAAGGGCAGGTTCAGCGCGAAGATCAGCCGCCAGCCGATCTCGCCGCCCCAGGTGATCACCGCGCCACCCAACACCGGCCCCAGCGCCGTGGTCAGCGTCGAGGCCGCCGCCCAGAGCCCGAGCGCCCGTCCGCGCTGGTCGCGCGGGAAGGCGCGCGAGACCATCGCCATCGAGCCCGGCACCATCATGGCCGCGCCAATTCCCTTGACCGCGCGGGCGGCGATCATCTGGCCCGGGGTCAGCGCGACGGCGCAGGCCAGCGAGGCCGCGACAAAGATCAGGATGCCGATGGAAAAGACCCGCGCGATCCCGAAACGGTCGCCCATCGCACCTCCGGCCAGCACCAGCGAGGACAGCGTCAGCAGGTAGCCCGCGTTGATCCACTGCGCCTCGGTCAGGCTGGCCGCAAGCGCGGCGCGCATCGCGGGCATGGCGATCGAGGTGACCGAGCTGTCGATGAAGCCCATCGACGAGGCGAGGATCGCGGCCCAGAGAAGCAGGGGCCGATCCGCCTCGGCACAGAAGGAGACGGGCACCGGAGTGCCCTCCGATGCCCGCGTTGGCGTCATGGTCGGAACGGATTATTCGGCGTTGCCGGCGGGAGCGGGGGTGTCCAGTCGGACGGCAGCGCCCGGCCGGCCATTGGCCAGCGGGTCTTCCTGCCGCTGCACCGAGCCCTCGAAATGCGCGCCGGATTCGATTGCGATCGTCTTGTGGATGATGTCGCCCTCGACCCGGGCGGTCGAGGTCAGGCGCACCTTCAGGCCGCGGACCCGGCCGATCACACGACCGTTCACGACGATGTCGTCGGCGACGATCTCGCCGCGGATGGTGGCGCTTTCACCCACGGTCAGAAGATGCGCCCGGATATCGCCCTCGACCGTGCCCTCGACCTGGATGTCACCGGTGGTGCGCAGGTTGCCGACCACGGTCAGGTCAGAGGACAGCACGGAAGCCCCCGCCTTGCCCTTCGGCGCCGAAGGGGTGAAGTCCATCGCGGGTTTGGTCATCGGGGCCTCCGGGGCTTTGGGCTTGTCGGCGTCAGCCTTGGGGCCGGGCTCGTTGATGCGGCTCTTAGAAAACATTCTTCGCTGCCTTTATGAAGGTCATCGGGTTGATCGGTGCCCCGCTGAGACGGATCTCGTAGTGAAGATGCGTCCCGGTGGACCGGCCTGAATTGCCCATATCACCGATCCGGTCGCCGCGCGAGACCCTTTGGCCAACCTCGACCCGGATCTGGCTGAGATGCGCATAGCGCGTCTCGACCCCGAAGTCGTGGCGGATCTTCACCAGCCGGCCATAGCCGTTGTCCCAGCCGGCATGGATCACCACCCCGTCGGCGGTGGCATAGACTGGCGTGCCGTAGCTGCCGGCCATGTCGGTGCCCTCGTGCATCCGGGTGCCCGCGCCCTTCGGATCGCGGCGATAGCCGAACCCGGAAGTCCAGCGGAAGGCGTCCTTCACCGGCATCGCGAACGGCAGCTTGAAGGCGGCGATGCGATACATGTTCATCCGGTCCAGCCCGCCGAGGATCGCGTTCGCCCGCACTTCCTCGGGGGTGACGATGCCGCCGGAGGTCGAGAACGAGATCGGCGTCAGCGGGCCCCCCTGGCCGGAATAGCCCTCGCGGACCGCACTGATCAGATCGTCGGGCGACATCCCGGCCTCGCGGAACATCTTGTCCAGCGGTTCGACCGATACGGTCAGCGCCTCTTCGAGCTTGGCGAAGATCGCGTCGTTGCGCATCTCGAGCGCCTCTTTCGCATCGGCGACCAGACGCGCCTCCTCGCGCGCGGCCTCGGCCTCGGCGCGTTCCGCGTTGCGCTCCTCGGCTGCCTCGCCAAGGGCGCCGGTCAGGAATTCCAGTGTCGCCAGCGCATCCGCGACCCGGCCGGCTTCGGTTGCGACACCCGACTGCTCGTTCAGGGCCAGCGTCACCCGCTCGACCTCGCCACGGGCGGTGTCACGTTCCTTGATGACCTCGCGCAGCGTGCCCTGGATCGCCTCGATCCCGGTTTCCAGCTCGCGCCGGCGGTCTTCGGAGGCGAGCAGTTTTTCCTGCATTTCCGAGATCTGGGCGAGTGCGATGTTGAAGCGTTCCTGCGCCCGCGCCGCCTCTTCGGCGCGCAGGTCTCGGTCAGAGGACAGCGCGTTCAGCCGCTGTTCATAAAGCGCCTGCTGGCGCACCGACTGCTCGCGCGCCGATCCGGCACCGATCGAGTCCATCATGATCAGTGCGGTGGCGACGATGGTCCAGGCCAGCGCCAGCGTGCCGCCGGTCAGCGCGATGATCTGGGTGGCGGGACGCAGCCGGATGAAGCGCGTCTCGGTGTCGGACTTCAGGAAAAGGCGCTGCTCGGGAAAATGCCGCTCCAGGCTTTGGTGGAACCGATAGGCAAGGCGTTTCAGCACGTTGGGGTCATCCGTTCATCGCCTCGGCCGAGGCTTCGCTACGTTCCCCCAAGGTCGGAACCCCGGGTCCGGCCCTGATTAGCCATAGCATTTCAGGCCCGCAACAATTTTGACCATATTCAGGGACTTTCCGCGCGGGACGGACTTTTCATCGGCGAGAAACCGCCGATCAGCCAGTCTCCTCGGCAAGCGGCCAGTAGAAGTCCGGCGGCAGCCCGGCATCGGCGCGCTTCTCCTCGTTGAAGGGCGGTTTCAGCGCGCCGTGGAAGTGGCGGCGGACCAGGGCATGGAACACCTCCCTGGGGTCGCTGCCTTCGCGTCCGCAGAGCCAGTTGAACCATTTCGAACCATAGGCGACATGGGCCACTTCCTCGGCATAGATCACCTCGAGCGCGGCGAGCGCCTGCGCCTCGCCATGCTTGCGGAAGATCTCGATCATGCCGGGGGTTACGTCCAGCCCGCGCGCCTCCAGCACCATGGGCACCACGGCCAGCCGGGCCTGGAGATCGCCGGCGGTATCCTCGGCCGCGCGCCACATGCCGGCGTGCGCGGGCAGGGCGCCGTAATGGCTGCCCATGGCCTCGAGGCAATCGCAGATCAGGTTGAAATGCCTGGCTTCGTCGTCAGCGGCCTTCACCCAGTCGTCGTGGAATCCCAATGGCATGGGCTGGTCGGTAAAGCGCGCGATGATGTCCCAGTGCAGGTCCACGGCATTCAGTTCGATATGCGCGACGGCGTGCAGGAGAGCGATCCGCCCCTCGCGGGTGCCGGGGCGGCGGCGGGGCACGTCCTTCGGCGCCAGCAGCTCGGGCCGGGCGGGGCGCGCGGGACGCGGGGGCGGGGTGGCCTGACCGATGGGAAGCGGCGTGCCAGCTTCGCGCGCGGCGAACCAGCGGGCGGCATGGGCGCGGCCAAGCGCGGCCTTGGCGCGGCCGTCGGCGGTGGTCAGCACCTCCACCGCCATTTCGGCAAGGGACTGGTGCATCGGTCAGGCTCCCGCAAATCTTTTCGAAAAGATTTGCAAATTCCTTCGAAGGAACTTGCGCCCGGCCTTATGTCACAGCGCCTGTGCCGCCGCCAGCACCTCGTCGGCATGGCCCTTGACGCTGACCTTGTTCCAGACCCGCGCGACCTGGCCCGAACCGTCGATCAGCACGGTTGTGCGTTCAATGCCCATGTAGGTCTTGCCATACATGCTTTTTTCCAGCCAGACGCCGTAATCCTCGCATGTGTGGCCGGCCTCGTCCGAGGCCAGGATGATCGACAGCCCGTGTTTCTTGCAGAACTTGTCGTGGCTTTTCACGCTGTCCTTGGACACGCCGATCACCGTGGTGCCGGAGGCGGTGAAATCGGCCATCCGGGCGTTGAAGTCCTGGGCTTCCAGCGTGCAGCCGGGGGTGTCATCCTTGGGGTAGAAATACAGCACCACCTTGCCCGGCCGCAGCGCGGAAAGCGTCACCGTACCGCCGCCGTCGCGGGGCAGGGTGAAATCGGGGGCAGTCTGTCCAGCGGAAATCATGCGCGGCTCCTTGCCGAAAAGGGAAAGTGACTTCCCATCTAGTTGCCTTCGCGCAAAGATAAAGGCACCAGAGCAGCAATCAACAAGCCCCGACGCGGGGCACGCACCACGGGCAGCGAGGCGCCAGCTCAGATGGACGACCAGAGGGCGGGAGCGGACGGCGGGACCATGGCCGTTGCCGCGCCCGAGCGCCAGAAACGGGCAATCCGGCTTCCCCGTCGCCCGACGCGAGGACGGGGACGGCTGAGCCTGACCCTGATCCTGACCCTGGTCCTGATCGTCTTGATGCTGGGTTACCTCACGCTGGCCCATACCGGCCGCAACTTGCAAGTCCCGACCTGGGGCGTGGCCGAGATCGAGGCGCGGCTGAACGAAAACCTTGGCGGCGCGCGTCTGCCACCGGGTGCTGCGCTGTCGCTGGGCGGGGTGCAACTGGAGGTGGGGGGCGATTTCTTCCCACGCTTCCGCCTGAGGGACATCCGCCTGATCGGCGGCAACGGCCGGTCGCTTCTGACCCTGCCCGAGGCGACGGTGGCCTTCGACCCCGGCGCGCTTCTGTCCGGCAAGGTCCGGCCCAGCCACCTGCGACTGACCGGCGCCAGGCTGGCGGTGCGCCGGGACGTGACGGGCGCGATCGACCTGCAACTGGACGACCGCATGCCGGGCTTTGGCTCGCGGGACCCGTCCGATCTGCTTGACGCTGCCGAGCTGTTGTTCGCCAGCCCCGCGTTGAGCTCGCTGCGGGTGATCGAGGCCGAGGGCCTGAGCCTGTCGCTGACCGACGAACGCGCCGGCCGCAGCTGGCAGGTCGGCGACGGTCGCCTGGTCATCGAGAACGCGGAAGCAACGCTGTCGGCCGAACTGGGCCTGACGCTCCTGGACGGCGCCGATCCCGCGCAGGCGGTGCTGACGCTGGTCTCGGACAAGATGGCCGAGACGGCAAGGCTGAGCGCCAAGGTCGACAACATTGCGGCGACCGACCTTGCGGCCATGGCTCCGCCGCTTGCCTTCCTCGGCTTCCTAGACGCGCCGATCTCGGGCCAGCTCGAGGCGCGGCTGGACGAGGGCGGGCGCTTTGCCGGTTTGTCTGGCCGACTCGGCCTGGCTGCGGGCAGCCTGGCGCCGGGGCAGGGCGCGCGGCCGGTGGCCTTCGACCGGGCGGCGCTGTCGCTTGGTTACGACCCGGAGACCGCGCGCATCCGGCTGGAAGCGCTTACGGTCGAAAGCGCCTCGCTGCGCTTGAAGGCCTCCGGGCACGGCGATCTGCTCGGCCGCGACGGTCAACCGCTTTCCCCGGGAGCCTTGCCGGAAAGCATCGCGGCCCAGATCGCCTTCGAAGAGGTCATGGTCGATCCCGAGGGACTGTTCGAGACGCCGGTCCGCTTTGGCAAGGGCGCGCTTGACCTGCGGCTGAAGCTGGACCCGTTCCGCGCCGAGATCGGCCAGTTGGCCCTTGTCGAGGGCGGAGAGAGGCTGCTCCTGTCCGGCTCGGTGGCGGCCGAGGACGCGGGGTGGCGAGGCGCGCTGGACCTGCATCTGAACCGGATCGAGACCGACCGGCTGCTGAAGGTCTGGCCGGTTTCGGTGGTGCCCCGGACCCGGGAATGGTTCGCCGAGAACGTGGGTCAGGGGCAGCTGACCGATGTCCAGGCGGCGCTGCGGCTGAAGCCCGGAGCACAGCCGGTGTTCAACCTGGCTTACGAGTTCTCTGACACCGATGTCCGCTTTGTCCGCACCCTGCCGCCGATCCTGAACGGGCGCGGCCATTCCACGCTGGACAACCGCAGCTACATCGTCGCCTTGGCGAAGGGCCATGTCATCGCGCCCGAGGGCGGCCGGATCGAGGCGGACGGCACGGTGTTCCAGATCCCCGACATCACCCAGCGCCCGGCGACGGCGCAGGTCGATCTGGTGACCTCGGCCAGCCTGACCGCCACCCTGTCGCTTCTGGACCAGGAGCCGTTCAGCTTCTTCTCGAAGGCCGGTCAGCCCTATAACCTCGGCGACGGACGGGCCGAACTGACCGCGCGGGTCGTCATGCCGCTGAAGCCGCACATCCCCTTCGAGGAGGTCAGCTTCACCGTGGTCGGCAGGATCCTCGATTTCACCTCGCCGGCGCTGGTGCCGGGGCGGATCCTGTCGGCGCCTGCGGTCGATGTCGCGGTCGATACCGAGGGCCTCCGGCTTTCGGCCACGGGCCGGCTGGACCGGATGCCGGTGGACCTGACCTACCTGCAAGGCTTCGGCCCGGAACAGAAGGGACGGGCGCGGGTGAACGGCACTGTCATGCTGTCCGATCCGGTCCTGCGCGATTTCGGGGTGGAACTGCCGGCCGGGTCGGTCCGGGGCGAGGGCCCGGCCGCGATCGACCTGGCGCTGGTCAAGGACCGCCCGCCGGAACTGACGCTGACCTCGAACCTCACCGGGCTTGCGCTGCGGCTGGATGCCCTGGGCTGGTCGAAGGCGGCAAGGACGCGGGCCGCGCTTGACCTCGAGGCGACCCTGTCGCGCGTGCCCGTGGTGGACCGCATGACGCTGAAGGGCCCGGGGCTGGAAGCGCGCGGCAAGGTCACGACGCGAGCCAACGGCGGGCTGGACAAGGCGGTGTTCGACAAGGTCGTGGCCGGAGACTGGCTGAACGCGGGCGTCACTCTGACCGGCCGCGGCCGGAATGCCGCGCCGGATGTGGCGATCACTGGCGGCACGCTCGACCTGCGGCGGATGCCGGACGGCGGCAGCGGGACCGGAGGGCCGGTCAAGGTGCGGCTCGACGCGCTGCGCATTTCGGACGGGATCCGGCTGACCAACTTCCGCGGCGATTTCGGATCGAAGGGCGGCCTGAACGGCAGCTTCATTGCCGGGGTGAACGGCGCGGCCGAAATCAAGGGGACGGTCGGGCAGGTCAAGGGCGGCACCGCCGTCCGCATCACCTCGGAAAACGCCGGCGCGGTGATGGCGGCGGCGGGGATCTTCGACAAGGGACGCGGCGGGTCGCTTGACCTGTCGCTGGTCCCGCGCGGGCCGAAGGGCGAATACAACGGCAAGGCCAGCTTCGAGCGTCTGAGGGTGCAGGGCGCCCCGGCGCTGGCCGAGCTTCTGTCGGCGATCTCGGTCGTTGGGCTGCTGGAACAGATGAACGGGTCGGGCCTTGCCTTCAACACCGGCGAGGTGACCTTCGTGATGACGCCCAAGGGGGTGGAGATCACGCAAGGCTCGGCCGTCGGCGCCTCGCTTGGCATTTCCTTTGCCGGGCTCTATCTCAGCGGTTCTGGCCGGATCGACTTGCAAGGAGTGATCTCGCCGATCTATCTGGTCAACGGGGTAGGACAGATCCTGACACGGCGCGGCGAGGGGCTTTTCGGCTTCAACTACCGGCTGACCGGCACCGCCGAGGCGCCGAACGTATCGGTGAACCCGCTGTCGGTGCTGACGCCGGGCATGTTCCGCGAGATCTTCCGCCAGCGCCCGCCCAAGCTGCGCGACGTCGAGGGGGCATCGGGCGGATGAAGCTTTCCGATTTCGACTTCGACCTGCCCGAGGGGCTGATCGCCACCCGGCCCGCCCGCCCCCGCACCTCGGCGCGGCTTCTGCTGGCCGAGGGCGACCGGATCGCCGACCGGCAGGTGTCCGACCTGATCGACATCCTGCGCTCCGGCGACCGGCTGGTGCTGAACAACACCAAGGTCCTGCCCGCGCGCCTGTTCGGCGCCCGCCAGCGCGGAGAGGCGGTGGCGAAGGTCGAGGTGACGCTTCTTGAGCCGCGCGCCGGGGCCGGCTGGCGGGCGCTGGCCAAGCCCCTGCGCAAGGTGCAGCCGGGCGAGAGGATCCGTTTTTCGGACCGGCTGTCGGCCAGGGTGGAGGAGAAGTCGGAGACCGACCTCACGCTTGCCTTCGACCTGACGGGCGAGGATTTCGACGCGGCCCTCGCCGAGGCCGGAGTGATGCCCCTGCCGCCCTATATCGCGGCCAGACGCGCGGCGGACGACCAGGACCGCACCGATTACCAGACCGTCTTTGCCCGCCACGCAGGCGCGGTCGCGGCGCCCACGGCCTCGCTGCACTTCGACGGGGATCTCCTGCGAAGGCTGGCCGACAAGGGGGTGGAGTTCACCGAGGTCACGCTGCATGTCGGCGCGGGCACCTTCCTGCCGGTCAAGGTCGAGGACGTGACCAGCCACCGGATGCATGCCGAATGGGGCCGGGTCTCGGCGGCGGCGGCGGCCGAGATCAACGCGACGAAACGGGCGGGCGGCCGGGTGATCCCGGTCGGCACCACGGCGCTGCGCCTGATCGAAAGCGCGGCAGACCCCGCGGGGGTCGTCCACCCCTTCGAGGCCGAGACCGACATCTTCATCTATCCCGGCTATCGCTTCCGCGTCACCGACGCGCTGATGACCAACTTCCACCTGCCGAAATCGACGCTGATGATGCTGGTCTCGGCGCTGATCGGGCCGGACCGCATCCGCCGCATCTACGACCACGCGATCCGCGAGGGCTACCGCTTCTTCTCCTATGGCGACAGCTCGCTCCTGATCCCCGAGGTCACCAAATGAGCTACTTCGCGCTGAAGGCCATCCTGTCCGGCATCCTGATCGCGGTGATTTCCGAAATCGCGCGGCGCAGTCCGGGCTTTGCCGCGCTGGTCGCCTCGCTGCCGCTGGTGTCGATCCTGGGCATGATCTGGCTCTGGCGGGATACCGGCGACGGGGCCCGGATCGCCAGCCACGCCGAGGCGACCTTCTGGTATGTGCTGCCCTCGCTGCCGATGTTCCTGATCCTGCCCTGGCTGATGCGTCAAGGCGTCGGGTTCTGGCCCGCGCTCGGCATCGGCTGTGCCGTGACGATTGCACTTTACCTGGTGCTGATGTGGCTCGCGCCGCGCTTCGGCCTGCCGATCTGAGCCGCCCCGCCGCTCAGCCCTACTGACGCAGAAAGCCCAGCCAGGTCCCGTCGTCGCGCCCCCGGGGCGCAAGACCCAGCGAGAGCCTGTCGCAGGCGGCAAAGCCGCAGGCCAGCAGAAGCCGGATCGAGGCGCGGTTTTCGGGATGCACCCGCGCCGTGATCCGGCGGATGTCCGGCCGGCGGGCCGCCAGACGGTCAAGGAAACGCGCCACGATCTCCCGCCCCAGCCCCTTGCCGCGCGCGGGCGCGCCCAGCCAGTAGCTCAGCTCTCCCGTCCCCGGCTCGACCCCGTATTCCAGCCGCACCTGACCGACCGGCTGACCGCCAAGCGTCGCCACGCGCACCTTGTGGTGCGTGCCTTCGGTGGACAGCGCGATCAGCGCGCGGCAGGTGTCGTCGTCCAGCCGCTCCGGCCGGTGCTCCGGCATCCAGGTCCAGAGCGAGGGGTCCGACAGAAGCGCGCGATAGGCGGGCAGGTCGTCCTCGACCCAGACCCGCAGGGTTAGGTTCTCGGGCCCGGGATGCACCGGCCGGTCCGGCATCTGCTTGAACAGCGGCAGCCGCCCCACATGCCAGGACAGCGGCGATCCCGTCTCGCCGTCCTCGGCCGCGCCAAGGGCGACCCAGCCCTGTTGCAGCGGGCAATAGGCGAGGTCCAGGCCCGCCGCCCGCGCCTCGGCCAGTTCGTCGAGGGTCAGCACGCCATCGAACCGCTTGCGGGAAGTAGGATCGTCCGTTCGCGCCATGGCATGGTCTCCTGCCTGAGAAGGGGGTGACCCGGACATGGGGGCCTGGGGCCGGGATTCAACCGCTCGTGCCCGAAACAATCCGCAGGCCGCCTGCCCGGAGGCCGCTTGCCTTGCAGGTGAAGTTCGGGCAGGCAGGGCGAGAGGGCGGTTTGCGGGGACGCGACGGGCGATGCTGAAGGTTCTGACCCATTCCTGGCCGCTTCTGATGGGTGTCATGCTGCTGATGGTCGGCAACGGCGTGCAGGGCACGCTCCTGGGCATCCGCGGCAACCTGGAAGGCTTCACCACCTATCAGCTGTCCTATGTGATGGCGGCCTATTTTCTGGGCTTCCTCTTCGGCTCCTGGGCCGCGCCGCAGCTGATCCGGCGGGTGGGGCATGTGCGGGTCTTCGCCGCGCTCGGCTCGCTGATCTCGGCGGTGCTGGTGATCTACCCGGTCTATCCCGACTGGATGGCCTGGACGGCACTGCGGGTGCTGGCGGGGTTCTGCTTTTCGGGCATCTACATCACCGCCGAAAGCTGGATCAACAACACCGCCTCGAACGAGACGCGCGGACAGGCGCTGTCGGCCTACATGATCGTGCAGATGATCGGCATCATCGCCTCCCAGGTGATCCTGAACCTGCCCGACCCGAGCGGCTTCACATTGTTCATCCTGCCCTCGGTGCTGGTCTCGCTGGCCTTCCTGCCGATCCTGCTGGCCCCCACGCCCGCGCCCGCCTTCGACGGGGCGCGGCGGGTGTCCTTCGCGCGGCTGTTCCGCATCTCGCCCTTGGGCTGCATCGGCATGCTGCTGACAGGGGGCATCTTCTCGGCCATGTTCGGCATGGCCTCGGTCTGGGGCGCGCAGCAGGGGCTGACGGTCGGACAGATCTCGGTCTTCGTCGGCGCGATCTATGTCGGCGGGCTGGTGCTGCAATATCCCGTGGGCTGGGCCTCGGACCGGATGGACCGCCGCACGCTGATCATGGGGCTCTCGGCGATGGCGGCCCTGGCCATGGCGCTGGCGGCCTTCGTGTCCTTGCCCTTTCCGGCACTGGTCGCGGTCGGCATGGTGCTGGGCGGGATCACCAACCCGGTCTATGCGCTGCTCATCGCCTATACCAACGACTTCCTCCCGCGCGAGCAGATGGCCGGCGCCTCGGCCGGGCTGATCTTCCTCAACGGCTTCGGCGCGGTCTTTGGCCCCACTGCGACCGGCTGGATGATGGAACAGGTCGGCCCCTCGGGCTTCTTCCTGTTCATCGGCCTGCTGTATGTCGTCCTTGCCGCCTATGCGCTTTATCGCATGACCCGCCGCGCCGCGCCGACCGTCACGGGCGCTTTCCGCAGCGTCTCGCCCGGAGCCTCGCCGCTGGCGGTCGAGGCGGTGCTGGAGGAGGCCGCAAAGGACGACGCCGCGACGGAAAAGGCCGCCTGACATCTAAGGTTGCGCCGGCGCGCTTTCCCTGCAAGTCTTTGCCCGCAATGGGAGGCTGCCATGTCCGATCCGATCGCGCTTCTGGACTTCTGGCTGCACGAGATCGGCCCCGAGGGTTGGTATGCGGGCGGTGACGAGGTCGACAGCCTCTGCCGCGACCGCTTTGCGGACCTGTGGCAGGCAGCCCGCGACGGCGGGCTGGAGCATTGGGTGGACGGCACGGTCGGCACGCTCGCCTATCTGATCCTGACCGACCAGATCCCGCGCAACATCCACCGCGGTGCGGCGCTGGCCTTCGCCACCGATCCGCAGGCCCGCGCCGCCGCCCGCAAGGCGCTGGACGCCGGCTGGGACATGGGCGCCCCCGAACCCGAACGGCAGTTCTTCTACATGCCGTTCGAGCATTCCGAAGACCCGGAGGACCTGGCCCTGTCGGTGCGGCTTCTGACCGAGCGCGTAGCCTCGGATCCCGAGATGGCGCTGCACGCCCGCGCGCATCAGGTGGTGATCGCCCGCTTTGGCCGGTTTCCCACCCGGAACGCGGCCCTCGGGCGCGAAAGCAGCCCGGAGGAACGGCAGTATCTGGAAGATGGCAGCTACATGGCGGTTGTGAACCGGCTGAAAAGCCATGCGCCCGATGCATAGAGCCACGGCAACCCCAGCGTTGCTTGGGGTTTCCGGATAGTTTAATGGCAAACTACTTTTTCTGGAGGAGGGAAGGATGGCTGCCCAAAGCTTCGACGTGATCGTGATCGGTGCCGGACCGGGGGGCTATGTCGCCGCCATCCGCGCCAGCCAGCTGGGCCTTAAGGTCGCCATCGTCGAACGCGAACATCTGGGCGGCATCTGCCTGAACTGGGGCTGCATCCCCACCAAGGCGATGTTGCGCAGCGCCGAGGTCTTCCACCTGATGCACCGCGCCAAGGAGTTCGGGTTGAAGGCCGACGGGATCGGCTATGACCTGCCCGCTGTCGTCGCGCGTAGCCGCGCGGTGGCCAAGCAGCTGTCGGGCGGCATCGGCCATCTGATGAAGAAGAACAAGGTCACCGTGTTCATGGGCACCGCGACCCTGCCGAAGCAGGGCACGGTCAGCGTCAAGACCGACAAGGGCACCGAGGAGTTGACGGCGAAGCACATCATCCTTGCTACCGGCGCCCGCGCGCGCGAACTGCCGGGGCTGGAGGCGGACGGTGATCTCGTCTGGTCCTACAGGCACGCGCTGGTCGCCAGCCGGATGCCGAAGAAGCTTCTCGTCATCGGCTCGGGCGCCATCGGGATCGAGTTCGCCAGCTTCTTCAATACCCTGGGCGCTGATACCACCGTGGTCGAGGTGCTGGACCGCATCCTGCCCGTAGAAGACGCCGAAATCTCGGCCTTCGCCAAGAAGCAGTTCGTCAAGCAGGGCATGAAGATCCTCGAAAAGGCCGCGGTCAAGAAGCTGGACCGCAAGCCGGGCGTGGGCGTGACCGCCCATATCGAACAGGACGGCAAGGTCACGACGCAGGACTTCGACACCGTCATCTCGGCCGTGGGCATCGTCGGCAACGTGGAAAACCTCGGCCTCGAGGCCCTGGGCGTGAAGATCGACCGCACCCATGTGGTGACCGACGAATTCTGCCGCACCGGGGTCGAAGGTCTTTACGCCATCGGCGACATCGCGGGCGCGCCCTGGCTGGCGCACAAGGCCAGCCATGAAGGCGTGATGGTTGCCGAGCTGATCGCAGGCGGCCATCCGCATCCGATCAAGCCGAACTCCATCGCCGGCTGCACCTATTGCCATCCCCAGGTCGCCAGCGTCGGCCTGACCGAGGCCCGCGCGAAAGAGGCGGGCTACACCGTCAAGGTCGGCCGCTTCCCCTTCATCGGCAATGGCAAGGCCATTGCGCTTGGCGAACAGGAAGGCATGGTGAAAACCGTGTTCGACGCGAGGACCGGGGAATTGCTCGGAGCCCACATGGTCGGCGCGGAAGTGACGGAACTGATCCAGGGCTATGTCATCGGCCGCACGCTGGAGACGACCGAGGCCGAGCTGATGAACACCGTCTTCCCGCACCCGACCCTGTCGGAGATGATGCACGAGGCCGTGCTCGACGCCTACGGACGTGCACTGCACATCTGATGCGGTCGCTGAACCGCGTCATCATGCAGAAGGCCAGCCGGGACTGGATCTACAGTCTCGGCCCGCAAGGTCTCGATGTGCTGGAACTGTCGGGGAAATGGGGCGAGGGCTTCCCGTTCCGCAGCTACCGCGCGGTGAACTTCCGCCAGTTCGACCCGTGCCTGGGCCCGCTGCGGGACGAGGCCGGCAAGGTCGTCCGCTTTGACCTGATTATGGCCAACCAGGTCTGGGAGCATGTGGACCGCCCCCATGCCGCGACGCGCAACATCCGGCGGATGCTGCGGCCGGGCGGCTGGTTCTGGGTCGCGGTGCCCTTCTTCATCCCTTATCACGCCGCGCCAGTGGACTGTTCGCGCTGGACGGCGCGAGGGCTGAAGAACCTTCTCGTCGAGGCGGGCTTCGCGGAGGACCGGATCGAGGCCCACCAATGGGGCAACCGCCATGCCGCGCTGCGGAATCTCGAAACCCCATGGCCGCCCGAGCTGCGAGAGGATGACGACCTGACCGACGATCCCGAGTTCCCCGTGGTCGCCTGGGCAATGGCGCAGAAGGGCTGAAATCTGCCTTGTCGCGCCCGCGTTCGGCCTTTCGGATTGTGTCCCGGCGACGCGCTGCGCAGTCGCCGCAAAGCGATGGCTTGCGGTCAGTAGTCCGGCGCAGTCCCGCAACGGCCCAGCTGGTCGCCCAGCATGCGGGTCAGCAGCGCGTCGCGGGTCAGCCCGGCCCGCTGCAGGAAATCGGCCTGCACCCGGTAGGCTTCCGCCTCCAGCGCCGCGGGGCAGGGCGCCCTGCGGTCCGCCCCCGCCGCGAACTGTGCGGCATGGACCATCTCGTGCAAGAGGAAGCTTTGTCCATGGACCGTGGTCAGGTCGAGATCCGGCGCCAGCTCGATCCGCCCGGTCTCGGGGAAATAGGCCCCGGCCTGCGAGCGCATCCCCGACGCGCCCTCCAGCACCGAAAAACCGATCTCGGGGCAGGGAACGGGGACATAGTCGGTGCTGTCGGTCAGGATGCGGTTCAATGCGCCGGCCAGCGCGCAATGCGACTCTGCCCGGGCCGGAGGGGCCAGGAAGAGGGAGGCGGCAAGCAAGGCAGCGGAAAGGCGTGTCATGAAAGTCATGCTGAACCTTCACGAAAAATTTGCAAGAGCGACATTTGCTTGTGAGGTTGCGCTTGCCGTCGGGCTGCGGCTGGCCGAATCGCGCACAGCTAAGCATTTGACTCGGATGGAGGAAACCGATCTGTCGACGGGGCGAAGGCTCTGGCATGCCGCCGCCTTTCTCGTTACGACTGGCCCATGCGCCCGCTTCCCCCCATGCTTCTCGTCCTCCTGCTCTGGGCTGCCGGCCTGGGCGCTGCCGCCCAGTTCGGCAAGATCTCGATCCTCTACGAGGCGCTGCGCGCCACCTATGGCGGCAGGGGAGAGGTCGCCCTCGGCCTTGTCGTGTCGATCGTCGGCATGGTCGGGCTGATCTTCGGCACCACCGCCGGCCTTCTGGTCGCCCGCATCGGCCCGCGTCGCGCCATCGTTGCGGCGCTGCTGGCCGGGGCGGCGATGTCGGCGCTTCAGTCGCTGATGCCCGCCTATCCCCTGATGCTCGCCAGCCGGATCATCGAGGGCGCAAGCCATCTGGCCATCGTCGTTGTCGGCCCCACGATGATCGCCACGCTCGCCCCCGAACACCGCAGGCCGCTGGCGATGACCCTCTGGTCGTCGTTCTTCGGTGTGACCTTTACGATCCTCGCGCTGATCGGGCCCCATGTTGGCCCGACGTCCCTTTTTCTCGGCCACGCCGCCTGGATGGCCGCACTGGCCGCGATCCTCGCGCTGACCCTGCCGCCCGATCCGCAGGCAGGAGCGTTGCCGGTGGGCAACCTCTTGCGTCAGCACGCCGAGATCTACGCCTCGCCGCGCCTTTCCGCGCCGGCAATGGGTTTTTGCTGCTACACCTTCCTCTACGTCGCCGTCCTGACCCTGCTGCCGCCCGAAACGCCGGCGACCCACCGGGCGCTGATCGCTGCCGGGATGCCTCTGGTTTCCATTGCCGTTTCGTTGACGCTGGGCGTCTGGCTTCTGCGCCGGATGAGCGCGGTGCGGCTGGTCCAGGCCGGCTATGCCGTCGCCATCCCCGGCTTCGTGATCCTGTGCGCCTTCTGGGGGCAGGGGGCAGGCATGGCGGCGGGGGGCTTTCTGATCTCGGCCGCTCTCGGCATCGTGCAGGGCGCGAGCTTTGCCTCGATCCCCGAACTGAATGCCGCGCCCGAGGATCGCGCCCGCGCGGCCGGCGCGGTGGCGCAGCTTGGCAACCTTGGCACCACGACCGGTACCCCAGTGCTCGCCGCGCTGCTGGCCGGAGCGGGTCCGTCAGCCCTTGCGCTGGCGGCGGTGCTGCTCTGCGGTGTCGGGATCGCGGTGCACGCTCTGCAGGAAGCCCGCCGCGCGCGGATGGCCTAGTAGGCTACGATCTGCCCGCCACCGGCCGCCCAATCGCGAAGCCCGCCCAGATTGTGCACCGGCGCGTAGCCCAGCCTGGCCAGCAGATCCGCCGCCATGGCCGACCGGCCGCCCGAGGCGCAGTAGACTGCCACTGGCAGCCCATGCGGCAAGTCGCAATCCGGGTGCTTCGGATCGGCCTTCAGCCCCAGAAGCGACAGCGGGATCAGCCGGGCCCCCTTGGCCACGCCCGAAGCCTTGGCCTCGGCAACCTCCCGGACATCGATCAACACAAGTCTTTCCTGGGCGACCAGATCGGCCACTTCGGCGATGCTGGGACGGGATTCGGTCTGGGTGGGACGCAAGAAGGAAAACATTGGACACCTCGTGA
The DNA here is from genome assembly GCA_046294075.1 of Tabrizicola sp. Taxonomy (GTDB): domain Bacteria; phylum Pseudomonadota; class Alphaproteobacteria; order Rhodobacterales; family Rhodobacteraceae; genus Tabrizicola. The sequence goes on along the minus strand of JBKBJC010000001.1, from coordinate 215,073 downwards.
TTCCTGGTTGAAAGATATATAGCTAAAAAGATGAGAAAGTGAATAGCCATGTCATCCGAAGGATTGGTTCATGCTATGTTCACTTTTTCCGATTGGAGACTCGGCCAAACCGTCCTATGTGTTGCGCCTGCACCTTAGGGGTCGGCCATGTCGGAACAGAAGTTCATCGAAGTGCGCGGTGCGCGCGAGCACAACCTGAAGGGCGTGGACGTGGCTATCCCGCGGAACCAGCTGGTGGTGATCACCGGGCTCTCAGGGTCGGGCAAGTCGTCGCTTGCCTTCGATACGATCTATGCGGAAGGCCAGCGGCGCTATGTCGAGTCGCTCAGCGCCTATGCCCGGCAGTTCCTGGACATGATGGGCAAGCCGGACGTGGACCACATCTCGGGCCTGTCACCGGCGATTTCCATCGAGCAGAAGACGACCTCGAAGAACCCCCGCTCCACCGTCGGCACGGTGACGGAAATCTACGACTACCTGCGCCTGCTGTTTGCCCGCGTCGGCACGCCCTATTCCCCCGCGACCGGCATGCCGATCACCGCGATGCAGGTGCAGGACATGGTGGATGCCGTGATGGCGATGGCGGAGGGGACGCGCGCCTATCTCCTCGCCCCGATCATCCGCGACCGGAAGGGCGAGTACAAGAAGGAGTTCCTGGAGCTGCGCAAGCAGGGCTTCCAGCGCGTCAAGGTCAACGGCGCGTTCTACGAGTTGGAGGAGCCGCCCACCCTGGACAAGAAGTTCCGTCACAACATCGACGTGGTGGTGGACCGCATCGTCGTCCGCGATGGGCTGGAGACGCGCCTTGCCGACAGCTTCCGCACCGCGCTGAACCTGGCGGACGGCATCGCGGTCATCGAACTGGCCGACGTGAAGGAAGGTGAGGAGCCGACCCGCATCACCTATTCCGAGAAATTCGCCTGCCCGGTTTCCGGCTTCACCATCGCCGAGATCGAGCCACGGCTGTTCAGCTTCAACGCGCCCTTCGGCGCCTGCCCGGTCTGCGACGGTCTGGGGGTGGAGCTGTTCTTCGACGAACGCCTTGTGGTGCCTGACCAGAACCTGACCCTGATGCAGGGCGCCATCGCGCCCTGGGCCAAGTCGAAATCGCCCTACCTGACCCAGACGATGGAGGCCCTGTCCAGGCACTACGGCTTCAACCTGAAGGCCAAGTGGAAGGACCTGCCCGAGGCGGTGAAGGACTTGTTCCTGCGTGGCTCAAGGGGTGAGGAGATCGAATTCCGCTATGACGAAGGCGGGCGGGTCTATCAGGTCAAGCGGGTCTACGAGGGGATCATCCCCAACATGGAACGCCGCTACCGCGAGACCGACAGCGCCTGGAGCCGCGAGGAGATGGAACGCTATCAGTCCAACCGCGCCTGCGGGGCCTGCGGCGGCTATCGGCTGAAGCCCGAGGCGCTGGCGGTCAAGATTGCCGGGCTGCACATCGGCCAGGTGGTCGAAATGTCCATCACCGAGGCCTTCGCCTGGGTTGAAGGGGTGGCCGCGACACTGACGAAACAGCAGAACGAGATCGCCCGGGCCATTCTGAAGGAAATCCGTGAACGCCTTGGATTCCTTGTGAATGTCGGCCTGAACTACCTGACGATGAGCCGCGCCGCGGGCACCCTGTCGGGCGGGGAATCGCAGCGGATCAGGCTGGCCAGCCAGATCGGATCGGGCCTGACGGGTGTGCTCTATGTGCTGGACGAACCCTCGATCGGTCTGCACCAGCGCGACAACGACCGGCTTCTGACCACGCTGAAGAACTTGCGCGATGCGGGGAACACGGTGCTGGTGGTGGAACATGACGAGGACGCGATCCGCGAGGCCGACTATGTCTTTGACATGGGACCGGGCGCCGGGGTGCATGGCGGGATGGTGGTCAGCCACGGCACGCCCGCCGAGGTGGCCGCCGATCCGGCCAGTCTGACCGGCCAGTATCTCTCTGGCGCGCGCGCGATTGCGGTGCCGAAGTCACGTCGCAAGGGAAACGGCAAGATGCTGACCGTGGTGGGCGCCACGGGCAACAACCTGAAGAACGTCACCGTCGATTTCCCGCTGGGCAAGTTCATCTGCGTGACCGGGGTCTCGGGCGGCGGCAAGTCCTCGCTGACCATCGAGACGCTGTTCAAGACGGCGGCCATGCGCCTGAACGGCGCACACGAGACGCCGGCCCCCTGCGAAACGATCAAGGGCTTCGAGCATCTGGACAAGGTGATCGACATCGACCAGCGGCCGATCGGGCGGACTCCGCGTTCCAATCCAGCCACTTACACCGGGGCCTTCACGCCGATCCGCGACTGGTTCGCCGGTCTGCCGGAATCGAAGGCGCGCGGCTACGGGCCGGGGCGGTTCAGCTTCAACGTCAAGGGCGGGCGCTGCGAAGCCTGCCAGGGCGACGGCGTCTTGAAGATCGAGATGAACTTCCTGCCCGATGTCTATGTCACCTGCGAGACCTGCAAGGGGCATCGCTACAATCGCGAGACTCTGGAAATAAGGTTCAAGAACAAGAGTATCGCCGATGTTCTTGACATGACGTGCGAAGATGCGCGCGATTTCTTCCAGGCGGTCCCGGCGATCCGCGAAAAGATGGAGGCGCTGTGCGAAGTGGGCCTTGGCTATATCAAGGTCGGTCAGCAGGCGACGACGCTGTCCGGCGGCGAGGCGCAGCGGGTGAAGCTGTCCAAGGAACTGTCGCGCCGGGCGACGGGGCGGACGCTCTACATTCTTGACGAGCCCACCACCGGCCTGCATTTCGAGGACGTGAGGAAACTTCTGGAAGTGCTTCATTCCCTTGTGGATCAGGGGAATACGGTCGTGGTGATCGAGCACAACCTGGATGTGGTCAAGACCGCCGATTGGGTGATCGACATTGGACCTGAAGGCGGCGATGGCGGCGGCGAGATCGTGGCGACTGGCACACCCGAGGACGTGGTCAAGGTGGCGGCCAGCCACACCGGACGCTACCTGAAGGATCTCTTGCGGCCAAGGAAAATGGCGGCGGAATGATCCGCCGCCGCACTCGTTACGCCTTTTTCATCGGGCAGGTGGACAGTCCGAGGATGGAGTAGAGCGGACAGGTGCCGAACAGGCCCGTCGCGAGCGGCACGATGCCGATCAGCTTGGCGAAGTGCCAGAAACCCTCGCCCCGATCGACGAAGAACCAGACCAGCAGGGCAATCCCCACCACGATGCGCAGGACGCGGTCCACGCCGCCGACATTGGTCTTGAACATTTCAGCCTCCTTGCGGCCGTCATGGCCATGCTTACGCGATAGCACAAGGCGACCGAGTCGGTCTGTGACCAGATCACACTGCCTGAGCGGCCAGGCGGCGGATTTCCTCGGGGTCGCGCAGGCGGACATGGCCGCGCTCGACGCTGACCCAGCCCTGACGCGAAAAGGCCTCCAGCCTGCGCGAGACCACCTCGCGCGCCGAGCCGATGCGGGCGGCCAGTTCCGCCTGGGTGGCCTCGACCAGTTCGCCTTCGGCCAGATCGAGAAGCGCCTTGGCCAGCCGCACCTCGACCCGGCCGAAGGCGACCCGCTCCAACAGCTGCGTCAGTTCCGCCATGCGCTGTCCGAAGGCACGCAGGACAAAGGCGCGGAAACCCGGATCGCTGTCCAGAAGCCGGGCGAAAAGGGGGCGGGGGATCAGCACCAGGTCCACTTCGGAGGCCGTCACCGCCTCGCCGGAATAGGGCTCGTCCCCCATCAGCCCCAGGGTGGTCTGCACGCAGCTTTCGCCCGGTTCCACCGCATAAAGCAGGATCTCGCGCCCCGAGGCGGCAGTCAGGCGCACCTCGATCCGGCCCGAAAGCACGACGACGAAGCCCTGCGCCAGATCGCCCGCCCGGAACAGCACCTGACCCTTCGGGACCACCTGACTCGGCAGGTCTGTCAGCAGCTTGCGGCTTTCGGGGGTAAGATCGCGGGCAAGGTCGGGGGGCAGGGTCCACATGCCGCGATCATGCCGGTTGCGCGGCGCGGCACAAGCGGAAAGGGGGCCCGGAGACCCCCCTGCGACGATTGCGGCGCGGTCAGTCCAGCGCCTTGAAGTTAAGACTGGCGCCTTCCTTGATGCCCGAGAACCAGCGCGCCGTCACCGTCTTGGTCCTGGTGTAGAAGCGGAAGGCATCGGGCCCGTACTGATTCAGGTCGCCGAAGGCCGACCGTTTCCAGCCGCCGAAGCTGAAGTAGGACAGCGGCACCGGGATCGGGAAGTTGATGCCGACCATGCCCACGTTGACCCGGCTGGCGAAGTCGCGCGCGGTGTCGCCATCGGCGGTGAAGATCGCGGTGCCGTTGCCGTATTCGTTGTCCATCACCAGCTTGAGGGCCTGGTCATAGGATCCGGCGCGCACGGTCGACAGGACTGGGCCGAAGATCTCCTGCTTGTAGATCTCCATGTCCGGCGTGACGTGGTCGAAGAGGGACGGGCCGACGAAGAAGCCATTCTCATAGCCCTGCAGCTTGAAGCCGCGGCCATCGACCACCAGCTTCGCGCCCTGTTCCACGCCGGAATCGATCAGCCCGAGGATGCGGTCCTTCGACTGCTTCGTGATGACGGGACCGAAATCGATATCGTTTCCAGCGGTATAGGGGCCGACCTTCAGCTTCTCGATCCGCGGGATCAGCCGCTCGATCAGCGCGTCGGCGGTCTTTTTACCCACCGGCACGGCGACCGAAATCGCCATGCAGCGTTCGCCAGCCGCGCCGTAGCCCGCACCGACCAGCGCGTCGGCTGCCTTGTCGAGGTCAGCGTCCGGCATGATGATCATGTGGTTCTTGGCCCCGCCGAAGCACTGGGCGCGCTTGCCGTTGGTCGCGGCCCGGCCATAGATGTATTGCGCGATGGGGGTAGAGCCGACAAAGCCGACCCCCTGGATGACCGGATGGTCCAGGATGCCGTCCACCACTTCCTTGTCGCCGTTGACGACCTGAAGGACGCCGTCGGGCAAACCGGCCTGTTGCAGGAGTTCGGCGAGGAACAGCGAGGTCGAGGGCACCCGTTCCGAAGGTTTCAGGATCATCGCGTTGCCCGAGGACAGCGCCGGGCCGATCTTCCACAAGGGGATCATCGCGGGGAAGTTGAATGGGGTGATTCCGGCAACGACACCAAGGGGTTGGCGCATGGCGTAAAGGTCGATGCCGGGGCCGGCGCTGTCCATCATCTCGCCCTTGAGCATGGCGGGCGCGCCCATGCAGACCTCGATCACTTCCAGCCCGCGCTGCACGTCGCCCCTGGCGTCGGGGATGGTCTTGCCATGCTCGCGGGCGACGATCTCGGCCAGCTTGTCCATGTTCGCGTTGATGAGCGCCCCGAAGGCCATCATCACCCGCGCCCGGCGCTGCGGATTGGTCGCGGCCCAGCCGACCTGGGCCTTGGCAGCCTCCTCGATCGCATGGTCCAGCTCGGCCAGCGTGGCGAGGGCGACACGGGCCTGAACCTCGCCGGTGGCCGGGTTGTAGATATCGGCAAAGCGGCCCGACCTGCCCGCAACGCGCTTGCCGTTGATCCAGTGACCGATCTCTTGCATGAAGTCCTCCCGAAGATGTCCCTGGCTTTTTACCTTTGCACAATTGCCAGCCAAAGCGACAATGTGCCAAAAGGGTTTTGCGAAAATGCAGGCTTGTTCTGCGCATGTCGTCGCTCGCCGGGGCGTGCGACGCCGGGCGCCGCCATGGGGAGCCTTCGGTGGACTGGGATGATCTGCGCGTGTTCCTGGCCGTTGCGCGGGCCGAAAGCCTGTCGGCTGCGGGTAAGCGGCTGAAGATCGACCCCGCCACCGTGGGCCGCCGCATCGCGCGGCTGGAAGAGGCAACCAGGGCGCGGCTCTTCACCAAATCCCCGCAAGGCTATGCGCTGACCGAGGAAGGTGCGCGGCTGATCCCCCATGCCGAGGCGGCCGAGCGCGCGGCGCTGGGGGCAGAGGAGAGCCTCTCCGGCCCCGGCGGGCTTACCGGGCTGATCCGGCTCGGGGCGCCGGACGGCTGTGCGAACTATCTGCTGCCACAGGTCCTGGCGCGGATCTGCGACGCCAATCCGGGGCTCGAGGTGCAGATCGTCGCCCTGCCGCGGGTGTTCAACCTGTCCAAGCGCGAGGCGGACATGGCGATCGGCGTCAGTCGGCCCGAGGCCGGGCGGCTGACCGTGCAGAAGCTGACCGACTACCGGCTGCATCTTGCGGCCAGCCGCGACTACCTGGCCGCCGCCCCGCCGATCCTCACGCCGGCCGACCTGATCGGCCACCGCATCGTCGGCTACATCCCCGACATGATCTTCGACAAGGAACTGGATTATCTGGCCGAGATCGGGATCGGACCGGCCACTCTGACCTCGAATTCGGTGTCGGTGCAGCTGAACTGGCTGCGGGCCGGGGCAGGGGTGGGGGTGGTGCATGACTTCGCGCTGCCCGCGGCGCCGAACCTGGTGCGGATCCTGACCGACCGGATCCACCTCACCCGGGCCTTCTGGCTGATCCGGCACGAAAGCGACGCGCGGCTCGACCGGCTGAACCGTTTCGCCGACCAGCTGACGCGGGAGGCGCGGGCCGAGATGGCACGGCTCGAGGCGGCGCTGCGGGGGGACGAAAGCCGCGCTTGACAGACTCCCCTGTCCGGTCCGACGCTTGACCTCCGGTCAGAGGGAGGGGCCGTCCCATGCTCGTTCAGCAGATCCTCGCATCCAAGGGTGATTTCAAGGTGGTTACGGTGGCGCCGGGGACCACGGTGCAGGAGGTCGCCGGGATCCTGTCGGCCAGGCGAATCGGCGCGGTGATCGTCTCGGCCGATGGCAAGAAGGCTCGCGGCATCGTGTCCGAACGCGACATCGTGCGGGAGCTTGGCAAGCGCGGCGCGGCCTGCCTGACCGATCCGGTGGAATCGCTCATGACGGCGAAGATCGTCTCGTGCAGCCGCACCGAAGGCACCGACAGCGTGCTGGGCCGGATGACCGACGGCCGTTTCCGTCACATGCCGGTGGTCGAGGGCGACGAGATGGTCGGGCTGATTTCCATCGGCGACGTGGTGAAGGCCCGGCTGATGGAGCTTGCGGCGGAAAAGGATGCGCTCGAAGGCATGATCAAGGGCTTCTGACGTCGGGAAATCGCTTGCGCCGGCGCGCGCAATATTGTTGCGTGCGCAGGTCTTGGGGCGGCGGGGAGAGCCATGCGCATCGGTCTGTATCCGGGAACCTTCGATCCGATCACGCTCGGCCATATCGACATCATCCAGCGGGCGATGGCGCTGGTGGACCGGCTGGTGATCGGGGTGGCGATCAACCGCGACAAGGGGCCGATGTTCACCCTGGAAGAGCGGGTGGCCATGGTCGAGGCCGAATGCAGCGCGATCCAGGCCCGGACGGGGGGAGAGATCGTTGTCCACCCCTTCGAGAACCTCTTGATCGACTGCGCCCGCGACGTGGGCGCCGGCATCATCATCCGCGGTCTGCGTGCGGTGGCGGATTTCGAATACGAGTTCCAGATGGTGGGCATGAACCGCGCGCTGGATGCCTCGATCGAGACGGTGTTCATGATGGCCGACGCCCGGCGCCAGGCGATTGCCTCGAAGCTGGTCAAGGAGATCGCCCGGCTGGGCGGCGATGTTTCGAGCTTCGTAACGCCTTCGGTCCAGCTTGCACTTGAGGCCAGGCGACAGGGCTGACGGCGCAGGGCCGGTCGCCGCACGGGCGGACCTGCGGGCTTGGTCGTGACGGAGCCGCTGCATGTTGCCCGTCGACTGTCCGGCTCATTGCCAGAGGGTCGGGCCGCCCTCTTGTCGCAGAACGCCGCCCGGAAGGCGGGACCGAGGCCCGCCTGGAATTCGACTACTGACCCGGCGGGTCAGGCCGCCTTGCCGTAGACCGCCTCGCGCGCGATCCGGTCGGCGTCGCCGGGGAACAGGCCCAGGTCCAGCGCGATGTCGGCCGGCAGGTTCGCGATCTCGTCGCGGGTCTTGCGGTACAGCGCGTAATTGGCCGCCGCGGTTTTCAGCATTTCGTATACGGAAATCATCTTCATCTTCCTTCTACAGGCGCGAGAGGTCTGCTTTTCCTTCTCGCATGGGACGAAGATAGGCGGCCCGTTAGCGCAAACAACGAACATTGCTGCGGTGCGGCTATGCGCAGGGCGCATGGCTGGCAAAGCAAAAAGGGCACCCGAAGGTGCCCTTTTCTTGTGATGTCAATGGGTTCAGATAAGCTTGCCCATCGCCACGGCCGTATCAGCCATGCGATTGGAGAAGCCCCATTCGTTGTCATACCACGACAGGATCGACACGAAGGTCCCGTCCATCACCTTGGTCTGGTCCATGTGGAACACGGAAGAATGGGGGTCGTGGTTGAAGTCCGAGCTGACAAGCTTTTCGTTCGTATAGCCCAGGATGCCTTTCAGCGGCCCGTCGGCGGCGGCCTTGATCGCGGCATTCACCTCTTCCACCGAAGTGGCGCGCTTGGCGATGAACTTCAGGTCCACGACCGACACGTTCGGCGTCGGAACCCGCATGGCGAAGCCGTCCAGCTTGCCCTTCAGTTCCGGCAGCACCAGGCCCACGGCCTTGGCCGCCCCGGTCGAGGTCGGGATCATCGAAAGGGCCGCCGCGCGGGCGCGGTAGAGGTCCTTGTGCATGGTGTCCAGCGTCGGCTGGTCGCCGGTGTAGCTGTGGATCGTGGTCATCATGCCCTTCTCGATCCCGATGGCCTTGTTCAGGACATAGGCCACGGGCGACAGGCAGTTCGTGGTGCAGGAGGCGTTGGAGACGACGATGTCGTCCTTCGTCAGCGTGTGGTGGTTCACGCCGTAGACGATGGTCTTGTCCGCGCCGTCGCCGGGGGCCGAGATCAGCACCCGCTTCGCCCCGTTTTCCAGGTGGGCCTGGCACTTCTCCTTTGACGTGAAGATGCCGGTGCATTCCATCACGATGTCCACGTCGGCCCAGGGCAGGTCGGCGGGGTTCCTCAGTGCCGTCACCCGGATCGGCCCGCGGCCGACGTCGATCGTGTCGGCCCCGGTGGTCACGGTGGCCGGGAATTTGCCGTGCACCGAATCATGGCGCAGCAGATGCGCGTTGGTTTCCACCGGGCCAAGATCGTTGATCGCGATCACCTCGATGTCGGTGCGGCCCGACTCGATGATCGCGCGCAAGACGTTGCGCCCGATGCGTCCAAATCCGTTGATGCCGACCTTGACCGCCATGATTCATCCTTTCCAAGCTGACCTTGCGTTCCGATAGCGCTAACAAAGACATATCGCGGGGAAAAGCAACTGCAGTTTGACGCGGTCAGGCCCAGAATACCACCCAATCCAGCAGGTCAAGGAACTTGCGCGCAAGGAAAGCCAGCGCCGCGCCGCCGTTCAGGAAAAGGTCTGCGGTGGCGCCGGCGATGAGGATCGCTCCCAGCCAGAGCGCGATGCGATTGGTCAAGGCCCCTCCGATGGGGCCTGCCGGGCCCCGCTTACCGTGCGAGCCGCCCCATGACGCCAGCCACATCGGCCATGCGGCAGGAGAAGCCCCATTCGTTGTCATACCACGCCAACACGCGAACGGAACGGCCCGCGACCTTGGTCTGGTCGGGCGCGAAGATCGAGGACTGCGGCGTGTGGTTGAAGTCGATCGACACCTTCGGCTCCGGATCATAGGCCATGACCATGCCCATGTAGCCTGCGCAGGCCTCCCTTACAATTTCGTTGACCTCGGCCACCGTCACCGACTTCTGTGCAATGAAGGTCAGGTCCACCGCACTGACGTTCGGCGTCGGCACCCGGATCGCGCTGCCTTCCAGCCGGCCGGCCAGTTCCGGCAGCACCTCGCCGATCGCCTTGCCCGCCCCGGTCGAGGTCGGGATCATCGCCATCGCCGCCGACCGTGCACGGTAGAGGTCCTTGTGGCGGCGATCGAGGGTCGGCTGGTCGCCGGTATAGCTGTGGATCGTGGTCATGATGCCGCTCTCGATCCCGATCGCGTCGTTCAGAACCTTGGCCAGGGGCGCCAGGCAGTTCGTCGTGCAGGAGGCGTTCGAGACCACCAGATGCTCGGGCAGGAGGCTGCGGTGGTTCACGCCGTAGACCACCGTCAGGTCCGCCCGCTTGGCCGGGGCCGAGACCAGCACCCGCTTGGCCCCACGCCCCAGATGCACCGCCGCCTTGTCGCGGTCGTTGAACTTGCCGGTGCATTCCAGCACCACGTCCACCCCCTGCCAGTCCAGTTCCTCGGGATTGTAGGTGGACATCATCCGGATCGGACCGCGGCCGAGGTCGATGCTGCCCTCCGTCACCTTCACCACGCCGGGGAAACGGCCATGCACGCTGTCGTAACGCAGAAGATGGGCGTTGGTCTCCACCGGCCCGGTGGCATTGATCGCCACCACCTGCACGTCGTTGCGGTTCGATTCCGCGATATGCGCCAGCGTGCAGCGCCCGATGCGGCCAAAGCCGTTGATGCCGACAGTCACGGTCATGCGAAAATTCCCCCGAAGCTTCCCTGACCCCGCCTAAGCCGGTCTACCATGGTGTGCAAGACAAAAAACGCCATCTTTTCAGGATGTTAGCGCAATCTACACCTGTTTGCGCTAACCCGATGCGGCGCTTTGCCGAATCCCGCTTTTCCCGCTACATCAGCGGTTGAGCGTAACGCGGGGCAGGGCATGAGCGGACTTCTGGCACTTCTGGACGACGTGGCGGCCATTGCCAAGGTGGCGGCGGCCTCGGTCGATGACATCGCGGCGGCGGCGGCCAAGGCCGGCACAAAGGCGGCGGGTGTGGTCATCGACGACGCTGCGGTGACGCCGAAGTATGTCCACGGCTTTTCCGCCGACCGGGAACTGCCGATCATCTGGCGCATCGCGCTTGGTTCCCTGCGCAACAAGCTGGTGATCCTGCTGCCGGGTCTGCTGGCGCTGGACCATTTCGCACCCTGGGTCATCACGCCGCTGCTGATGCTGGGTGGCGCCTATCTCTGCTTCGAGGGCGCCGAGAAGGTGGTCCATGCCTTCGCCCCCCACGCCGACCACGAGGTCGAGGCGGATTACGACACGAAGGACCCCGGCCATCTGGAAGAGGAAAAGGTCGCCGGCGCGATCAAGACCGACTTCATCCTGTCGGCCGAGATAATGACCATCGCGCTGGCCGCGATCGAGGCGCCCAGCCTTTGGTTGCAGGCGGTGACGCTGGCGGTGGTCGGCACGCTGATCACGGTCGCGGTCTATGGCGCGGTTGCGTTGATCGTGAAGATGGACGACGTGGGCCTGCACATGGCCGCCACGGGGCGCACCGGGGCGGGCAGGGCGCTGGGGCGAGGGCTGGTGCTGGGGATGCCGAAGCTGATGGCCTTCCTGTCCACCGTTGGCACCGCGGCGATGCTCTGGGTCGGCGGCAACATCGTGATCCACGGGCTGGAGGCGACGCATCTCTGGCCTTGGCCCTACGAGACGATCCACCACATCGCCGAGGCTGCGGCCCATGCTGTCCCGGCGGCGCAAGGCGTCGTGCAATGGATCGTCACCGCTGCGCTGGACGGGGTGTTCGGGCTGGTGCTCGGTGTGCTTCTTGTCCCCTTGGCAACGCGCGTGATCGCGCCGATCTGGGCGACTGTTACCGGGCGGAAGGCCGCGGCGCACTGACCGGGGCCGCTGCCTGCCGCATCTGCCGCCGGTTCTGCCTGCGGCGCAACCGCGGCACCAGGAACAGCACGATCCCCGTCAGCCCGAAGACCACCATCGCCGCCGCCGTGATGTCGGCCAGCCAGGTGCCGAGGGCCGAGGTCAGCCAGCCCCGCACATGCAGGCGCTTGAAGATGCCTTCCCAATAGGTTCGTGCTTCCAGCATCGTCCCGTCCGGGGCGTAGGTCTTGCGCGAGAAGGCGGTCCTGACCCAGTAATGCCCCGTCGCCAGCGCCACGATCACCTTGGTTTCACCCGCCACGAAGGTCGCCACCTCGCGCCCGTGATAGCTCTTGTCCCCGTCCAGCGTCACGTCGGCCCCCGGAACGACCGCCTCTGCGATCGCCTGCGCCTCGGCAACAGTCAGCGCCCGCACCCCCGGCCAGCTGTCGAACTGCGTCTCGTCATAGCCTTCGCCCTCCAGCCAGCCCATGACCAGCTTTTCGTGGTTCAGGAACAGGCCGGTGAGCCCGATGACGATGACCCAGGGCAGCACGATCACCCCGAGCCAACCATGAACGGTCTTGAGCAAACGCATCCGACGACCCTCCTTGCCGACCGGACCCTAGCCGGCACGGCTGCTCCGGTCAGCCAAAAAGCAGGCGGCGGCCCTAAGCCGCCGCTTAATCGCCCGTCGTAAACGAAAGGCTCAGAGCAGCGCCTTTGCCTTGGCGACGGCAGCCTCGGCGGTGATGCCGAACTCGGCATACAGCCTTTCCATCGGGGCCGAGGCGCCGAAGGAGGACATGCCGACGAAATCCGCCTTTGCCTCGCGTCCCCGCTCGCCCAGCAGCCAGCGGTCCCAGCCCTGCCGGACGCCCGCCTCGATGGCGACGCGCACCGGGCCGGGGGGCAGGATCTTGCGGCGCCAGGCTTCGTCCTGCGCCGCGAAAAGTTCCATCGACGGCATGGACACGACCCGGGTCCCGATGCCTTCGGCCTCCAGCGCGGCGCGGGCCTTCAGCGCGATCTCCACCTCGGACCCCGTGGCCATCAGGATGACCTGACGCTTGCCCGTGGCTTCGGCCAGCACATAGGCGCCTTTCGACACCATGTTCGCATTGGTATGGATCTTGCGCACGGCGGGCAGGTTCTGGCGGCTCAGCGCCAGCACCGTGGGCCGGGTCCTTTCGGTCAGGGCGATTTCCCATGCCTCGGCGACCTCGACCAGATCGGCAGGGCGGATAACCAGCGTGTTGGGCGTCGCGCGGCTGATCGCCAGGTGCTCCACCGGCTGGTGCGTCGGGCCGTCCTCGCCCAGACCGATCGAGTCATGCGTCATCACATAGACCACCGGCAGACCCATCAGCGCCGAAAGCCGCATCGAGGGACGGGCATAGTCGGTAAAGCACATGAAGGTGCCGCCATAGGGGCGCACGCCGCCATGCAGCGCCATGCCGTTCATCGCTGCCGCCATGCCGTGTTCGCGGATGCCGTAATAGACATAGCGGCCCTTGCGGTCCTCGGGGGTAAAGACGCCCAGATCGGCAGTCCTGGTGTTGTTCGACCCCGTCAGGTCGGCCGAGCCGCCGATGGTTTCGGGCAGGACCGGGTTGACCGCCGCCAGCACCTTTTCCGAGGCCGCGCGGGTGGCCAGTTTCGGCAGGTCCGCAACGGCCTGTTTCTTCACCCCGCGAATGACGGCGGCCAGCTTGGCCGGGGCCTCCAGCGCGAAGATGCGCTTGAACTCTGCCTGCTTGGCGGGCGACAGCGCGGCCAGCCGCACCTCCCATTCGGCCCGGGCCCTGGCCCCGCGCGCGCCCAGCGATTCCCACCAGGCCTTGATGTCGGAGGGAACCTCGAACGGTCCGCCTTTCCAGCCATAGGCATCCTTGGCCGCCTGAAGCTGTGCCTTGTCGGTCAGCGCGCCGTGGCCCTTTGAGGTGTCCTGCGCCGCATGGCCAAGCGCGATATGAGTCTTGCAGGCGACCAGCGCGGGCCGCGGGCTGGCCTTGGCCGCCGTCAGCGCCCGGTCGATGTCCGCCGGATTGTGCCCGTCGCAATCGAACACGTCCCAGCCCGAGGCGGCAAACCGCGCCTTCTGGTCGGTGATGTCGGCTATCGAAACCTTGCCGTCGATGGTGATGCCGTTGTTGTCCCACAGCACGATCAGGCGGCTCAACTTCTGCTTGCCCGCCAGACCGATCGCCTCCTGGCTGACGCCCTCCATCAGGCAACCGTCGCCGGCAATGACCCAGGTGTAATGGTCCTGGATCTTCGCCCCCCAGCGCGCGCGGAGGTTTTCCTCGGCCATCGCGAACCCGACCGCGTTGGAGATCCCCTGACCCAGCGGCCCCGTCGTCGTCTCGACCCCCGCGACATGTCCGTATTCCGGGTGTCCCGCCGTGATCGCACCCCATTGCCGGAACGCCTTGATCTGGTCCAGCGTCATGTCCTCGTAGCCGGTCAGGTAGAGCAGGCTGTAGATCAGCATCGACCCATGCCCGGCCGACAGGATGAACCGGTCGCGGTCGGGCCAGCGCGGCGCCTTGGGGTCGAACTTCAGATGCTTCTCGAACAGGACGGTGGCCACGTCGGCCATGCCCATCGGCATCCCGGAATGACCGGAATTCGCCGCTGCCACCGCGTCCAGCGCCAGAGCGCGGATCGCGGCCGCGCGCATCCAGTGGTCGGGGTGCTTCTGGCGGAGGATCTGGATGTCCACGGGCAGGTTTCCTTCGGGCTGAAAGGGTCACGGGGATTGCGCGCCGTCCTAACCAGCGCGACCGGCAAGATCAAGCTTGGACACCAAGGCCTTGGGAAGAAAGGCCGGTCGCCTTTCCCCGGTTTCGCGCTAAGATCGGCGCGATGGTGCGGTGGGCGATTCGAAACGGAGTCGCCCGGGTTTGTGCGGCCGCGGGGACAGCGGCTGTTGGCAGGGGGAAGGCATGCAGGAAATCACCGAACTGGAAAAGCGGATTGCCGCGGCGCTGGAACGGATCGGCAAGGGGCTCGACCGTCTTCCGGCGCAGACCCGGCCCGCTCCTTCCGGCCCCGCGGCCCCCGCTTCCGGGACGGAGGCCCAGTTGCGCGCCCAGCTGGAAGAGGAAAAGGCACTGAACGCCCAATTGCAGGCCCGCCTGCGTGCCGCCTCGGCGCGCGAGGCCAAGGGCGACCTGCAGGAAAAGATCGATCGTCTGACGCAGGACCTGGACGTTCAGGGTCTGGAACTGCAACGCATGCGGCGGGTCAATGCGTCCTTGCGCGAACAGCTCGAGGCGCTGCGCACTGCCCAGGCCACCGGGATTGCCGACCCGGGCCAGATCAACAAGGCGATGCTGGCCGAGCTGGAGGCCCTGCGCGCCCTGCGCTTGACCGAGATTGCCGAGATGGACGACATTCTTGCCGCGCTCGAACCCCATCTGACGGAGGCCAGCCATGCCTGATCTGGAAGTCATCATCGGCGGCCGCTCGTTTCAGGTGGCTTGCCAGCCCGGTGAGGAGCATTTCCTGCGTTCAGCCGCCGCGATGCTGGACGCCGAGGCGCAGCCGATCGTCGCGCAATTGGGCCGTTTGCCCGAGGCGAAGATGTTGCTGATGGCCGGGCTCATGCTGGCCGACAAGACCGCGGCGATCGAGGACGAGTTGCGCACCCTGCGCGCAAGGGTGGCGGAACTCGAGGCGCGCCCCGTGGCGACGCGGGATGTTGCGGTGGTGCCCAAGCAGGTCTCCGACACCCTGGCAGAGATCGCCGCCCGGGCCGAGGCGATGGCTGCCCGGGTGGAAGAACAGTTGCGATGATGAAACCTCTGCTTTTGCTACTGACCCTGATGCCCGCGGCGGCCCTGGCCGAGCCGCAGTTCGAGGCCGCAACCTATTATTGCGACCGCGGGGTCCAGGTGCCCGCGACCTATGTCAACACGCCCGAGGGCAGCCTCGTGGTGCTGATGGTGGACGGCCGGCAGATCACGCTCCTTGGCGAAGAAGCGGCCTCGGGCGCGCGCTATGGCTGGCCCTCGGACGGGTCCACCTATGTCTGGTGGACAAAGGGACAGGAAGCCACGCTTTACTGGAAGACGCCCGAGGGCGAGACGCCGATCCTGACCTGTCTCTCCTGAGGCAGGCAAGCCTCCGGCCCTCGGCCCGTCAGGCGTTGGCTTCGCGGATCTTGTCGGCGGCCGCCTTGTCGAAGGCCACGCCCTTGGCTTCCAGCAGCTGATCCAGCTCGCCCGAAAGGGTCATCTCGGTGACGATGTCGCAGCCGCCAACGAATTCGCCCTTCACATACAGCTGCGGGATTGTCGGCCAGTCGCTGAAATCCTTGATGCCCTGCCGGATTTCCGGGTCGGCCAGCACGTTCACGTCCTGATATTCCACGCCGATGAAGTTCAGGACGCCCGCCACGCGCGAGGAAAACCCGCATTGCGGCATCATCTTGGTGCCCTTCATGAAGAGCACCACGTCATTCTTCTCGATCGTCTCGCGGATTGTCGCCTCGGCGCTCATCGCCTGATCTCCTGTTCGTCGTCATCGTCGGGGTGATAGCCGCCCGACCGGCTTTGCGCCAGATAGGCCGCCAGGCGCCTTTCGCTTTCGCGCGTCGCAGCCTGTCGCGCCTCGAAACCTTCGTCTGGCGCGGGATGCCCACTTCTGCGCGCCGCGCGCGCCCGCAGGATGGTGACGATACCGACCAGCGGCACCAGAGCCGAGACAAGACCGCCCAGACCTGCACCCGTCGCCATTTCAGTCCGGCGCCTTGGTGGTCAGCGCCAGCGCGTGCAGCGCGCCGTTCGGCCCGTCCATCTTCCCCTTCAGCGCCGCGTAGACCGCGCGTTGCTGCTGCACCCGGTTGAGGCCCCGGAAGCTTTCGTCGATCACCTCGGCCGCGAAATGCGCGCCATCGTCGCCCTGCACACTGATCTTCGCCTTCGGAAAGGCCTCCCGGATCAGGGCTTCGATGTCGCGGGCTTCGATGGCCATGCGCCGTCTCCTTCTGCTGCTCCAGATTTAGGCTCAGCCGGGCGGGCCCGCAAGAGGAGGTGTCGCTCCGGCCCGGAGTGTTCAGACCTCGAAGGCGATCAGCCACAGGGACAGACGGCCATCCGCCTCGGGGGCCAGGAAAACCGCCGCATGGGCAAAATGGCCGAAAGTGACCTCGGCACCCTGCACGTCCTGCCGGTCATCGAGCTTCCACCAATCGGCGGCCACGATCTCGCGTTGCAGAGGCGGGTCCGGGACCAGTGCCTCGCGGCTGGTGCCCAGGGCTTGCAGGATCTCGTCCAGTACCTCTGGTGCAACCGAAAGCCGGATCTGCACGAACTGGTCCTGAAAGCCGCCCTGAAGGACGCCCGTCAGCGTGACACCCTCGGGAAAGGGCCGGCCCAGTTCCTGCTCGAGCCAGTCGGACGTTCCCGGTCCGCAGCCAGCGCAGTCCTGCGCGGGGCAGGCCGCGGCGGCAATCAGGAAGCAGGCCGCGAACAGGGCTGGCAAGCGGGACATGGCGAACCTCCGTGTGCCGGATATACGCCGCGTCCGAGACGGCGCGCAAGTCAGCCGTGCCCGACGTCATCCCCGCGCAGGGCCAGCCAGTCCGCCCGGAGCATCCCGTAAATCAGCTTGTCCACCGTGCGCGCCAGCACCGGAACGAAGTGGTGGCGGCGCAGCCGGGCTTCCTGCACGAGGCCCACGCGGCCGTAAACCTTTTGCGCGCGCAGGTTTTCACCACTGCAATCCAGCCAGACCCGTTCGGCCCCGAGCCCGCGGAAGGCGTGCTCCAAGAGCACCCGCAGGAACCGGTCGCCCTGACCCTTGCCGGCCTCGACCAGCGCCAGACGCATCAGTTCCACCCGGCCCGAAGGGTTGCCGATCTCGCAGAAGATGGCAAAGCCCGCGGGCTTGCCTTCGGGCTCCCAGATCAGGAACTGGCAGTCGGGCGCGGCGAGGCAGGCGGCAAGGCCCGCCTCGTCCTCGTCGGTGATGAAGCGCGCATAGTCGGGCCGCTGCGCCAATTCCCGCACCAGCGGGAAATCCGCCGGCGTCGCCGGGCGCAGCGTCACAGGCCGACCGTCTCGGCAAAGGCCGTCCGGTAAAGCCGCGAAAGGTCCGCCAGCGGCGCGCTGTCGTCGCCGAAGGCCACCGACCGGCCGCCGAAACGGCCCACCACGGCGACCGGCACGCCCGCCGCTTTGCCCGCGGCGACCAGCGCCTCGGCCGCCTCGGCCGAAGCCGCGACCAGATAGCGCGCCTGATCCTCGCCGAAGAGGGCAGGGGTGTCCCCCGCCTCCAGCGCCACGCCCAGCCCCGCGCCTTCGGCCATCTCGAAGGCGGCCAGCGCCAGCCCGCCGTCCGACAGGTCGGTGCAGGCGCGGATCCGCCCGGCGTTCCCCCGGATGAACTCGCCATGCCGCCGCTCTGCCGCCAGATCGACGGCGGGCGCATCGCCCGCCTCGATCCCAAAGGCCTCGGCCAGAAGCGCCGACTGGCCCAGGTGCCCTTTGGTCTCGCCTACCAGCACGGCCAGATCGCCCTCCTCCGGGCGACCCGCGATCAGCTCGTCCATGGATTTCAGCAGCCCCACCGCCCCGATGGTCGGCGTGGGCAGGATGCCCGCGCCGTCGGTCTCGTTGTAAAGCGACACGTTGCCCGAGACGATCGGCATGTCGAGCGCCCGGCAGGCCTCGCCGATCCCCTGCAAGGCGCCCACGAACTGGCCCATGATCTCGGGCTTTTCGGGATTGCCGAAGTTCAGGTTGTCGGTGGTGGCCAAGGGCCGCGCGCCCACGGCGCAGAGGTTGCGGAAGGCCTCTGCCACCGCCTGCCGGCCACCCTCGACCGGGTTCGCCATCACATAGCGGGGGGTCACGTCCGAGGTGAAGGCCAGCGCCTTGCCTGTCCCGTGCACGCGCACCACGCCCGCCGGCAGGCCCGGCGTGACCAGCGTGTCCGCGCCCACCTGGCTGTCGTATTGTTCAAAGACCCAGGCCTTGTGGGCATAGGTCGGGCTGCCGATCAGCGCACGCAGCCCGGCGATGGCGCCGATCTGCGGCACCTCGCCCAGAGGCGTGGCGGCAGGGGTCGGCACATGAGGACGGTCGTATTCCGGCGCGCTGGAGGACAGTTTCGACAACGGGATGTCCGCCTTCACCTCGTTGCCGTGGAGGATCAGGAAGCGGTCCTCGGGGATCGTCTCGCCCACGATGGCAAAGTCCAGGTCCCATTTCTGAAAGATCGCCCGGGCCTCGGCCTCCTTCTCGGGCTTCAGCACCATGAGCATCCGTTCCTGGCTTTCCGAGAGCATCATCTCGTAGGCGGTCATCCCGGTCTCGCGTTGGGGCACATCGTCGAGTTGCAGCTTGATCCCGAGGCCCCCCTTGTCGCCCATCTCGACCGCGGAACAGGTCAGTCCCGCCGCGCCCATGTCCTGAATCGAAATCACCGCGCCACTGGCCATCAGTTCCAGACAGGCTTCAAGAAGCCGCTTCTCGGTGAAGGGGTCGCCGACCTGCACCGTGGGGCGCTTTTCCTCGATCGTGTCGTCGAACTCGGCGCTGGCCATCGTCGCCCCGCCCACCCCGTCGCGACCCGTCTTGGCGCCCAGATAGACGACCGGCATGCCGACGCCCGAGGCGGCCGAGTAGAAGATCCTGTCGGCATCCGCGAGGCCCGCGGCAAAGGCGTTCACCAGGCAGTTGCCGTTGTAGGCGCGATGGAACCGCACCTCGCCGCCCACCGTGGGCACGCCGAAGGCATTGCCGTAGGCGCCGATCCCTTCGACCACGCCCTTGACCAGATGTGCGGTCTTGGGATGGCTCGGCAGGCCGAAGCTGAGGGCATTCATCGCGGCAATCGGCCGCGCGCCCATCGTGAACACGTCGCGCAGGATGCCGCCCACGCCGGTCGCAGCACCCTGATGCGGCTCGATGTAACTGGGGTGGTTGTGGCTCTCCATCTTGAAGATCACCGCCTGTCCGTCGCCGATGTCCACCACGCCAGCGTTCTCCCCCGGTCCACAGATGACCTGAGGACCGGTGGTCGGCAGCTTCTTCAGGTGGATCTTCGACGACTTGTAGGAACAATGCTCGTTCCACATCGCCGAGAAGATGCCCAGTTCGGTGAAGGTCGGCTCCCGCCCCATGATCTCCAGCAGGCGCTGCCACTCGTCGGGCTTGATCCCGTGGCTGGCGACGAGTTCCGGCGTGATGGCGGGCTCTTGCATGGCATCCCCTTGGACAGGCACTTTGGCAGCTTGGCCCGCCTCATAAGGGAAAGGAGTGGCAAGGGCAAACTGCCCCGGCCGTCCGCGCCGCAAAATTCTTCGCCGAAGAATCTGGCACCTTCCCGTGGCGCACATGTCGAAATCGCTTACTGCCGCGCATCCTTGGCCTAGGATCGCTGGGCAAGCCCGTCCGGCGACCACCGACAGAAAGGTTGACCATGAAATACCTCCTGACCCTCTATGCCGCCCCCCGGGGCCGAACCCGCGCCGGGCATCCGCGAATTCGACGTCATGATGGGCGAATACTTCAGCCTGCCAGAGCGGATGAAGGACACTGCCACCTTCCTTGCCGGCGAGGGCCTTCAGGGGGAAGAGACCGCCACCACGCTGCGCAAGCGCACCGGAAAGGTCGAGACGATGGACGGCCCCTTCGCCGAGACCCGCGAACACCTCGGCGGCTTCTACCTGATCGAGGCCCCTGATCTTGACGCCGCGCTGCGCTTTGCCGCCGAGATCCCGGCGGCCCGCTACGGCTCGGTCGAGGTGCGCCCGGTGATGGACTACTGATGTCGCCACAGGCCCTTCTGGCAAGGGTCCTGCAACGGGACCGGGGGCGGCTTCTCGCCGCCCTCGTCGCCCGCGTGGGGGATTTCCAGCGCGCCGAAGATGCCCTGTAAGAGGCCGCCGCGTCGGCGTTGGCGCATTGGGGGAGGGCGGGGCTTCCGGCCAGTCCGACGGGCTGGCTGCTGCGGGCTGCCCTGCGCAAGGCCATCGACAGCTATCGGCGTGATGGCGCGGTGGCCCGCCACCGCCTGGCGATGGAGGTCCTCGCGCAGGACGAGGCCGCAGACCTTGACCGCCACACCATCCCCGATGATCGCCTGCGCCTGATCTTCACCTGCTGCCACCCCGCGCTGGAGGAAAAGACCCGCGTCGCCCTGACGCTTCGCAGCCTCTGCGGCCTGACGACCCCGCAGGTCGCCGCCGTCTTTCTGGACGCCGAGCCGACGATGGGCCAGCGCCTGTCGCGCGCCAGGGCCAAGATCGCCGCCGCCCGCATCCCCTTCGCGATCCCCGGCCCCGAGGACCTGCCCGCGCGGCTGAACTCGGTCCTGACCATCGTCTATCTGATCTTCACCGCAGGCTATGCGCAGGGACCGGATTCCGGCTTCGACCTGTGCACCGAAGCGATCTTTCTGGCGCGCCTTCTGGTGCAGCTGCTCCCCGACCAGCCCGAGGTCGAGGCCGCGCTGGCGTTCCTTCTTCTGACCCATGCCCGCACCGCCGCCCGGACGGGACCGGACGGTCGAACACTTCCTCCCGCGCAACAGGACCGCAGCCGCTGGAATCCGGCCGAACGTGCCGAGGGGCGCCAGCTTCTTGACCGCGCCATCGCCCGCCGCCGTCCCGGCCCGTTCCAGATCAAGGCCGCCATCGCCGCCCTGCACTGCGAGGACAGCGGCCCCGACTGGCCGCAGATCGCCGCGCTTCATGCCCGGCTGTATGACGCCGAGCCGACGCCCGTCATCGCCCTGAACCATGCTGTCGCCCTGGCAGAATGCGGCCGGGTTGCGCAGGCCCTTGCACAGGTCGAGGCGCTGACGCCCGAACTTGACGGCTACCAGCCATTCCACGCCGTTCGCGCCGACCTTTGCGCACGCAGCGGCCAGACCGAACCCGCGCGTGTCGAATACGCCCGCGCCATCGCGCTGGCGCAATCGCCAGCCGACCGCAGTTTCCTCGAGACGCGCCTGGCCCTGCTTGGCTGATAACGGACGATGAAAAAAAAGGCCGAGCTTCCGCTCGGCCAAGTCCAACAGGGAGGTACGAAGGGACGAGAGCACGCTCATCGTCGCTTCAAGCGAGCAAATAGTGCCGCATACTTGCGCAAACAAGTCCGGAATGCCCGACGTTTGGGCAAGGCCGCTATGCGCATGCTGCATGGCAGCAATCAGGCTGCCGCATCCTCGGCCTGGCGGCGGCGGAAGGCCATGATCTCGTCGGTCACGAATTCGCGGAAGGCCGCCACGCGCTTGGAATGGCGCAGTTCCTCGGGATAGGCCAGGAAAACCGGCACCTCCGCGCTTTGCACGTCCGGCAGGACACGGACGAGATTGGGGAAGTCCTCGGTCAGGTAATCGGGCAGCACCCCGATCCCCAGATGGTTCAGGACCGCCTGCAACACCCCGAAATAGTTGTTCACCGTCAGGGTGGAGGGGATGTCGTGCGTCATCAGGTCCGCCACCAGGAGCGCCCCCGCCGCCACCTGGGGCGTGCCGGCATGTTGCGAGATCAGCCGGTGGCTGCTGAAATCGTCCATCGTCTCGGGCGTGCCATGCGCCGCCAGGTACTCCGGCGTGGCGAACAGCTGCATGCGGATCTGCATCAGCCGTTTGCGGATCAGGTCGGCTTGGCTCGGCTCCTTCATGCGGATCGCCACGTCCGCCTCGCGCATTGGCAGGTCAAGGACCCGCTCTTCCAGCATCAGGTCGATCTTCAGGGCCGGATACTTCTCGTATAGCCGCGCCAGCCGGGGTGCCAGCCACAGCGTGCCGAAGCCCGTGGTCGTTGTGACCCGAAGCTCGCCAAAGACCTCGTCCTCGCTGTCGCGGATCCGCGCCGCCGTCGCGTCCAGCCGCCGCACCATCTGCTGCGTCGCGTCGAACAGGAGTTCACCCTGTTCGGTCAGGATCAGCCCCCGCGCATGGCGGTGGAACAGCGTGACCGACAGGCTTTCCTCCAGCGCACGGATCTGGCGGCTGACGGCGGATTGCGACAGGTGCAGCACGTCACCCGCATGGGTCAGGCTGCCCTTCTCCGCCACAGCGTGAAAGATCCTCAGCTTGTCCCAGTCCATACGCATTCTCCAAAATCCACTCGGAACCCTAACACGACCTGCCGCAGATAGGGAATCGCCCGTGGATGTAAACCCCGCATATCCGTATCTTGACGGCTTTCCTTTGGCCTTTCGCCCTGCCACGGTCCATCTTATGATCGCGGAAAGGGCAGGCGCGGCACAATCGCGCGCAATGGAAAGCGGCAGGCATGGCAGTTGGCGTATTCGATTCGGGCCTTGGCGGGTTGACTGTCCTCGACGCATTGACAAAGCGCCTGCCAGAGGTGCCCTTCGTCTATTTCGGCGACAATGCCCATGCTCCCTACGGCGTTCGAACCGCCGATGACATCTTCAACCTGACCTGTGCCGCAACCGAGCGGCTTTGGGCCGAGGGCTGCGATCTTGTGATCCTGGCCTGCAACACCGCCTCGGCCGCCGCGCTGAAACGGATGCAGGAGACCTGGCTGCCGCCCGACAAGCGCGTTCTCGGCGTATTCGTGCCGCTGATCGAGGCGCTGACCGAACGGCAATGGGGCGACAACTCGCCCCCGCGCGAGGTGGCGGTGAAGCACGTCGCCCTTTTCGCCACCCCAGCCACCGTGGCCTCCCGCGCCTTCCAGCGCGAACTTGCCTTCCGCGCGATAGGGGTGGATGTCGAGGCCCAGCCCTGCGGCGGCGTCGTCGATGCGATCGAACAGGGCGACGAGATTCTGGCCGAGGCCTTGGTGCGCAGCCATGTCGAGGCGCTGAGGCGCCGGATGCCCGCGCCCGAGGCCGCGATCCTGGGCTGCACGCATTACCCCTTGATGGAGAAGGTCTTTCAGGACGCGCTGGGGCCGGAAGTGAAGGTCTATTCCCAGGCCAATCTGGTGGCCGAAAGCCTGGCGGACTATCTGACCCGACGCCCGCAGTTCCTGGGCACAGGCACCCGGTCCAGGTTCCTGACCACCGGCGATCCGGCCTATGTCTCGAACAAGGCCACACAGTTCCTGCGCCGCAAGATCAGTTTCGAGGCGGCGTAGGTCCGGCGTCAGCTCGACTCTTGTCTGGGTTCACCCCCGCATTGCGCCATAGGCAAAGCGATAGGCCAGCGCCACGCCGCCTGCGCCGCCGACGACATTGCCGAGGCTGACCCACAGAAGGTTCCCCAGCATCCCGGCCGGCGCCGCCTCGGCCCCGGCCCAGACGCCCGCCGGAAACAGGAACATGTTTGCCACCGAATGTTCCAGACCCAGCGCCACAAAGGCGGTGACCGGCCACAGGACGCCCAGGATCTTGTCCGTCGCCGACCGCGCGGCGAAACTCAGCCAGACCGCAAGGCAGACAAGCGCGTTGCACAGGGCCGCGCGGACAAAGGCCTCGACCGGGCCAAGCGCGGCCTTTGTCTCTGCCACCCGCGCCGCCGTTGCCCCCATTGGCCCGTCCAGCAGCCCTGACAGGCCAAAGGCGACCGCCAGCCCGACTGCACCGACAAGGTTGCCCAGCCAGACGATCCCCCAGTTGCGCATCAGCGCCCCGACGCCGATCCGGCCCTCCACCGCGGCCATCACCATCAGCGCGTTGCCGGTGAACAGCTCGGCCCCGCCCACGACCACAAGGATCAAACCCAGCGCAAAGACCGCGCCGCCCAGCACCCGCTGCGGTCCGAATCCGGGGTCCGCGCCCGCAATCGCCACGCACCAGAAGGCTGCGCCAAAGCCGATGAACGCTCCCGCCAGCATGGCAAGCACCGCCATCCGGTGCAGCGGCAGCGCCGCCTTTGCGACCCCCGCGGTCTCGATCAGGGCGGCGATCTCGGCCGGCTTGTACGCATCATGGTTGTCGGTGGGCATCGGGTCTCCCTTTCCGACGCAAGCATAGACCGTTGCGGCCCCCCGCAAAGCGAAAAGGCACGCCCCGGGGGCATGCCTTCGAATGCTTTACAGGTTCTTGACGTCCAAAAGCAATATATTGATATTGCTGGATTTTCTGGAAATGTCCACCGTGGACAGATCAGTCCTTGGCACGCTCGACGTAAGAGTCGTCGTCGGTGTTGATGACGATCCGCGTGCCCGGCCCGATATGGGGGGGCACCATGACCCGAAGGCCATTGTCGGTGATCGCCGGCTTGTAGGAGGACGAAGCCGTCTGCCCCTTGGTGACCGGCTCGGTCTCGACGATCTCGACAGTGATCTTCTGGGGGACTTCGATGGCGATCGGCACGCCCTCGAAGGTCTTCAGATAGCAGCGCATGCCTTCCTGAAGGTAGGGTTTGTTGCCACCCATCACGTCCTCGGTCACGACGACCTGTTCGTAGGTGGTGGGCTCCATGAAATGGAAGCCCTCGCTGTCCTCGTAGAGGTAGTCATACTCCCGCTCGTCCACGGTGGCCTTCTCGACCATCTCCGTCGTCCGCCAGCGCTCGCTGACCTTCACCCCGTCCGAGATCCGGCGCATGTCGACGCTGGTCGTGGGCGTGCCCTTGCCAGGGTGGAAATTCGAGGCGGTCAGAACGACGTAGAGCTTGCCGTCCATCTCGACGACGTTGCCCTTGCGGAGCGAGGAGGCGATGACTTTCAAAGGTCGGGTCCTTGTTATATCGGGGGACCGGTCCTTCAGCGACCGGCATCTGCCCGCGCCCCTAACCGATCCGAACCGGAATTTCCAGATGAATCCCGCATCTCCCGTGCCCATGCCCTGGTGGAGCCCCGGCCGCCACGCCGACCGACGACCGCTTCTTCTGGCCCGCAACCGGATCCAGGCCGCGCTCCGGGCCTGGCTTGCAGAGGCCGGGTTCACCGAAGTCGATCCCGCCGCGCTGGCCACATCGCCGGGAAACGAGGCGCACCTGCACGGGTTTGCGACCCGGGCCATCGGCACCGATGGCCTGCCGCGCCCGATGTATCTGCACACCTCGCCCGAATTCGCGATGAAGAAACTGCTTGCTGCAGGCGAGACGCGCATCCACGCCTTCTCGCATGTCTGGCGCAACCGGGAGCGGGGGCCGCTGCACAGCCCGGAGTTCACCATGCTGGAATGGTACCGGGCGGGCGAGACCTACGAAGTCCTGATGGCCGATACGATGGCTTTCCTCCGCCTTGCAGCGCGAGAGGCTGGGGCGAAGGTGCTGCGCTGCAGGGACCGGGTCTGCGATCCCTTCCTGGAGCCGGAGCGACTGTCGGTGGCAGAGGCCTTCATGGTCCATGCCGGGGTCGATCTCATGGCGTCGATCCGGGCGGACGGGGCGACGGATCCGGAGCGGCTGGCCGCCGAACTGGACAGGATCGGCCTGCGGCGGGCGGCGGACGATACCTGGTCGGACATGCTGAGCCGGGTCCTGTCGGAGAAGGTGGAACCGAAGCTGGGTGACGGGCGGGTCACGATCCTTGACCGCTACCCGGCCGCCGAAGCGGCGCTGGCGCGCAAGGTGCCTGGGGACGCGCGGGTAGCGGAGCGGTTCGAGGTCTATGCCTGCGGGGTGGAACTGGCGAACGGGTTCGGGGAACTGACCGACGCGGTCGAGCAGCGGCGGCGCTTCGAGGCGGAAATGGCGGAGAAGGCGCGGGTCTACGGGGAGAGCTACCCGCTGGACGAGGACTTTCTTGCGGCCCTGCAAGCGATGCCGGCGGCCGCGGGGATCGCGATGGGGTTCGATCGGGTGGTGATGCTGGCAACGGGCGCGCCGCGGATCGACGAGGTGATGTGGACCCCGGTGCCCTGATCCGTCCACGGTGGACATTTCCGGATCAGGAAATGGAATCAGTGATTTGGGCGTGATCGTTAACCTTTTGGAAAGGATGTTCCGCGGCGCCCCCCACCCCCGGCCCCTCCCCATTCAGGGGGGAGGCGCCCGGCTTCGGCGTCGGGCCCAGCCGGGAAACCCGGCGCCCGGCATCGGGCGGCGGATGCCTCCGACGGGAGTATTTCCGAAAAGGGCAAGCTGCTTGCCGGAATTGTGCCGGAGAGGTTCCGCGGTCTTGCATTGGGGGCGTGGCGGGCGCAAAGAGAGCGCGTTTCGACTGGAAGGACGCCGCCATGATCCATCGCATCGCCATTCTCGGGGCCTCGGGCTATACGGGGGCAGAGCTTGTCCGACTGATCGCGACCCATCCCTCGATGCGCATCGTGGCCCTGTCCGCCGAGCGCAAGGCGGGAATGACGATGGCGGAAGTGTTTCCCTTCCTGCGCCATCTGGACCTGCCGCGTCTGGTGAAGATCGACGAGATCGATTTCACCGACGTGGATCTGTGTTTCTGCGCACTGCCGCATGCAACGACGCAGGAGGTGATCGCGAAGCTGCCGAAGACCCTGCGCATCGTGGACCTGTCGGCCGATTTCCGGCTGTGCGACCCGGCGGAATACGAAAAGTGGTATGGCCAGCCGCACGCAGCGGTGGAGATCCAGAAGGAGGCGGTCTATGGCCTCACGGAGTTCTACCGCGACGAGATCAGGGCGGCGCGGCTGGTGGCGGGAACGGGCTGCAACGCTGCGACCGGGCAGTTTGCGCTGCGGCCTTTGATCGCGGCCGGCTGCATCGACCTGGACGACATCCTGATCGACCTGAAGGCGGGTGTCTCGGGGGCGGGGCGCAGTCTGAAGGAGAACCTGCTTCACGCGGAATTGTCCGGGGGAACGCATGCCTATTCGGCGGGCGGCAAGCACCGGCATCTGGGTGAGTTCGATCAGGAGTTCTCGAAGGTGGCGGGCCGGCCGGTGCGGGTGCAGTTCACGCCGCATCTTCTGCCGATGAACCGGGGCATCCTGGCGACGGTCTACGTCAAGGGGGACGCGAGGGCCGTTCACCAGGTTCTTGAAAAGGCTTATGAAAGTGAGACCTTCCTGAAGGTCTTGCCCTTTGGTTCCCTGCCGTCGACGCGCGACATCGCGGGGTCGAACTTCTGCCATCTCGGGGTGATCGGCGACCGTATCCCGGGGCGTGCGGTGGTGGTGGCGGTGCTGGACAACCTGACCAAGGGATCCTCGGGTCAGGCGATCCAGAACGCGAACCTGATGCTGGGGCTGCCGGAGACGGAAGGCTTGATGCTGGCGCCGGTCTTCCCATAATCGGCGCGTCCTGCGCCTTCGGCGTCTCCTCTCGGGAGCGACAGGGGCCGGAGATACCGAGGAGCAGGGCTTGACCGGAATCAAGGCGTCCCCACTTGGGGTGTAACAGGATCTGGCCGGCGGCAAGGGACCGATGCGATGAGCGGAAAGACGGAAATCCGGGGCCTGAAGGGGTTGAAGAAGCAGCGGCGCGTCCAGGTGATCGCGCTGGCGGCAGTGGCGCTGCTGGGCGCGACGGGGCTGGTCGGCTATGCCATGCGCGACGGGATCAACTTCTTCCGTTCGCCCAGTCAGGTGGTCGAGGCGCCGCCCGGCCCGGGCGAGACCTTCCGCATCGGCGGGCTGGTGGTCGAGGGCTCGATCCAGCGCGGGCAGGGGACAGAAGTTTCCTTCGCCGTGACCGACACCAACGCGACGGTGCCCGTGCGCTATACCGGCATCCTGCCGGATTTGTTCGGCGAGGGGCAGGGCATGGTGGCGTTGGGGCGGATGGAGGGCGATACCTTCGTGGCGACCGAGGTGCTGGCCAAGCATGACGAGACCTACATGCCCAAGGAGGTGGTGGACGCGCTGAAGGAGCAGGGCGTCTACGTCGATCCGAAGGCCAAACCGGAAAGCTGAGCGCGCGCCGTGGCAGGACGGCGTTAACGCCGCTGGGGCAGGCTGCCTCCCGTGCGAAGGGGGGGCCATGCCGGATGTCCGTCAGATTGCCGAAGAGATCGTTGCCCGCGAGGGGGGATTCGTGAACGACCCGGACGATCCGGGGGGCGCGACCAATCACGGGGTCACAATCGGCACGCTGCGCAGGCTTGGGATCGACGTGAACCGCGACACGCGGATCGACCTGGCCGACGTGAGGGCTCTGACCCGCGCCCAGGCGGTGGAGATCTATCTGGAGCACTACTTCAGGCGCCCGGGGATCGCGGCCCTGCCCGAGGCGATCCAGGCCTCGGTCTTCGACATGTATGTGAACGCGGGCGGCAATGCGGTGAAGATCCTCCAGCGGCTGCTGGGCGACATGGGCTTTCCCTGCGATCCCGACGGTGAGATCGGGCCGCAGACGATCCGTGCTGCGCAGCTCGCGTTCGAGGCGGCGCCATCGCATCTGGCGGATGCCTACGGGATTGCGCGGCGCAACTACTACTACGCGCTGGCCGACAAGCGCCCGGCAAGCCGCAAGTTTGCCCGCCGCAAGGATGGCGGCAAGGGCGGCTGGATCACTCGGGCCGAGGAATTCATCTCGCCGAAGTACCATCTGACGGCGGCGCAGCATGCGGCAAGGGTGGCGAGCTGGAGTTGAGAGGATGGGGGGACTGATCGGCAAGCTGGTGGGCGGACCCGGGGCGGTGACGGCGCTGGGAGAGGCGGCGAAGGGTGTGGCAGAGGTCTTCGTGCCGTCTGCGACCAGGCGGATGGAGTATTCGGCCGAGGCGCAGATGGCGGCCCTGCGCCAGTTGGGCGAGGAGTATCAGCATCCCGCTCTCAGTTGGTTCGACCGGATGGTGAACGGGCTGAACCGGCTGCCACGGCCGTTCCTGGCCTTCGGGACCATCGGCCTTTTCGTCTATGCGATGGTGGATCCGCAGGCCTTTGCCTTCCGCATGGTCGGGCTGAATGCGGTGCCCGAGCCGCTGTGGTGGCTTCTGGGGGCGATCGTCGCCTTCTACTTCGGCGCGCGCGAAACGCACTATTTCCGCAACCGGGCGGTCGTCTCGCCTTATGCGGCAGGGGCGGGCGCCGAGCGGGAGGAGAATGCGGCGCTGGAGGAGTGGCGGCGGGGGTGATCCTGCCGCCGATCCTTGACCTCTGAGCGGGCCTCTGGCATGGCCTTGCGGATCAGAGGATGTGATCAAATGAACCTGTTCGCCGATATCCGTGAGCTTGTGGTGGCCGAGCTTAAGGCGCTGATGGAGGAGGGCGTCCTGCCGGCCGGCCTCGACCTGTCGGCGGTTGCGGTGGAGCCGCCGCGCGATGCCGGACATGGCGAGATGGCGACCAATGCGGCGATGGTGCTGGCCAAGCCCGCCGGGATGCAACCCCGGGCGATCGCGGATGCGCTGGCCGCGCGGCTCATGGCGGACCCGCGGGTGGCGGGCGCCGATGTCGCGGGGCCGGGCTTCCTGAACCTGCGGCTGCATCCGGCGGCCTGGCAGGGGCTGGTGCGCGAGGTGCTGGTGCAAGGCACCGACTTCGGTCGATCGACCCTGGGGCAGGGCCGCAAGGTCAATGTCGAGTTCGTCAGCGCCAACCCGACCGGGCCGATGCATGTGGCCCATGCACGGGGCGCAGTCGTCGGCGATGCGCTTGCGGCCCTGCTGGATTTTGCGGGCTATGCGGTCACGCGGGAATACTACATCAACGACGGCGGCGGGCAGGTCGATGTGCTGGCCCGGTCGGCCTATGAACGCTACCGCGAGGCGCATGGCCTGTCGCCCGAGATCGCCGAGGGCCTCTATCCCGGCGACTACCTGATCCCGGTCGGCGAGGCGCTGAAGGCCATGCATGGCGACCGGCTGCTGGACCAGCCGGAAAGCGAGTGGCTGGAAGAGGTGCGCACCTTCGCCACCGACATGATGATGGCGATGATCCGGCACGACCTTGCGGCGCTTGGGGTCACGATGGACGTCTATTCCAGTGAGAAGGCGCTCTACGGCACCGGGCAGATCGAGGCGGCCATCGAGCGGCTTCGCGGCCTTGGACTGATCTACACCGGCACGCTGGAGCCGCCGAAGGGCAAGGCGCCCGAGGACTGGGAGCCGCGCGAGCAGACGCTGTTCCGCTCTACCGCCTTCGGAGACGACCAGGACCGCCCGGTGCAGAAATCGGACGGGTCATGGACCTATTTCGCGCCCGACATCGCCTATCACTACAACAAGGTGCAGCGCGGGTTTGACGAGCTGATCAACATCTTCGGCGCCGATCATTCCGGCTATGTCAAGCGGCTGAAGGCCGTCGTCAGCGCCCTGTCGGAGAACAGGGTCAACCTTGACATCAAGCTGATCCAGCTGGTGAAGCTTCTGAAGGGCGGCCAGATCGTCAAGATGTCCAAGCGCGCTGGGACCTTCGTCACGCTGCGCGACCTGATCGACGAGGTGGGGCCGGATGTCGTCCGCTTCGTCATGCTTACCCGCAAGAACGACGTGGCGCTGGATTTCGACTTCGACAAGGTGACGGAACAGTCTAAGGACAACCCGGTATTCTACGTCCAGTATGCCAATGCCCGGGTGAACTCGATCCTGCGCAAGGCACGCGACGCGGGGGTGGATGTGAGCGACGCCTCGCTTTCCGCGGCGCAGCTGGCGCATCTCGGCCACGAGGCCGAGCTTGAGGTCATCCGCAAGCTGGGAGAATGGCCGCGGCTGGTGGAAATCGCCGCGAAGGGGCACGAACCGCACCGGGTGGCCTTCTATCTTTACGAGCTGGCCTCGGACTTCCACGGGCTGTGGAACAGGGGCAACGATGACGACAGCTTGCGGTTCCTCCAGGAGGATACCGCAATTTCTGCGGCAAAAATCGCCCTTGCCCGGGCAGTGGGCGTTGTTATTTGCGCTGGCCTTGGTATCCTTGGCGTGACCCCGGTCGAGGAAATGCGCTGACGACAGGCGCCCCGGCCGGAGAAAAGGCGTATGCGAGGGGCGGATCAACCACCCCGCAGGCAGGGGCAGCAGATGGCGGACGCGGATTATGACTTCGGCGGCGGCTACTCACACGACGGGGCCCGGCCGCTGCGTGACGTCCGGGATCGCGTCCGCGCCGTAAAGGTGCAGCGCATCCTGAACGTCGGCGGCGCGCTCACCTCGCTGGCGCTGGTCGTCGGTCTGGGTGTCTGGGGCTACCGGCTGGCCGTGCGCGACGTGAACGGGGTGCCTGTGATCCGGGCACTGGAAGGTCCGATGCGCATCGCCCCGGCCGATCCGGGCGGCGCGATCGCCGATCACCAGGGGCTTGCGGTGAACGAACTGGCCGAGACGGGGGCCGCGACGCCGCCGCCGGACCGTCTGGTGCTGGCGCCGCGCCCGATGGAGCTCCAGCCCGAGGATGCCGCCGGCCTTGCCGGGATGCTGCAGCCGGGGCTGACCGAGGCATCCGCCCCGACCGGGGCCTTGCCTGCCGACCGTGACCTCGCCCTCGCTGCGGCGCCGCCGACCGAAAGCGCCGACCCGACCGAGATCGCCATCGACGCCGCCCTTGCCGAGGCCCTGGGCGAGATCCCCGATGCTGCCTTGGTCGAGCCCGGCGATGCGCCGATTGCCGAACTTGAGGATAGCGCGCCCGTGCCCGAGGGTGCCATGCTGGCGTCGATCCGGCCCAAGGCCAGGCCCGGCGTGCGGGCGCCGGCGCAGGCAGCCCCGGCGGCGCTGCCCGCGGCGAACGAGGTCGATCCGGCGACGATCACGCCCGGCACGCGGCTGGTGCAGTTCGGCACCTTCGACACCGCCGACGAGGCGCGGGCGGCCTGGGCCGAGTTGCAGGTCCGGTTCGGGGAACTGATGGCGGGCAAGGGGCTGGTGGTCCAGCCGGCCGAAAGCGGCGGCCGGACCTTTTACCGGCTGCGCGGGCATGGTTTCGACGGCGAGGATGACGCGCGCCGCTTCTGTTCTGCCTTCGTCTCGGAAGGCGCGACCTGCATTCCGGTCCCTCACAAATGACTATGGGGACGGGCGCCGCGATCTTCGGCTGTGCCGGACCGGTATTGCTGCCGCAAGAGCGCCGGTTCTTCCGCGAATCCGATCCCTTCGGCTTCATCCTCTTCGCCCGCAACGTCGAGGATCCAGCCCAGCTGCGGCGCCTGACCCATGACCTGCGCGAGGCCGTCGGGCGCGAGGCCCCGGTCCTGGTCGATCAGGAGGGCGGCCGGGTGCAGCGGCTGCGCGCGCCGCACTGGCGGGAATGGACGCCTCCGCTCGATACGGTGGAGGCCGCGGGTTCGCCCGCGGCTGCCGAGCGCCAGATGCGCCTGCGCGCCATGGTGATCGCGGCGGAACTGGCAGGCGTGGGGATCGACGCCGACTGCATCCCGACGCTGGACGTGGCGCGGCCGGCGACGCATCCCTTCCTGATGAACCGCTGTTACGGGCGCGACCCGCACACGGTCACCCGGATCGGGCGCGCGGTGGCCGAGGGGCTGATGGCGGGTGGCGTGCTGCCGGTGATGAAGCACATGCCGGGCCATGGCCTGAGCCATGTGGACACGCATCACGAACTGCCCACGGTCACCGTGTCGCGGGACGAGTTGCAAGCCATGGATTTCGCTCCGTTCCGGGCGCTGGCCGACCTGCCGATGGCGATGACCGCGCATCTGGTCTTTGCGGCGATCGACCCCGACCGTCCGGCGACGCAATCGCCCGAGGTGATCCGGCTGATCCGTGAGGAGATCGGGTTCAAGGGACTGCTGATGTCGGATGACCTGAACATGCAGGCCCTGTCGGGGACGCTGGCCGAGCGCACGGCGCGGACGATTGCCGCGGGCGTGGACATCGCGCTGCACTGCAAGGGTGACCTGGCCGAGATGGAGGCCGTCGCGGGTGCGGCCGGGGTGATGGGGCCTGACACGCGCGCCCGGGCGGCGGCGGCACTTGCGGCGCGACGGGCGGGGCAGGTGGACGTGAAGGCGGCGCTGGCCGAGCTGGCGCATGGCTGAGGTGGGGACGCAGACGGGGGACTGGGACCAGCCCGAGCGCCTCGCGCCCGAGGACCGGCTGGCGGCCGAGGCGCTGATCGTCGATGTCGATGGCTTCGAGGGGCCGCTGGACCTGCTGCTGACGCTGAGCCGCACGCAGAAGGTGGACCTGCGGAAGATCTCGGTGCTGAAACTGGCCGAGCAGTATCTGGGCTTCGTCGAACGCGCCCGCAGCCTGCGGATCGAGCTGGCGGCGGATTATCTGGTGATGGCGGCCTGGCTGGCCTTCCTGAAGTCGCGGCTCCTTCTGCCGCCGGAACCGGGCGACGAGGGGCCAAGCGCCGAGGATCTGGCGGCGCATCTGGCTTTCCAGCTGGAACGCTTGCAGGCGATGCGCGATGCGGCCGCGCGACTGATGGGGCGCGACCAGTTGGGGCGCGACTTCTTTGCCCGCGGCATCCCCGAGGACATGACGCATCATCGCAAGGTCCGGTGGACGGCCACGCTTCTGGACCTGATGCGCGCCTATGCGCAGATCCGCACCAGGGACGAGTTCCGCCCTTTCGTGCTGGATCGCGAACATGTCTACACCATGGAGCAGGCGCTGGAGCGGATGCGCGGGCTGATCGGCTATGCCGGCGACTGGGCGACGCTGGTCAGCTTCCTGCCCGAAGGCTGGGATGTCAGTCCGATGGCGCGGCGTTCGGCGTTGGCGGCCCATTTCGCGGCGGTGCTGGAACTGGCCAAGCGCGGGCAAGTCAGCCTGCGGCAGGGCGAAACCTTTGCGCCCATCGAATTGCGGCTGAAGGACGGACGATGACCCCGGATCCGACCACGGAAGACAGTCTTTTCGATGCCCCGCCGATGGGCGAACAGGAGCGGATGGTCGAGGCAATCCTGTTCGCCAGCGCCGAGCCAGTGACGCTGGCCGAACTGGTGGCGCGGATGCCGCACGGCTCGGACCCGGCGGAGGCGCTGGTCTATCTGCGCAAGCGCTATGAGGGACGGGGGGTTCATCTGGTGCGGGTGGGCGATGCCTGGGCCTTCCGCACGGCGCCGGACCTCGGCTTCCTGATGCGGCGCGAGACGGTCGAGACGCGGAAACTGTCCCGCGCGGCGATCGAGACCTTGGCGATCATCGCCTATCACCAGCCGGTCACGCGGGCGGAAATCGAGGAAATCCGGGGCGTTGCCGTCAGCCGGGGCACGGTGGACCAGCTTCTGGAACTGGACTGGATCCGCCTTGGCCGACGCCGGATGACGCCGGGGCGGCCGGTGACCTTCGTGGTCACGGAAGCCTTCCTGGACCATTTTGGCCTGGAATCCGCGCGCGACCTGCCGGGGCTCAAGGAGCTTCGGGCGGCCGGATTGCTGGACAACCGACCAGCGCCCGGGCAGTCTTTGCCCACTGATGACGAGGACGAGGCCACGACCGGCCAAAGCGAGCTGTTCGAGGACTGAACGGAGGTCGCGATGGACCTAAACCGACTTTGGAACACGCTTGCCCGGATGCTCTTCCGCAGCGCCATGGACGCGGGCGTCGATTACGCCGTGCGCAAGGGAAAGCCCGAAGCCGAGATGACGCCCGAAGAGCGCCAGCAGGCGAAAGCTGCGCGCGATCTTGCGAACCGGGCACGGAAATTCCAGGACATCACGCGTCGCCTGTGGCGGTAGCGGCGCAGACCGAAGTGTCCGCCCGGTCAGCCCGACCGGAACTGCTTGGCCAGCTTCAGCCCCTGGCCCTGATAGTTCGAGGCGATACCCGCGCCATAGAGCGTTTCGGGCCGTTCGGCCATGCGTTCGTAGACCAGCCTTCCCACGACCTGTCCATGTTCAAGGACGAATGGCGCCTCGTGGCAGCGCACCTCCAACACCCCGCGAGAGCCCGCCCCGCCCGCAGTGTCATGGCCGAAACCGGGGTCGAAGAAGCCTGCATAGTGCACGCGGAACTCGCCCACCATGGCCAGATAGGGCGCCATCTCGGCGGCGTAATCGGGCGGGATCGTCACCGCCTCGCGGCTGACGAGGATGTAGAAGGCGCCGGGATCCAGGATGATGCGGCCATCGGTGCTGTGCAGCTCCTCCCAGAAATCCGCAGCCGGGTAGTGGCCGATCCGGTCGAGGTCGATCACTCCGGTATGCGGCTTGGCGCGGTAGCCGACAAGGGTGCCTGAGGCGGGTTTCAAGTCGACAGAGAAGCCAAGGCCCTCGGAGATCACCGCCTCGCCCGTCACCAGCGGGTCGGTGGCATGGAGCGCGGCAAGGTCCGAGTCCGACAGCACCGCCTGCCCCTGCCGGAACCGGATCTGGTTCAGCCGCTGTCCCTCGCGCGCGAGCACCGAGAAGCTGCGCGGGCAGACCTCGGCATAAAGCGGGCCGCTGTAGCCTTCGGGGATGCGGTCGAACTCGGTGCCGCCATCGGTGATGGTGCGGGTCAGAAGATCGAGACGGCCCGAGGAGCTTTTCGCATTGGCGACAGCGGTCACGCCGGGGGGCAGGGCCAGACGTTCGGCCAGCGGGATGACATAGACGCAGTTCTTTTCCAGAACCGCACCCTCGGCCAGGTTCACCCGGTGCATGGTGAACTCCTCCAGCCGGTCCTGCACGCTGCGGCCGTGACCGGCGAGGAACGAGGCGCGCACCCGGTAGGCCACCGGGCCAAGCCGCAGGTCGAGGCTGGCGGGCTGGATCTGGTCATCGCGGATCGCCGGGGCGGCGGTCAGCGCGCCTTTGGCGATCAGTCGGCGCAGGGCCTGGGCGGGAAGCACACCGGATGTCATGACGCCCTCCCACAGGCCGGATGTAAAACCGCCCGCGCTGCCGTATGGCAGGCGGGCGGGTTTTCGATGGTCGGGCCGGAGAGATTCGAACTCTCGACCTCCCGCCCCCCAGACGGACGCGCTAACCAGGCTGCGCTACGGCCCGACACGGGGCGATACATACCGGTATTCCGGGCCGGTGCAAGCGGGAAAGCGCATGAGGGCCTCAGTCGTTGCCACCTTCGGCGCGGGCGGCCAGACGGGCGCGCAGCGCGCGCATCCGCGTCGCGATCCCGGCAATTTCAGGCGAGCTTCTGCGCAACGCCCCGGGCTGCAAGGACCTGATCAGGCTGGCAAAGGTCATGTCGTCGCGCCGGGTGGGCCTGCGCCCGGAGGCGGGGGCGGGGGCTGGCGCGCCAAGTGCCGGCGGAGCGTCAAACAACGGCAGGCCGGTCTGCACAGGCGCTGCGGGCTGGGCCGGTGCGTTCCGTGGAAGCCCGGCCGTCGCTTCCGGCTCCTCGGCGTCATCGTCGACCGCGACAAATCCGGCCTCGGGAACCTGATCCGGCACTGGCATCGGCGCCGGCGTCGGCGCGGGCAGGGCAGGGACCACGGCCAGATCGTCCAGCGTCACGCTGTCGTCGGTCAGCCCGGCGACCTGGCGCACGCCATGGTCGCGCAGGATCTTCTGCACGCCGCGAATCGTCAGCCCCTCGTCATGCAGAAGCCGCTTGATCCCGGTCAGCAGCGCCACGTCCGAGGGCCGGTAATAGCGCCGCCCGCCGGCGCGCTTCACCGGCTTGATCTGGGGAAAGCGGCTTTCCCAGAACCGCAGCACATGCGCGGGTGTGTCGAGATGTTCGGCAACCTCGCTTATGGTGCGGAAGGCCTCCGGCGACTTGTCCACCCGTCAGGCCCCTTTCAGCGCTTCTTGCCGGCCGCCACGCGGTCCTTCATCAGGTGCGAGGGGCGGAAGGTAAGGACACGGCGAGGGGAAATCGGCACCTCCTCGCCGGTTTTCGGGTTGCGGCCGATGCGTGCGGTCTTGGAGCGGACCGAGAAGGTCCCGAAGGACGAAATTTTCACCGTCTCGCCCGCCGCCAGTGCGTCGGACATGTGCTGCAACACGGATTCCACCAGATTGGCGGATTCGTTTCGGCTGAGACCGACTTCGCGAAAGACGGCTTCGCTGAGGTCCATCCGGGTCAGTGTCTTCTCGCTCATCCTATCCCCCACGGCTTGATCGCGTGAGGATGGGACGGTTGGATTTACGAGTCAATATCAACCACTTGTGGCGCGTGCTTAAAGGCGCTTACCAGCGCAGCACCACCGAGCCCCAGGCGAGACCGCCGCCGATCGCCTCCATCACCAGAAGATCGCCCGGCTTGATCTGGCCGCGCGACTTGCCGACCGAGAGCGCCAAGGGAATCGAGGCGGCCGAGGTGTTGCCGTGGTCCTGCACGGTGACAACGACGCGCTCCATCGGCACCTGCATCCGTTTCGCGGTGCCCTCGATGATGCGGATATTGGCCTGGTGCGGCACGATCCAGTCGACATCGCCGCTGGTCAGACCGACCTTGTCGAGGGCGGCGTGAGCCGTTTCTGCAAGCTTTTCAATGGCATGTCGGAAGACTTCCTTGCCTTCCATCACGAGGTGCCCGGTCTTGCCGGTCGAGGTGCCGCCATCGACGTAAAGGATGTCCCTGTAGCGCCCGTCCGAGTGCAGGTCGGTCGAAAGCACGCCGCGGTCGGCGCTGGTGCCGGTCCCCTCGCTGGCCTCGACCACGACCGCGCCCGCCCCGTCGCCGAAGAGGACGCAGGTCCCGCGGTCCTGCCAGTTCATCAGCCTCGAAAAGGTTTCTGCCCCGATGACCAGGACGCAGGAGGCCTGGCCCGAGACGATCAGCGCGTTGGCATTGGCGATGGCATAGACGAATCCGGCGCAGACAGCCTGGATGTCGAAGGCGAAGCCGCGGGTGATCCCAAGTGCCGCCTGAACCATGGTTGCGACCGAAGGGAAGGTCAGGTCGGGCGTCGAGGTGGCGACGATGATCGCGTCGACCCGGTCCGCCCCGATGCCGGCATCGGCCAGGGCCGCAGTCGCGGCGCGGGTAGCCAGATCGCTGGTCGTCTGGCCATCGGCCGCGAAATGGCGCCGCTCGATCCCGGTGCGCGTGCGGATCCATTCGTCCGAGGTATCCACGATGGCCTCGAATTCGGCGTTCGGGACGACACGTTCGGGCAGGTAATGCCCGACGCCCCTGACTGCGGCGCGTATCGTCATTCGGTCGGATTGCCTCCGGTCGCTGGCCCCGCGGCGTCACGGTCGGCCTCCTTGCGCGCGGCATCCTGCCCCGCGGCTTCGGCGGATGCAACCCGCGCCGCGAGCCGCTCGAGGAAACGCACCTGTGCCAGCTGATAGGCCAATCCGATCGCGGCGGCGATGCCTGTGGCATCGGCGGACCCATGCGACTTGACCACGGTGCCGTTCAGGCCGAGAAACACCCCCCCGTTCACCCGGCGCGGGTCGATGCGCATCTGAAGCCGCCGGAAGGCGCCAGAGGCCAGGACCGCGCCCAGCTTGGCCATCAGCGTCGAGGTCAGCGTCTGGCGCAGAAGATCGCCCACCAGCCTCGCCGTGCCCTCGATCGCCTTCAGCGCGACGTTGCCGGTGAAGCCGTCGGTGACGATCACGTCCACCCGGTCGGAAAGGATATCGGTGCCCTCGACAAAGCCGATGAAGGCGAAACTTCCCGCCTCGGCACTGCGAGACAGAAGCGCATGTGCCTCGTGAAGTTCGGCACGTCCCTTGTGTTCTTCGGTGCCGACGTTCAGGAGACCTACCCGCGGCCGCAGGATGGCAAGGCCGTTGCGGGCGTAGGAGGCGCCCATGAAGGCGTATTGCAAGAGGTCGGCGGCATCCGCCTTCACATCCGCCCCCATGTCCAGCATGACGTTCATCTTGCCGGGTGTCGGTGTGGGAAACAGGCTGGCAATCGCCGGACGGTTCAGGCCGGGCAGCTTGCGCAGGCGCAGCATCGAAACCGCCATCAGCGCGCCGGTATTGCCGCAGGAGACCGCCGCGGCCGCCTCGCCATCCTTCACCGCGTCGATGGTGGCGAACATCGAGGTGCCCTGGCCATGGCGCATCACCTGGGCGGGCTTGTCCTCCATCTTCACCACGCGCTCGGCGTGGCGGATGGTCACGCGGTCCGCAAGGCCGGGATGCCGGGCAACCAGGGGGCGCAGCGTGGCCTCGTCACCGTGCAGGATCGCGTCGAGGCGCGGAAAGTCTGCAACCGAAGCGGCAAGGCCGGCAACGACGGCTGCCGGCCCGCGATCGCCACCCATGGCGTCAACCGAGATAACGACGCGCTCGGCGGCCGGAGCAGACGCAGACTCGGGTCCGAGTGCCATCGGGTCACGCGCGCGATGCGCGGCTTACGCCGCGTCTTCGTCCAGGTCGACTTCCCGGGCCATCGAGACGACTTCGCGCGAATCGTAGTGGCCACAGGCACTGCACACATGGTGCGGGCGCTTCAGCTCGCCGCAGTTCGGGCATTCGTTCGGGTTGGCGGCAACCAGGGCGTCATGCGCACGGCGCATGTTGCGACGGGATTTCGTGGTGCGGTTCTGCGGGACAGCCATGTCTCAACCTCGGGCAGTGGGGACATGCGCCCCGGATTTCCTTTGCGTAACAGCACCCTTTCGCCGGATTCGGCAACAGGAAACGGATGCCGCTGCGCAGCTTGAATGAGGCGCGGAACATACTCGGATTTCCGGGCGGCGCAAGCCCCTTTTCGTGGCTTTCAGGCGGAGCCGGGCGCCGGGCTGCTCAGCTTTCGTCCGGCCCCGGTCCGCCCCTGGCCGCGAGCTTTGCGGCGAGGTCCTGAAGGCCGGCGAAGGGCTTCATGTCCGCGTCGGAAAGGGGCTTGACGCCGTCCTCGGCGTGCAACGCCTGCCCGAATTCGGCGCCGGGCGCGCGGGGATAGAGCGGCAGCGCCAGGGCCAGCGCCTCGGCCGCGATCCCGGCCAGGTCGATCACCTCTGGCATCGGCTCGGTCGTGTCGTCCTCGGGCATCTCGACCTCGTCACCCTCGGGCGTCGACAGCCCCGCGACATAGCGGCGGCTGACGGGTTCGTCGATCACGGCGGGCACCGGGACCAGCGTCACACCGCAGGCCTGGTCTGCGCGGGCGACAAGCCGCGCCTCCAGCAGCAGCTCGTCGCGGCCCACGGGGCGGATTTCGCCCGCAAGCTCCAGCGCATGCAAGGCCAGAAGGTCCAGATCCTCCGCCAGCGCCGCCCGGGCCGCCGGGTCAGGCAGATAGCGGAACCGGTTCGGCTTGCGCGGACTGAGGCCGCCGGTGCGGAACCGGACGGGGGAGGCGGAGGCGGCATCGGACATGGCTGGGCCTTTTCGGCTGGGCCGGACCTGCAAGGGTGCGGCGTTCCATTCTTGAACTCGGGGCACTTAGT
Organism: Tabrizicola sp.; assembly: GCA_046294075.1. Lineage (GTDB taxonomy): Bacteria > Pseudomonadota > Alphaproteobacteria > Rhodobacterales > Rhodobacteraceae > Tabrizicola. The sequence continues at coordinate 174,524 of JBKBJC010000001.1, read as the reverse complement.
CTGTTATCCCGAACGCCAAGCGTTTTGAAGAACCCGCGTCGGGCGCCGACGTCGCACTGGGCATGAGGGCAGGGATGGCAGATTTCCGGTTGGCGCGGTCGGTCCTTGCGGCCTGCCACCTTGCGCGCAGGCAGGGGCTGGTCCTGATCGTGACGGCAGTCGTGGCGGCATGTTCGCCGATCTATCGCAACCACGGTTACGTCCCGTCCGACGAAGACCTGGCGCAGGTCGAAATCGGCAAGGATACCCGCGAGACCCTGGGCCAGAAGATCGGTCGTCCCTCGACCTCGGGTCTTCTGAACGACGTCGGCTGGTTCTATGTGCAAAGCAGGTTCAAGACCGTCGGCCCGCGCGAGCCGAAGGAGATCGACCGCCAGGTGCTGGCGGTGACCTTCTCGGAAAAGGGTGTGGTGGAGAACATCGCCCGCTACGGGCTGGAGGACGGCCGGGTGGTCGAACTCTCGCGTCGCGTGACCAAGCCGAACGTGAAGGGCCTGAGCTTCATCCAGCAACTCCTTGGCAGCTTCGGCCGGATCCAGGCCGGCGACCTCCTGGCCCGGTAAGGTTGCCCGTGCGCGGTGCTCAGCCCGCCGGCTCGAAGGTCAGCGCGACGCCATTGATGCAGTAGCGCAGGCCGGTGGGTGCGGGACCGTCCGGAAACACATGTCCCAGATGCGCGTCGCAGCGGTTGCAATGCACTTCGGTGCGGCGCATGAACCAGCTCCGGTCCTCCTGTTCGCCCACCATCTCGGGGTCGAGAGGGGCATAGAAAGAGGGCCAGCCGGTGCCCGAGTCGAACTTCGTTGCCTGGTCGAAGAGTGGCGCGTCGCAGCAGACGCAGCGGAAGGTGCCGGGAACCTTCGGAAAATCGTCATGGGTGAAGGCGCGTTCGGTCGCGTGCTTGCGCGTGACCTTGTAGGCGAGGTCGGACAGTTGCGCCTGCCATTCGGCGTCGGTCTTGACGATCTTGTCCATGCTGGTCTCCTTTGCCTGATCCATCTAGTCTGCCCCGGGCCGGGAGAAAAGTCGTGGAGCCGATCCGTAAAGGCAAGTTGATTGCGCGGTTGGCACGGGGGCGGGCCGATCTGGACCGCGCCCTCGCCTTCCGCCGCGCAGCCTTTCCGCGGGTTTCGGGACAGGAAGAGGACGCGCAGGATGCGCTGTCGGCGCATGTGCTGGTCGAGGGTGGCGAGGGGATGCTTGCCTGCTTCCGGGTGATGCTGTTCGGTTGGGGGGCGGGTCTGGCGCAGGGTTATGCGGCACGCTTCTACGATGTCGGGCCGCTGTCGGGCTATGCGAAGCCTATTGCCGAGATCGGCCGGTTCTGTGTGGCACCCGGCGGGGTGCATCCGGATGTGCTTCGGCTGGCCTGGGGGGCAATGACGCGAATCGTGGACGAGGGGCAGGCGGGTCTCCTGGTCGGCTGCACCTCGTTCAGGGGGGCGGACTGGACGCGGCACCGGGCGGGGCTGGCGCTGCTGGCGGCGGAATTCCTGGGCCCGGCGGCGCACCTGCCGGGTCGGAAGGCGGCGGAGGTGGTGGATTATCCGGCGCTGGCGGGGCCGATTGCCGACCGCCGCACGGCCCTGGCGGGACTGCCGCCCCTGTTGCGGACCTATCTGGGGATGGGGGGCTGGGTCAGCGACCATGCGGTGGTGGACCGGGACCTGGACACGCTGCATGTCTTCACCTGTGTCGAGGTGGATCGGGTGCCAGCGGCCCGGGCGGCAAGTCTGAGGGCGGTGGCGCGGTAGCCGCCCACTCCCCCGGGCTGGAGAAGCAGGCAATTCCCGCCGTGGACAGATGTCATGGCCACGCGCGGCTTCCGGGCTGCGCCGTGCCGCCGTGGCCTTGCGCCCGGTGCGACCGTGAAGGCCGGTTTGACTGCCATGCCGAACCGTGAGATGCTCAGATCAGATCCGGGAGGAGGGCGACATGAGGTTGTGCTCGTCGTTTTTCGCGGCTCTTGCATTTTCCGGGCCAGTTGCAGCGCAGGTCCCGGATTGTATGGCGCCCGGCTACATCCAGTCCTTCCAGGTGGCGGGTGTCGAGGACCTGACCTGTTCCGAAGTGTTCCGGTTCACGTTCTCCACCCCCGGGGGAGAGCGCATTGTGCGGGGGGTCGCCGATCTGAATGCCGACTGGGCCTTTCAACCGGGCACCGTGGCCGCGGTCGAGGCCGCCGCGCGCGAGGCCACCGCTGGGCTGGCCGCGCTGGGAACCTATCGTATCGGGGATGTGACCGTCCTGCTTCTGGCCGACCAGTTCGAGCCCGAGGCGCGGCATGCCCCCGGGCAACGCTCTGTCCTGGCCCAGGCCTGGGACCCGCTGGACCGCGCGGCCAGCGAATGCCGGATGACGCTGTTCCTCTGGGGACCGGGCGGGGTGACGGCCGATTTCCCGACTACCCTCGCGCACGAGATGTTCCATTGCGTGCAGTATGCGACGCTGGGTCCCGACCAGATGGCAGCCGTCGGATCTGTCGCCGACTGGTGGGTCGAGGGGGCCGCCGAGGCTTTTGCGGCCTACGCGATCGCCGACAGCCGCGGCACGGCGGGATGGGGTGCCGATTTCAACGCGGCTGTCGCCGAGCGGCGGCCGCTCTACGAGATGCGCTACGAGGCGGTCATCTTCTTCTACTGGCTGATCCAGCATCGCGGCATCGCTGCGCTGATGCCGTTTCTGGCCGGGATGTCGGGCGAGGGCGGCGCCGGAGGTCAGCGCGCCGCCATGCGGGGCGCGCTGTCCGAGGCCGAATGGCTGGACTTTGCCGAAGCCTATGCCGACGAGGCGATCCTGCACCCGCACAACCAACCCCTCGGGCTGGAGGGCCGGTTTCCTGCAGAGTCGGTCCAGGTCACCGAAAGCGGCAGCCAGCGGTTGACCTTCGAACCCTTCGCGCTGATCCCCGGCATGGCATGGTACGACTGCGGCCGGTGGGAGAACCGGCTGAGCGGTGCGAACCTGTCCAGCCGGCTGCAGTCGGAATCCGACTGGCAGGACGGCTGGCGCCCGGCCATGGACACGCGCGACGGCGGCGAGAGCGAGTTGCGGTTCGTGGCCATGGAAACCGGGGACGCGCCCCGCGAGGTCACGCTGCGGGTGCGGCGCACGGCGGCTTGCGAGCCGTGCCAGGGCTCGACCGAGATCGACCGCTGCCTCGTGGGCAGCTGGCAGGGCGACACGCGACCGCTGCTCGACATGCTGCGCCGTGCCGGTGCGCCCTTGTCGCGCAATGCCATGGGACCCATCTATGTGCAGATCGACGAGGACGGCACCTTCGTCACCTCGACCGTGCCGATCGACTTCCAGCTGCAGGAAACCGACGAGCATGGAACGACCACGGTAGATGTGCATGGGCGTGCCGGCAGGTCCGGCGGGCGCTGGTCGGTTCCGGGGCCGGGGCGGTTGGCAGGCTGTTCGGACATGACCGATGCCACCTCTGCCGACGCCGATGTAAGCGGTCCGAACATCAGCGCCTCCGTGGCGCTGTTCGGGCCGCCGGACGGTGGCAACGAAGGGATCGTTGCCTATCGCTGCGACGCCGGCACGATGGCGACCCGCGTGCGGATGGGGCGTTTCGGCGAGGTGGAGTTCCCCTTCCTGCGTCTCTCGCCACCGCCAGAGGAGGACTGAGCGCCCCCGGAAAGGGCTTCAGTGCCCGCCGAGTGCGGTCTCTACCGTCTTGCCGATCGCATAGGCCTCGGCCTCGACCGCCCAAGGATCCCGGACATAGCGTTGCGCAAAGCCCATGAGACCCCAGCGGCGGACCTGCTCGACATGCTTCACCTCGTGCGCCCAGAGCGCGATGTCGGTCTCGGCCTCGCGGGCGTCGGCGAAGACGATGGTGTCGATAAGGGTGACGGCATTGGCCCTGCCATGGCGGATGGCGAGGGATTGCAGCGTTGCATCCTCGGCATAGCCCGTGCGGTATTCGATGCCGTCGAGCAGATCTGCCGGATACCAGTCGAGGAGCGCCTGACGGATGTGGGGCGGTATCGGGCTGGTGCCCGCGGTCCAGGCGGCGTCGCGGGAGAACACCAGCGCGTTGGCCAGCGATGCCGCGGCCATGTCGCGGGCAGTCTCGACCGCGGCGCGGCGGGCGGTGTCGAAGGGCAAGGTCAGGCCGCTGCCCTGGGCCGAGGCCGGGGCGGCAAGCAGGCAAAGCGCGAGGGCCAGGCGGCTCAGCATGGCATCAGGGTGCCAGCACCGGTAAAGCGCCGCAACCATGGCGCGGGCGCGATGCCGCAAAGGTGAACGGCCGCGCCCCGTGGGGCATGGCGGAGTCGGGTGGATGCCCGGTCCGCACGACGACTATCCTCGCGCGGCCTTGCCTCAAGGCCGCAAGGCCGCCCCGGATTGCCCGCGGCGGGGATATTTGCCGTCAGATGAAAGCAGGGGGCTGCTTCTCATGGCGAAGGGCAGCCCGATCAGCGTCACGCCCGGCCGCGCCGGCCGCCGCGGCGCCCGCCGGCGGCCTGGCTGGCGGCTGCGGAGGCCTCGGCAAAGTTCAGGCCGCCCTCGACGGCTTCCAGCACCTTGGCGAAGCGGATCCATTCGCCGCCGTTCGGGTCGTGGTTCATCAGGAAGTTGGCGGCACGGATTGCCTCCATCTCCTGCTGGCGGACGGGGTTCATGATCGCCGAGGTCATGCCCGCACCGATCGCCATCGGCAGGAAGGCGCCGTTGATGCCGTGGCGATGCGGCAGGCCGAAGGAGATGTTCGAGGCGCCGCAGGTGGTGTTGACGCCCAGCTCCTCGCGCAGGCGCCGGACCAGGGTAAAGACCTGCTGGCCGGCCGAGGCCATGGCGCCCACCGGCATGACCAGCGGATCCACCACGATGTCATGCGCGGGGATGCCATGGTCGGCGGCGCGCTGGACGATCTTCTTCGCCACGGCGAAGCGCACGTCCGGGTCGGGCGAGATGCCGGTGTCGTCGTTCGAGATCGCCACAACCGGCACGTTGTATTTCTTCACCAGCGGAAGCACGATTTCGAGGCGTTCCTCCTCGCCCGTGACCGAGTTCAGGAGCGGGCGGCCTTCGCAGGCCTGAAGGCCGGCCTCGAGCGCGCCGGGAACCGAAGAGTCGATGCACAAGGGCACGTCCACGGTCTGCTGCACGATCTCGATCAGCGCCTTCATCAGGGGCGGTTCGACGAAGTTGTTGTCGGCGTAGCGCGGATCCTCGGCCATCTTGTTGGTGAAGACCGCGCCCGAGTTGATGTCGAGGACGGTGGCACCGCAGGCGACCTGTTCCAGCGCGTCCTTGATGACGGTCTCGAAATTGCCGGCCTCCAGTTCCGCAGCCAGCTTCTTGCGGCCGGTGGGATTGATGCGCTCGCCGATCACGCAGAAGGGCTCGTCAAAGCCGATGATGACGGTTTTCGTTTTGGATTCAATGACAGTACGGGTCATTCTTGAGCCTTTGTATCAAGCGGTGGCAGAGGCAGGAACGCCCGAAGCGCCGCCATGTTCGCTTACCCAGGTGGCATTGGTCCTGATGCCGCCGAGGGGGAAGAAGTGAACCTGCTCGATGCCGAAGTCCGGGTTCGCGGCCTTGTGGGCGGCCAGCGCCTCGAGGATCTCGGTCGGTTCATAGGGCAGGAGGAGCTTGGTCACGTCCATCGCGCGCTTTTGCAGGACGCGCAAGCTGGGGCCCACGCCGCAGGCGATGGCGAACTTGATGAGGGTCTGAAGCTTCGCAGGCCCGGCAATGCCGATATGGACCGGCAGCCTGATCCCCTCGGCCTGCATCCGGTTGACCCAGTCGATCACCGGCTGGGCCTCGAAGCAGAACTGCGTGACCATGGCCATCTGCGCGTCGGTGCGTTCGGCGAAGGCGGATTTCCAGCGGGCGGCTTCCATGACCATGCGGTCAGAGCCGTCGGGGTCGATGTCCTTGTTGCCCTCGGGGTGGCCGGCGACATGCAGCCGCTCGAAGCCGGTAAACGCGCCGGATTCAAGGAGTTCCATGGAATTGCTGAAGTCGCCGACCTGGGCCGCCGGGTTTCCCGCGAGGATCAGGCCCTGCTTGACGCCCACCTCCTTGTAGCGCGCGACCCAATCCCGCAGCGTGGCCTTGTCCCTGATGATGCGCGCGGGGAAATGCGGCATCGGCTCATAGCCTTCGCGCTTCAGGCGCGCGGCGGTGGCAACCATGTCCTCGATCGGCGTCTCGATATGGGCGATGTAGACGCGGGTGCCGCTGGGCAGGATGTCGCGGAAGCTTTCCACCTTCTCGGCGGTGCGGGGCATGACCTCGATGGAATAGCCCTTGAGAAAGGCTTCCAGCGACCCGGTAGCCAGAGCGGAATCTTCCTTGCGACGGAAACTGAACAGGGCCATTACGGTCTCCTTCAGGGACTGGGGCAGGGGCATCGGCTTCAGGCCTTGGCCCAGCCTTCGGTTTCGATCAGCGATTTCAGGCGGTTTGCGTCGTATTCGGTTTCAAGGCGCGCCGCCCAGTCGGCGGCGATCGCGTCCGGCTCGCCCTCGACATCGGCAACGACAGCCTTGCGCCATTCGGCCAGATAGCTGTCGGTATCGCGCGCGCCGATCTTCATGGCACAGCGGTCGATGGCCTGTTCAAAGCGTTCCGAAAGCTGGACCTTCGATCCGCGGCGGCCCTTGCCGACGATGACCTGGGCAGGGATGTCGCGCCAGGAGACGATGGTGACTTCGGCCATGTTGCGGTGATTCCCTGAGCCCGTGCTGATCCCGTTGATACTTGCCGTTCCCCGACAGCCGATGTCGGATTTCGACATGGCGGAAGCGGGATGCGACCCTGCGTGGAGAAGGTATGCGGCAGAGCACGGGTTGTCCAACCCGGTGCGGCAGAGAAATCCTCATGATCGTCATGCGAAGCATGCATGAAGCCGGGCAAGTCGGCGCAGGCGGCAGCGCGCGGGAAGAGCCTTACCAGCGCACGGTCATGCCGACCTGCATCCGGTCGATCGCGATGCGGGTTTCGCCGGTGGGCAGATAGGCGGGGATCGCCAGGGTGCCGAGGTCGATGTGGTCATAGCTGATCGACAGGCTCAGTCCGTCCCGGATCCGCTGCTCGGCGCCAAGGCCGAGGGTCCAGCCCTCCTGGTTCGCATCGGCATAGGTCAGTATGCCGTTGAAGTAGGTCGCGATGACCGAACCGCGCGCCCAGCCGCCGGTCATGAAGACATGCGCGCGCCCCGCGGCCAGACCGATGCGCCCGGTCAGAGTGACGAGGTCACCGACCTCGGTTGCGCAACCAGAGCAGTTGATGAACAGGGCGTCCTGCGGGCGCGCGATGGAACTGCCGAGGCCATAGGAGATCCCCGCGCCATAGGTGATCGGGCCGCGCTGCCAGTCTCGCCCGAAGCGGATCACGAAGGTTTCGTCCTGCCAGGGGCCGGGTAGGAGCTCCAGCCCGTCGGAGGCCTGCCGCCAGCTGTTCTGACCGCGCGGCCAGGCAAGGCCAAAGCCCAGGTGCGGACCGCTCCAATCTGTTTCGGACAGCACCGGCCGGGATACCATGTCCGGTTCGGCCACCGCCGCGCCGAACGGCAAGAGGAAAATTGCGGCTGCCGCCACCCTGCAAAGCCGAAGGGTCATCTGTGCCTCACTGCCCTTTTTTTGTGATAAGGGTGGGGCCAGGGCGTGCAGGGCGTCAACATATTCGCAGGCCTCGATGTCGCGCCGATCCGCCGTTGCGACGGATTTGTCACATTGCTGTGTCCGTGATGCCCGCTTGCACCAAGGGGCGAAGGCGACTACCCTGATGCCAACCACAGATGGAGGGCGGTCATGACGCCCGAGCGTCCCCGTAGGGCGGACGCGACTGAAGCGCAGGTCGAGACGCCTCCGGTCGTTTCCCGCGCAGATGAGCCGTCAGCCCTATCCCGGCCTGGGTCTGCCCCGCTTTACGCGGCTTTGGACCTTGGCACCAACAGTTGCCGGATGCTGATTGCCCAGCCGCAGGGCAGTCAGTTTCTTGTGCTGGACAGCTTTTCGAAATCCGTGCAGCTTGGCGTCGGCCTTGAGGCCTCGGGCCGGTTGTCGCGGGCCTCGATGGGGCGCACGATCCAGGCGCTGCGGATCTGCGAGAAGAAGATCGAGAAGCATGGCGTGCGCCGCATGCGGCTGGTCGCGACCGAGGCCTGCCGGCGTGCCCGCAACGCCCGCGAGTTCATCCGCCAGGTGCGGCGCGAAACAGGACTCGCGCTGGAAATCATCGCGCCAGAGGAAGAGGCGCGGCTGGCGGTGATCTCCTGCGCGCCCCTGGTCAATTCCTCGACCGAACAGCTTCTGGTCGTGGACATTGGCGGGGGGTCGACAGAGCTGGTGTGGATCGACCTGAGCTCGGTGCCTCCGGCCGACCGTCCGCGGGCGATCATGCGGCTGCACATGGGCTTTGACGCGCAGGGCGAAGGCGCCGTTGCCCGCGTGGTGGACTGGATCAGCGTGCCTTTGGGCGTGGCGACGCTGAAGGACCAGTTCGGCGATGTCGATGACGATTCCGCCCGCTTCGCACTGATGAGCTGGTTCTTCGAGGAGAACCTCGCCAGCTTCAGCCCCTACAATGCCGAGAACCCCCGCGAAGGGTTCCAGATCATCGGCACGTCCGGCACGGTGACGACCGTTGCGGCCTCGTTCCTGAACCTCAAGCGGTATGACCGCACGAAGGTCGACGGGTTGCAGATGACCTCGGACCAGATCGACCTCGTCATCCGCGAATACCTTGCGCTGGGGCCCGAGGGGCGGCGCACGGATCCGCGCATCGGGCGCGACCGGCATGCGCTGATCATGTCGGGCGCGGCGATCCTGCAGGCGCTGATGCGGATCTGGCCCACGGACCGCTTGTCGGTGGCCGACCGGGGGCTTAGGGAGGGGCTTCTCTATGCGCAGATGAGCGCGGACGGTGTCTTGGAAGACGGGCCCTACACATGAGCGACAAGCCGACCTCCGGAAAGCAGACCTCGGGTCGCGGCCAGCGCGAGCTGCGGGTGCGGGTCAAGACCGCCAAGGGGCGAAAACTGTCCTCGACGCTCTGGCTGGAGCGGCAGCTGAACGACCCTTACGTCCAGCGCGCCAGGCGCGAGGGCTACCGGGGCCGGGCCGCCTACAAGATCATCGAGCTGGACGACAAATATGGCTTCCTGAGGCCCGGCGCGCGGGTGGTGGACCTGGGCTGCGCGCCCGGGGGCTGGTGCCAGGTGGCCGTGGCGCGGGTCAATGCCCTTGGCCAGAACCCGAAGAAGCCGCAGGGCACCGTGCTCGGGGTGGACTTGCAGGAGGTCGAACCGATCTCGGGCGCCGAGATCCACCAGCTGGACTTCCTGGCCGACGACGCCGACGAGAAGGTCAAGGGCTGGCTTGGCGGGCGCGCCGACGTGGTCATGTCGGACATGGCCGCGGCGGCCAGCGGCCACAAGGCAACCGACCATCTGCGGATCGTGGCGCTGGTCGAGGCGGCGCTGGCCTTCGCCTTCGACGTGCTGGAGGACGGCGGGACCTTCGTTGCGAAGGTGCTTGCGGGCGGGGCCGAGAACGAGATGCAGGCGATGCTGAAGCGCAATTTCCGCAAGGTGGCAAACGTCAAGCCTCCGGCCAGCCGGTCCGACAGTTCCGAGAAGTTCGTGGTGGCGATGGGCTACCGCGGGCGCGAGATCGACGGCGGGGCAGGGGAGGCGGAGCAGGCATAGCTCCCCGGAATTGCTCCTCGTGCGCCTCCGGCTGCTCGTCGCGGTGCGGCGAGGAGCGGTCTCAGACCGCCGACGAGCAGTTCGTGAAAATGCAAACGAAAAAGGCGCCCGAAGGCGCCCTGTTTCGTCAGTCCGGCGGCTGTCAGCCGCCCCAGCTGCGGACCGGGCCGCAATCCATGTGGACGAAGTTCGACCGCGAATACTTTCCGACCCCACCCGAGGCGCAGGCGGCGGCGGCCTTCGCCATCTGCGAGACCGAGCGCGACTGAAGCCGGAGGTCGGCGGCCTTGCCCACCATGTGCAGCGAGTTCTTCGCCACCCCGCGCGACCGCGAACGGAGCATTGCGTTGGTCTTGGGCGAGCGGTAGCCCGACAGCAGCATGTAGGGTTCCGACACATCCATCAGCCGGTGCGAGGCGGCCATGATGTCGATCGTGCGCATGTCCATCCTGACGACCTCGTCGGTCCGCCAGTCGCGCATGAAGTGATTGATTTCCTTGATGACTTCGGGGATATATTCGCCTTCGATCCAGTAGATCGTGTCGATGCTTTCGCCAGTGCGGCCGGAATACATGCGGATCCTGCGGATGTCGCCGGCGCCCTTGAGAAGTCCGAACGCGTTGGTGTAGGTCGGTGCCGCCACCAGGGCTGTTGCCGCAAACGCACCAAGAATGCCGCGCCGCGAGACGCTGTTGAGCTTGATGTCCGTCATTCTAACGTCTGTCCCCGTGCTGTCTTCGACTGCCGATGCGCAGCTCTCGTGCTACTTCTTCCCCAAGTGCAGGCTCGTTATTGCACAAGTCGAATCGAAGCCCAAGCGCCGATTGTCCGGTTGGGCAGAAGCACAACTTGAATCGGCAAATTTCTGCTTAACGTGTGCAAAATATGGCCGGTGTGATGGAACTGCATCGCTCTCGCGCCGCACTGGTGCCGCCCGCGACACAATCTTGCGGCCGGACGGGCCGTCGGGCGCTTTGTGAATGGACAAGGCTTGCGGTTCCGGGAAACATGTCCCGCGAGGCTCAAGTTGTTGAGAACGAGGATAGAATGCCCTTCCTTTCGCTGCGCAGGCCCATCCGCCGCTTCTGGCTTGTGCCCTTTGCCCTTGTCCTTTCCCAAGGCCTTTCGCCGGCCGTCGATGCCCAGACCGCCGCCTTCACGCAGTCGCTCGCCGCCACCGCCTCGGCCGACGAGATTGTGGCCGAATGGTACCGTGAGACCGGATACCGGACGCTTTGGACCGGCCCGGCCGACACCGCCCGGCGCGCGGCCTTCCTGACGGCGATCGGGGCGGCACGGGATCACGGCCTGCCCGTGGCCCGCTACGACGCGGCCGCGCTGATCGCCCGCTTGCGCGCCGCCGAGACCGAAGGCGACCGCGGCCGGATCGAGGTGGAGATGACGCAGGCCTATCTGGCCTGGGCGCGCGACCTGACCTCTGGGGCGCTGGACCCCAAGACGGTGGACGCCGGCATCCTGCGCCATATCGACCGGATCGATCCGAAGATCCTGTTGACCCGGATCGCCAACGGCAACCCCGAAGCCGTGCTGAAATGGCTGGAGCCGAAATCCACCGTCTATCTGCAACTGATGAAGGCGAAGCTGGGTCTGGAGGCGCAGATCGCCGCCGGCGGTTGGGGCGAGGCGGTGCCGGGCAAGCTTCTGGGACCGGGTGACAGCGGACCGGGCGTCGTCGCGCTGCGCGACCGGCTGGTGCGGATGGGCTTCCTTGCTCCGACGTCGGTTGCCAGTTACGACCGCAGCCTGCAGGCGGCGGTCAGCGCCTTCCAGATGGCACATGGCCTGACGCCGGACGGGGTGGCCAATGCGGCCACCCTGGCCGAGATCAACCTGCCGCCCGAAGCGCGGCTGAAATCGGTGATCGTCGCGATGGAGCGCGAGCGCTGGATGCACATCGACCGCGACAGCAAGCATGTCTGGGTAAACCTGCCCGACTTCCGCGCCAGGATCATCGACGGCGGCAAGACCATCTTCGAGACCCGCGTCGTGATCGGCAAGAACGTCCCCGACCAGCGCAGCCCGGAATTCTCGGACGAGATGGAGCACATGGTCATCAACCCCTCCTGGGGCGTGCCGCGGTCGATCATCGTGAAGGAATACCTGCCGCTTCTGCAGCGCAATCCGAACGCGGTCAGCCATCTTCAGGTGGTGGACGGCCGGGGCCGGGTCGTATCTCGCGGATCGGTCAACTTCGCCGCCTATTCGGCACGCACCTTCCCCTTCGGCCTGCGCCAGCCGCCATCGGACGGGAACGCGCTGGGGAAAGTGAAGTTCATGTTCCCAAACCCGTACAACATCTATCTGCACGACACGCCCTCGAAGTCGCTGTTCGACCACGAGGTGCGGGCCTACAGCCATGGCTGCATCCGGGTGGCCGACCCCTTCGAGCTGGCGCACGAGCTTTTGTCCTGGCAGACCGACAACGCCGAGGCAGAGTTCGAGGCGGCGCTGAAGACCGGAAACGAGACGATGGTCAGGCTGAAGCAGCATCTGCCCGTGCATCTGGTCTATTTCACCGCCTACCCCGATGCCCGCGGCCGGATCAGCTATCGCCGGGATGTCTATGGGCGGGATGCGGCGCTTTGGGACGCTCTGCGGGCGGCCGGGGTAGAACTGGCCGGCGTTCAGGGATAGACCTTGCGCTGAAAAGCCGGGGGAAACATGGGCCACACGATCCGTGACATCGCAGCCGCGCTGGGTGCCGAGGCGGAGGGCGCGCTTGACCTGACCATGCACGGTGCGGCCGAGCCCGCGGCGGCGGGGCCCGACCAGCTGGCCCTGGCGATGGACCCGCGCTATGGCGAAGGAATCGCCAGGGGTCGGGCGCAGGCGGCGGTGGTCTGGCCGGGGGCGGACTGGCGAGCCATGGGCCTGAAGGCTGCGATCTTCGCCCCGCGCGGGCGGCTGGCCATGGCGGGGCTGACGCGGCTGATGGATCCCGGACCCGCCATCGCGCCCGGGGTCCATCCCATGGCCATCGTCGATCCGACCGCGACGATCGGCCAAGGTGCGGCGATCGGCCCCTTCGTGGTTATCGGCGCGGGCGTGGTGATCGGGCCGGGCGCGCGGATCGCCAGCCATGTCTCCATCGCCGAGGGCGCGCGGATCGGGGCCGATGCGCTGATCCTGCAAGGCGCCCGGATCGGTGCGCGCGTGACCATCGGCGACCGCTTCATCTGCCAGCCCGGCGCGGTGATCGGTGCGGACGGGTTCAGCTTCGTCACGCCCGAGAAATCGGGGGTGGAGGAGATCCGCGAGACGCTTGGCTCGCGCGCGGAGATCCGGGATCAAAGCTGGACGAGAATACATTCACTTGGTGCCGTAACTATCGGGGATGACGTCGAAATCGGCGCTAATGTCTGTATCGACCGGGGCACGATCCGGGATACGCAGGTCGGGTCGGGGACCAAGCTGGATAACCTTGTCCACATCGGCCACAACGTGCAGGTCGGGCGTGACTGCCTTCTGTGCGGGCAGGTTGGCATCGCGGGATCCGCGCGGATCGGCGATCGGGTGGTGATGGGCGGCCAGTGCGGCGTCAACGACAACATCTTTGTCGGCGACGACGTGATCTGCGGTGGCGCCACCAAGATCTTCACCAATGCGCCTTCGGGCCGGGTGCTGCTGGGCTATCCTGCGGTGAAGATGGAAACGCATGTCGAGATCCAGAAGGCCCTGCGCCGTCTGCCGCGGCTTGCAGCGCGGGTGGCGGCGCTGGAGAAGGGCATGGCGGACGATACCGGGGCGGAGCAGGACTGATGCGGGCAAAAATCGGCGGGGCAGAGATCGAGGCTGCGGTGATCGAGATCCTGGCGCGGCAACTCCTGCTGCCCCCCTCGGAGATCGCCCCGGATGCCGCAATCGAGACGCTTGGGCTGGACAGCCTTGGCAAGGCCGAGGCGATCTTCGCGCTGGAGGAACGCTTTGACATAAGCGTGCCGTTCAATGCCAACGAGCCCGACCGGCCGGACTTCGACTTCTCGACCGTGGGCCGCATCGTCGAGGGCGTCGAGGAGCTGATCGCCCGGAAGGCGGGATGAGGCGGGTCGTCGTCTCCGGCCTTGGCACGGTGAACGCGCTGGCCCACGATGTTCTGGGCACCTTGGCCGCCTTTCGCGAAGGCCGCTGCGGCATCGGTCCGCTGACGTTCCGCGAGGCGGAGCGTCTGACCATCCGCATCGGGGCCGAGGTCCGCGACTGGCGGGCCGAGGACCGATTTCCCGCGAAGGACCTGCCGCTGCTGGACCCGGTCACGCAATATGCGCTGGTTGCCGCCGCCGAGGCGGTGGCGATGGCTGGGCTGCCCGGCGACCTAGGCCCGCGCGGCGGCGTGATCCTCGGCACCGCTGCGGGTGGCATCCGGACCTGGGAGGACAGCTATCGCGCGGTCTATGCCGAGGGAAAGAACCGTGTCTCGCCCCTGGTGGTGCCGCGGCTGATGCACAACGCGCCCGCCTCGCACCTGTCGATCCGCCACGGGCTGACCGGGCCGGTGCTGGCGGTGACCTCGGCCTGTGCCAGTGCCAATCACGCGATGGGGCTGGCCTTCCAACTCATCCGCGCCGGCACGGCGGACGTGATGCTGGCCGGCGGCAGCGAGGCGATGCTGTGCTTTGGCGGCGTCAAGGCCTGGGAAGGCTTGCGGGTGCTGGCGCCGGATGCCTGCCGTCCGTTCAGCCTCGGCCGCAAGGGGCTGGTGATCGGCGACGGTGCCGGGGTGCTGGTGCTGGAAGCCGAGGACCACGCGCGGGCACGCGGCGCGCGGATACTTGCGGAACTGGCCGGGTTCGGGATGACGGCGGATGCGGGCGACATCGTGGCGCCGGGCGCGGATGGTGCGGTGCGCGCGATGCGGGCAGCACTCGCCGATGCCGGGCTGGAGCCGCAGGAGATCGGCTACATCAACGCGCATGGCACCGGCACGCTGGCCAATGACCGGGCGGAAAGCGCGGCGATCATCGAGGTTTTCGGAAGGCAGGCGCCGCCGGTCTCCTCGACCAAGGCCATGCATGGCCATGCGATCGGCGCGACCGGGGCGCTGGAGGCGATCGCCTGCATCCAGGCCCTGATCGAGGAACGGTTGCCGCCGACGCCGGGGTTCCTTGCCCCGGACCCGGATTGCGCGCTGGACATCGTGACCGGCGCCGCCCGCCCGGCGCGGGTGGAGGCTGTCCTGTCAAATGCCTTCGCCTTCGGCGGGCTGAACGCGGTGTTGGCCTTCCGGCGGGCCGAATGACAACGGCCGGCCCAGGTGGACCGGCCGTTGCAGGATATTCCGGTGACGGGTCTCAGGGATTCGGCGCAGGCGCCGCCTGGCCCGCAGCCTTCGCCGCCGCATCCGCAGCATCGTTGGCGCTGGCCACCGCGTCATAGCCGGCGGTGAAGCCCTTGAGCGAGATAGCGAGTTCCACCTTCTCCTCCGGTGCGACGAAGGGAACAATGACGATCTTCGCATTCGCCCCCTTCTTCATCTGCGCGATTTCCTCGGCCGTGAAGCCGATCCGGGCGACGCATCCGATCTGGGTGCAGAAGGTGAACGGATAGGCCTTGGGCTTGCCCGCATCGATCTGCAGCATCATGCCGGCAGTCAGCAGCGTCTCCAGCGGCGCGATGAAGGTCGCACCGGCAACAGCCGGGCCCTCGGTGCCCTTCGGCAGGTTGAACATGGTGAATTCGGCCACCGAATTGCCATCCTTGTCCTTCAGCAGCATGTAGAGCTGGCAGGGATCCTTGCCGGTTTCGCTGCGGACACAGCGCTGTTCCCAGGCCTCGAAGGTGGCAGCGGAATAGGTGCTGCCCGGTCCGTCGGCAGCGGCGCCGACTTCCTGGCCAAGCGACAGGTTGTCGGCAGTGGCGGCGTCGGCCGGAACAGCCGTTTCGCCCCCGGCGGGTGCTTCCGTCGTCTGCGCCACAAGCGGGCCCGCGGTCAGGGCCAGCATGAGGGCGAACGCAAGGCTCGTGGTCTTTGCCATCTTCGACATTTCCTTTGGTCGGCCGATTTTCTGCGCGGTCTCTAACACGGCGGCCAACCCGAGTCAGGTGCGAAAAGCATGCCCCGGCAGGGTTTTGCGCGACCGCCGGGACAAAATGCAAAAGGGCCGGAAAGACCGGCCCTTTTCGTGTCTGCTTTTTGCTCCCTGTCGGACTGGCCGACTTCATGGAAAGGGACGCTACGGCGGAAAACCCTGCCCGTCAACGGGTTCTTTTGCGGAACATGACAGAAAAAAAACCGCGCCTTTTCAAGGGCGCGGCCAGTCGACAGGGAGGAAGTCACCGCCAGAGCGAGACTGGGTCCCGGGTCCGGCGAGTTGAGTCTGGCAGAATGAAGTTAACAATGTATGTTTGGCCCGGCGGGCGATAACGGCCCGGTCAGGTGTGCGTTTCAACCGGGGGTTGCAAGAGGCGATGGTGACGGATCAGGCGAGCGGAGCAGACAGCATTTTCCTGGGCGGTGGCGGTGAGGATTACAGCCTGCCGCAGCGTCTGCTGCTGAAATACGGCAACCGTCACGGACTGATCGCGGGGGCCACCGGGACCGGCAAGACCGTCACGCTTCAGGTCCTGGCCGAGGGCTTTTCGGCGGCGGGTGTCCCGGTGTTCATGGCGGATGTGAAGGGCGATCTGGCCGGGCTTGCGGCCGCGGGCTCGGCCGATGGAAAACTGCACGAGCCGTTCATGAAACGCGCGGCGCAGATCGGTCTGGACCTGCACTACCGCAGCTTCCCGGTGATCTTCTGGGATCTCTTCGGCGAGAAGGGCCATCCGGTGCGTGCGACCGTGGCCGAGATGGGGCCGCTCTTGCTGTCGCGCCTTCTGGAGCTGACCGAACCGCAGGAAGGCGTGCTGAACGTGGCCTTCCGGCTTTCGGACGAAGAGGAACTGCCGCTTCTGGATCTGAAGGATCTCCAGTCGCTGCTGACCTTCGTGGCCGAGAATGCGCAGGCTATCTCGGCGCGCTATGGGCTGGTCTCGAAGGAGTCGGTCGGGGCGATCCAGCGGCGGCTTCTGGTGTTGGAGAACGAGGGCGGCGCGGGGCTGTTCGGCGAGCCGGCGCTGGACCTGATGGACCTGATGACAGTTGATGCTTCGGGCGCGGGCCGGATCAGCATCCTGGCCGCCGACCGGCTGATGCACTCGCCGAGGCTCTATGCGACCTTCCTGTTGTGGCTTCTGTCCGAACTTTTCGAGGCCCTGCCCGAGGTGGGCGACCCGGACAAGCCGAAGCTGGTATTCTTCTTCGACGAGGCGCATCTTCTGTTCACCGATGCGCCCAAGGCGCTGATCTCCAAGGTGGAGCAGGTGGCGCGCCTGATCCGGTCGAAGGGGGTGGGGGTCTATTTCATCACGCAGAACCCGGCGGATGTGCCCGACAACATCCTGGGCCAGCTGGGCAACCGGGTGCAGCACGCGCTGCGTGCCTTCACCGCCAAGGACCAGAAGGACCTGGCCAAGGCGGCCGAAACCTACCGCCCCAATCCGCGCTTCAGGATCGACGAGGCGATCCGCGATGTCGGCACCGGCGAGGCGGTGACCTCTCTGCTGGAGGCCAAGGGCATCCCCGGCATCGCCGAGCGCACCCTGATCCGCCCGCCGTCCAGCCAGCTTGGGCCGATCGACGATGCGGCGCGGGCGGCAGTCATGGCGGCCTCGCCGGTCCGGGGCAAGTACGATCAGCCTCTCGACCGGGAGAGCGCCTTCGAGAAGCTGCGCGCCCGGGCCGAGACCGCGGCGCGTGAGGCGGCCGAACTGGAGGCGCGGCAGGCCGAGGAAAAGCGCGAATTCGAGCGCGCCCGGCGCTATGACGGGCAGGGCTATGCCGACCCCAAGCCGCGGGCGACGAAAAGCTCCAGCCGGTCGGATTCGGTGGGCGAGGCCTTTGCCAAGAGTTTCGCGCGTCAGCTTGGCACCAAGTCCGGTCAGGCCCTGGTGCGGGGAATCCTGGGGTCGCTCTTCGGACGCAAGTGACGAACGGCCGTTGAGCCGGTGTCCGTAATCGTTATCGTCGCCCTAAATCGGGAGGATGAACTATGAAACGGTCTCGCATCAATGACATCATGCGCGCGGCGGACGATCTGATCCGCCGCCACGGCTTTGTGCTGCCGCCCTTTGCCAACTGGTCACCCGAGGAGTTCAAGGCGCGCAAGGACGTGGGGGCGATCATCGAGGCCCGCTGCGGCTGGGACATCACCGACTACGGTCAGGGCCGGTTCGACGAGATGGGCCTGTTCCTGTTCACGCTGCGCAACGGGCGCCTCGCCGACCTGCAACGCGGCGGCGGCATGTGCTATGCCGAGAAGCTGCTGATCAGCCGGCAGGATCAGCTGTCGCCGATGCACACCCATGTCGTCAAGGCCGAGGACATCATCAACCGCGGCGGGGCGACGCTGGTGGTCGAGCTTTACGGCAGCGACGACCAGGGCAACTTTGCCTGGGACCGGGGCGGCGTGGTCCGCTGCGACGGGATCGAGCGGGCCTACAGGCCCGGCGAGAAGCTGAAGTTCGCCCCCGGCGAAAGCGTCACGCTCATGCCGGGTGACTGGCACGCCTTCTGGGGCGAGGGGGGCGACGTGCTGATCGGCGAGGTCTCGACCGTGAACGACGACCTCACCGACAACATCTTCCGCGAACCGATCGGCCGCTTTGCCGAGATCGAGGAGGACGAGGCGCCCTGGCATCTGCTGGTCAGCGACTACGACCGCTGGCTGAAATGACAAAAGGGGGCGCGAGGCGCCCCCTCTGGCCCTTCGGTGGGCCTTTCCGGCGCGCGCCTCACGGGGCTGGCGGGCAGACGCCATTCACGACCGGACGCGGGCAGGCTGCCGCCGGTGTCGCAGCCGCGCCACCGGCGATGCTGGGCGGCGGCAGGACGGTCAGCGCCGGGATCGCACTGGCCGGGACGGCGGGGGCGGCGGGCTTTTTCGCCACCGCGGGTTTCGCGGCCACCTTCGGCGTCGGCGGCTTCGGAATGTAGAGACCCTTGGGCATCTCTCCATTCGCCGTCAGCACGATCACCTTCTCGCCACCCTGCACGCGGCTGTAGAGGTCGAGCACGTCCTGGTTGATCATCCGGATGCAGCCCGACGAGGCATTGCGTCCGATGGACTGCCATTCCGGCGTGCCGTGGATGCGGTAGCCATAGTCGCGCCCGCCCGAGGTCAGGTAGATCGCACGCGCGCCGAGGGGGTTCGTCGGGCCGCCAGGCTGGCCGACCTCGTCGAACTTGGCCAGTTCCGGCTTGCGGGCGATCATCTCCTTCGGCGGAATCCAGCGCGGCCAGGGCTTCTTGTCGGCCACGATCGCCTCGCCCGACCATTCGAAGCCGGCCTTGCCGACCGCGATGCCATAGCGGATCGCCTTGCCGTTGCCGAGGACGTAGTAGAGCAACTTGGTCGAGGGGTTGATGATGATCGTCCCTGCCGGCTGGTCGGTCTTGTAGGCGACGACCTGGCGGCGGTGCGTCTCGGGGATCTTCTCGACCGGCAGCGCGGGAATCGTGATGCCGGAATCCATGGTGGCGACGTAGACGTTTTCATCCACCTTCGGCAACGGCTGGGTGCTCGCGGTCGGACCTGCGGCAGGGTCGACGCAGGCGGCCATGACCAGCAGGGACAGAAGTGCGGGCGCCAGGGCGGCACGGCGAAGGGCAAGACACGAAGTCATGGGCATGAACCGATCCATAGGCAATTTTCCGCCGACCAGATGTGGCGGGCGTTGTATTGCTCACGCTAGTCGAGCGTTTTCCACAGGTCAAACCGTGGCCGTGCCGAAAGCCGATCACGGCGGCGTGAAAATTGCTGATTTCTCCCGCATAGTTGCCAAGGCGCCGCAGATTCGGTGGCAGGCCCGTTGCGGCCTTGCCGAAGCCGGGCTCACAGCGCGGTGCGCAGCGACCAGAGCTCGGGAAAAAGCTGGACCTCCAGCATCCGGCGCAGGTAGGCCACGCCCGAGGTGCCGCCGGTGCCGCGCTTGACGCCGATGACCCGCTCGACCGTCGTCAGGTGGTTGAAGCGCCAGCGGCGGAAGTAGTCCTCGAAGTCCACCAGCTTTTCGGCCAGTTCGTAGGCCTGCCAGTGCCGGGCCGGATCGCGATAGACCGCCTCCCACACCGCCTCGACGCCCGCGTGCGGTGTCCACGGTTGGCGCAGGTCGCGGGCCAGAACCTCGGCCGGGACAGCGTGGCCCGCGCGGGCGAGGAAGCGCAGCGCCTCGTCGTAGAGCGGCGGGCGGGCAAGCTCGGCTTCCATCCGCGCCACCAGGTCGGGACGGTGGGCGTGGGGCTTCAGCATGGCCAGGTTGCGGTTGCCCACGGCAAATTCGATCAGCCGATACTGCCAGGACTGGAAGCCCGAGGACTGGCCGAGGCTTGCGCGGAAGGCCGTGTAGTCCGAGGGCGTCATCGTGCGCAGCACGTCCCAGGCGTTGTTCAGCTGTTCGAAGATGCGCGCGACGCGGGCCAGCATCTTGAAGGCCTCCTGCACGCGGTCAGCGGCGATCATTCGGCGCGCGGCGTCAAGTTCATGGAGGGCCAGCCGCATCCAAAGCTCGGACGTCTGGTGCTGGATGATGAACAGCATCTCGTCATGCGCATCCGACAGCGGATGCTGCGCGGAAAGGATGCGGTCGATCTGGAGGTAGTCGCCATAGGACATGCGGCCGTCAAAGGCCATCTGGGCGCCGTCCTCGGCAGGGTTGAAGGGGCAGGTGGTCATCTCGGTCTCCGCTGTGAAGGGGGTTTTCAGGGACGGAGAGCGGGCTTTCTGTTAAGGATCGACAGGGTGCCCATCCGGCGCCACAGCGCGATCCAGCCGGCGGGGCGGCAGACGGGCGGCAGGTTCGGGGCAGGGGGTGGGGTCAGTTGCCGCATGGCAGGCCCAGGGCGCGGCAGGTGGAGGGGGACATGCGGCGGTCGGGATCGGCAGGGTCTGACACCCCCATGTCGCCGGCCCAGCTGAGCACGGCCCAGCCCATGCCGGCTGCTTCCGCCGCCTCGCGCTTGTCGCTGAGGAAGGCGTGATACCACTCCATCGGCTGGGTCACGCCGCCGGCGGTGTGCAGGGCGCCGAATTCGCCCATGAAGATGCGGTCGCGCGGGATGCCATGCGCATCGGCCCAGTCGGCGGCGACCGAGATTTCATGGACCGCGTCGCTGTCGGCGGTCCGGGCATAATCCTCGACCTCTTGCGTGATGGCGGCGAGGTCGGCGCTGCCCTCGGCCTCGGCCATACGGGCGGCGGATTCTTCGATCACGCGGGCGGCAATCCCGGGCGTCATCCGCGAGGGCGGATAGGGCAGGTCGCGCAGATAGCGCACCGGCGGCCCGGTCCAGACTGCGCCCTGGTGGCTGTAGGCAAAGGGGACATAGCTGTGGAAGGTCCAGAGCACATTGTCGTCCGGGATCAGGCCGGGGTCGAGACTTGCCAGCGCATTGGCCTGGCCCCAGCAGGCGCCGGTCAGGATGATCGTCAGGTCAGGCGCCGCGGCGCGGGCGGCGGCATGCAACTCGGCCTGCATCGCAGGCCATTTCGGCGGCGCCCCGGCATAGACACCCTCGCAGTCGAAACTGGGCTCGTTCAGCAGCTCCAGCGCCACGCGGTCCTGCGGCAGGTCGGCGAGGCGTGCGGCGATGCGGCCGACAAGCGTCACATAGTCCGGGAAATGACTGCCAAGCAGGCTGTCCATCCCGCCCACCTCCTCGCCGCGGGGCAGGGGGTGGAGGTCGAGGATCACCTTGAGGTCGGCACAACCCCCCACCCCCCCGGCGGCGACCCCCCGGTCTATCTGGGGGCCTTGTCCCGGCCCCGCCCGGGGGCCCCGCGCGGGCCCGGGGTCGGTGGGCATGCGGATGAAATCGAACCCCTGTTCGAAAAGCGCCGCGAACATCGCCGGCGTCACCTCGCGCCGCCAGTCGGGAAAGACCGCCAGCGCCTCGGGGTCGGCCTGAAGCTCGGCGATCGAGCCCCAGTTCAGCCACAGATCGCCGTTCACCCCGCGCTTCAGCGAGATCGGCTCGGCCCCGGCCAGACCGGCGGCCAGCGTCACGGCGAGGGCGATGGTCAGGCGCATCGTCGGATCCTTCAGGTGACCCTTGCGCGGGTCTTGAACTCGGGCTTGTCCCAGGAGCCGTAGTCCATGATCCGCGCCAGCACCGAGACCGCGCGGGCCACGTCGTCCTCGTCGATGTAAAGCGGCGTGAAGCCGAAGCGCAGGATGTCCGGCGCCCGGAAGTCGCCGATCACGCCCTCGGCAATCAGCGCCTGCATGATGGCATAGCCTTCGGGATGACGGAAGCTGACCTGGCTGCCACGCATAAGGTGTGACCGCGGCGTGGCCAGTTGCAGCATGGGCGCGCGCGTCTCCACCCCCTTGATGAACTGGTCCTGCAAGCGCAGCGATTGCGAATGGACCTCGCGCAGGTCGATACCCTCCCAGACATCCAGCGCGGCCTCCAGCGCCGCGAGTTGCAGCACCGGCGGGGTGCCGACGCGCATCCGCTCGATCCCCGCGCCGGGGCGGTAGGACAGGTCGAAGGCGAAGGGCGCCTCGTGGCCGAGCCAGCCGGACAGCGCGGGGCGGGCGGTCTCGGCGTGTTTTGGCGCGACATAGATGAAGGCGGGGCCGCCGGGGCCGGAATTGAGATACTTGTAGGTGCAGCCCACCGCGAAGTCGGCCTTCACCCCGGTCAGGTCCACCGGCAGGGCACCGGCGCTGTGCGCCAGATCCCAGACGGTCAGCGCCCCCATCTCGTGTGCGCGGCGGGTGATCTCTGCCATGTCGTGCCGCCGGCCGGTGCGGTAATCGACCTCGGTGATCATGGTGACGGCGACGGTCTCGTCGATGGCGGCCAGCACCTCCTCCGGGGCGACCGTCTTGAGCCGGTATTGCCCGCCGAGCGTCCGGCACAGCCCCTCGGCCATGTAGAGGTCGGAGGGGAAGTTGCCGGTGTCCGACAGGATCACCCGGCGCTTCGGGTTCAGCTCCAGCGCCGAGGCGAGTGCCTGGTAGACCTTGATCGACAGCGTGTCGCCCATCACCACCGTCCCCGGGGCCGCACCTATCAGCCGGGCGATCCGGTCGCCGACGTGCGAGGGCTGCGCCATCCAGCCCGCCTTGTTCCAGCCGCGGATCAGAAGTTCGGCCCATTCCTCCCGCAGCACCCGCTCCATCCGCCCGGGCACGTCCCGGACCATCGGGCCCAGCGAATTGCCGTCCAGATAGACGACGCCTTCGGGCAGGTGAAATCGGGCCTTGGTCGCAGCGAAGTCGATGGGCATGACAGGGATCCTTCGGACGGTGGTTCCTGTCTTGGCGCGAGGAAGGCAAAACTTCAAGCTTGAAATGATCGGGCTTGAACGAGGAACCGTCCGGCAGGAGACTTGGGGCATGAAAATCGCGCCGATCATGGATGATGATGCCAATCCGCGGCCCGATCCGCGCGCGCCAGGGCTCGTGCGGCTGCGCCAGACGGTGCGGGCGCTGTTCCGCTCGGTGGTGGGCGAACAGGCGATGATCCTGCGCGTTGATCTGGGGCGCAAGGTGATCCGGGGCGGAATCGCGGTCGAGGCCAAGGCGGGCACGCTGGTGCTGGTCCCGGCAGGGCTTGCGCTGGATGTCGAGAACCACCCAGCCCCGGACGGGCCCTACCGGGCGACGGGGCTGCTGGTCGGACCCGGCGTCTCGGTGCCACGCGGCGAGGGCGCGCGCTGGCAAACCCGCGATCCGCGGGCGCTTGCGGCCTTCGACCGCGCTTTGGATCTGGCGCGGCGCCCGGCGGTGCCTGTGGCCAT
The DNA here is from genome assembly GCA_046294075.1 of Tabrizicola sp. GTDB lineage: Bacteria > Pseudomonadota > Alphaproteobacteria > Rhodobacterales > Rhodobacteraceae > Tabrizicola. The sequence goes on along the minus strand of JBKBJC010000001.1, from coordinate 151,040 downwards.
CCGCGACCATGCGATTGCCGAGGTGCTGCTGTGGCTTGACACGCTGGGCATCCGCCTGCCGCCCGCAGCTGCGGACACGGTCGCGGCACGGGCCCGCGGGCTTGTTGCCGGCGCGCTGGCACGGGACTGGACGGCGGCCGAGGTTGCCCGGACCCTGGCGATGAGCCCGGCCACCCTGCGCCGCCGTCTGGCCGAGGAGGGGACGGGGCTGGCCGAGATCCTGACCGAGTTGCGGATGAACCGGGCGCTGGGTCTGTTGCAGGCGACGGACATGCCGGTGGGCGCGATCGCCGCCGAGGTCGGCTATGCCTCCGCCTCGCGCTTTGCCGTGCGTTTCCGCGCGCGCTTCGGCCTGCCGCCGCGCGCGATCCGGGGGAATGAGCGGATCGGCACCGTCTCTGATCGGCCCGGCACGGACGCGGGGGGCGAAGGCGGGGCAGGCTGTCGGAACCTGAAAGGAGATCCGACATGCCCCCCCGCCTGACCCTGATCCTCGCCCTCCTGGCTGCCCCCGCCCAGGCTGAGCTGGTGCTGACCTCGCCCGACTTCGTCGAAGGGGCAACCCTGCCAGAGGCACAGGTGCTGAACGGTTTCGGCTGTTCGGGCGCCAACCTCTCGCCCGCGCTGAGCTGGTCGGGGGCGCCGGAGGGCACGAAAAGCTATGTCCTGACGCTGTTCGACCCCGACGCGCCGACCGGGTCCGGCTGGTGGCACTGGACGGTTGCCAACATCCCCGCCGATTCGACTGCTCTTGCCGCCGGGGCCAGTTCGGGGGGCCTGCCCGCGGGCGCGGTCGAGGGCCGCACCGATTTCGGCGCTCCGGGCTATGGCGGCGCCTGCCCGCCGGAAGGCGCGGGCGTGCACCACTATGTCTTTACCCTGTATGCCATGCCCGAGGCTGCGCTTCCGGTGGATGCCGGCACCTCTGGCGCGATGGTTGGATATCTGGCCAATGCCATGGCGCTGGAGCAGGCGCGGCTGACCGTGACCTACGGCCGATAGGCTTGCGCCCCGCGCGAGGCTCTGGTCTATCTCGGGCGCAAGGGGGGTCTGCTTGCGTCCGGTCCTGCATGCCATCGACATTCCGCCAGGCTGGCTGGCGCTGCATATCGCGGCGGCCTGGCTGATTGCACGGCTGTCGCCTGCGATCTTTGGTGCCGCTGGCCGGACCCTGGGGACGGCGCTGGTCGGCCTCGGCGTTCTGGTCATGGCGGCTGCGGTCGCGCAGATGGTGCTCGCCCGGACGACGGTGATTCCGCGCCGCGACCCTTCGTCGCTTGTCACCGGCGGCATCTTTTCCCTGTCGCGCAACCCGATCTATCTGGCCGACACGCTGGTGCTGGCGGGCGCGATCCTGTGGTTCGACGCGGCGTTGGCGCTGCCCCTGCTGGCAAGTTTCGTCTGGTTGATCCAGACCCGGTTCATCCGGGACGAGGAAGCCCGCCTGACGGCTGCCTTCGGGCCCGAGTTCGACCTCTGGGCCGCGCGGACGCGGCGGTGGATCGGGCGGAAAAGTGGGGTTTGAAATAATGTTGCGCAATGCTATGTGCGTCCGGTCAGATTCTGACCACGCTAGCCAGAACGGGGGACAAGGGTGAAGATAGGCGCTTTGACAGAGGTGTTCCCGGGCGAGAACCGGGTGGCAATGACGCCAGATTCGGCCACGCAGCTTGCCAAGCTGGGACACACGGCCTGCATCCAGGCCGGCGCGGGCGCCAGGGCCGGGTTCTCGGACGCGGCCTACGCGGCTGCCGGCGTCGAGGTGCTGCCGGATGCGGCCGCGGTGGTCAAGGCGGCCGACGTTATCGTCAAGGTGCGCGGACCCGATGCGGCGGAACTGGCCTCGTTCCAGGACGGCCAGACACTCATCTCGTTCTTCTGGCCGGCACAGAACGCCGAGCTTCTGGAGGCGGCGGCGAAGAAGAACCTGACCATCGTCGCGATGGACATGGTGCCGCGGATTTCCCGCGCGCAGAAGATGGATGCGCTGTCGTCCATGGCCAACATCGCCGGCTACCGCGCGGTGATCGAGGCCGGGAACAACTTCGGACGCTTCTTCACCGGGCAGGTGACTGCGGCGGGCAAGGTGCCCCCGGCAAAGGTGCTGGTCGTCGGCGCAGGCGTCGCGGGGCTGGCCGCGATCGGGACATCGGTGTCGCTTGGCGCCATCGTGCACGCCTTCGACGTGCGTCCCGAGGTGGCCGAGCAGATCGAATCGATGGGCGCGAACTTCGTGTTCCTCGAATTCGAGCCGACCCAGGACGGGGCCGCAACCGGCGGCTATGCCGCGCCCTCCAGCCCCGAGTTCCGCGAAAAGCAGCTGGCCAAGTTCCGCGAGCTTGCGCCCGAGATGGACATCGTCATCACCACCGCCCTGATCCCGGGCCGGCCCGCGCCGAAGCTGTGGACCGAGGACATGGTGCAGATGATGAAGCCGGGGTCGGTGATCGTCGACCTTGCGGCGGAACGCGGCGGCAACTGCGACCTGACGGTGCCGGACCAGAAGATCGTGACCGACAATGGCGTCACCATCGTCGGCTATACCGACTTCCCCAGCCGGATGGCGGCGCAGGCCTCGACGCTCTATTCCACCAACATCCGCCACATGCTGTCGGACCTGACGCCCAAGAAGGATGGGGTCATCCTGCACAACATGGAGGATGACGTGATCCGGGGCGCTACGGTGGCGCATCTGGGGGCCGTCACCTACCCGCCGCCGCCGCCCAAGGTGCAGGCGATCGCGGCGGCCAAGCCCAAGGAAAAGCCGAAGGAGCTTACGCCCGAGGAACGCCGCGCGCAGGAGGTCGCGGCCTTCAAGGCGCAGACGCGCAGCCAGGTTGGCCTGCTGGCTGTCGGCGGCGGGCTGATGCTTCTGGCGGGGCTCTACGCTCCGGCCAGTTTCATGAGCCACTTCATCGTGTTCGTGCTGGCGGTGTTCGTGGGCTTCCAGGTGATCTGGAACGTCAGCCACAGCCTGCACACGCCGCTGATGGCGGTGACGAACGCGATCTCGTCGATCATCATCCTGGGCGCGCTGATGCAGATCGGGTCGGGGTCGTTCCTCGTGATCCTGCTGGCGGCGCTGTCGGTCTTCATGGCCGGGATCAACATCTTCGGTGGCTTCATGGTCACCCGGCGCATGCTCGCCATGTTCCAGAAGTCGTAAAGCGGGGTAAGACATGGCTTACGGATTCACCACTGCGGCCTATGTCGTCGCCGCTGTCCTCTTCATCCTGTCGCTGGGTGGGCTTTCTGGCCAGGAAAGCGCCAAGCGCGCGGTCTGGTATGGCATCGTCGGCATGGCGCTGGCGGTGCTGGCCACGCTTTACGGCCCCGGTGCCGGTCTCTGGTGGCTTTCGGTCGCCCTGATCCTGGGCGGCGGTGCCATCGGCTGGGTCGTGGCACAGCGCGTGCAGATGACCGAGATGCCGCAACTGGTCGCGGCGATGCACAGCCTTGTCGGTCTGGCGGCCGTGCTGATCGGGTTCAATACCCATATCGAACTGATCCGCCTCGGGGCCATGGACGAGGCCGCCCGCGCCACGCTGACCGGCTTCGCGGGAACGATCGCGCACAAGACCGGGGCCGAGGTGACGATCCTCAGGATCGAGACCTTCCTCGGCATCTTCATCGGGGCCGTCACCTTTACCGGGTCCGTCATCGCCTTCGGCAAGCTGGCGGGCAAGGTGGACAGCAAGGCCACCAAGCTGCCGGGCGGGCATCTCCTGAATGCCGGCGCAGCCGCGCTGTCCCTGGCGCTGCTGTTCGTCTACCTCTCCACGGGCAGCACGCTGGCACTGATCGCGATGACGCTGGCGGCGCTGTTCATCGGCTATCACCTGATCATGGGGATCGGCGGGGCGGACATGCCGGTCGTTGTCTCGATGCTGAACAGCTATTCGGGCTGGGCGGCGGCAGCGATCGGCTTCTCGCTGTCGAACGACCTCCTGATCGTGGTCGGTGCGCTGGTGGGTTCCTCGGGGGCGATCCTGAGCTACATCATGTGCAAGGCGATGAACCGCTCGTTCATCAGCGTGATCCTCGGTGGCTTCGGCAACACCTCCGGCCCGCAGATGGAAGTCACGGGCGAACAGGTCGCCATCGACGCCGAGGGTGTGGCCGCGGCGCTGAACGAGGCCGACAGCGTCATCATCGTGCCGGGCTATGGCATGGCGGTCGCCCAGGCGCAGCAGTCGGTCAGCGAACTGACCCGCAAGCTGCGCGCCAGGGGCAAGAACGTCCGCTTCGCCATCCACCCGGTCGCGGGGCGTCTGCCGGGGCACATGAACGTGCTTCTGGCCGAGGCGAAGGTTCCCTACGACATCGTGCTGGAGATGGACGAGATCAACGAGGACTTCCCCGAGACCGACGTGGCCATCGTGATCGGGTCGAACGACATCGTGAACCCGGCCGCGCAGGAGGACCCCAACAGCCCCATCGCCGGGATGCCGGTGCTGGAAGTCTGGAAGGCCAAGCAGGTCTTCGTGTCCAAGCGCGGGCAGGGGACCGGCTATTCCGGCATCGAGAACCCGCTGTTCTACAAGGAGAACACGCGGATGTTCTACGGCGACGCGAAGAAGTCGCTGGATGCCCTGCTGCCGATGATCGTCTGAGATCGGACGGGGTGGGCCGACCGGCCCACCCGCACCGGATCATCAGTCCTTGCGGGACGCCCGCTTGCGTTCGTTCGGATCGAGTTCACGCTTGCGCAGGCGGATGATCTTCGGCGTAACCTCGACAAGTTCGTCGTCGTCGATGTAGGCGATGGCCTCTTCCAGGCTCATCTTAACGTGGGGCGTCAGCCGCACCGCCTCGTCGGTTCCGCTTGCGCGGATGTTGGTCAGCTTCTTGCCCTTCAGCGGGTTCACTTCCAGGTCGTTGTCGCGGCTGTGCTCGCCGATGATCATCCCGACATAGACCTGTTCCTGCGGGCCGATGAACATCCGGCCGCGCTCTTCGAGGTTCCAAAGCGCATAGGCGACGGACACCCCGCTTTCGGTCGAGATCAGCACGCCCTGCCGGCGGCCCTGGATCGGGCCCTTGTGCGGGGCATGGCCGTGGAAGATGCGGTTCAACACGCCGGTGCCGCGTGTGTCGGTCAGGAATTGGCCCTGATAGCCGATCAGCCCGCGCGAGGGCACATGCGCCACGATCCGCGTCTTGCCGGTGCCGGCGGGCTTCATCTCGACCAGGTCGCCCTTGCGCTCGCCGGTCAGCTTGTCGATCACGGCGCCGGTGTATTCGTCGTCCACGTCGATGATGACTTCCTCGATCGGCTCCAGTCGCACGCCGCCTTCTTCCTTCATGATGACGCGGGGGCGCGAGATCGACAGCTCGAACCCCTCGCGGCGCATGTTCTCGATCAGCACGCCCATCTGCAATTCGCCACGGCCCGAGACCTCGAAGGCCTCGCCGCCGGGGGTGTCGGCGACCTTGATCGCGACATTGACCTCGGCTTCCTTCATCAGCCGGTCGCGGATCACGCGGCTTTGCACCTTGTTGCCGTCGCGGCCTGCCAGCGGGCTGTCGTTGATGCCGAAGGTCACGGTGATGGTCGGCGGGTCGATGGGCTGCGACGGCAGCGCGGTATCGACCTCCAGCGCGCAGAGCGTATCGGCGACCGTCGCCTTGGTCATGCCGGCAAGCGTCACGATGTCGCCGGCCATTGCCTCGTCGATCGGGGTCTGCGACAGGCCGCGGAAGGCCAGGATCTTGGTCACGCGGAACTGCTCCAGCCGCTCGCCCGTGCGCGACAGGGCCTTCAGCGTCGCGCCCGTGGTGATCCGGCCCGATTCCACCCGACCGGTCAGGATGCGGCCCAGATAGGGATCGGCGGACAGCGTGGTCGCCAGCATCGAGAAGGGTTCGTCCTGCCGTGCCAGCTGCTTCGGTGCGGGCACATGGCGCACGATCAGGTCGAACAGCGCCGAAAGGTCCTTGCGCGGCCCGTCCAGTTCAAGGTCCGCCCAGCCAGAGCGGCCCGAGGCATAGACATGCGGGAAATCCAGCTGCTCGTCCGTGGCGCCGAGGTTGGCAAAGAGGTCGAACACCTCGTTCAGCGCGCGGTCGGGCTCGGCATCGGGCTTGTCCACCTTGTTCAGCACCACGATCGGGCGCAAGCCCAGGGCCAGCGCCTTGGTCAGCACGAACTTCGTCTGCGGCATCGGGCCTTCGGCGGCATCGACCAGCAGGCAGACGCCATCGACCATCGACAGGATCCGCTCCACCTCGCCGCCGAAATCGGCGTGGCCGGGGGTATCGACGATGTTGATCCGCGTGCCCTGCCATTCGACCGAGGTCGCCTTGGCGAGGATGGTGATCCCACGTTCGCGTTCGATGTCGTTGGAATCCATGGCGCGTTCCGAAACCGCCTCATTCGCGCGGAAGGCGCCGGACTGTTTCAGAAGTTCGTCCACCAGCGTTGTCTTGCCATGGTCGACATGCGCGATGATGGCGATGTTGCGAAGCTCCATCGGAGAAATCACTTTCGTTCGTGCGGTTTGGTCGCGGCGATAGCGCAGCCCGGCCGGAAAGGCCAGAGGAACCTTACGCGGCGATGTAACGGTCGCGGCGGTGGTTCACGGCCAGGAACAGGGAAAAGACCGCGGCGCCGATGAAGCTGTAGGCCAGGGTGTCGAAGGGCAGGACCAGCGCGGCCAGGCCGAAGATCACCACGTCCGACAAGAGCTGCGCATGGCCGGCGGGAAAGCCGGTGCGGTCCTGAAGCTCGATCCACAGGACGGACAACCCGCCGAAACTGCCGCCATGCCGGATCGCCGCCAACGCGGCAATGCCGAAGAGAAGGCCGAAGAGCACGGCGCCCACCGCGGGTTCGATCCGGCCAAGCTCGATCCAGTCCGGCAGGACCGCGACGAGGGCCGACAGGGCGGCGGTTGTCGCAAGGGTCTTCAGGGCAAACCGGGCGCCCATGCGGCGCCAGGCAAGGCCGAGGAAGGGCAGGGTGACGCCGAAGTAGACGATCGGAAAGGGCAGGCCGGTTGCAAAGGCGATCAGCACCGCAAGCCCCGTGGTCTGGCCGGTGACAAAGCCCATGTGGGTCAGGATGTGCATTCCGAGGGCGGCCATCACGACCCCGAAGCCGATCCCCTGCGCGTCATCCACGGCGCTGTGGCGTGGGTGGTCGGCTATCTGGTCGGGACGGTCGGGCATGACGGACTCTGCTGGATAAAAAGGTCATATGGGCTGTCCTTTACAAAGTCAATAATGCTGACCCAATTATCCGAAGAAGGAGAGGGCCGGAGATTGCTCTCCGGCCCATCGGTGCCGTGGCAGCCGTGATGCGCTCGTCAGCCCTTCAGCGCCTTGTTCAGGTACTCGTCCACCTTCTCGAGGTAGCCCATCGTGGTCAGCCATTTCTGGTCGGGGCCGACCAGCAGGGCGAGGTCCTTGGTCATCCAGCCGTCCTCGACCGCATCGACCGTGACCTTCTCCAGCGTCGTGGCAAAACGCATCAGCGCCTCGTTGCCATCCAGCGTCGCGCGGTGCTTCAGGCCCCCGGTCCAGGCGTAGATCGACGCGATGGAGTTGGTCGAGGTGGCCTTGCCCTTCTGGTGCTCGCGGTAATGGCGGGTGACGGTGCCATGCGCGGCCTCAGCCTCGACGATCTTGCCATCGGGCGTCATCAGGACCGAGGTCATCAGGCCCAGGGAGCCGAAGCCTTGCGCCACGATGTCGGACTGCACGTCGCCGTCATAGTTCTTGCAGGCCCAGACATAGCCGCCCGACCATTTCAGCGCCGAGGCGACCATGTCGTCGATCAGCCGGTGTTCGTAGGTCAGGCCCCGCTTCTTGAATTCCTCGGCGAATTCCTCGTCGAAGACCTTCTGGAAGATGTCCTTGAACCGGCCGTCATAGGCCTTGAGGATGGTGTTCTTCGTGGACAGATAGACCGGCACGTTCCGCACCAGGCCATAGTTCAGCGAGGCGCGGGCGAAGTCGGTGATCGAGTCATCCAGGTTGTACATGCCCATGTAGACCCCGGCCGAGGGGGCCGAGTAGACCTCCTTCTCGATCACGGTGCCATCATCGCCGACATATTTCATCGTCAGCTTCCCCTTGCCGGGGAAGCGGAAATCGGTCGCGCGGTACTGGTCGCCGAAGGCATGGCGGCCGACGACGATGGGCTGGGTCCAGTGCGGGACAAGGCGGGGAACGTTCTTGCAGATGATCGGCTCGCGGAAGATCACGCCGCCGAGGATGTTGCGGATCGTGCCGTTGGGCGATTTCCACATCTGCTTCAGGCCGAATTCCTCGACCCGGGCCTCGTCCGGGGTGATCGTCGCGCATTTGACGCCGACGCCGTACTGCTTGATCGCATTCGCCGCATCGATGGTGACCTGGTCGTCGGTGCGGTCGCGCTCCTCGATCCCGAGGTCGTAGTATTTCAGGTCGATGTCGAGATAGGGCAGGATGAGCTTCTGCTTGATGAAGTCCCAGATGATCCGGGTCATCTCGTCGCCGTCGAGCTCGACGACGGGGTTCGCTACCTTGATCTTCGACATGTCCGGCCTCCTGTGGATTCGGTTGCCGGGGTCATAGCGGAAAAGGAGTGGCTTGGGAAGGGCGGTATGCGATTGTATACCGAAATGCGGATCATCTGCCCGTCGAGGACCTCGTCACTCCTCGCAAGCGGTGACTGCCGACGCGGAGACGAAGTCGAACGAGGAGGTCAGCCAAACCAGGGTCGGGCCTTTTCGCTGACCCAGTCCCACAGCCGCGGAGCACCCCGGGCAATCTTGCTGCCAACGCGGGACTCCAGCTGTTCATAGGTCACGTTGTAGGTCGTCCAGGTTCCGCCACCCGACATCAGGTTCGCCATCACCGGCTGCACGCGATCGAGGCTCCTGGCAAAGCGGGCGTCGGGCGTCTCGGCGGCCTCGAACTCATCCCACAGCGCGCGGAGGCTGTCGCGAATGTCGTCAGGAAGCAGGCCGAAGATCCGGTCTGCGGCCTTTGCTTCGGCGGCCTGCGTCTCGGCGCTGGCATGGGCCTGGCCGTTCTGCGAATGGATCGGCACATCGCCCGTGTCGATCTCGACCAGGTCGTGCAGCAGAAGCATGCGGATCACCCGGTCGATGTTCACCCCGGGCCCCGCCTGATCGGCCAGCACCATGGCATACAGCGCCAGGTGCCAGGAGTGTTCCCCGGAATTCTCGGGCCGTGAACCATCGACCGTGGTCGTGGCGCGCATGACATGCTTCAGCCGGTCGGCCTCGTTGAGAAAGGCGAACTGGCGCTCCAGCCGGTCGCTCAATGGCCCATGCCGCCGAAATCGACCGGGGCCTCGGGGGCCTCCTCGATCTCGCCGCGCTTGGCGGCCAGCGCCTTTTCCAGGAATTCGCGGCCCCGGCGTTCAGCCAGCCGGACGCGGATCGAGGTCATGTAGGCCTCCTGGAAGGTGGGCGAGGCCGCCATCAGCACCTTGGCCACCTTTTCGTAAAAGCGGTCGTCGCCCAGTTCCGCCTCGGCCGCAAGCACGTCGTCGGCCAGCTGGTCGGCCATTTCCTGCAATGTGGCCATCAGCGCGTGGCCTCCGTCATCCTCCGGCGAACATAGTCGGAGACAGTCTGGATCATCGGCTTCATGTGGGCCTCTTCGTCCTTGAAGAAGTGGTCGGCCCCCTCGATCTCGGCATGGGTGATGGTGATGCCCTTCTGCTCGTGCAGCTTGGATACCAGAGTCCTGGTGTCCTTGGGCGGGGCCACCTTGTCGGCGGTGCCGTTGATGATGAGCCCCGACGAAGGGCAGGGGGCGAGGAAGGAGAAGTCGTAGAGGTTCGCCGGAGGGGCGACCGAGACGAAGCCGGTGATCTCAGGTCGGCGCATCAGAAGCTGCATGCCGATCCAGGCGCCGAAGGAAAAGCCCGCGACCCAGCAGTGCTTTGAGTTCTGGTTCATGGCCTGAAGGTAGTCGAGCGCCGAGGCCGCGTCGGAAAGCTCGCCGATGCCCTGGTCATACTCGCCCTGGCTGCGCCCCACGCCGCGGAAGTTGAACCGCAGCACCGTGAAGCCCAGGTTGTAGAAGGCATAGTGCAGGTTGTAGACGACCTTGTTGTTCATCGTGCCGCCATAGGCCGGGTGCGGATGCAGCACGATGGCGATCGGCGCGTCGCGATCCTTCTGGGGATGATAGCGGCCTTCCAGGCGTCCGTCGGGGCCGGCAAAGATCACTTCGGGCATTGCACTCTTCTCATGCAGGAGCGCGCGATTTCTTGACGCTTTCGCTCGGCTAAACTAGAACCGTTCTAAAGCCGACCCCGGCCACAATGCTCCGGGGCCCGGCTTTTCGGGGCCTGACTGAGGTAATGCGCGGCAGGCGCGGCGTCAATGCGCTTGCGGTTCCCCGCTGCGGGACGGGAGACAGGGGATGAAGCTTTCGACCAAGGGCCGCTATGCGATGGTCGCGCTGGCCGACCTGGCGCTTGCGCAGGGCGACGATCTGGTCTCGCTCGCGGCGATTTCCCGCCGGCAGGATATCAGTCTGCCCTACCTTGAACAGCTGTTCGTCAAGCTCCGCCGCGCCGGCCTGGTCGAGGCGGTGCGAGGGCCGGGCGGCGGCTACAAGCTGGCGCGCAGTCCCGAACAGATCCGCATCAGCGACGTGATGCAGGCTGTCGAGGAAACGGTGGACGCCATGCACACCGGCGCCGGGGCCTCGGGCGGGCTGTCCGGCACAAGGGCGCAATCGCTGACCAACCGGCTGTGGGAAAGCCTGTCGGCCAATGTCTATGTCTTCCTGCATCAGGTCCGGCTGTCTGACGTCGTGCAGAACGACCTGACGCCCTGTCCGGCGGTCCCCTCGCTGTTCCGCGTGGTGGACGAGGAATGACCCGGCTCTATCTCGACTGGAACGCGACCGCTCCGCTGCGGCCCGAGGCGAAGGCGGGGATGATCGCGGCAATGGACCTGGTGGGAAATCCGTCCTCGGTCCATGCCGAGGGGCGGGCGGCCAAGGCCCTTCTGGAACGCAGCCGGGCGACCATCGCTGCGGCGCTGGGGGCGGACGGGGCGGACATCGTGTTCACCAGCGGGGCAACCGAGGCGGCGTCGCTGGCCTGCGCGGGCCGGGGGCTGGTCTGCGCGGCGGTGGAGCACGACGCGGTGGCCGCCTGGTGCAATCCTGCCTTGCCGGTGGACCGGCAAGGCGGGGTGACAGTGGCCGATCCGGGGCGAACCGCGCTGCAACTGGCCAACAGCGAGACCGGGGTGCTTCAGGACCTGCCTCCGGGCCTTGCGGTGAGCGACCTGACGCAGGCCTTCGGCAAGGTGCCGCTCGCCTTCAACTGGCTGGGCTGCGACATGGGGCTCGTCTCGGCGCACAAGCTGGGCGGGCCGAAGGGCATTGGCGCGCTGGTGCTGCGGCAGGGCCTGGATGTGGCGGCCCAGCTGAAGGGTGGCGGGCAGGAGATGGGCCGCCGCGCCGGAACCGAGAACCTGATCGGCATCGCCGGGTTCGCCGCCGCCGCCGAGGCCGCCGCACGCGATCTTGCCAATGGGGTCTGGGACGAAGTTGCCGAACTTAGAAATATTCTAGAATCGCAGTTGTCGGCTGCGGCAATTGAGACTATTTCTGTCGGGAATGGTGCGCCCCGCCTGCCGAACACCCTGTGCCTGATCGCCCCCGGCTGGAAGGGCGAGACGCAGGTGATGGCGATGGACCTGGCCGGCTTCGCGATTTCCGCGGGCGCGGCCTGTTCCAGCGGCAAGGTGCGGGCCAGCCGCGTTCTGACCGCGATGGGCTTTGATGCGGCCCTTGCGGCCCAGGCGATCCGGGTCTCGATCGGCCCGGGGGTGAGACAAGACGACGTGCTGCGGTTCGGCGATGCCTGGACCAAGGCCCATGCCAAGGCCCGCGCGCGGGCTGCCTGAAAGGATGACGCCGATGACCGCCGCTCTGGAAACCCTGCCCGCGACCGAGATCCGCGACGGCGTGGACCGCGAGACGATCGAGACCGTCCAGGCCATGGCCGGCAAGTACAAGCATGGTTGGGAAACCGAGATCGAGACGGAATATGCGCCGAAGGGGCTGAACGAGGACATCGTGCGCCTGATCAGCGAAAAGAACGGCGAGCCGCACTGGCTTCTGGACTGGCGACTTGCGGCCTACCGGCGCTGGCAGCAGATGGAAGAACCCCGCTGGGCCATGCTGACCTATCCGGAAATCGACTACCAGGACCAGTACTACTACGCCAAGCCGAAGAGTATGGCGCAGAAGCCGAAAAGCCTGGACGAGGTGGACCCGAAGCTTCTTGCAACCTATGCGAAACTCGGGATTCCGCTGAAGGAACAGATGCTTCTGGCCGGAGTCGAAGGTGAAGCCGAGCCGCGCAAGGTGGCGGTCGATGCCGTGTTCGACTCGGTCTCGGTCGGCACGACCTTCAAGGCGGAACTGGCCAAGGCCGGGGTGATCTTCTGTTCCATCTCCGAGGCGGTGCGCGAACATCCCGAGCTGGTGAAGCAGTATCTGGGGTCCGTCGTGCCGCCGACCGACAACTTCTTCGCCACGCTGAACAGCGCCGTGTTCTCTGACGGTTCCTTCGTCTACATCCCCAAGGGCGTGCGCTGCCCGATGGAGCTGTCCACCTATTTCCGCATCAACGCAGAAAACACCGGCCAGTTCGAACGCACCCTGATCGTGGCCGACGAAGGCTCCTACGTCAGCTACCTCGAAGGCTGCACCGCGCCCAAGCGCGACACCAACCAGCTGCATGCCGCCGTGGTGGAGATCGTGATCCTGAAGGATGCCGAAGTGAAATATTCCACCGTGCAGAACTGGTATCCGGGCGATGAGAACGGGGTGGGCGGCATCTACAACTTCGTCACCAAGCGCGCCGATTGCCGGGGCGACCGGGCCAAGGTGATGTGGACGCAAGTTGAGACCGGGTCGGCGATCACCTGGAAATATCCGTCCTGCGTCCTGCGGGGCGACGATTCCCAGGGCGAGTTCTACTCCATCGCCATCGCCAACAACGCCCAGCAGGCCGACACGGGCACCAAGATGGTCCATCTCGGCAAGCGGACGAGGTCGCGGATCGTGTCGAAGGGGATCAGCGCGGGCCGGGCGCAGAACACCTATCGCGGGCTGGTCTCCATGCACCCCAAGGCGAAGGACAGCCGCAACTATACCCAGTGCGACAGTCTCCTGATCGGCGACAAATGCGGGGCGCACACGGTGCCTTACATCGAGGTGCGCAACAATTCCTCGCGGGTCGAGCATGAGGCGACCACCTCCAAGGTGGACGACGACCAGCTGTTCTACTGTCGCTCGCGCGGGATGGACGAGGAAGAGGCCGTCGCGCTTGTGGTGAACGGTTTCTGCAAGGAGGTCCTCCAGGCTCTGCCCATGGAATTCGCGATGGAGGCGCAGAGCCTGGTCGCGATCAGCCTGGAAGGCTCGGTCGGCTGAGCGGCGGATGGACGAGGCGCAGTCACATAACGGCGCGGCCGCAGAGCCGGAGCAGACGGAATTTCCGCTGACCTTCGGCGAGGCCGAGGCCGCATTCCTGTCCCGTGCCTATGCCGAGGCCGCGACCGTTCTGGAATACGGCAGCGGCGGCTCGACCGTTCTTGCCGCCCGGCTGGGGCGTCTGGCGTTCAGCGTGGAAAGCGACCGCGACTGGGCGACGCGGCTGGCCGGGCATCTTGCGCCGATTTCCAGCCGGGTGCAGGTCCACTGGGCCGACATCGGCCCGACCGGACCCTGGGGCATGCCCGCCCGACCGCGCGACCATGGCAAATTCCACGGCTATGCGCTGTCGGTCTGGGACCGGCCGGATTTCGTGCAGCCCGATCTGGTGCTGATCGACGGCCGCTTCCGCTGTGCCTGCCTGGTGGCGGTGATGCTGCGGACGACCCGGCCGGTCACCGTGCTCTTCGACGACTACGCGCGCCGCCGCTACTACCACGGGGTGGAGCGGCTGGCGCGGAAGGAGGAACTGGTGGGTCGCATGGCCCGCTTCACCGTCACCCCCGGCGCGATCCCGCCCGAGATGGTCACCGAGGCCATCGGCTGGTTCGCCGATCCGCGCTGAGGCAGAAGGAACGAAAGATGCTTGAAATCAACAACCTGCACGTCAAACTTGAGGAAGAGGACAAGGTGATCCTGCGCGGGGTCGATCTGAAGGTCGGGCCGGGCGAGGTCCACGCCATCATGGGGCCGAACGGGTCGGGCAAGTCCACCCTGTCCTATGTCCTGTCTGGCCGCGACGGTTACGAGGTGACCGAGGGGTCGGCGACGCTCGACGGGCAGGAGCTTCTGGAGATGGAGCCCGAGGAACGCGCCGCGGCGGGCCTGTTCCTGGCCTTCCAGTATCCGGTGGAGATCCCCGGTGTCGGCAACATGACCTTCCTGCGCACGGCGGTGAACGCGCAAAGGAAGGCGCGCGGCGAAGAAGAACTCAGCGCGGGGGACTTCCTGAAACTCGTGCGCGAGAAGGCCAGGACCCTGAAGATCGACGCCGAGATGCTGAAGCGTCCGGTGAACGTGGGCTTCTCGGGCGGCGAGAAGAAGCGCAACGAGATCCTGCAGATGGCCATGCTGGAGCCGCGCATGTGCATCCTGGACGAGACCGATTCCGGCCTTGACGTGGACGCGATGAAGCTGGTCTCGGAAGGGGTCAACGCGCTGCGCGACGGCAAGCGGTCCTTCCTTGTCATCACGCATTATCAACGGCTTCTGGACCATATCAAACCCGACGTGGTGCATATCATGGCCGGGGGGCGCATCGTGCGGACCGGCGGGCCGGAGCTGGCGCTCGAGGTCGAACAGAACGGCTATGCCGACATCCTGAACGAGGTGGGCTGATGGCGCTGCCGAAGGCGAAGGAAGACGCCCTGGCCGCGCGGCTGGCGGCATTGCCGGCGGTCGAGGAGCGCGGCTGGCTGGGCACTGCCCGGACCGAGGCGCTGGCGCGGTTGACGGCCATGGGCCTGCCCGGACGGCGCGACGAATACTGGCGCTACACTGACCCCACCAGTCTGAACAGTCCCGACCCGGCGCCGGCCGTGCGGTTCGACGCTG
The DNA here is from genome assembly GCA_046294075.1 of Tabrizicola sp. GTDB lineage: Bacteria > Pseudomonadota > Alphaproteobacteria > Rhodobacterales > Rhodobacteraceae > Tabrizicola. The sequence goes on along the minus strand of JBKBJC010000001.1, from coordinate 136,001 downwards.
GCGACGAGAGCGCACCCTTCGACGCGATGGACCGGCTCCGGCTGGTGTTCGTCGACGGGGTTTTCGATCCGTCGGCCTCGGACGATCCGGTTCTTGCGGGCGTCACGATCGAACGGCTGGCCGAGGCGGGCGACAAGCACATCCATTGGGCGCAAGGCATCTACGGCGTGCTCGAGGCCCGCGGCCAGACCCCCGTCGCCCGGCCCCTTGCGGCGCTGAACTCTGCCCATGCCACCGATGGCGTGCTGATCCATGTCACCGGGAGGGCCACGAAGCCGGTATCTCTGATTTATGTCCATGAATCAGAGGCTTCCGATGCAATACTTCATCATTGCGTGAAGCTTGAGGCCGGGGCGGAGCTGACGCTGCTGGAAAATGGCCCTGCCGCTGCGCGCCTATCCAAGGTGCTGGAAGTCGAGGTCGCCGATGGCGCCAGCTTCCACCACATCCGCCTGCAGGGCCGCGACCATGAACGCCGTGCGGTAACCCATGTCTTTGCCCGCCTCGGCGCCCGGTCCGAGTTCAGGTCCTTCACCCTGACCGCGAACGGTCGGCTGACCCGCAACGAGGCGGTGGTCGAACTGACCGGAGCCGAGGGTCGCGCGCATCTGGCGGGTGCGGCGGTGGGCGACGGCGACTTCCACCATGACGACACCGTGTTCATCACTCATGCAGCCGAGGCCTGCGAAAGCCGGCAGGTGTTCAAGAAGGTGCTGATGAACGGGGCGACAGGCGTCTTCCAGGGCAAGATCCTGGTCAGGCCCGGCGCGCAGAAGACCGACGGATACCAGATCAGCCAGAGCCTGCTTCTGGACGAGGACAGCCAGTTCCTCGCCAAGCCGGAACTGGAGATTTACGCCGACGACGTGAAGTGCAGCCACGGCTCGACCAGCGGGGCAATCGACGAGACGGCGCTGTTCTACCTGCAATCGCGCGGCGTGCCGCGGCGGACGGCGCAGGCGCTTCTGGTGCTGGCCTTCCTGGCCGAAGCGATCGACGAGGTGGCCGACGAGACCATCGCCGAGGACATCCGCGCGCGGCTGGAACGCTGGCTTGCCCGGCACGGCTCGCAGGGGTAGGGCCTGATGGCGGTCACGACCGATCTGGTGGCCACCTGGGCCCGACCGCGCCGTGTCCTGCGCCAGCTTCTGGCGCGGGGCCGGTCAGAGCCCTTCGCGCTGTCGCTCCTCCTCGTGTTCCTGATCCTGGCCTTCATCGGTCAGTGGCCCGGTGCCGCGCGCGAGGCCTTCCTGGCCGGCGAGCGCTCGGCCTGGCCACGCATCCTGCCCACGGCCTATGGCCTTCTGGCGGCGATCCCGTTCCTTTACGGCCTGGCCGCGCTTGGCCATCTGGCCGCGCGGGCCATGGGCGGGCAGGGGAGCTGGTATGGCGCGCGTGTCGCGCTGTTCTGGGCGCTGGCCTCGGTCGGCCCGCTGATCCTGTTGCAGGGGCTGGTCGCGGGGATGATCGGCCCCGGTCCGGCCCTGAACGCGGTCAGGCTGATCGTGGGCCTGGCCTTCCTGTGGCTCTGGGCCACGCTTCTGCACGAGGCCGAACGCGGATGACCCTGACCGACCGTCTGATCCAGCTCGCGCGGCTGACGCTGGAGGATCCCCGCGCCGCCACCCGAGCACTTCTCTCCGAGGGCGTGCCGATGCCGGCGCGGACGGCGGGCCTCCTCCTGGTCGCGGTGGTCTCGGCGCTGCTGGCCAGTGTGCAACTGGGGCTCAATCCCCAGCCGATGGACCCGATCAGCGCCTTCATGCTGGCCAGCCCCTTCCGCGCGGCGTTGGTGCAGTGGGCGTTCCTGGCGCTGTCGGTCCTCTTGATCCACCGGGTCGGCCGGGCCTTTGGCGGGCGCGGATCCTTCGCGGATTCGCTCCTGGTCGTGGTCTGGCTTCAGGTGCTGATGCTGGTCGTTCAGGCGCTGCAACTGGTGACGGGCATCCTGATCCCGCCGCTGGGCGGGCTGATCGGGCTGGGCGGCTTAGTCCTCTTCCTTTGGCTGATGACCTGTTTCATCGTCGAGCTGCACGGCTTTGCCTCGCGCGGGAAGGTGTTCCTGGGCATGGTCGTCACCGCCTTCGCCGCCGGGATGGTCCTGGGGCTGGCTGCCATGCTGATCGTCGGACCGGAGGCCTTCATTTCCCATGTATGATGTCACGCAGATCCGCGCCGATTTCCCTATCCTTGCGCGAGAAGTGAACGGCAAGCCCCTGGTCTATCTGGACAATGGCGCCTCGGCACAGAAGCCGCAGGTGGTGATCGACGCGGTGACGCGGGCCTATTCCCACGAATATGCCAACGTCCATCGTGGCTTGCACTATCTGTCGAACCTCGCCACCGAGAAATACGAAGCCACCCGCGGCATCATCGCCCGCTTCCTGAACGCCCGCTCGGAGGAGGAGATCGTCTTCACCTCCGGCACGACGGAGGGGATCAACCTCGTCTCCTACGCCTGGGCCGCCCCGCGGTTGCAGCCCGGCGACGAGATCGTGCTCTCGGTGATGGAGCATCACGCCAACATCGTCCCCTGGCATTTCCTGCGCGAACGGCAGGGGGTGGTGCTGAAATGGGTCGAGGTCGATGCGAACGGCGATCTTGATCCGCAGGCGGTGCTGGAGGCCATCGGGCCAAGGACGAAGCTCGTCGCCATCACGCAGATGTCGAATGTGCTGGGGACCGTGGTCGATGTGGCCGCGATCTGCCGGGGCGCGCGGGAAAAGGGCGTGCCGGTGCTGGTGGACGGGTCGCAGGCCGCGGTCCACATGCCGGTCGATGTCCAGGCCATCGGCTGCGACTTCTACGCCGTGACCGGGCACAAGCTATACGGGCCAAGCGGTTCCGGGGCGATCTTCATCCACCGGGACCGGCAGGCCGAGATGCGCCCCTTCCTCGGCGGCGGCGACATGATCCGCGAGGTCACGCGCGACAGCGTCACCTGGAACGATCCGCCGATGAAGTTCGAGGCCGGCACCCCCGGCATCGTGCAGCAGATCGGCCTCGGCGTCGCGCTGGAGTACATGATGGGCCTCGGCATGGCCAACATCGCCGCGCATGAACGGGCCTTGCGCGACTATGCCCGCGCGCGGCTGGCGGGTCTCAACTGGCTGAACGTGCAGGGGAATTCGGCGACGAAGGGGGCGATCTTCAGCTTCACCCTGCAAGGCGCCGCCCATGCCCACGACATCTCCACCATCCTCGACAAGCGCGGCATCGCCGTGCGCGCGGGCACGCACTGCGCGATGCCGCTGATGGAGCATCTGGGCATCACCGCGTCGTGCCGGGCCTCCTTCGGGCTTTACAACACCCTCGAGGAAGTGGACGCGCTGGTCTCGGCGCTGGAGCTTGCCCACGAACTTTTCGCCTGAGCGCGGTCCGCCATTGAAACCCCCCGCGCCATCCGCTAAGGACGGCGGCAGGCACCCGTAGCTCAGCTGGATAGAGTGCTGCCCTCCGAAGGCAGAGGTCACAGGTTCGAATCCTGTCGGGTGCGCCACTCCCCTTTCAGTCGGAAATCCTGCGGTACTCCGTCACCATGTCGGGCAGGCCGCGCATTGGCAGCATCGTCTGCAGGCTGTCGCCGGTGCAGGCATAGCGCAGCGACATCGACCCGCCGGGCGGGGCGCCGGCGGGAATCTCGCCGCTGGCATCGGCCGTGCTGCCCCTGACGCGGCCGGCCATGCCGCCCCCCGCCTCGGTGCAGAGGTTCAGCTGCGCCGCCTCGGCCGACCAGCCGCCCATGGCGCCGGTGAGCGTGCCCTCGCCCTCCCACAGGATGTCGCGGCGCTCCTCGCTCAGCGAGACCCGGAAGGATGAGGTGCCGAACACCCCGTCGCCGCGAAAGCTGACGTGGCGGTCGCCCGCATGCTCTGCCCGCGCAGTCAGTCCTTGCGCACGCATCCATTCCGCAGGACCGCCGCCCGTCATCTCCCAGGTGCCGATCAGGCAGGCATCCAGCGCGTCCGAGCCCAGACAAGGCGCGCAGCTACGCCGCCGTTCCACCGTCAGCCCGCCCTCGACCGCCTCGACCGGCAGCGCGACCAGCCGCCACGAAGCCGCCGCGCCACCATCGCGGGTGTCCAGTTCCTCAGGCAGGGCGTCCCAGTCGCCATCGGCCTTCCAGGTCAGGCCCGGCGGGGCAGGGCGGGGCTGGTTGCCCCAGACCCCGCAGGCATAGTCCGCCCGGCCGAGCGTAAGCGTGAAAGCGTCCATCGGCAGCGCGTGCCGTCCGGCCGCCGAGACGTCCAGCACCGTGCCCTCGGGCGGGGTCGAGGATAGCCCGCCGCCCTGCGGATGCCGGATCGCGCTGTCGGCATAGGCCTCGGCAAAGTCCTGCCATTCGTGGGCCGAGAGAGCTTCGCGCATCGCCGCCTGCTGGGCCGCCGCGCCACCTGAAGCGGCCATCGCGTCCTGGAAGGGCATCAGCGCCGCCAGCCCGCCCCCCCCTTGCATCCGCCAGTAGAAGAACTGCACCGCCTCATGCGCCATGTCGTTCAGCGCCACCCGCGCCTCGACCGCCGCATCGAAGTCGCCGCTCCGGTCGGTGTAGGGCTCACTGTCGGGAATGGCGGCGGCAGCGAAGGCCTCGGCCGCGCCCTCGATCCACCAGGCGCCACCCGAGGTGTAACTGTCGTATTTCGGCCCGGCATAGGTCGCCGCCTGCACGCAGTGGAAGATCTCGTGCGCAACCGTCACCGGCATCGAGCCGTCGGTCGCCGCCCCGGCCAGCCCGTAGATCGTGATCAGACATTCCGGCCCCCGCGACGGGTCGGGCGTGCCACGGGTGACGCCCAGCACCTCGGCCTCGCCGCTGCCGTGGTGGGACAGGTCGGTGCCGGGGTGCACATCGTCCAGGACCAAGATCGTGATGTCCTCCACCCGGAACCGGCCCAGCCCGGCAAAGGCCTGGCCTGCCAGCCGCGCGCCGCGTTCGACCTCGGCCGCCAGAGCCGGGGGCACCGCCCAGCCCGCCGCAGCATCCGCGATACCCCGGATCTGGCGCGGGCCGTCCGGTGTCGGAACCTCCAAGCGGAACAGTTCGACGCAGGTCAGATCGCGGGCCGTGGGCGCATCGGCGAAGGCGGCCAGATAGCCTGGTGCCGAACAATCCCCGACCTCGGCCCGCGCGGAGAGCGCGGGCACCATAAGGACGGCAATGATTGGCAGCAGACGCATGGCGGACCTCGTGCGATGCTTGAAGCCTTCCAGCGCAACCCCTGCCTGTCAACGGCCTTCGCTCCGGGTCAGCTTGCATCCCGGCGGGCTTTGCGTTTTGGTCTGCGGTGAAGAGGACTGACATGCCGCGCCCCCGCCTGGCCCTGCTCGCCGGTCTTGCCCTGGGCAGCCTGGGCGGGGCGGTGTTCTACCTCATGTCGCTGCCGCTGCCCTGGATGCTGGGGGCGCTTTTCGCCACCATGGCGGCCGCCGTGGCCGGTGTCCCCATCCGGGGACCTTCGGGCCTGCGCCCCGCCATTGTCGCGGTGATCGGCGTGCTCCTTGGCTCGCGCTTCACGCCCGAGATCCTGGGTCAGGCCGGGCAGACCGCGCTGACGCTCGCTGTCCTGCTGGTCTATCTCGTCGCCGTTGCTGCGGTGGTTGTGCCCTTCTACCGGCTGGTCGGAGGGCAGGACTGGACGACCGCCTATTTCGCCGGCATGCCGGGCGGGCTGTCCGAGATGATCGAGTTCGGCGAGGCCCGCGGCGCGGATGTGCCCGCGATCGTTCTGGCCCATTCGCTGCGCATCGTCGTCACCATCGCGCTGATGGCCTTCCTGTTCCGCGTTATCCTCGGCCATGATGTCGGCCGGACCGGCCCGACCGGAGGCGGCGCGCTGGGGATCGCCGACATCGGCCTTCTGGCCGGATCGGCCCTCTTCGGCGCGGCTCTCGGCATCCGCCTGCGCCTGCCCGCGCCGACCTTCCTCGGTCCGCTGGTCCTCTCGGCGCTCGTGCATGTGGCCGGACTGACCGAAAGCGTGCCGCCCGCCGCGCTGGTGATCGGTGCGCAGGTGCTGCTTGGCACGATCCTCGGCTGCCGGTTCGTCGGCATCGCCCCGGCCATGCTGGCCCGGGCGGGGCTTCTCAGCCTGGGCGCCACGGTGTTGACGCTTGCGCTCGCGCTGGTCGCGGGGCTGGCGATGCAGGCAGGGGCAGGGGTCGGCCTCGACCTGGCGCTGCTGGCGCTCGCCCCCGGCGGGCTGACCGAGATGGGGCTGATCGCGCTCGCGATTCAGGCCGATGTGGCCTTCGTCGCACTGCACCATGTCATGCGCATCCTGGTCGTGATCGTGCTGGCACCGCTGGTCGCCCGCCTGCTGCCGGACCGGACATGAAGTCACACCGGCGTGTTCAAGGCGCGGGCTTCGTCCCGGCCTACTTGCAAATGCTTCTCATTTACATTCTAGTGCGGTCATGGCCCTCGGGATGATCATGCCCTCGCTTCGCCGCCTCCTTCTGACGGTTCTGACGCTGGCTCCGCTGCCGGCCCCGGCCGAGACGCAGCTCAAGGTCGTCACCACCTTCACCGTCATCGCCGACATGGCCCGCAACGTCGCGGGCGAGGGGGTGGAGGTCGTTTCCGTCACCAAGCCGGGGGCCGAGATCCATGGCTACGAGCCCACGCCGCGCGACATTGTCGGCGCCTCGGATGCCGACCTGGTGCTGCGAAACGGCCTCGGCCTCGAACGCTGGTTCGAGCAGTTCCTGTCGAACCTCGGCGATGTCCCCTCGGCCACGCTCAGCGACGGGGTGGAACCCATCTCGATCACCGGGGGCGAGTATGACGGCCGTCCCAATCCCCACGCCTGGATGAGCGTGGACAGCGCGCTGATCTATGTGGACAACATCGCCAGGGCGCTGTCTGGCATCGACCCGGACAATGCCGCGACCTATGCCGCCAATGCGGCCGCCTACAAGGACAGGCTGCGCGCCGCGCTCGAGCCGCTGAAGGCCCAGATCGCCGCCCTGCCTCGGGACCGCCGCTGGCTGGTCACCTGCGAGGGCGCCTTCAGCTATCTCGCCCGCGACCTGGGGCTGCGGGAGCTTTACCTCTGGCCGATCAATGCCGACCAGCAGGGGACACCGCGCCAGGTGCGGGCGGTGATCGACGGGGTGCGCGAACACGCCGTTCCGGCCGTCTTCTGCGAAAGCACCGTGCCCTCCGACCCGGCCGAACAGGTCGCCCGCGAAACCGGCGCTGCCTTTGGCGGGGTGCTCTATGTGGACAGCCTCTCGGCTCCCGACGGACCGGTGCCGACCTATCTCGACCTCCTGCGGGTCACGACCGAAACCATCGCCCGGGGCCTGACCGCCGGGAACTGAGGGCATGATGCGCGACATCTCCGCGACCGAGGGCATCTTCGCCGAAGGCGTCACCGTCACCTACCGCAACGGCCTGACCGCGCTGACCGACGCCAGCTTCGCCATCCCCACCGGCACCATCACCGCGCTTGTGGGGGTGAACGGGGCGGGCAAGTCCACGCTATTCAAGGCGATCATGGGCTTCGTGCCGCTCGCGCGCGGCACGATCCGCCTTCTCGGCCTGCCCGTGCGCGAGGCTCTGCGGCGTAACCTCGTGGCCTATGTTCCCCAGGCCGAGGAGGTGGACTGGTCCTTCCCGGTCCTTGTCGAGGACGTGGTGATGATGGGCCGCTACGGCCACATGGGGCTTCTGCGCCGCCCCTCGGCCACCGACCGCGCCAAGGTGGTTCAGGCCCTCGCGCGCGTCGGCCTCTCCGACCTGCGCCACCGCCAGATCGGCGAGCTCTCTGGCGGCCAGAAGAAGCGGGTGTTCCTGGCCAGGGCTCTGGCGCAAGAGGGGCGGATCATCCTCCTCGACGAGCCCTTCACCGGCGTCGATGTCACGACCGAGGAACAGATCATCGCCCTCCTGCGTGACTTGCGCGACGAGGGGCATGTGATGCTGGTCTCGACCCACAACCTCGGCTCGGTGCCCGATTTCTGTGACCGGGCGGTGCTGGTGAAGGGCACGGTCCTCGCCCATGGCCCGACCGAGACCACCTTCACGCGCGCCAACCTCGAACGCGCCTTCGGCGGTGTGCTGCGGCATTTCACCCTCGGCGGCAGCGACCTGCACGACGACGACGACACGCGCGAGGTCTCGATCCTGACCGACGACGAACGCCCCTTCGTCCAGTATGGCCGGAAAGACCCGAAATGACCCCTGCCTTTGCCCTTTGCCCAAATACTCCTGCCGGAGGCCGCGCCGAGCCGGTTGGGCCGCAGGCCCAGAGGCGAGGACCTGGGCTTGCGCCGCAAGGCGCACACCATGACAGACGCCCCGACCCGCGAGCGCCCGGCCATGCTTGAGCCCTTCGCCTACGGCTACATGACCAATGCAATGTGGGTCTCCGCCCTCGTCGGCGGGGTCTGCGGCTTCCTTTCCGCCTATCTCATGCTGAAGGGCTGGTCGCTGATCGGCGACGCGCTGTCGCACTCCGTCGTCCCCGGGGTCGCCGGGGCCTACATCCTTGGCCTTCCCTTCGCGCTTGGCGCCTTCCTGTCCGGGGGCCTTGCCGCCGGGGCCATGCTGTTCCTGTCCGGGCGCACCGGGCTCAAGACCGACACGGTGATCGGGCTGATCTTCACCGCCTTCTTCGGCCTTGGCCTGTTCCTGATCTCGATCTTCCCGACCGGGGTTTCGGTGCAGACCATCGTCATGGGCAACGTGCTGGCGATCTCGCCCGCCGACACGCTGCAACTGGTGCTGATCGGAGCCGTCTCGGCCGTGGTCCTCCTGGTCCTCTGGAAGGACCTGATGGTCACTTTCTTCGACGAGGCCCACGCCCGCACCATCGGCCTGCGCCCCGACCTTCTGAAGCTGGTGTTCTTCACCCTGCTTTCGGCGTCGACCGTGGCCGCGATGCAGACCGTGGGGGCCTTCCTCGTCGTCGCCATGGTCGTCACCCCCGGCGCCACGGCCTATCTCCTGACCGACCGCTTCCCGCGCCTGCTGGCCCTTTCTGCCGGGATCGGCGCGGCGACCGGCTTTGCCGGTGCCTACATCTCCTATTTCCTGGACGGAGCCACCGGGGGCGTCATCGTGCTTCTCCAGACCTTCCTCTTCGGTCTGGCCTTCCTCTTCGCCCCGAAGCACGGGCTTCTGGCGGCACGGGCTCGGGCGAGGGCGGCATGATCGACGCTCTGGTGCAACCCTTCCAGTTCCCGTTCATGCAGAACGCCTTCTGGATCGCGCTGATCGTGGCGCCGCCGGCGGCGCTCCTGTCCTGCTTCCTCGTCCTGAAGGGGTGGGCGCTGATGGGAGACGCGGTCAGCCATGCGGTGCTGCCCGGCATCGTGCTGGCCTGGCTCGCCGGCCTGCCGCTTCTGCTTGGAGCCTTCGCCGCCGGTCTCGGTGCGGCGCTGATGACCGGCTGGCTGGCCGACAACAGCCGGATCAAGCGCGACACCGCGATGGGTGTGGTGTTTTCCGGCATGTTCGCGGCCGGGATCGTGCTGTTCACCGCGATTCCGACCGAGATGCACCTTGACCATATCCTCTTCGGCAACATGCTGGGGGTCGGGCGGCAGGATCTTCTGACCTCGGCCGCCATCGCCGGGCCGGTCACACTGATCCTGGCGCTGAAATGGCGCGACCTGATGCTGCATGCCTTCGACCCCGCCCAGGCGCAGGTCTCGGGCCTGCCGACCGGGCTTCTGCACTACGGTCTTCTCGCGATCCTGTCGCTGACCATCGTCGCCACGCTCTCCTCGGTCGGGCTGATCCTGGCCATCGGCCTTCTCATCGCGCCGGGGGCCATCGCCTTCCTCCTGGTCCGCAGCTTCGGCGCCATGCTGATCCTGGCCACGATCCTCTGCCTTGCCGCGATGCTCCTGGGTGTCTGGACCAGCTTCCACATCGACTCGGCGCCGGCGCCCACGGTGATCCTGATCCTGACGGGGATGTTCCTCATGGCCTTCCTCTACCGGACGATCCGCACCCGCGCCGCCTGATCCGGCTTGCCGCCGGCCCGGCCAGCCCTTACCCATGGGGCAATGACCGGTCCAACCACCCAGACATCGCCCCTGACCCGGGCGATCGACGCCCAGCTTGCCCGCCTTGCCGCCCTGCCGCCGGGACCGGGGCGGCTGGAGGCCCAACTGCGCCAGCTGGCGAAATGGCGCTCGATCGTGCTGGCCAATACCCTGGCCCGACGGGGCGGCGGCCGGGTCGCCCATGGCCCCTTCGTCGGCATGCTCTATCCCGTCGCCGCCGCCGAGGGGGGCCGCGCGCCGCGACTGCTCGGGCTTTACGAGGCGAGCCTGCATCCCGTCATCGAAACCGTCATCGCCCGCGCCTATGCCCGGGTGATCGACATCGGTGCGGCTGAAGGCTACTACGCAGTGGGCCTTGCCCGCCGCATGTCCGGCAGCCTGATCCACGCCCGCGACACGAGCCCCGCCGCCCGCGACCTCTGCGGGCAGCTTGCCCGCGCGAACGGGGTGGAGGACCGGCTCCGCATCGGCGGAGAAGTCACCCATGCCGACCTCGCGCTCTGCGCCGAAGGACCGACCTTTGTCCTCTGCGACATCGAGGGCGCCGAGGCCGAGCTGCTCGACCCCGCCCGCGCCCCGGCGCTGGCCGAGGCCGACCTCCTCGTCGAGGTGCACGAAGGCATGCGCCCGGGCCTCCTTGCGCTTCTGACCGACCGATTCGGGGGCACCCACCGGATCACCCGGATCGACCGCAGCCTGCGCCCGGACCTCCTGCCCGACTGGACCGAGGCGCTGTCGGATCTGGACCGGCTGCTTCTGTTGTGGGAATGGCGCGCAACGCCAACGCCCTGGCTCTGGATGGAGCGCCGCTGATGCCCGATCCGACCCCTGCCGCGAATGCCGCGATCTGGTTCACGACCGACGGCTACGACCCGGTGCGCAGGGGCATCAACGGCCGCCGCGTTGCGGGCGAAAGTTTCCTGCGCGGCTTCTTCGCGCATGGGCAGGTGGACGAGTTCGTCTCGATCGCGCATGCGCAGGGTGATCATGCCGCCTTTGCCGAGATGGCGCGTGCCGCGGGCGTGACGCGCCCCCTGCGCGCGGTCAGGCTGGATGCGCCAGCGGCCATGGCGCCGGTCGAGGTCCTGCATTATCCCGCCCCGATCAGCGCGACGGAATGCTGGCGGCGGTCGGTGCACGGCGCGGCGGCATGGGCGCTCTGTGGCATCACCCATACCACCGCCACGAGGAATGTCATGCAGGCGGTCTTCGACCTGCGCGCGGCGCCGCAGATGCCCTGGGACGCGGTGATCTGCACCTCGCAGGCCGTGCAGGCCTCGATCCGGCGGCTGATGGAACTGGCCGAGGCGCATCTGGCCGACCGCTTTCCCGGCGCGGTCCTGCCGGCGCGGCCCCTGTTGCCGGTGATCCCGCTGGGCATCGTGTGCGACGATTTCCAGCCCGACCCGACGCCGGGGCAGGCGATGCGCGCGCGGATCGGTGCCGCGCGCGGCGATGTGGTCGCCGTCACCATCGCGCGCCTCACCCCCGACGAGAAGTTCGATCCGCTGCCCCTGTTCCTGGCCATGGAACAGGCCGCGGGCGAGGTCCGTGGCGCCGGCGGCGGCAGGCTGCACCTCGTCCTCTGCGGCCGGTTCCGCGAAGAGGCCTGGCAGGAGATCTATGCCAGGGCCGCGGCCCGGCTGATGCCCTCCTGCGGCTATCACCTGCTGGACGGCGGCAACCCCGACGACCGCAAGGCCACGCTGTCGGGCGGCGACATCTTCGTCTTTCCGATCGACAACCTGCAGGAAACCTTCGGCCTTGCGCCCATCGAGGCGATGGCGGCGGGCCTGCCGGTGATCGTGACCGACTGGGACGGGATGAAGGAAACGGTGACGCCCGAGGTCGGGATCCGCGTGCCGACCGAACTGCCGCGGGCGGGGCTGTCGGGCTATGTCAGCCAGCGGTTCCTGGGCGGGACCGACTCCTATGTGCAATACCTCAGCCAGATCTCTGCCCTGACCCGCATGGACGTGGGCGCCTTTGCCCGGGCGCTGGTGACGCTGGCGCTGGAACCCGACCTGCGCGCGCGGATGGGGGCAGCGGGGCGGGCGCGGGTCCGGTCGCTTTACGACTGGCGGGCGGTGATCCCGCAGTATCAGGCGCTCTGGGGCGAACAGCGGGCGATGCTGGCCCACGCCCGGGCAAAGGGTGGCTCCGGGATTGCCCCGCGCGCGGCGGCGCTGGTTCCGGTGGGGCCGGCGGTCGAAGAGATGTATGCCGCCTATCCCACCGCCTTCGCCGCCGAGGACCGCCGCCTGGCGGCTCGCCCGCTCGGCGACCGTCCGCCTCCGGGCGAGATGTTCGCCCTGCGCAACTATGCGCTCCGCCGCCGCCTGATCGACGACCCGGCCCGGATCGAGACGGTGCGCGCCGCCTATGCAGCGGCCGGCCCGAATGGCGCGACCGAGGCCGAGATCGCTGCCGCCCTGCGCCTGTCGCCCGCCGTGGTCGGCCGCGCCGCGCTCTGGCTGCTGAAATACGACTACCTCGTGGAGGCTCCATGACCGCCCGATCGACGATCCCGCGTTCGATCCTGATTACCGGCGCGGGCGCCGGCATCGGCCGCGCCACCGCGCGCGCCTTCCTGGCCGCGGGATGGGAGGTCAGCCTCCTCGGCCGACGCCGCACGGCGCTGGAGGAAACCGCTGACGGCGCGCCGGCCCGCATCCTGGTCGCCGATGTCGGCGACCAGGTCGAGGTCGAGGCAGCCTTCGCCGAACTGCCCCGGCTGGACGTGCTGTTCAACAACGCCGGCATCTCGGCCCCGGCCGCGCCGATAGACGAGATCCCGGTCGAGACATGGCTGGAAGTCAGCCGCACCAACATCACCGGCATGTTCCTCTGCGCCCGCGCCGCCTTCGGGCTGATGCGGCGGCAAAGCCCGCGCGGCGGGCGAATCATCAACAATGGCTCGATCTCGGCCCATGTGCCGCGCCCGGGGTCGGTGCCCTATACCATGTCGAAGCACGCCGTGACCGGCCTGACCCGCACGCTTTGCCTTGACGGACGCGCCCATGACATCGCCTGTGCCCAGATCGACATCGGCAATGCCCTGACCGACATGGCCGCCGCCTTCACCCGCGGCGTCCCGCAGGCCGACGGCAGCATCCGGGTCGAGCCGGTGATGGACGTGGATCACGTCGCGCGGATGGTCCTCCACATGGCCAGCCTGCCCCTGGAGGTCAACACGCCCTTCGTCACCATCATGGCGCGGGACATGCCCTATGTCGGGCGCGGCTAGCGGGGGTGCGCCTCAGTCCGGCCGGTCGAACATCAGCGACAGGCAGGACAGAAGCCGCATCACCTCGGAATCGCGCAGCGCGTAGATGATTGCCTTGCCCGAGCGGCGAGCGGTGACCATGCCTTCCATGCGCAGACGTGCCAGCTGCTGGCTGACTGCCGCCTGCCGCAGCCCGGTCAGCCCTTCGAGATCCTGCACCGCCTTCTCGCCGTCGGCGAGATGGCAAAGGATCATCAGCCGCCCCGGATGGCTCAGCGCCTTCATCAGCGCCGCCGCCGGCTCGGCATGACCGCCCATCGAATCGGCAAGCGACCGGCCTGCCTCCGGACTCGAACCCGAGGCCAGCGGCCCTGCGTTCCGGGTATCTGCCGGCCCACGATCCAGCGACATGGTTCACCTCTCAAAATCCACAAGCCACGACACTATCACATGGCGCACAATGCCTCGACGGGCACTTGCCCGATCCGCAGCCGCCGGGCAAGGTTTCGCCGAGGTCGGGAAGGCCTTCCCGATGGCCACCGCCTCGGCACAGCGCCCGTCGCCGTGCTGGCATACCAGGAACGCGCAGACCTTGGGCAAAGGACCAGATCATGACCCGCCCCACCGCCTTCACCGCCCCCGGCCGTTTCTGGCGCGGCAACCTGCATACCCACTCCACCCGCTCGGACGGGGTGCTGCCGCCGGAAGAGGTCTGCCGCCGCTACCGCGACGAGGGCTATGATTTCCTTGCCCTGACCGACCATTTCATCGGCTCCTACGGCTATCCGATCGTCGATACCACGTCGTTCCGCACCAACCGCTTCACCACGATCCTCGGGGCCGAGCTGCATTCCGGCGCCATGGCCAACGGCGAGTTGTGGCACATCCTGGCCGTGGGCCTGCCGCCGGATTTCGCACCCTCGGACAGCCCCGATTTCCACCCGAAGGCGGGCCAGGAAACCGGTGCCGAGATCGCCGCGCGCGCAGTCGCCGCCGGGGCCTTCGTGGCAATCGCCCATCCGCAATGGTCCGGCCTGACGCTGGCCGATGCCCGCACGATCAAGGCCGCCCATGCGGTCGAGATCTACAACCACGGCTGCGCCACCGGTTGCGACCGTCCGGACGGCGCGGCGATTGCCGATCTGCTGCTGACCGAGGGCCGCCGGCTGAGCCTGATCGCCACCGACGACGCGCATTTCTCCGAGCCCGACCATTTCGGCGGCTGGGTGATGGTCAAGGCCGAGGAGAACGAACCCGAGGCGCTGCTTGCGGCGCTGAAGCGGGGGGACTTCTATTCCTCGCAGGGCCCAGAACTGCGCGACGTGGTGGTCGAGGGCGACCATGTGGTGGTGGAATGTTCCGCCGCGGTGTCGGTCGTTGCCATGGGGCGCGGCACCGGCGCCAAGGCGGTGCACGGGGCATCCATGACCCGGGCCGAGGTGCCGCTTGCCCGGCTGAACGACAGTCCCTGGCTGCGCGTCGCCGTGATCGACGCGGCGGGAAGGCGCGCCTGGTCGAACCCGATCTGGCTGCGTTGACAGTGCGGCCCTGCTCGCCGGATCAGTTCCCCAGGATCCCCGGCAGTCGCAGCCCGTGGTCCTTCGCGCACTGGATCGCGGTCTCGTAGCCTGCATCTGCATGCCGCCAAACGCCCGAGGCCGGGTCGTTCCATAACACCCGCTCCAACCGCCGCGCGGCTTCCGGCGTGCCGTCGGCCACGATGACCACGCCTGCGTGCTGGCTGAAACCCATTCCGACCCCGCCGCCGTGATGCAGGCTGACCCAAGTTGCCCCCGAGGCGGTGTTCACCAGCGCGTTCAGAAGCGGCCAGTCGCTCACCGCGTCCGACCCGTCCCTCATGCCTTCCGTCTCGCGGTTGGGCGAGGCGACCGAGCCGCTGTCCAGATGGTCCCGCCCGATGACGATGGGCGCCTTCAGCTCTCCGCTGGCCACCATCTCGTTGAACATCAGTCCGGCGCGGTGGCGCTCGCCGAGGCCGATCCAGCAGATCCGCGCCGGCAGACCCTGAAAGGCGATCCGCTCGCCGGCCATGTCCAGCCATCGGTGCAGGTGCGCGTTGTCGGGGAACAGCCGCTTCATCG
This sequence comes from Tabrizicola sp., assembly GCA_046294075.1. Lineage (GTDB taxonomy): Bacteria > Pseudomonadota > Alphaproteobacteria > Rhodobacterales > Rhodobacteraceae > Tabrizicola. Next base: position 120,656 of record JBKBJC010000001.1, on the reverse strand, counting down.
CGGCATCGGTCTTGCGGATATCCTCGGGATCGCCGGACAGGGCCACCCAGCGGAAGGGGCCGATGCCCTTGCAGAACAGCGGGCGGATGTAGGCCGGCACGAAACCTGGGAAGGCGAAGGCATTGTCGAAGCCTTCCTCCTTCGCCACCTGGCGGATGTTGTTGCCGTAATCCAGCGTTGGCACGCCCGCGTTCCAGAAGCCCACCATCGCCTCGACATGGGCGCGCATGGAGTGGCGCGCTGCGGCTTCCACCGCCGCCGGATCGGTCTCCTGTCTCGCGCGCCATTCGGCAACGTTCCAGCCCGCCGGGCAATAGCCGTGCAAGGGATCATGCGCCGAGGTCTGGTCGGTCACGATGTCGGGGCGCCCGTTCGGCATTGGGTCGCCCGCGCTCATCCGGGCCAGCAGTTCGGGGAACACTTCGGCGGCATTGCCCAGAAGGCCCACCGACTTTGCCTCGCCCTTCGCCGTCCAGCCGGCGATCATCGCCAGAGCCTCGTCCAGCGTGCGGGCCTTTGCGTCCAGATAGCGGGTGCGGATACGGAAATCGATCCGGGTCTCGTCGACCTCCACGGCCAGGCAGCAGGCGCCCGCCATCACGGCGGCCAGGGGCTGCGCGCCGCCCATTCCGCCGAGACCCCCGGTCAGGATCCACCTGCCCGTGAGATCGCCGCCATAATGCTGACGCCCGGCCTCGGCGAAGGTCTCGTAGGTGCCCTGCACGATGCCTTGCGTGCCGATGTAGATCCAGGACCCGGCGGTCATCTGGCCATACATCATCAGGCCCTTGCGGTCGAGTTCGTTGAAATGCGCCCAGGTGGCCCAGTGCGGCACAAGGTTGGAGTTGGCGATCAGCACGCGCGGCGCATCGGCATGGGTGCGGACGATGGCGACGGGCTTGCCGGACTGGACGACCAGCGTCTCGTCGGCCTCCAGATCCTTGAGACCGGCGACGATCCGGTCGAAATCCTCCCAGGTCCGCGCGGCCCGGCCTATGCCTCCATAGACCACCAGCTCATGCGGGTTCTCGGCCACGTCGGGATGCAGGTTGTTCATCAGCATCCGCATCGCGGCCTCCGTCTGCCAGCTTTTGCAGGTCTTTTCGGCCCCGGTCGGCGGGAAGATGTCGCGCAGGTTGTGGCGGGGGTTCGTCATGACTTGGCTCCGGTTCTCGCGGAAGCCCCGGGGGCGCGTCGCCCCCCGGACCCCCAGAGGATATTTTCAGACATGAAATGGGCTTAGGTCTGGCAGGCTGGTGCCCGCCGCTGCAGACATGGCGCCCTGCGCCACAAGGTCGGCGGCGCGGGCAAGATCGGGGGCGAGGAAACGGTCATCGGTCAGCGGCGGGATTTCGGCGCGCAGCGCGGCGAGCGCGGCCTGCAAGGGGGCAGAGGTTTGCAGAGGGGCGCGGAACGCGACGCCTTGCGCGGCGCACAGCGCCTCGACGCCGAGGATCACGTTCAGATTCGCCGCCATCCGGCCCAGGCGGCGGGCGCCATGGGCGGCCATCGAGACGTGGTCCTCCTGGTTGGCGCTGGTCGGTGTCGAGTCGGTCACCGTGGGATGGGCGAGGTGCTTGTTCTCGCTCATCAAGGCGGCTGTGGTGACTTCGGCGATCATCAGACCCGAGTTGAGGCCGGGCTTCGGCGTCAGGAAGGCAGGCAGGTCGAAGCTGAGCGTCGGGTCCACCATCAGGGCGACGCGGCGCTGTGCGATGGCCCCGATCTCGGCCATGGCCATGGCGATCATGTCGGCGGCAAAGCCCACGGGTTCGGCATGGAAGTTGCCGCCGCTGACGATCTGGCCATCGGAGAGGACCAGGGGATTGTCGGTGGCGGCATTGGCCTCGATCTCCAGGGTCCGAGCGGCCATGCGCAGCACGTCCATCGCCGCGCCCGTGACCTGCGGTTGGCAGCGGATGCAGTAGGGGTCCTGCACGCGGGTATCGCCCTCGCGGTGGCTTTCCCGGATCTCGCTGCCCGCAAGCAGCGCGCGCATCGCCGCGGCCGCCTCGATCTGTCCGGGATGGCCGCGCAGGGTATGGATCTCGGGCTCCAGGGGCGCGGTCGAGCCCATGATTGCATCGGTGGACAGGGCCGAGATCACCAGCGCCTCGCGCGCGGCAGTCCAGGCCCGGAACAGGCCGACCAGTGCGTAGGCGGTGGAGAACTGCGTTCCGTTGATGAGCGCAAGCCCCTCCTTTGCGCCGAGCGTGATCGGCGATAGTCCTTTCTGTGCGAGGGCTTCGGCGCCGGGCTTCACCTGGCCGTCCACCAGCGCCTCGCCATGGCCGATCATCACCGCCGTCATGTGCGCCAGGGGTGCGAGATCGCCGCTGGCCCCGACCGAGCCCTGGTCCGGGATGACCGGCGTCACGCCCTGCGCCAGCATGTCCTCGATCAGCGCCACGACTTCGGGCCGCACGCCCGAGGCGCCGCGGCCGAGCGAGAGGAGTTTCAGCACCATCATCAGCCGCGCCACCTCTTCGGCCATCGGTGCGCCCACGCCGCAGCAATGGCTGAGGATCAGGTTTTTCTGAATTGCGGCGGTGTCTTGCGGCGCGATCTTGATGCTGGCCAGCTTGCCGAACCCGGTGTTGACGCCATAGACCGCCGCATGGCCCGTTGCGGCGGCGGCGATGTGGCTGGCGGCGCGGGCGATGCCCTCGCGCGCTCCGTCGTGCAGGCGGGCGGGCAGGCGCTGCCGGTATATGCGCTCCAGCTGGGCAAGGCTGACCTGGCCGGGGATCAGGATTTCAGGCGTCAAGACGGCCTCCGTAGATACGTTGGTGCAGCGCGGTGGCGCCGATGCGGTAGCTCAGTTCCGCCGGATGGTCGGCCTCCCAGATCACCAGATCGGCGCGCAGTCCCGGCGCGATCCGGCCCCGGTCGGTGAGGCCGAGGGCGCGGGCGGCATGGGCCGTGGTGCCGAGAAGCGCCTCCTCGGGCGTCAGGCGGAACAGCGTGCAGGCCATGTTCATCGACAGGGTCAGCGAGGCCATGGGCGAGGAGCCGGGGTTCAGGTCGGTCGCCACCGCCATCGGGACACCGGCGGCACGCAGGGCGGCGATGGGCGGCAGCTGGCTTTCCCGTAGGGTATAGAAGGCGCCCGGCAGGATCACCGCGACGCTGCCCGCCGCCGCCATCGCCGCGATCCCTTCGGGCGAGAGATATTCCAGATGATCCGCCGACAGCGCCCCGTGCCGGGCGGCGAAGGCGGCGCCGCCCTGGTCGCTCAGCTGCTCGGCATGAAGCTTCACCGGCAGGCCGAGCGCGCGCGCCTCGGCGAAGAGCGGCGCGAGGTCGGCGACCGAAAAGGCGATGGTCTCGCAGAAGGCGTCCACCGCGTCTACCAGTCCTTCGGCATGGGCGGCGTGCAGCGAGGGCAGGGCGACATTCCCGATGTAACCCATTGCGTCGCCGTGAAATTCTGGCGGCACGGCGTGGGCGGCCAGATGCGTCACCCGCACAGTGATCGGGCGGTGATCGGCAATCCGGCGGGCCACGCGCAACAGCTTCAACTCGTCAGCCAAGGTCAGCCCGTAGCCTGATTTCACCTCGATCGTCGTCGCTCCCGAGGCGATCAGCTGGTCGATCCGGGGCAGGGTCAGCGTCAACAGCTCAGCCTCCGAGGCCGCGCGGGTGGCGGTGACGGTGGACAGGATCCCGCCGCCGGCACGCGCGATCTCTTCATAGCTTGCCCCCTTCAGCCGCAACTCGAACTCCGCCGCGCGGTGGCCGGCAAAGACCGCGTGGGTGTGGCAGTCGATCAGGCCCGGCGTCACGAGGCGCCCACCGCAGTCCTGCCCGGGCAGCTTTCGCAAGTCGGCTGGCAGATCGGCCATCGGACCGGCCCAGGCGATGCGGTCGCCCTCCAGCGCCACGGCGGCATCGGGGATCAGGCCGTAGCCGTCCGTCATGGTCGCAAGGGTGGCGTGGGTCAGAAGCATCGGCTTGCCTTCTGTCTGATGGATTGGCTAATATGTCTAGACATAATGCAAGTCAAGTGAGTCGCCATGATCCTGCACGCCGCCTCTGCCCTGTTGCCCGACGGCTGGGCGCGGGATGTCCGCATCCGCATGGAAGGCGGCCGCATCGTCGAGGTGAAGGCTGGCGTGCCGGGGTCTGGGTCGGGGCAGAGGCAAGGCGTCCTCCTGCCCGCGCCGGTCAACCTCCATTCCCATACCTTCCAGCGCGCGATGGCCGGGCTGACCGAGGGGCGCACCGCCGGGCAGGACAGCTTCTGGACCTGGCGCGCGCTGATGTATCGCTTTCTCGAACGCCTCGGACCCGAGGACGTGCAGGCCATCGCCGCGCAGGCGATGGTGGAGATGGCCGAGGCCGGCTTCTCGGCGGTCTGCGAATTTCACTACCTGCATCATCGGGTCGGCGGCGGCACCCATGCCGACCCGGCCGAGATGTCCGCCCGCATCGCAGAATCTGCGCGGGAAACCGGGCTCGGCCTGACGCATCTGCCGGTGATCTACGAACAGGGCGGGGTGGACGGGCGGGCGCTGGCGGGCGGGCAGCTGCGCTTCGGCTCCTCGCCCGAGGTCTTTGCGGCGCTGCTCGAAGGGGCGGGGCGGGCGCTCTCCGGCCTGCCGGACGCGGTGCTGGGCGTCGCGCCCCATTCCCTGCGCGCGGTCCGCCGCGAGACGCTGGCCCGCGTGACGGGGATGACGCGGGGCCCCATCCACATGCACATCGCCGAACAACTGGCCGAGGTCGAGGAGGTCCGGGCCGCCTGGGGCGCGCGGCCGGTGGAATGGGCCGTGGCGAACCTGGACCTCGATGCCCGCTGGTGCATGATTCATGCCACGCAGATGACACCGGCCGAGACGGATGCGCTGGCCCGCACCGGGGCGGTGGCGGGCCTCTGCCCGATCACCGAGGCGAACCTCGGCGACGGCATCTTCGACGGGTCGAGCTGGCTTGCGGCGGGCGGAGCTCTCGGGGTGGGCACCGACAGCAACGTGCGCATCTCGCTGGCCGAGGAGTTGCGGCTTCTGGAATATTCCCAGAGGCTCGGCCAGCGGGCGCGGGCGGTGATGGCGGATGACCGTTCGACCGGGCGGCTGTTGTGGGAAGAGGCCGCGCGGGGCGGCGCGCAGGCGGCGGGGCGGGGGCGCGGCGTGATCGCGGTGGGTGAATGGGCCGATCTTCTGGCGCTCGACAGGAACGATCTGCGGCTGGAGGGACTTTCGGACGACCGGCTGCTGGATGCGCTGGTCTTTGCCGGGCGTGACGGGCTGGTCTCCGACCTCTGGTCGGCGGGCCGCCACATCGTGCAGGGCGGGCGCCACATCGCCCGCGAGGCCGTGGCCCATCGCTTCCGCGCCACCATGCGCAGATTGAGGGATGCGCTGTGACGCTCGGCTGGGAGGAGATCCGCGCCGAGGTCTTGCGGAGGATCCGGGCGCGCGACTGGCCGCCCGGCGCGCTGATCCCGGGCGAGGAGGCGCTGGCCGAGGAATTCGGCGTCGCCCGGGCCACGGTGAACCGGGCACTGACCGCGCTGGCCGAGGCCGGGGTACTGGAACGCCGCAAGCGCGCCGGAACCCGCGTCGCGGCGCTGCCCGTCCGTCGGGCGCGGCTGGAGATCCCGGTGATCCGGCTCGATGTGCTGGGCCGGGGCCTGACTTACGACTTTCGTCTGCTGGCCGACCGGGAAGAGGTTGCGCCGGTCATCGTCACCGCGCGGCTCGGCCTGCGCGAAGGCGCGCGGCTGCGCCATCTGGAGACGCTGCACCTTGCCGGGGGCCGCCCCTTCGTGCTGGAGACGCGCTGGCTGAGCCCCGCCGTCCTGCCCGACCCGGCCCCCGATTTCGCCGCGGTCAGCGCCAACGAATGGCTGGTGACGCATGTGCCGCTGGTTTCTGGCGACATCGCCTTCACCGCCGAACCCGCCAGCCCGCGCGAGGCGGAGGTCATGGGCATAGCCCCCGGCACGGCGCTTCTGGTGGCGGAGCGGATGACGCAGGGCACGGTCGGGCCGGTGACGCTTGTCCGGCTGGCCCATGCGCCGGGGCACCGGGTGACAATGACGTTCTGAGCAGCGCCGGGCCTGAGCCCGGCCTAGGGGTTCGGCGCCGCGGTGGCCGGGGCCTCGGCAGCGGACTCGGGTGGCGGGTCGGGCGGGGCAGTCAGGATGCCGTTGAGCCAGATGCCTTCGGCCACCTCGCCCGACTTGTATGTCAGCTTGCCCTGGCCCTCGCGCTTGCCGTCCTTGAACATGCCTTCATAGACGTCGCCACCGGGATAGGTCGCCGTGCCGCGCCCCTCGATCCGGCCCGCGACCCACTGGCCCACATACCTGAAGCCGTCCGTGGTAGAAAACTCGCCTTCGCCGTCGCGCAGGCCTGCCTTGAACGTGCCCTTGTAAAGGCTGCCGTCGGGATAGACCGCCGCACCCGTGCCCTCGCGCTGGCCGTCCACCCAGTCGCCCTCATAGCGGTAGCCGTCGGGGTAGGTCATGACGCCGGCGCCCTCCGGCTTGGCGTTGCGGAAGGCGCCTTCGTAGATGCGTCCGTCGGGATAGGTCGCCCGACCCTGGCCGGTGATGACGCCGGCCTGCCACTCGCCCTGGTAGGTGGATCCGTCGGGATAGGTGATCGCCCCCTGACCATGCGGCTGGTCCGCCTTCATCGCCCCGATGTAGACCGAGCCGTCCGGGTAGGTGATCGACCCCGTCCCCTCCATCCGCCCCTCGACCCAGGTGCCCTCGTACTTGAACCCGTCCGGCGTGGTGAAACTGCCCCGGCCGTGGCGGCGGTCGCGCTGCCACTGGCCGAAGTAGATGTCGCCGTTCTTGTGGGTCAGCTTGCCTTCGCCCTCGCGCAGACCGTCCTTGAAGCTGCCCTCGTAGACGTCGCCGTTCGGCTGGGTCAGGATGCCGCTGCCGTTGATCTGCCCCTCGGCCCAGGCACCCTGATAGACCAGCCCGTCCGGCATGGTCAGCCGGCCCTGGCCCGACCGCTGGCCCTTGACCAGCGTGCCCTCGTAGACCGTGCCGTCGGGATAGGTGATCCGGCCGCGGCCTTCCTTGACCCCCAACACCCAGTCGCCCTCGTAGGTATAGCCCGAGGGGTTCGTCAGCTTGCCCTTGCCGTTGTGGCTGCCCTTGACGAAGCTGCCTTCATAGACCGAGCCGTTGGCATAGGTAGCCTTGCCCTCGCCGGTCATCTCGCCCTGGAACCAGTCGCCCTCGTAGGTTCGCCCGTCCGGCGAGGTGATCTTGCCCCTGCCGTCGGGCTGGCCGTTCTCGAACGTGCCTTCATAGACCGAGCCATTGGCATAGCGTGCGGTGCCCTGGCCGATGATCTGGCCCTCGACCCATTGCCCGCTGTATTCGAACCCCGAAGGCAGGCGGTAGGTTCCGGTGCCGTGCTGGCGCCCGTCCTTGAATGTGCCCTCGTAGACCGAGCCGTCATCGTACTGCTTGGTGATGACCGCGTCGTCCTGGGCCTGCGCGGGCAGGGCAAGGGCGACGAGCAGGGCGGCAGGCAGCAACAGACGCATGGACGAATCCCCCGGGCGATGCGGCAAAGCGTAAGGGGGGGCATCGGGTGTGACAAGCGCGTGACGATCATCGCTCCGCCAGCGGCCCGCAGGGGCGGATTTCACGCCGATGCCACTTTCCCTTGTGGCCAGGTCTGATAGAAAGGGATGATCTTGTGGGGGCGGCGATGACAGACACGTTCAACCTGAAGCTGGCGCAGCTGAACCCGGTGGTCGGCGACATCGCCGGCAACGCCGCTCGGGCCAGGGCGGCCTGGCAGCGCGGCCGCGAGGACGGTGCGGACATGGTCGCCCTGACCGAGATGTTCGTCACCGGCTACCAGACGCAGGACCTTGTCCTGAAGCCCGCCTTCGTGACCGCCGCGATCGCCGCGATCGAAGAGCTGGCCAAGACCTGCGCCGATGGCCCGGCGCTGGGGATCGGCGGGCCGGTGCGGCAGGGGGGGCATCTCTACAACGGCTATTATGTCCTTGACTGCGGCAAGGTCCACGCCCGCGTGCTGAAGCACCACCTGCCGAACGATGCGGTGTTCGACGAAAGGCGCATCTTCGCCGCGGCCGATGTCCACGGACCCTATGTGGTGAAGGGCGTCCGCATCGGCACGCCGATCTGCGAGGACGCCTGGCACCCGGACGTGGCCGAGACCCTGGCCGAGACCGGGGCCCAGATCCTTTTGATCCCGAACGGGTCGCCCTATCATCGCGGCAAGCCCAACCTGCGGCTGAACCTGATGGTGGCCCGCGTGGTCGAGACCGGGCTGCCGCTGGTCTATCTGAACATGGTCGGCGGACAGGACGACCAGGTGTTCGACGGGTCCTCCATGGTGCTGAACCCCGGCGGGCGGCTGATGGCGCAACTGCCGCAGTTCGACGAATGCGAGGTCATGGTCACCTTCCGCCGCACGGACGATGGCTGGCGCGCCGACCCGGGAGAGATCGCCGAGATCCCGCCGATCGGCGAGGCCGACTATCGTGCCTGCGTCATGGGTCTGGGCGACTACATGCGCAAGACCGGGTTCGGCAAGGCGCTTCTGGGCCTGTCGGGCGGGATCGACAGCGCCATCGTCGCAGCCATGGCGGTCGATGCGCTGGGGGCGGAGAACGTCCGCTGCGTGATGCTGCCCAGCGAATTCACCAGCCAGCAGTCGCTGGACCTCGCGACGGCGGCTGCACGGGCTCTGGGCTGCCGATTGGACACCGTGCCGATCAGCGGCGCGCAGGCTGCGGTGGGCGAGGCGCTGGCGCCGCTTTTCGAGGGGACCGAACCGGGGATCACCGAGGAAAACATCCAGTCGCGCCTGCGCGGCCTGATGCTGATGGCCCTGTCGAACAAGTTCGGCGAGATGCTGCTGACCACCGGCAACAAGTCGGAAATGGCGGTGGGCTACTGCACGATCTACGGCGACATGAACGGCGGCTACAACCCGGTCAAGGACATGTACAAGACCCGCATGTTCCTGACGGCGCGCTGGCGGAACCGGAACCACCGGCCCTGGATGAAGGGCCCGGCCGGAGAGGTCATCCCCGAGGCGATCATCACCCGCCCGCCCTCGGCCGAACTGCGCGCGAACCAGACCGACCAGGACAGCCTGCCGCCCTACGAGGTGCTGGACGCGATCCTCGAATGTCTGGTGGAAAAGGAGATGTCGGTGGCCGAGATCGAGGCGCTCGGCTTCGAGCGCGCCACGGTGAAACGGGTAGAGCATCTGCTTTACATCTCGGAATACAAGCGGTTCCAGTCGGCGCCGGGCGTGCGGCTGACGCAGAAGGCCTTCTGGCTGGACCGGCGCTATCCGATCGTGAACCGCTGGCGCGATGACGGCTGAGATCGTCGTTGCCAACTTCTATGCGCTGCGCGACCCCGACGGCTTCGACCGCGCGGTGCGGCTTCTGGTGCGCCGGCTGCGGCTGCAAGGCATGGAGGGGGTGACGAGTTACCGCTTCTTTGGCAGCGGCCCGCACGAGCGGCGTCTGGTCGCGATCTACGACGGGGCCGAGGCCTGGGTCGCGCATCACGACCGGATCGTGGCTTGGCCAGAGACGGTCGCCCTGCGCGCGGCGGCTCGTCTGGTGCGGACCGACCTCTACGGCCCGGTTCCGCCGCCGGTGCTGGACTGGATCCCGCGCCTTGGCCTTGCCCGGATGCTTCGGCACAACGGCATCCCGGTCGCAGGCTACCCCGAGGCAGCCCATTCGCGGCCCGCGCCTATGCGCTTTGGCGGAAGTGCCGCGCGACGAGCTGGGTAAGCTTGCGGTGCAGCGGCAGCGTGCGGTGGCGGATGTGGATCGCGGCAAACACCGGCTGGCGCAGGTCCGGCGCATCCTCGACCGCAATGAAGCGTCCGCCCGCGATCAGGTCCTCGGCCGTCTTTTGCAGCACATAACCTGATCCTCCCATCGCCGTCAGCAGCGAGACGACCGAGCCCGACTGCCCGACCGAGACCGGCGAGGCCGCCAGTTCGGGGGTAAGCTGGCGATGCATCTCCTCGAAGGCGGGCGAGAAATGCGCAAAGACGAAGCGGTCTGGCGTCACCTCGGCCAGCCGTGGCGTCTCGGTCGAAACCATGCGATAGCTGACCTCGCCCACGCTTTCGAAATGCAGGTCCGGGTGCGGCTTGGGGCTGAACATCACCGCGAAGTCCAGGATACCGGTGAGGAGATCGGCGCACATCTGGTTGGAATAGTCGGGCTCGATGTAGAAGGCGGTTTCGGGCAGGGCGGCGCGGAACCCGGCCACCCAGTCGCCAAGGTAGACCGCCGCCAGGTCGTTCTGGATGCCCAGCCGCAGAAGCTGCGCCTTGCCCTGCGGGATCTGGATGCGCCGCTTCGCCTCGTTCCACTCGTGCCGCAGCGCGCGGGCGTGGGGTTCGAAGCGCTTGCCCTCCGGCGTCAGGTCGGTGCCCGCGCGCGAGCGGTCGAAGAGCCGCGCGCCGACCGCCTGTTCCAGTGCAGAGACCCGGGCCGAGACGGTGGACTGGGTGATCCGCAGCCGTTCCGCCGTTCGGTGGAAGCTGCGGGTTTCTGCCAGGTCGAGGAAGGTGTCGAGAAGGTCGATCTGCATGGTCGGGCGGCTCGCGCAGGTGGCTGGCCCCGGGGGCGCTTCGCCCCCCGGACCCCCGGAGAGTATTTGGGAAAAGAGCAAGGGGTTTGATCGGATTCATCGATCAATAGCCGGGTTCCGGCCGAATTGAAAGCGCAGGCTTTGCGGCTGATAGTGGCGGGGGGGCAGGGAGGCGGCGATGGCGGAGTTTGCGCAGGCTCGGGTTGTGATCATCGGCGGCGGGGCTGTCGGGGCCTCGGCGCTCTATCATCTGGCGAAGGTGGGCTGGACCGACTGTCTGCTGCTGGAGAAGAACGAGCTGACCGCGGGGTCGACCTGGCATGCGGCCGGGAACGTGCCGACGTTCTCCGCCTCATGGTCGATCATGAACATGCAGCGCTATTCGGCGGGCCTCTACCGCGGTCTGGGCGAGGCGGTCGGCTATCCGATGAACTACCACGTCACCGGATCGGTCCGCCTTGGCCATTCGAAGGAACGTTTGCAGGAGTTCAGGCGCGTCGTCGGCATGGGGCGCTATCAGGGGATGGACCTGACGATCCTGTCGCCCGACGAGATCCGGTCGCGTTATCCCTTTGTCGAGACGCATGACCTGACCGGCGCGCTATATGACCCCTATGACGGCGACATCGACCCGGCGCAGCTGACCCAGGCGCTGGCTGCGGGTGCCCGCCAGATGGGCGCGCGGGTGGAGCGGTTCAGCCCGGTGACGGCGGCGCGCTGGACGGGGTCGGAGTGGATCCTTTCCACCCCCAAGGGCGAGGTCCGGGCCGAATATGTGGTGAACGCGGGCGGCTACTATGCCGCGCAGGTCGGCGCGATGTTCGGGCGCCGGGTGCCGATGATGGTGATGAGCCACCAGTACATGCTGTTCGACACCATTCCCGAGCTGGAGGCCTGGACCAAAGAGGTCGGCCACAAGCTGCCGCTGCTGCGCGACGTGGATTCCAGCTACTATCTCCGCCAGGAGAAGATGGGCTTCAACCTCGGCCCCTACGAGAACCCCTGCCGCGCGCATTGGGCGACGCCCGACGATCCGATGCCCGGGGATTTCTCGTTCCAGCTGTTCCCCGACGACCTCGACCGGCTGGAGTGGCACATCAACGACGCCATGGCCCGGGTGCCGCTGCTTCAGAAGGCGAACCTGACCAAGGTCATCAACGGCCCGATCCCATATACGCCAGACGGCAACCCGCTGATCGGCCCGATGCCGGGCGTGCCCAATGCCTTCGAGGCCTGTGTATTCACCTTCGGCATCTGCCAGGCGGGCGGTGCGGGCAAGGTGCTGGCCGAATGGGTGACCGAGGGCGGCACCGAATGGGACATGTGGTCCTGCGATCCGCGCCGCTTTACCGGGTGGGAGGATCACGACTACCTTGTTGCCAAGGGGATGGAGGTCTACGGCCACGAATACGCGATGCATTTCCCGATGGCCCGCTGGCCCGCCGCGCCCGACCGCAGGCTGTCGCCGGTGCATGACCGTCTGAAGGCGCTCGGCGCCCAGTTTGCGCCCTACAATGGCTGGGAGCGGGCGGAATGGTTCGCAGGTGAAGGCGACGACACCAGTTGGCAGGCGACGCAGACCTGGGGGCGCAGCGGCCCGTGGGAACCGCGCATCCGCGCGGAAGCCGAAGCCGTTCGCGATGCGGTGGGCGTCCTCGACCTGCCGGGCTTCACGCGCCTGCGGCTGGTGGGGCCGGGGGCGCGGGCGCATCTGGCCAGCCTCACCGCCTCGCGGCTTCCGCAACCGGGCCGCACGGGTCTTCTGTATTTCGCGGACAAGCGCGGGCGGATCGTCACCGAAATGACCTGCCTGCCGTTCAGCGACGAGGACATCGGCGTCATCACCGCCGCCGTCGCGCAAGCCCATGATGCCGACATCCTGAGGAAAGGCCTGCCCCAGGGTGTGGTGCTGGAAGACTGGAGCGACAGGATCCACTGTTTCATCGTCACCGGACCCAGGGCGCGTGAACTCCTTGCCGGGATTGCCGAGGCCGACCTGACGCTGCCCTGGCTGTCCGTGCAGTTCACCGCGAAGGTGGCGGGCAAGGACGTGGCCCTGGTGCGCGTCTCCTTCGCCGGGGAGCTTGGCTGGGAGATCCATTGCGACCGTGCGGATGCTCCGGCAATCTACGACGCCGTGCTGGCCGGTGGCGCAAAGCCCTTTGGAATGAAGGCCTTGAACAGCCTGCGCATCGAGAAGGGCTACCGCGCCTGGAAGGGCGATCTCTCCACCGACTATTCGCTGCTGGAAGGCGGGCTGGAGCGATTCATCGACTGGGACCACGACTTCCCCGGCAAGGCGGCCTTGCAGGCCGAAAAGCAGCGCGGCGTGAAAAAGCGATTTGTCTCGTTGAAGGTGGACGCGGGCGAATGCGACGCACCCTACATGTCGACGCTCTGGCACGACGGCCAGGTCGTGGGCGAGACGACCTCGGGTGCCTGGGGGTACCGTGTGGGACACTCGATGGCCTTGGGCATGCTGAGGGCGGACCTCGCGGTGCCGGGGACGGAAGTCGAGGTCGAGATCTTCGGCGAAAGGGTCAAGGGCCTGGTGCTGCCCGATGGTCCGGCCTGGGATGCGAAGAACGAACGGATCAGGGCATGACCAAAATCCTTCGAAGGATTTTGCAAAAGTCTTTGAAGACTTTTGGGGAAGGGTGACATGGCGGACATACCGGACAGGGCGCGGGCGGTGGTGATCGGGGGCGGGGTCTCGGGCTGTTCGGTGGCCTACCACCTGGCAAAGGCCGGCTGGACCGATGTGGTGCTGCTCGAACGGCGCAGGCTGACCTCTGGCACGACCTGGCATGCGGCGGGGCTGATCGGGCAGTTGCGCGGCTCGGCGAACATGACGCGGCTTGCAAAGTATTCGGCCGATCTCTACCGCGGGCTCGAGGCCGAGACCGGCGTCGCCACGGGGATGAAGCAAGTCGGCTCGATCTCGGTCGCATTGACGGCAGAGCGCCATGAAGAGCTTCTGCGACAGGCGACGGTCGCCCGGATCTTCGATGTCGAGGTCCACGAGATTTCGCCGGGAGAGGTGAAGCGACGCTATCCGCATCTGAATGTTTCGGATGTGGTGGGCGCGGTGGCGCTGCCGCTGGACGGTCAATGCGACCCGGCCAACATCGCAATGGCCTTGGCAAAGGGCGCGCGGATGCGAGGGGCGAAGATCTTCGAGGGTGCCCTGGTGACCCGGGTCACGACCGCTGGCGGTCGGGTCACGGGTGTCGACTACGAGACGGCCGAGGGGCCGGGCCACATCGCCGCCGACATCGTCGTCAACTGTGGCGGCATGTGGGGCAGGGAGCTGGCATTGCGGAACGGGGTGACGCTGCCGCTGCATGCCTGCGAGCATTTCTACCTGATCACCGAGCCCGTCGCGGGGCTGGACCCGATGACGCCTGTCCTGCGCGTGCCCGACGAATGTGCCTACTACAAGCAGGACGCGGGCAAGATGATGCTGGGCGCCTTCGAGCCCAAGGCGAAACCCTGGGGCATGGAGGGCATCCGCAAGGACTTCGAGTTCGACACCCTGCCCGAGGACTGGGACCACTTCATGCCCATCCTGGAACAGGCGATGAACCGGATGCCGCTGTTCCAGACCGCCGGAATCCACACCTTCTTCAACGGCCCCGAAAGCTTTACCCCGGACGACCGCTACTACCTGGGCGAGGCGCCGGAGGTGAAAGGCTACTGGATCGCAGCCGGATACAATTCCATCGGGATCGTGTCGTCCGGGGGGGCGGGTCAGGCGCTGGCGCACTGGATCACCCAGGGCGAGCCGCCCTTCGACCTGTGGGAGGTCGACATCCGCCGTGCGCAGCCGTTCCAGAAGAACCGCCGCTATCTGAAGGAACGGGTGTCCGAGACCCTGGGACTGCTTTACGCCGACCATTTCCCCTATCGGCAGGTGGTGACATCGCGCGGCGTCCGCCGCTCGCCGATCCACGACCATCTCAAGGCCCGCGGCGCGGTGTTCGGCGAGGTGGCAGGCTGGGAACGGGCCAACTGGTTCGCCAACCCCGGTCAGGAGCGCGAATACCGCTACAGCTGGAAGCGGCAGAACTGGTTCGACAACCAGCGCGCCGAACACATGGCGGTCCGCAGGTCTGCCGGTCTTTTCGACATGACCAGCTTCGGCAAGATCCGGGTCGAGGGCCGCGACGCCTGCACCTTCCTGAACCGGATATCGTCGGCTGAGGTCGATGTGCCGGTCGGTCGCATAGTCTATACGATGTTTCTGAATGAACGCGGAGGGATAGAGGCCGATCTTACAATTACGCGCCTGTCCGAGACCGCCTATCTGGCGGTAGTGCCGGGCGCCACCCTGCAACGCAACCTGGCCTGGATGCGCGCCCATGTCGGCGAGGATTTCGCCGTCATCACCGATGTGACAGCCGCGGAAAGCGTTCTGTGCCTGATGGGACCGGACGCGCGCGGCGTGCTGGCGAAGGTCTCACCGAACGACTTCAGCAATGCCAAGCATCCATTTGGGACGGCAAGGGAAATCGAGATCGGCATGGGGCTCGCCCGCGCGCAGCGCGTGACCTATGTGGGGGAATTGGGCTGGGAGCTGTATATACCGACCGACCAGACCGCCCATGTGTTCGAGGCCATCCTGGAGGCCGCCCCGGACCTGAAGCTCTGCGGCTTGCATACCCTGGATAGCTGCCGGATCGAAAAGGCCTATCGTCACTGGGGCCACGACATCACCGACGAGGATCATGTGCTGGAAGCCGGCCTCGGCTTTGCCGTCAGCCGTAAGAAGCCGGCTTTCCTCGGCCGCGACGCCGTCCTGCGAAAGCAGGAGGCCGGCCTTGACCGCCGCATGGTCCAGTTCCGGCTTAAGGACCCCGAGCCGCTCCTCTTCCACAACGAGGCGATTGTTCGCGATGGGGAAATCGTAGGCCCCGTCACCAGTGGCAACTACGGCCACGCCCTCGGTGGCGCGATCGGCTTGGGCTATGTCCCGGCCAAAGGCCAAAGCGACGCCGACATTTTGGGCGCGACCTATGAGATCGAGGTCGCCGGCCAGCGCCACAAGGCGGTAGCCTCGCTTGCCCCGATGTATGATCCCAGATCCGAGCGGGTGCGCGCATGACGCTGGCGGCACGGCACACGGCGTTTCACGACCTGCACCAGTCCGGCTGCTTTGTGATCCCCAACCCTTGGGACCGGGGCAGCGCCCGCATGATGGCCGCCCTGGGCGCAAAGGCGCTGGCAACGTCATCCGCCGCCCATGCCTTCACCCTTGGCCGCCCCGATCTGGGCGGTGTCAGCCGGGATGAGGCGCTGGCCCATGCTGCCGACCTGATCGGCGCCACGCCGCTGCCCGTGTCGGGCGATTTCGAGAACGGCTTTGGCGACAGCCCGGAGGACGTGGCCGAAACGGTGCGTCTTTCCGCCGAGGTGGGTCTGTCGGGTATCAGCGTCGAGGATACCCGGATGACCCCCGGCAACCCCGCCTATGCCTTTGATCTGGCTGTGGAACGCATCCGCGACGGGGCCGCCGCCGCCCGCGCGCTTGGCCGCCCCTTCATCTTTTGCGCCCGGGCCGACGGGGTGATGAACGGCACCTATGACCTTGCCGAAGGCATCCGCCGCCTGCAGGCCTTCGAGGCGGCGGGGGCGGACCTTCTGTATCTTCCCGTCCCGCCGGGAAAGGCCGAACTCGCGCAGGTCCTGGCCGCCGTGACAAAACCCGTCAACGCACTGGCTGCTGGACCTCTGAAAGCCATGCGTGTTGCCGAACTGGCAACAATGGGCGTCCGCCGCATTTCGACCGGCAGCCAGATCGCCCGCCTGACCCAGGCCGCCATCCGCGACTCGGTGACCGCGATGCTTGACCAGGGCTCCTTCGCCCCGCTTGCCGCCACCGCCAGTGGTGACGAAATCGACGCACTTCTCCTCAAGGGATCAGCCAGATGACCGACGACCTCAGCCTTTTGGGCGAGACCTGCGAACCCGCCCGCAACCGCCGCAGCGGCGGGCGTCAGGCCCGGGTGGCACTGCGCGCCGCCCCGCTTGCCGATGACGTGAAACCGGTCCGGGCCGGCATGCCCGGTGGCCAGTACAAACCCCTGACCGAGGCGGGCGTGCAACAGATCCACGCCGCCGCACTGGACGCGCTGGAACAGATCGGCCTGTCCCAGGCCCCGCCGCAAGGCGTCAAACTGCTGACCGAGGCGGGCGCGATCCTCGGCGACGACGGCCGGATCCGCTTTCCCCGCGCGCTGGTCGAGGACATGCTGGCGGTGGCCGCCCGCAACATCACCCTGCACGCCCGCGACCCGAAACACGACCTGCACCTGACCGGAACGAACGTCCACTACGGCACCGCCGGCGCGGCGGTCCATATCGTCGATCCGGTCACGCTGGAGTACCGCGAGTCGACGGCGCAGGATCTCTATGACGCGGCCCGGCTGGTCGACAACCTCGACAACATCCACTTCTACCAGCGCACCATGGTCTGCCGCGACGTGGTGGACAACAGGGAGATGGACCTCAACACCCTCTACGGGTGTCTTGCCGGGACGACCAAGCACGTCGGGACCAGCTTTTCCGACCCGTCCCACGTCGCCGACTGTTTCGAGATGCTCTACATGGTGGCGGGGGGAGAGGAGAAATGGCTGGAACGGCCCTTCGTCTCGAACTCCAACTGCTTCGTCGTCCCGCCGATGAAGTTCGCCGAGGAATCCTGCATCACGATGGAGGACTGCATCCGCCGCGGCATGCCGATGCTCTTGCTGTCGGCGGGCCAGGCCGGGGCGACCGCGCCGGCGCCGATCGCGCTGGCCATCGTGCAGGCGGTGGCCGAATGTCTGGCCGGTGTCGTCTACGTCAACGCGATCAAGCCGGGGGCGCCGGCGATCTTCGGGACCTGGCCCTTCGTTTCCGATCTTAGAACGGGGGCGATGTCCGGGGGCAGCGCCGAGCAGGCGCTCTTGACCGCGGGCTGCGCGCAGATGCACCGCTTTTACGACCTGCCGGGGGGCGCGGCCTCCGGGATCAGCGATTCCAAGCTTCCCGACATGCAGGCGGGCTGGGAGCAGGGGATCACCAACTCCCTTGCCGGTCTGGCGGGCCTGAACATGTGCTACGAGGCGGTCGGCATGCACGCCTCGCTGCTGGGCTTCTGTCTGGAAAGCCTGGTGCTTGGCGACGACCTTCTGGGCCAGGCGATGCGCCTTGTGCGGGGTATCGACGTGACCCCGGATTCCACCTCGATCGACGCGATGAAGGAAGTCTGCCTGGGTGGCCCGGGCCACTACCTCGGGTCGGACCAGACGCTGAAGCTGATGCAGACCGAATACATCTACCCCAACGTCGGCAACCGCATGTCGCCCAAGGAATGGAACGAGGCCGGCAAGCCCTTGCTGCTGGATACCGCCATCGCCCGCAAGAATGCGATCCTGGCCAAGGCGGGCTGCCGCGTAGATCCGGACATCGACGCAATGATCCGCAAGCGGTTCAACATCTACTTCAAATAACACGCACAAGCCAAGGAAAAGACATGCATTACGGATATATCGGCCTTGGAAACCTGGGGGCGGCCTGTGCGGGCTGCCTGCGAAAGGCCGGGTTCAAGGTCACCGTCTACGACCTGAACCCGAGGCTGGCCGAACCGCTAGTGGCGCAAGGCGCGGTGCTGGCGTCAGGTGCCGAGGCGCTTGCGGCAGAGGTCGATCACGTCATCACCTGCCTGCCGTCTCCCGCCGTGTCCGAGAGCGTCCTGCGCAACATCCTGCCGCACATGCGCAAGGGGGCAAGCTGGGTCGAGATGTCGACGCTCGGCCGTGACGAGGTGCTGCGGCTGGCCGCGGTTGCGGCCGATGCCGGCGTGCGGATGATGGAACTGCCGGTAACCGGCGGGGTCCACCTGGCCCATCAGGGCAAGATCACCATGCTCGCGGGGGGGGACCAGGACCTGTTCGACCTGCACCATCGGGCGATGCAGGCGATGGGCGACCGGATCTTCCACATGGGGCCGCTCGGTTCGGCCTCGATCATCAAGGTCATCACCAACATGCTGGCCTTCATCCATCTCAAGGCCACCTCCGAGGCGCTGATGCTGGCCAAACGCGGGGGCCTCGACCTGGGGCAGGCCTGGCATGCGATTGCCGCGTCATCGGGAAACAGTTTCGTGCACGAAACCGAAGGCGCGCTGATCCTGAACGGCTCTTACGACATCGCCTTCAACATCGACCTGGCGCTGAAGGACCTTGGCTTCGCGCTTGGCTTCGGCAAGGAATTCGGCGTGCCGCTGGACCTCGCCAGCATGACCAACCAGACCTACATCGCCGCGAAGGCGGCCTATGGCGGCGAGGCGCAATCGCCGATGATCGCCAAGCTCCTGGAGGATCTTCTGGGCACCGACCTGCGCGCCCCGGGTTTTCCGGCGCGGCTGGAATGACGGCTTGAGGGTGCCGGGGGCGCGGGTTAAGGTTCGGTAAACGTCCGCGGCCAAGGTGTTGATTTCGCTTGCGGATGGCCTTTTGTCCACCGTGGACAGACCCAGGGAGCCGCCATGACCGCCGAGACCGACCCCCGCATCGCCCGCCTGCTGCACCACCGCAAGGCGGGCCTTGCCCTGGGCGAGCCGGTCGTGCCGCCGATCTCGGTCGCCACCACCTTCCACCTGCCGCAGGCGCAGGGGGCGCCGCATTACTACGGGCGCTCCGGCCAGCCGACCTGGGACGCGGTAGAGGCGCAGCTGGCGATCCTCGAGGCGGCCGAGGTGGTCTCCTTCCCCTCCGGCATGGCGGCGATCACCGCGGCCCTGGTGTGCTGCCTGAAAGCCGGGGCGCGGGTGATGATCCCTTCGGACGGCTACTATGTGACCCGGCTTCTGGGCCGCGACCTGTTGCAGGTCTATGGGGTCGAGGTGGAGCAGGTGCCGACTCTGGAGATGGCGGACCGCGATTTCTCCGGTTTCGACGTGATCTACATCGAGACGCCCTCGAACCCGGGCCTCGACGTGGTGAACATCGCCGCACTGGCCCGCAAGGCCCATGCCGCCGGGGCACTCATGATCGCCGACAACACGACGATGACGCCGCTTCTCCAGCGGCCCCTCGACCTGGGCGCAGACTTTGTGGTGGCAGCGGATACCAAGGCCCCCGCGGGCCATTCCGATGCGCTGTTCGGTCATGTGGCGGGGCGGGACGCGAACCTGATGGCGCGGATCCGGGAGTGGCGGCGGCAGTCGGGCTCGGTTCCGGGGCCGTTCGAGGCCTATCTCGTCCACCGCGGGCTCGAGACGCTGGAGGTGCGGCTTTCCCGCATGTGCGCCTCGGCCGCCGTGATCGCGGAACGCCTGGCCGCGCATCCGAAGGTGCAGAGCTTGCGCTATCCGGGCCGGGCGGGAGATGCGTCCAACTGGGCGGTCGGGGGCCAGATGGTCAACGGCGGCTTCCTGATCGGCTTCGAGTTGGCCGGGGAAGCAGAAGCCGAGGCCTTCCTCGCCCGCTGTCCGCTGATCGAGCAGGCGACGAGCTTCGGCGGGGTCCATACTGCGGCCGAGCGTCGGGTGCGTTGGGGGGACGCGGTTCCGGACGGGTTCATTCGGCTGTCGGTAGGGGTGGAACCGGTGGAGGTGCTCTGGTCGGCCATTGACGGCGCTCTGGCGGGGTAGGCGGCAAGACTTTTCGAAAAGTCTTGCAAATTCCTTCGAAGGAATTTGGTCCCGAAGTTACAGCGTGTCGAGAATTCGTGCCGCCTCGGACGCAAGGTCAGCCAGTTTTGTCCGGTCCTCACCCGGGAAGAAGCGGGCGCGGGTGGCGGTGGGCAGAGCCTTCGGTTCGGCGATGAGGACGCGGGGGCCGTGCCGGTTGCCTTCTGCCTGCCAGCTGCGGGCGAGCGCCATCTGGGCGGCTTTCGTCGCACCATAGGAGCCGAAGAACGGCTGTCCGGCCCGGGGATCGTCGAGGAAGAGCGCCGCCCCGTCATGGGCGCGCAGCAGCGGTTCGATCATGGGGATCAGCATGCCCGTCGCGCGCGCATTCGTGGCGAGCGACTTTTCCCAGTCCTTCTGGTCGATATGGCCGGCCGGAGAAAGCGGCGCCGCATGGATCGCGGCGTGGACCCAGAGACCAAGGCCACCCCAGCGGTCGTGGATGGACCGGCAAAGGTGCCGCATCGCGTCGTCGTTGGTCACATCCATCGGCGCCAACGTCAGCGCGCCTGCTCCCGGCATGCCAGCCCGCCGGACTCGGTCATCCAGGTCTTCCAACCCGCCGACAGTGCGCGCCACGGCCACCACATGCCAGCCGCGCAGGGCCAGCTGCTCGGCGATGGCCGAACCGAGGCCGCGCGAGGCGCCCGTCACGAGGGCAATTCTTTCGGTCATGCGTCTGTCCTTGTCGGGCTGTCGGAGCCTCCGGCGGGAGTATTTTCGAAAAGGGCAAATGGCAAGGGCGGTCAGGACTTGCGACCGTAGCCCGTGGCAAGCTCGGCCTGGCGGGTCTCGACGATCCGGCGCAGGAGGGCGTCAGGCAGGGGCCGGTCCGGGGTGAAAAGGACGCCGGACTTCGAGGTCCTGAAGGGTGTGCAGTCGATCTGCGGGATCACGCGGCCGGAATGGGGATAGAGGCCGAGATGCCTGGCAAAGGCCGCATAGCCCGCGACCACCTTGCCCTTCGATCCGGGCTGGCGGAAGCCGGGCATGGCATAGGACAGTGTTTCGACGTGGTCGGGCAGCAGGGCCTTGAGCCGCATCCGAAGCTCGCTCAGCGCTGCATGCTGGTCGGCGGGCAGGGCGGCGAGGTAGGCATCGACCTCTGCCGCGCCGGGACCGCTCACTCCGCCGCCTTCATCTGGAAGCCTTCCTCGATCTTGTCGGAGGGCGCGACCGGATAATCGCCCGAGAAACAGGCGTCGCAGAACCTGGGGTTGGCGGCGTCGCGTCCCGCGGCCTCGCCAGCCGCGCGGTAAAGACCGTCGAGCGAGATGAACTTCAGGCTGTCGACGCCGATCCAGTCGCGCATCTCGTCCTCAGACATGGTGGCGGCAAGGAGTTTGGAGCGTTCCGGCGTGTCGACGCCGTAGAAGCAGGGCCAGGCAGTCGGGGGCGAGGCGATGCGGAAATGGACTTCTGCCGCCCCGGCCTCGAGGATCATGTCCTTGATCTTGCGGCTGGTGGTGCCGCGCACGACCGAGTCGTCCACCAGGATCACACGCTTGCCCTTGATGAGCGCGCGGTTGACGTTCAGCTTCAATCGCACGCCCATGTTGCGGATGCTGTCGGTCGGCTCGATGAAGGTGCGGCCCATGTACTGGTTGCGGATGATCCCCATGGCATAGGGGATGCCGCTTTCCTGGCTGAAGCCGATGGCGGCGGGTGTCCCGCTGTCGGGCACCGGGCAGACGAGATCGGCCTCCACCGGCGCCTCGCGCGCGAGTTCCACGCCGATCTGGCGCCTTGTCTCATAGACCGACCGGCCGCCGATGATGCTGTCGGGACGGCTGAAATAGACGTTCTCGAAGATGCAGAAGCGTGGCCTTGCCGGGGCGAAGGGACGGGTCGAATCCACCTTGTTGCCCTCGATCACCACCATCTCGCCCGGCTCGATCTCGCGTACGAACTCGGCGCCGATGATGTCGAGGCCGCAGGTTTCCGACGATAGCGCCCAGCCGTGGTCGCTGATCCGGCCCAGCACCAGCGGCCGCACGCCCAGGGGGTCGCGCACCCCGATCAGCTTGGTCCGGGTCATGGCGACGACGCTGAAGGCGCCTTCCACCCGGCGCAGCGCGTCCTTGATCCGTTCGGACAGGTTCTTCTGGATCGACCGCGCCATCAGGTGGATGATGCATTCGCTGTCAGACGAGGACTGGAAGATCGACCCGCGTTCAATCAGTTCGCGCCGCAGCGCGGCGGCATTGGTCAGGTTGCCGTTATGGGCGATGGCGCAGCCGCCCATCGAGAACTCGCCGAAGAAGGGCTGCACGTCGCGGATCGCCGTCGCGCCCTTCGATCCGGCGGTGGAATAGCGGACATGACCGATGGCAAGCTGGCCCGGCAGCGTGTCCATCACGTCGGCTTTGGTGAAGTTGTCGCGGACATAGCCGAAGCGGCGGACCGAGTTGAAGCCGTGGTCGGGGTGGTAGCTGACGATGCCGCCCGCCTCTTGCCCGCGGTGCTGCAGGGCATGCAGGCCAAGCGCCACGAAGTTCGACGCATCCGCCACGCCGATCACGCCGAAGATCCCGCACTCTTCCTTCAGCTTGTCGTCATCGAAGGGGTGCGAGCGGAAGGGAGCCATGCGTCCGAATCCTGTCCTGGGCATGCCCGCTCTTTACGGCAGGCGCCCGGGGCTGTCACGCCCCGAAACGCCGGGCGCGGGTCACGGATTGGTGGCGGGCGCCGCCGGGGCGGACTGGATCTGGGGGGCGCCACCCGGGGCGCAGACGTTGGTCAGATCGTTGTAGCGGTCCACGATCCAGCCAGGTGCGTCCGAGGGGATGTTCTGGTCGATCTGCTTCTGGAAGTTGGCGAAGACGAGCGCGGTGCGCGAGTTGTCGATCATCTCGATCTTCTGGTCCGAAAGGACGCGATCGTAGACGATGAAGGCGATGGCGATCAGCAGGACTCCGCGCGCGGCGCCGAACAGGAAGCCAAGCGCCTGGTCGATCCCGCCAAGCGCCGATCGCTGCACCGCGCTGGAAAAGAGCGGTGTGAACAGGGCCGCCACGATCAGGCCGATCACGAAGACACCGGCGAAGGCCGCGACCACCGACAGCTCGCAGCTGTCGGAGAGGAACTCGCCCACGACGGGGAGTTCCTTGACCAGGGGCTGCACGCCGGGGGCGAAATAGTAGGCGGCGATGGCGGCACCGATCCAGCCGAGGATCGCCATCAGTTCCCGAACCAGACCGCGCGAGAAGGCGAGGATGGCCGAAATGATGATGATGAGCGCCGCACCACCATCGACTGCGGTCAGGTTTTCCATCGTTTACGTCCCCAATCCCGTTCTTTCACCAAGAGCTTATCCCGCCCCGAACATCTCGCCCACAAACGCCGTCAGGTCCGGCATCTGCCGCACCTTCAGCCCTGCCGCACCCTCCATCTTCGAGCGGGACGGCACGGTCGCCTGTGAGAAACCAAGTTTCGAGGCCTCTTTCAACCTGTTTTCGGTTTGCCCGACCGGGCGCAAGGCCCCGGACAGGCTGATCTCGCCGAAAAGCACCATGTCGGGCGGGATTGCCACATCCTCGCGCGCGGACAGAAGCGCGCCGGCCACGGCAAGGTCGGCGGCGGGTTCGTTGACCCGAAGGCCGC
Source organism: Tabrizicola sp. (assembly GCA_046294075.1). Classification (GTDB taxonomy): domain Bacteria; phylum Pseudomonadota; class Alphaproteobacteria; order Rhodobacterales; family Rhodobacteraceae; genus Tabrizicola. Next base: position 96,798 of record JBKBJC010000001.1, on the reverse strand, counting down.
CCGCGACGTTCAGGAACACGTCGAGGCCCGCAAAGGGGATGCCGCAGCGCGCCTCGAGCACGGCAAGGATCGTGGACACCCGTCCGCTGTCCAGCCCCACCACCGTGCGGCGCGGGCTGGCGAGGGTGGAGGGGGCGACAAGGGCCTGGATCTCGGTCAGGACCGGGCGGGTGCCCTCGATCCCGGAAAAGACCGCCGAGCCGGGGGCGGGCTGGTCGCGGTTGGCCAGGAACAGGGCCGAGGGGTTTGGCACCTCGGCAAGGCCGCCGCCGGTCATCTCGAAGACGCCGATCTCGTCGGCCGGGCCGAAGCGGTTCTTGACCGCGCGCAGGATGCGGAACTGATGGCCGCGCTCGCCCTCGAAGTAGAGGACGGTGTCCACCATATGCTCCACGACCCTGGGCCCGGCGATCTGGCCCTCCTTGGTGACATGGCCGACCAGGATCACCGCGACCCCGCGCCGCTTGGCGAAGTTGACCAGTTCATGCGCCGCCGCCCGGACCTGGGAGACCGAGCCGGGCGCGGCCTCGACGCTGTCCAGCCACATGGTCTGGATCGAGTCGATGATCGCGAGTGCGGGGCGTTCGGCGTCGAGCGTGGTCAGGATGTCGCGCAGGTTGGTCTCGGCGCCAAGGCTGACCGGGGCATCGGTCAGGCCCAGGCGCTGTGCGCGCATGCGGACCTGCGCGGATGCTTCCTCGCCCGATATGTAGAGGCATTTCAGCCCCTTTCGTGCGAAACTTGCGGCCGCCTGCAACAGAAGGGTGGATTTCCCGATGCCCGGATCGCCGCCCACAAGGATCGCCGAGGCGGGCACGAGGCCGCCGCCGAGGACGCGGTCCAGCTCCTCGATCCCCGACGAGGCGCGGGGCGGCGGGGCTTCCTCGGTCGCAAGGTCGGAGAGCGGGATGGACCGGCCCTTGGCGCCCAGCGACTTCGGGCCGGTGGACAGCGGCGCCTCTTCCACGATCGTGTTCCACCCGCCGCAGGCGTCGCACTTGCCGGCCCATTTGCGATAGGCGGCGCCGCAGACGGTGCAGGTGAAGGACGTGGTCTGTTTCATGAGACGGGACAGTGCCGGGTGTTTGGGGCAGCATCAAGGCGAGCGTGCGACGCGAGGTTCCAAGCCGTGTGGGGCGGTTTCCGCTGCAACTGCCACCAGGAAATCATGCCCGGTCAGGTGGTTGGCCTGGATTTCCACGAAATCAGGATCGAGGCGAGGATACAGCCGGAAAAGAAATAGAGACCCCAGGCTGTTTCCACGGTGACCATTCCAGCGCCCTTCACGATCACGATGTAAAGCGCGATCAGGAACACATCGGCCATGGCGAGTTTCCCCAGCACTTCCAGCGCGGGCAGGGCGCGCGGGCTGAGGAGGTCGAAGTGCAGCAGCGCGAGGCCGATGGTCTTGGCATAGGGCGCAAAGACCGCAAGGAAGGTCACCAGAAGCGCCAGGGCCGCATCGCTTTCCCACAGCGATTGCAGGCCGGACACGACGCTGATTTCGTCCATGCCGAAGACCGGCAGGATCGCGGCGCGCATGAGCGGCGCGAACCAGGCGACGGGGAACAGGATCAGGAGAGCAAGGTTGAGATATTTCACGGGCGGCCCTTCCGGCTTGCGGCGGACTGGAGGGTTTCACACCCTCCAGACCTCCCGTGGAGTATTTTCGCAATGGGCAAGAGGCAGGTGCCGCAGGCGGGGGGCTCAGCGGACGGATTCGATCGGGCCATCGGCGCGTCCGTGGATGAACTGCTGCACATAGGGGTCCGGCGTGGCGTCGAGGTCGGACACCGGGCCGGTCCAGCGGATCACGCCGCCGTGAAGCATGGCCACATGATCGGCAATCGCGCGGACCGAGGTCATGTCATGGGTGATGGTCATCGCTGTCGCGCCCATTTCGACGACGATCTCGCGGATCAGGTCGTTGATGACGCCGGCCATGATCGGGTCGAGGCCGGTGGTGGGTTCGTCGAAGAAGATGATCTCCGGCTCGGCGGCGATGGCGCGGGCGAGGCCCACGCGCTTCTGCATCCCGCCCGACAGCTCGGCCGGATACAGGTCGGCGACCGAGGGTTTCAGGCCGACGCGGCGCAGCTTCTCGATGGCCACCTCGCGGGCCCGGGCCTTTGGCAGGGCCTTCGGACCGCGCAGGAGGCGGAAGGCGACATTCTCCCAGACGCGGAGCGAATCGAACAATGCGCCGCCCTGGAACAACATCCCGAACCGGGCGAGGAAGGCGTCGCGGTCGGCCTTCGTGACGTCCTGACCGTCCAGCGTGATCGTGCCCTGATCCGGCCGGACGAGGCCGAGGATGCATTTCAGCAGCACCGATTTGCCCGTGCCCGACCCGCCGATGATGACCATCGAGGTTCCCGAGGCGATGCTCAGGTTCACGCCCTGCAGGACGCGGTTCTCGCCAAAGTGTTTGTGGACGTCCCGAAGCTCGATCATGTGGTGAAGAACACCTCGGTCAGGACGTAGTTGGCCGCCAGGATCAGGACCGAGGCCGACACCACCGCCGCCTTGGTCGCCGCGCCCACGCCCTGCGCGCCGCGGGCCGATTGCATCCCGTGATAGCAGCCCATCAGCGCCACGATGAAGCCGAAGACCGCGCCCTTGACCAGACCCGAACCCACGTCCCAGGCCTCCAGGAAATCGGCGGTGTTCTTCAGATAGGTGGCAGAGTTGAAGTCGAGCCGCGTGGTTCCCACCAGCCAGCCGCCCATGATGCCGATGGCATCTCCAACCGCGACGAGGACGGGCATCGCCAGCGTCGCCGCGACCACGCGCGGCACGGCAAGGTACTTCAGCGGGTTGGTGGAAAGCGTCACCAGCGCGTCGATCTGTTCGGTGACCTTCATCGTCCCGATCTCGGCTGCGATCGAGGAAGCCACGCGCGCGGCCACCATCAGGCCGCCCAGCACCGGGCCGAGTTCCCGCGTCATGCCGATGGCGACGATGGACGGCACCACCGATTCCGCGTTGAAACGGGCTCCGCCGGCATAGATCTGCAGGGCCAGCGCGCCGCCGGTGAAGATGGCGGTCAGGCCGACCACGGGCAGGGAATACCAGCCGATCTGGAGGATCGCATGGCCGAATTCGCGAAAGTGGAACGGCGGGCGCAGGATGTGCCCGAGGATCGCGCCGGCAAACAGCACCACGCGGCCCAGCGCGGCAAGGGCCTGCAGGACCGGGCGGCCGAACGCGCCGAGGATCCCGGTCATGCCGGGTGTTCCTGATAGCGGCGGGTGTAGCGCGCGCCAAGGGAGGTCAGCAGTTCGTAGCCGATGGTGCCCGCCAGACCGGCCAGCGCATCGACGGTCTGGTTCGGCCCCAGGATGTCCAGCGCGCGCGGCACCTCCGGCAGATCGGTGATGTCCACGGTGATCAGATCCATCGAGACCCGACCGACCAGCGGGCAGGGCGTGTCGCCATCCCAGAGCTGCGCCTTGCCGGACAGGCTGCGGTGCAGCCCGTCGGCATAGCCGCCCGCCACCGTGGCGATGACCGAGGGCCGCTCGGCCATCCAGGAGCAGCCGTAGCCCACCGCCTCGCCGGGGGCGACCTCGCGGGTCTGGATCACCGGCAGGGACAGGGTGACGGCGGGAATCGCCGCCTCGTGGGGCAGACCGCCGTAAAGGCCGATGCCGGGCCGGGTCAGGTCGAAGTGATAGCGCGGACCGAGGAGGATGCCCCCGGTCGCGGCAAGGCTGCGCGGCAGGCCGGTGCCGTCGGTCATCTCGTGAAAGGCCTTCAGCTGCGCTTCGTTCATCGGATGGTCGGGCTCGTCGGCGCAGGCGAGGTGGCTCATCAACAGCTCCGGTCCCGCATCGACCAGGATCGGGGCCACCGCCTGCCACTCCAGAAGCTCGACACCCAGCCGGTTCATGCCCGTATCGAGCTGCACGCCGAACGGATGGCCAGGCAGCGATTCGAGGTGGCGGGTGATCTGCTCCAGGCTGTTCAGCATTGGCGTCAGGTCGAGATCCTGGATCATCTCGGTATCGCCGGCCATGTGACCGGACAGGACCGCGATCTGCGGGCCCGGACCCAGCGCCTGACGCACCGCCGCGCCTTCCTCGGCCTGCGCCACGAAGAATCGCCGCGCCCCGGCCCTGGCCAGCGCGCGCGCGACCCGCGTCACGCCCAGGCCATAGGCATCGGCCTTCACCACCGCCGCGGTCTGCACGCCCGGGCCGGACATCCGGTCCAGCGCGCGCCAGTTCGCCGCTATCGCATCGAGGTCAATCGTCAGGGTTCCGCTCGCCATGCGGCTGTTTCGACCGGGGCGGGGCCGGGGTCAAGGGAAAAGCTGGCGCGGGGGCAGCGCTTGCCCTTTCCGTGCCGGTGGGCAACCCTGAGCGCAAGCCAGGAAAGGAAGCGTCGCCCGTGTCCGACCAGATCCGCGACCCCGACGAGGATTCGGGCCTGTACCTGACGATCCTGTGCTGGATCGGTCTCGCGCTTGGCACTCTGGACGCCTTTCTGCAACCCTTGCCCGTGGGGCTGGTCTGGGCATGCTTGGGGCTGGCCTATCTGACCGGCGGCCTGCCGCCCCTGCGCAGCGCGGTGTCCGAGCTTTGGCACGAGCGGCGACTGGACATCGACCTTCTGATGGTGGTGGCCGCGCTGGCCGCGGCGGCGGTCGGGGCGGCGCTCGAGGGTGCGGTGCTGCTGGCACTGTTTTCCCTGTCCGAGACGTTGGAAGATCGTGCGATGGGCAAGGCGCGGCGCGCTGTCGAGGCGCTGATGCGGCTGCGCCCGGAAACCGCGCTGCGCGAGGGGCCTGAGGGGGTAGTCGAGGTCGCTGTGGTCGATCTGGTCCCCGGCGACCGGGTGATCCTGCGCCCCGGTGCGCGGGTGCCGGTGGACGGACGAGTGGTGGATGGCTCGGGTCACCTCGATGAAAGCACGGTGACTGGCGAGGCTGCGCCGGTGCGCAAGGCGCCGGGCGATCCGGTGCACGAGGCGACGGTGAACCTGGACGGCATCCTGACCGCCGAGGTGACGCGGGGGCTCGAGGAAAGCACGGTCGCCCAGATGATCCGCATGGTGACCGAGGCGCAGGCGATGAAATCGCCGTCCGAGCACTTCTCGGACTGGTTCGGCCAACGCTACACCATCGCGGTGCTGGCCGGATCGGTGCTGTCCTGGTTCGCCTTCCGGGCGCTTGGCCACGAGCCGGGCGAGGCGCTGTATCGCGCGGCGACGCTTCTGGTTGCGGCCAGCCCCTGCGCGGTGGTGATCTCGGTGCCCGCAGCGATCCTGTCTGCACTGTCGGCCGCGGCGCGGGGTGGGGTCCTGTTCAAGGGCGGTGCCGCGCTGGAGGGTCTTGCCGAGGTTCGCACCTTTGCCTTCGACAAGACGGGGACCCTGACCACCGGGCAGGCGGCGGTGACTCGGGTCATGGCGCTCGACGGGGACGACGATACTTTCCTGGCCCTTGCGGCGGGACTGGAGGCGCAGTCCGAGCATCCGATTGCCGGGGCGATCCGGCATGCGGCGGCCGAGCGCGGCCTGGTGCCGACGCCGGTGCGCGAGGTGCGCTCGCTGCCCAGCGAGGGGATCACCGGCACGGACGCTGCCGGGCCGCTCTGGGCCGGCAACGCGCGGATGCTGGCGCTGGTGGGGGCGGACCTGCCGCCGGAGATTGCCGAACTGGCCGACGGGGCCGAGACGCTGGTCATCGTCGGTCGCGGCACGCGGATCCTTGGCGCGGTCACCGTGGCGGACGAGCCTCGCGAGACCTCGGCCGAGGCATTGGCGGCGCTGAAGGCCGGGGGCGGGACCGCGATCCTGATGATGACGGGCGACCGCGCCCCGGTCGCGGCGCGGATCGGGGCGCGTCTCGGTCTGGCGGAGGACGAGATCCACGCGGGTCTCTTGCCCGGCGACAAGGTGCGGCTGGTCGATACCGCCGCGAAACGCGGCAAGGTGGCCTTCATCGGCGACGGGGTGAACGATGCCGCGGCGCTGGCGCGGGCCGATGTCGGGGTGGCGATGGGGGTTGCGGGCAGCGAGGTTGCACTTCAGGCCGCCGATGTTGCGCTGATGGCCGATGACCTGCGCAAGCTGGCGGCGGCAAGGCGGCTTTCGCGTCGCACCGCGCGGGTGATCCGGCAGAACCTGACGCTGGCGCTCGGGGCCATGGCCGTCCTGGTGACGGGGAGCCTCTTCTTCGAACTGCCGCTGCCGCTGGCGGTCTTGGGGCACGAGGGCGGCACGCTTCTGGTGGTGCTGAACGGGCTGCGGCTTCTGGCCGACCCGATCCGTGCGAGGGGCTGACAGCGGAGGGGCCGGCCTCGGGGCATCGAGCCCCTCGGCCGGCGAGCCTCCGGTGGGAGTATTTTGGAAAAGAGCAAGGTCAGGGGCGGGGTGGGCTCAGAAGCCCGCGTCCGGCCCGCCCGATCCCTGCCAGGGCCGCGCGAGGTTGCCGAAGCGGGTGAAGCGGCCCTCGAAGGACAGTTCCACCGTGCCGATGGGCCCGTGGCGCTGCTTGCCGATGATGACCTCGGCCTTGCCGTGGACCGATTCCATCAGCGCCTGCCACTGTGCCATCTTGTCCAGCTCGTGGTCGCCCGGCTTTTCCCGTTCGCGGTAGTATTCCTCGCGGAAGACGAACATCACCACGTCGGCGTCCTGCTCGATCGAGCCGGATTCGCGCAGGTCGGAAAGTTGCGGGCGCTTGTCGTCGCGGCTTTCGACCTGGCGCGACAGCTGCGACAGCGCGATGACCGGGATGTTGAGTTCCTTGGCGATGGCCTTCAGGCCCTGGGTGATCTCGGAGACCTCCTGCACCCGGTTGTCCTTCGACGAGCCTTTCAGGAGTTGCAGGTAGTCGATGATGAGGACATCGAGCCCATGCGTCCGCTTCAGCCGCCGCGCCCGGGCCGCGACCTGGGAAATCGGCAGGGCCGGCGTGTCGTCGATGTAGAGCGGGCAGGCCTCCAGCGCCTTCGCCGCCTCGACGAAACGGCGGAACTCGGCCTCGGTCATGTCGCCGCGGCGGATCTGTTCGGAGGGCACCTCGGCGGCCTCCGACAGGATCCGCGCCGCCAGCTGTTCGGCCGACATCTCGAGGCTGAAGAACCCGACAACTCCACCTTCGACCGAGCCTTCGGTGCCGTCCGGCAGACGGCCGCGCCGGTGCGCCTTGGCGATGTTGAAGGCGATATTGGTGGCCAGCGACGTCTTGCCCATCGACGGGCGCCCGGCAAGGATCAGGAGGTCCGAGGGGTGCAGCCCGCCCAGCTTCTTGTCCAGGTCGATGAGGCCGGTCGAGATCCCGGCAAGGCCGCCGTCGCGCTGATAGGCGGCGTTCGCCACATTCACGGCATCGTTTACAGCCTTCAGAAAGCTTTGAAATCCGCGTTCGGCAACCCCCTGTTCGCCCAGCTTGTAAAGCCGCTGTTCGGCCTCGATGATCTGGTCCTTCGGTTCGCTTGCGACCTCGACCTTCGCGGCCTGCGCCGCGATGTCGCGGCCAAGCTGGATCAGTTCCCGCCGCACCGCGAGGTCGTAGACCATCTGGGCATAGTCCTTCGCGGCATAGGCGGAGATCGCCGCCCCCGCGAGCCGCACCAGATAGGCCGGACCGCCCAGTTCCCTGAGGCCCGCGTCGTCCTCGAGGAAGCCCTTCAGCGTCACCGGCGAGGCCAGGGCGTTCTTCTGGATCCGTGCGGCGGCTACCTCGAAGATGCGCTGGTGCACCGGGTCAAAGAAGTGCTCGGCCTTCACAAGCGAGGAGATCCGGTCGAAAATGTCATTGTTGGTCAGGATCGCGCCCAGCAGCTGCTGCTCGGCCTCGATGTTGTGTGGCAGCACTTCGTCGGATGCGGACGATGCTGCCGCCGGAACCAGTGGCCTAAGTGCGGTGATTTCGGTCATCCATGCCCCCTGCCGTCTTGTCTGCTTTTTGGTGCCCATCGCCTAGCACGGCCTTCGGTGGAATGGATTGGGGGTAAGCTGTGCAAAACCCGTTTATCCACAGAATAGATCCTACCACGGGTAGCGGTCGCGATGAAGCGCCAAGCTAGCCCTTGGAATCGCGGCAGGCCCTAGTGGGCGGCACCATGGCCACCGCGATGCCCGGAAAGGAGAATCAGTCCTTGCGCGCCTCTTGCCAGGCGCGGGGAGCCTTCAGGAAGCTTTCGACTTCGGCCAGTGTCGCCGCGTCGAATGCACCTTGCGCCCGGGCCTCGGCCAGGACATCCCACCAGGTGCACAGATGGTGCAGCCTGACGCCATGCGCGCCGAGGCGGGCCTCGGTGTCCGGAAAGATGCCGTAGTAGAAGATCACGGCGGTATGTGCGCAGCTGGCGCCCGTCTCGCGGATCGCATCGACGAAGCTCAGCTTCGAGCCGCCGTCGGTGGTCAGGTCCTCGACCAGAAGCACCCGCTGGCCCTCGCACATCGCGCCTTCGATGCGGGCGTTGCGACCATAACCCTTGGGTTTCTTGCGGACGTAGGTCATGGGAAGGGCAAGTCGTTCGGCGACAAGGGCCGCGAAGGGGATGCCGGCCGTCTCGCCGCCGGCGATGTTGTCGAAGGCCTCCATCCCGGCCTCGCGCATGACGGTTACGGCCAGGAAGTCCATCAGGGTGGACCGGATGCGGGGATAGGAAATCAGCTTTCGGCAGTCGATGTAGGTGGGCGAGGGCAGGCCCGAGGCCAGCGTGAAGGGCGTCTCGGCGTTGAAGTGGACCGCCTTGATCTCCAGGAGCGCGCGGGCGGTCAGGCGGGCGATTTCGTCCTTAGGCGGGAAGGCGGAGGGGATCATGCAGGGTCCTTTCGGGCGGGCTCGTCGTGCGCCTTCGGCTTATCCCCGCAGGCATGCGACGAGCGATGAAGTCGACGACAAGCGGTCAGGTCACGACGTGCCAATGCACGGGGAAGCCGGGTTGGAAAACGGTGACGGGGCCGGGTTCGGCGTGGATCTTCTCGGGCCAGGTGCAGGGTTCGGCGCGCTTTTCCAAGGTGATGGTGTCCGCGTTCACCGGCAGGCGGTAGAAAACCGGCCCATGGCGCGAGACGAACCCTTCCAGCCGGTCAAGCGCGCCCTCTTCCTCGAAGACATGGGCGAGGAGGCTCAGCGTGTTCGTCGCCGTGAAGCAGCCCGCGCAGCCGCAGGCATGTTCCTTCAGCGCGTCCACATGCGGGGCCGAGTCGGTGCCGAGGAAGTAGCGCGGGTTGCCCGAGGTGGCCGCCTTGCGCAGCGCCAGCCGGTGCCGTTCGCGCTTGGCTACCGGCAGACAATAGTAATGCGGTCTGATCCCGCCCGCGAGGATGTGGTTGCGGTTGATGATCAGGTGATGCGTGGTGATCGTCGCGGCCAGGCTGTCGCCGCCCTCGGCCGCATAGGCTACGCCTTCCTCGGTGGTGATATGCTCCATCACCACCCGCAGGTCCGGCAGCCGGCGGCGCAGGGGATCGAGGACCGTATCGATGAACACCGCCTCGCGGTCGAAGATGTCCACCTCGTGCGTCGTTACCTCTCCATGCGTGCAAAGCGGCAGGCCGATCCGGGCCATGGTTTCGAGGACCGGCATGACCTTGCCAAGATCGCGCACGCCGGAATGCGAGTTGGTCGTTGCCCCTGCCGGGTAAAGCTTGACCGCCTTGACCAGCCCCGAGGCCGCCGCGCGTTCCACATCGGTTGGATCGGTGCCTTCGGTCAGATACAGCGTCATCAGCGGCGCGAAGTCTGCGCCTTCGGGCAGAGCGGCCAGGATCCGGTCGCGATAGGCCACCGCATCGTTCAGTGTCACCACCGGCGGCACCAGGTTCGGCATGATGATCGCACGGGCGAAATGCCGGGCACTTTCCGGAAGCACGGCCTTCAGCATCGCACCGTCGCGCAGGTGCAGGTGCCAGTCGTCGGGGCGGGGCAGGGTGATGCGTTGCATGACCCCGGCAGCTATCGCAATCTCGCCGGCGTTTCCAGTGGCATCGCGGAGATGCTCAGAGCGTCTCGCCGGTCAGTTCGGCCAGCCGGCGCGCAAAGCGCGGCGCGTTCAGACGCGCGGTGACCGACCGGCAGATCTTGATCTCGCGCCTGGGATGCCCCGACAGCCGCGCCGCCGCCAGGATCGCCCGCAGATAGCTGCCGTTCGACCGCCGCGCGCGCCAGAGCCAGGAAAAGCGTTCGGCCGACATCTTGCCTTCCATCGCCGCCTCGATGATCCGGTCCAGCACGCGCATCTCGCGCAGCGTGTCCTCGGTGCCCTCGGCGGTATAGCGCGCATGCAGCGGCGTGACCCAGGGACGCTGGAACAGGGCGGCGTGCATCGCGTCGGGCTGGTGCAGCGGATCGTGGATCAGCCAGACATGGGAGGCGCTTTCCGTCATGTCGGGCGCATAGCCGTACCGACCGCGGAAATTGATCCGGCGCGCAATGCGGTGGCGTTCGTCCCAGCCGGCAAGGGCGGGGTCCAGCGTCGCGCGCGGCGCGATCAGCACCAGTTCCGCCTGTGGCGCGGTAATCGAATAGGCCGCCGCCGCATAGCCCGCCGGTCCCGCGCCATAGAATACCACGCGGTCGAAATCCTCCAGGAACCCGTCATCGGCCAGCCGGTCGAAATAGCGGAACACCGCCGGATCGCGCCACCAGGTCTCGCCCTCGCTCAGGATGGTCAGCAGCGACCAGCCGCGCGCCCGCGCCAGGCCGTAATGTTCCGGCAGCTTGTCCTCGCGCTCGCGCAGGGTCGCGGCATCCTCGAAGGTGACCAGAAGCTGCGGGCGTTCCTCTGCGAAGAAGGCATAGTGCCTTTCGCCCAGCGGCAGGAAATCGCCGTCGCCTTCGGCGATTTCCAGCATCTGGCGCTGCCATTCGGGGGATGGGGACGGATCGGACATACTCTGCAATCTAGGTTACTTGTTGGCATCAGCCTTCGACCTTGGCGAGAGATTCGGGCCTCGACAAGGCTCTGGGGTGTTATCGGATTGTTTCCCGGTGGCTGGTTTGCCATTATTTGCCCGGCGAAAACAATCATCAACCGGAAGTTGCCGAATTTGCGCGGGGCTCACCTCCCGGTCCGGGGCATGACGATATGGGGCTTCCAGATCGACTCGGCTTCTTCCCTTGCCAACACCCGTGTCGGTCCAGCCATCAGCAGCTGACCGTAGAGACTGCGCCAGGCGTCCTGCTGCATCAGCGCCCGCAACCGCGCATGGCGCCACTCCACCGCCGCTCGGTGCAACACTCCAAGCTCTGCATCCGCATGCAGCCGTGCCCGCAGCGACCGGCTGTCCAGCGCCAGGATCGAACGATCCTCGACGGTGGAGAAGTTGCGCTCCACCCAATAGCCCACGTCCAGCCCGCCATCGGCATGGACGCCGCGCCCGCGGTCGCGCTTCAACAGGAAACTTTCCACCGCGCCCAGCGGATAGTGGTTCAACTGCACCAGGCCATAGGGGCTGCGCCCGACATCGGAAAAGATGCGCCCGCGGTGAAAGGCCGCAGGCAGCCGGCGCCCCGCACCGTCCACCCAATGCTGCGCGGCCATTCGGCCCTCGTCGGGTGCGCGGGGGCGATGAACGCCCAGCTTGCCGTAGGATCCGTCATTCCTGACCAGCGTCTTGAACAGATAGGCCCGCCACGGCCAGTGCAGCACCTCGGGAGCGGCGCGGGTAAAGGTCTCGGTGACCGGGGCATCGGCGTAGCGGACCACCCCGCAGTTGCCGAAGAGCCGCCAGGTCAGGGTGATTGCCGTGGCCCCGGGCAGGGCCGCGAGCAACGCCGGGATCGTCCTGTCGCCGACCTGCACATTGACGAATTCGTCGATGTCCAGCGGCAGCACCCAGTCCGCGCCCCGGACCAGCGGATGCCGGTCGGCCTGCTTCAGTGCCGCCCACTGCGGTCCTTCGGGATGCGGCCCGGGATTGCGGAGGTGGGCAACCCACCCCAGTGCCTCCAGCCGGTCCAGCATCGCCTCGGTCCCGTCCTCGCAGTCATTGGAAGCGACAAGGACATCCGTGATCCCGCAAGCGCGGTGATGGGCAAGCCATTCCAGCAGGAACGCGCCCTCGTTCCTCACGCAAAGGACGGCCGTGACCTTCACCGCTCCCGCCGTTTCATCTGTCCAGAAACATCTCCGCCCGAGGCATCCGCCCTCTCCACCCGCGCCGCGCCTGAAGGACTAGCACGGGCGGCCGGGCGCGGCCAACCTCAGAAGAAGGCCTGCATCCCGGTGATCGCGCGGCCAAGGATCAGCGCATGGACGTCATGGGTGCCCTCGTAGGTGTTCACCGTTTCCAGGTTCACCATGTGGCGCATGATCTGGAAGTCCTCCTGGATGCCGTTGCCGCCATGCATGTCCCGCGCCCAGCGGGCCGTCTCCAGCGCCTTGCCGCAGTTGTTGCGCTTGACGATCGAAATCATCTCGGGGGCGGCATTGGCCTCGTCCATCAGCCGGCCGACGCGCAACGACGCCTGCAGGCCCAGCGAAATCTCGGTCAGCATGTTGGCCAGTTTCAGCTGGTAAAGCTGCGTCCCCGCGATCGGCTTGCCGAACTGCTTGCGGTCAAGCCCATACTGCCGCGCGGCGTGCAGGCAGAACTCCGCCGCCCCCATGACGCCCCAGCTGATGCCATAGCGTGCCCGGTTCAGGCAGCCGAAGGGGCCCTTCAGTCCCTCGACATGCGGCAGCAGCGCATCCTCGCCTACTTCCACATCCTTCATCACGATCTCGCCGGTGACCGAGGCGCGCAAGGAAAGCTTCCCCCCGACCTTCGGCGCCGACAGGCCCTTCATGCCCTTTTCCAGCACGAAGCCCCTGATCTTGCCGCCATGCGCCTCGGACTTGGCCCAGACCACGAAGACATCGGCGATGGGCGCGTTGGAAATCCACATCTTCGTGCCGTTCAGCATATAGCCGTTCGCCGTCTTCCGCGCCGTGGTCTTCATCGCCGCCGGGTCCGACCCCGCATCGGGTTCGGTCAGCCCGAAACAGCCGATCCATTCGCCCCGGGCGAGTTTCGGCAGATACTTCTGCCGCTGCGCCTCGGTGCCGTAGGCGTAGATCGGATACATCACAAGGCTCGACTGCACGCTCATCATGCTGCGATAGCCCGAATCGACCCGCTCCACCTCGCGCGCGACCAGGCCATAGGCCACATAGGACGCGCCCAGCCCGCCGTATTCCTCGGGCACCGTCACGCCCAGAAGCCCCATCTCGCCCATCTCGCGGAAGATGCCGGGATCCGCCGTCTCCTCGCGGTAGGCCGCGATGACCCGCGGTTGCAGCTTTTCCTGCGCATAGGCCCGCGCCGCGTCGCGCAGCATCCGCTCCTCTTCCGTCAGCTGGTCGTTCAGCCGGAACGGGTCCTCCCAATCGAAGCGTCCAAGATCCGGGGCATCCTTGGCCTTCAGTTTCGGTGCGTCCAGCATGGTCTGATCTCCATTCATTGCGCCGAGTATTGCACGAAAGGGCAGGGGCCTGCTATCGAAAGCCCCGCACGAGTTCATGAGAGAAACTCATAATGCTGCCGCGCCGCTACCTGCCGCCGATTCCGGCGCTCATGGCACTCGAGGCGGTGGACCGCCTCGGCACCGCCTCGGCCGCGGCCGAGGAGCTGAACCTCACGCAAGGCGCAGTCAGCCGCGCGCTGCAAGGGCTGGAACATCAGCTTGGCGTCCCCCTCCTGATCCGCGAACGCCAGCGCCTGCGGCTCACGCCCGCCGGCCGCGATTATGTGTCCGAGGTGCGCAAATCGCTTCATCTCCTCGCCTCGGCCTCGATCGCGCTGCGCGCCAATCCGGCCGGCGGCAGCCTCAATCTGGCCATCCTGCCGGCCTTCGGCATGCACTGGCTCGCCCCGCGCCTCGCCCGTTTCGCGCAAACCCACCCCGAGGTGACGGTCAACCTCTCCACCCGCCTGCGGCCCTTCGACTTCGCAGGCACCCGTTTCGACGCGGCCATCCACTACGGCCGGCAGGACTGGCCCGGGGTTTCCTATCTGAAACTCATGGACGAAGAGCTTCTCGCCGTTGCCGCCCCCGGCTTTCCAGCGCTCGGCCAGGCCAGCGACATCCTCGACCACCCCCTGCTTCACCTCGACTCCCGGCCCGGAGACTGGGGCCGCTGGCTCGCGCATCACGGGGCGCCCGGCCTGCGGCCCCCGGGCATGCAGTTCGACCAGTTCGCCACCCTGACCCAGGGCGCGATCCACGGCATGGGCGCGGCGCTGATCCCCACCTTCCTGATCCGCCGTGAACTGGCCGAGGGCCGCCTGGTCCCCATCTTCGGCCCGCCGATCCCGGCGCTTGGCGCCTACTACCTGGTATGGCCTCATGCGCTGCCCGAACGCACGCCGCTGCGTTCCCTACGACTATGGTTGCAGGCCGAAACCGTCGATCCCGACTTGACCCCCGCCGACCCGCCCGCCACTCTCGCCCCCAGACCGGAGGCGCCGTGACCCAGATCCCGCAAGACATCGACGCCGTCGAAACCCTGCTCTCCGGCCAGGGCTATGTCGCGTCGCGTGCCCTGGCCACGGTGGTCTTTCTCTCGCTCCGGCTGGGCCGCCCGCTGTTCCTCGAAGGCGAGGCAGGCACCGGCAAGACCGAGATCGCCAAGACCCTCGCCACCGCCCTTGGCCGGCGCCTGATCCGCCTGCAATGCTACGAAGGCCTCGACGCCGCCTCGGCCGTCGCCGAATGGAACTTCGCCGCGCAGATGATCGCGATCCGCACCGCCGAAGGCAGCACCGACCGTGATCACCTGAAGGCCGAACTCTTCACCGAGGACTACCTTATCGAACGCCCGCTCCTGGCCGCCATGCGTCCCCAGCCCGGCGGCGCCCCCGTTCTCCTCATCGACGAGATCGACCGCACCGACGAACCCTTCGAGGCCTTCCTCCTCGAAGCCCTCTCCGACTTCCAGGTCACGATCCCGGAACTCGGCACCATCCGCGCCCCCGAACCGCCGATCGTCATCCTCACCTCGAACCGCACGCGCGAGATCCACGACGCCCTGAAACGCCGCTGCCTCTACCACTGGGTCGACTACCCCAGCTTCGACCGCGAGCTTGCGATCCTGAACGCCCGCGCCCCCGAGGCCGTGGCGACACTGAGCCGGGAAATCGTCGCCTTCGTCCAGAAACTGCGCCGCGAGGACCTGTTCAAGCGTCCCGGCGTGGCCGAAACCATCGACTGGGCGAAATGCCTCCTCGCCCTCGACGTGATCGCGCTCTCGCCCGAGGTCATTGCCGACACGCTGGGCGCGATCCTCAAGTATCAGGACGACATCCAGAAACTCCAGGGCTCGGAAGCCCGGCGCCTGCTCGACGAAGTGCGCCGCGAACTGGTCCCCGCCTGATGCTTGCCCTTTTCCCAACTACTCCAAGGGGGGTCCGGGGGGTGTGAAACCCCCCGGCTGCGACCGTGGCCCGATACGCGCCCCTCGAGATCCCCGAAGACGGCAAGCTTGCGCACAACATCACCCATTTCGCCCGCGCGCTGCGCAGGGCGGGCCTGACCGTGGGTCCCGGCCGCACGCTTGATGCCGTGAACGCCGTCGCAGCGGCAGGCTTCGACCGGCGCGAGGACTTCTATTTCACCCTGCAAGCCATCTTCGTCTCCCGCCCCGAAGAGCGCGCCACCTTCGCCCAGGTCTTCCGCCTGTTCTGGCGCGATCCCCGCTATCTCGACCACATGATGTCGCTCCTCTTGCCCCAGGTCCACGGCACGCAGGAGGACCGCATCGCCGAGGCCGCCGAGAAGCGCGCGGCCGAGGCGCTTCTGGACGGCCAACTGCCTCCGGCCCCACAGACCGACAGCCGCGAGGGCGACCAGATCGAGATCGACGCGACCGCCACCATCTCTGCCGAGGAACGGCTCAAGACGCTCGACTTCGAGCAGATGTCCGCCGCGGAAATCGCCGAAGCGAAACGGATGCTGGCGAAACTCGCGCTCCCCGTCCGGCCGCTCATGACCCGCCGCACCGCCGCAAGCACGCTCGCCGTCAGGATCGACGCCCGTCGCACCCTGCGCGAGGCGATGCGCCTGGGCGGCGAGGTCTCCGACCTCAGGCACAAGGCGCCCGTCACGCGCTGGCCGAACCTCGTGGTCCTTTGCGACATATCGGGCAGCATGGCGGATTATTCCCGCATGGTGCTGCATTTCGTCCATGCTGTCGCCAACCGCCGGGGCGAGGGCTGGGCCAGGGTCCATGCCTTCACCTTCGGCACGCGGCTCACCAACATCACGCGCCACCTCAAGGCGCGGGATGTCGATTCCGCCCTGAAGGCTGCGGGGCAAGAGGCGCAGGACTGGTCCGGAGGCACGCGCATCGGCCAAAGCCTGCACGCCTTCAACCGCGACTGGTCGCGCCGCGTGCTGGGGCAGGGGGCCGTGGTCCTGCTCATCACCGACGGGCTCGACCGCGACGACACCGACCTTCTCGCGAAGGAGGTCGACCGGCTGCACCTGTCCTGCCGCCGGCTGATCTGGCTGAACCCGCTTTTGCGCTGGACCGGTTTCGCGCCGAAGGCGCAGGGCATCCGCGCCATTCTGCCCCATGTGGACAGCTTCCGCGCGGGCCATTCCATCGCCTCGCTGGAAGCTCTGGGCCGTGCGATCTCGGAACCCTCCGACCATGGCGAACGCGACCGGCTGCTTGCGTTGATCCGGCAATAGGCGGGGCTCCGCGCAGGATATCGCCCGACAGGCTGCTGATATCGCATATCACGCAGAACCTCGCTTTGTTAGAATGGCCGGGCAATTCGGGAACCGGGTCGCGGCGACGCGGTTATCCCATGCTCCTAGAATGAGGACTGGTAATGAGAAAGCTTCTGGTTTCCACCACCGCCCTGTCGACGGCCCTGTCGGTCGCGATCAGCCCCATGGGCACGATGCCCGCCTTCGCGCAGGTGCTGAACGAGGATGGCTCGGTGACCGCCGATGATGGCACCGTGCTCTGCACGCCGACCGCCGAGGCGCCTTGCGATCTGGAAGCGATCATCGAAAGGATGAAGCTGGACGAAGCGATGGCCGCCGAAGCCGCCGCTGCGGCTGCTCAGGCGGAAGCCGAAGCCCGGGCCGCCGCCGAGGCCGAAGCCGCCGCCGCCGCGGAGGCCGCCGCGCAGGCCCAGGCCGAAGCCGAGGCCCAGGCCGCCGCCGCCGCCGCTCAGGCCGAGGCGGAAGCTGCCGCCAGAGCTGCCGAAGAGCAGGCCGCCGCCGAGGCCGCTGCGGCCGAAGCCGCCGCTCAGGCAGAGGCGGAAGCTGCCGCGAGGGCTGCCGAAGAGCAGGCCGCCGCCGAAGCCGCTGCGGCCGAAGCCGCCGCTCAGGCCGAGGCGGAAGCTGCCGCCAGGGCTGCCGAAGAGCAGGCCGCCGCCGAGGCCGCTGCGGCCGAAGCCGCCGCTCAGGCCGAGGCGGAAGCTGCCGCCAGGGCTGCCGAAGAGCAGGCCGCCGCAGAGGCCGCTGCCGCCGAAGCCGCGGCCAATGCCGAGACGTCCGGTGGCGAGCAGCCGCTGGTCGCGGCCCCGGCCGAGGATGCAGCCGCCGAGCCTCCAGCCGCCGAGCCTGTCCCTGAAGGCGCGATCATTGACCAGGCCACGGGCGAAGTCGTCGATCCCGAGGCCGCCGCTGCCGCGCTTGCCGCGGCCGAGGCCGAACTGGCCATCACGCCTGAAGGCGAGGTTGTCGATCCTGCTGCCGGCCTGAAGGTCGCCGCACCCGATCCCGCGGTCGAGGTCGTGCCGGTTGATGCGCCCGTGGTCAGTGAAACCGAAGTCGAAAGCCTGACCGATCTCCTGACCAGCGATCCGACCGCGATCAATCCTGCCGCGATTGCCGCCGCCGAACTGGTGACGGCCAGCCCGCAGGCCGAGGGCGCCACCCCGATCCTGGAGGCCGATCCGGCAAATCTGGTGGCAACCGTGACCGAAACGATCACCGATGCCAACGCGCGCAGTTCGGCGCAGGAGTTCGCCGCGCCTCCGGTGGCCCTGGCCGAAGGCAAGAAGAGCGGGCTGTCGGACCTCGAAAAGGCGGGCTTGCTGGTTCTGGGCGCTCTGGCGGTCGGCGCGATCATCAAGAACAACCGCGCTGCAGCCACTGACACCACCGTCTCGACGATGGGCCCGCAGGAGGCCCGCGTCGTCTCGAACACCGGCGACCGGGTGATCGTGCTGCAACCCGACGGCACCTACCGGGTGCTGAAGGACGACGACACCGTCATCCGCCGCCCCGGCTCGACCGTGCGGACCGAGACCTTCAAGGACGGCTCGACCCGCACCATCGTCGAACGCGCCGACGGGACCCAGGTGGTGACGATCCGCGACGCGACCGGTCGCGTGCTGCGCCGGGCAACCTATGACGGGCTTGGCCGCGAGGTCATCCTGATCGACGATCTGGTCGAGGAAGAGCCGATCATCGTCCGCGACCTGCCGCGCCCGCAGAAGCGCATCGTGATCTCGTCCAAGGACCAGGACATCGCCCTGAAGCGCGAACTGGCCCGGATCGAGGCGGAACGGGTGGGCCGGACCTTCAGCTTGCGCCAGATCCGCGAGATCCCGGCGGTGCGGGCGCTGGCCGCGACGCTGGACGTGACGCCGGTCACCTTCGCCTCCGGCTCTGCCGCGGTGGCGCCGCAGCAGGCGCGCAACCTCGCCGATCTCGGCCGGCTGATGCAGGACCTTCTGGCGGAAAACCCGCGCGAGATCTTCCTGATCGAGGGCCACACCGACGCGACCGGCAAGGCGGCGATGAACCTCGCGCTCTCCGACCGCCGGGCGGAATCGGTTGCGCTGGCGCTGACCGAATACTTCGACATCCCGCCGGAGAACATGGTCGTGCAGGGATACGGCGAAACGGAACTGCTGATCGACACCCAGGCGAACGAGCCGCGCAACCGCCGGGTCGAGGTCCGGGTCATCACGCCCCTGCTGCGGACCGCCACGATCCGCTGATCCCCCTACCAAAGTCGCGCCGCGGGACCCTCCGCGGCGCGTTCATTTCTGTGGCATCCCCCCGCGGCCGGACGCATACTCCGGCGCATGACGAAACCCTCCCATGACCAGATCCCCGAAGCCGCCCTTGCCTGGCATCGCTTGGGCGTGGGCGCAGCCCTTGCCACCGTGATCGAGACCTGGGGCTCCGCCCCGCGTCAGGCCGGCAGCCAGCTTGCGATCTCCGGGGCCGGAGACATGGTCGGTTCGGTTTCCGGCGGTTGCGTCGAGGGCGCCGTCGTCACCGAGGCGCTTGACGCGCTTGCCGACCGCAAGTCCCGCGTGCTGGCCTTCGGCGTCTCGGACGAGACAGCCTTCGCCGCAGGCCTTGCCTGTGGCGGCACGATCCGCGTCCTGGTCGAACCCGTCGGCGAAGGCGCCGAGGCGCTGCCGGAGGCTCTCCTTGCCGAGCTGGTCGCCGCCCGCGCCGACGCCTGCGCCGTCGCGCTGGTCACCACCGCGGCAACCTGGTCCCGCCGCCTCGTCACTCCGGGAGAGGACCCCGCAGCCGACGCCCGCTTCAAGTCCGACCGCTCGGGGATGGAGGAGGACGGCCGCTTCATCGCCATCCACAACCCGCCCCTGCGCCTGATCGTCGTCGGCGCGGTGCACATCGCCCAGCCTCTCCTGTCGATCGCCCGCACCTGCGGCTATGCCCCCACCCTGATCGACCCCCGCGGCGCCTTCGGGTCGGACGCGCGGTTTCCCGGCGAGACCATTCTGGACGACTGGCCCGACGAGGCGCTCGCCGCGCTGAAGCCCGACGCCCGCACCGCCATCGTGACCCTGACCCACGATCCGAAACTGGACGATCCGGCGATCCGCTTCGCCCTGCGCTCTCCAGCATTCTACCTGGGTTCCCTTGGTTCGCAGAAGACCCATGCGCGTCGCGTCGAACGGCTGGCCGAGGCCGGCTTCTCGCCCGAAGAGATCGCCCGGATCCATGCCCCGGTCGGCCTGGACATCGGGGCGCGGACGCCGGCCGAGATCGCCGTGTCCATCATGGCGCAGATCACCGAAGCCCTGCGGACCTGATGCGCTTCGGCCCGGTTCCCCTGTCGCAGGCCCGCGGTGCGATCCTCGCCCATTCCGTGACGTTGCCCGAAGGCCGGCTGCGCAAGGGCTGCTTCCTCGGACCCCAAGACATTGCCCGGCTGGCCGCCGCCGGCCACCGCGATGTCATCGTCGCCCGCCTTGACCCAACCGACCTGCACGAGGATGCGGCCGCCCTAGCCATCGCCCGGGCCCTGGTGCCCGACCCGGAAGCGGCGGGTCTGGACCTGCGCCCCGTCGGCACCGGACGGGTGAACCTGCACGCCCGCACCGCAGGGCTCTTGGAGGTCGCCACCGACCGCGTCAACGCGCTGAACGCCGCCGATCCGATGCTGACCCTGGCCACCGTCCCGCGCTGGCAGCGGCTTGCGGCGGGGGAAATGGCGGCCACCGTGAAGGTCATCGCCTATGGCGTGGCGCAATCCTCGGTCGCCGCCGCCTGCGCTGCCGGGGCTGGTGCGCTTTGCCTGCATCCCGCCCGGCTGACCCGGGTCGCCCTGGTCGAGACCCATACGGACTCGGATGCCAGACCACTTGGCACCGAGGCCATCACCCGGCGCCTTGCCGCCCTTGGCGCAAGGCTGACCGAACACCGACACAGCCCGCACCGCGAGGCCGATCTGGCCTCTGCCCTTGCCGGCGTCGCCGGGGCCGAGCTGATCCTGATCCTCACCGCATCGGCCACATCGGATCCGCATGATGTCGCGCCGCAAGCGGTCTGCCGGGCAGGGGGAAGGGTGGACCGCTTCGGCATGCCGGTTGATCCCGGAAACCTGCTGTTCCTCGGCAGCCTGTCCGGTATCCCGGTGATTGGCCTGCCCGGCTGCGTGCGCAGCCCGGCGCTGAACGGGGCCGACTGGGTGATGGAGCGGCTGGTCTGCGGCGTTCCGGTCACGGCCGCGGACATCGCGGCGATGGGCGTTGGCGGGCTGTTGAAGGAAATTCCCCAGCGCGGACGCCCGCGCGAGGCACGGGACTGACGCCGCGCCGGATGCCGGCCCGCGGAACACTTGGGGCCGCACCCGGCAGAGCGCGGCCCCAAATCCGGTTCGTGGTCCGGATGCGGCTATTTCGGTGCGACCATCATCACCATCTGCCGGCCTTCCAGCTTCGGCATGGCTTCGATCTTGCCCGCCTCGCCCACATCGGCCGCAACCCGGTTCAGAAGCTCCAGCCCCAGTTCCTGGTGCGCCATCTCGCGGCCGCGAAAGCGCAGGGTGACCTTCACCTTGTCGCCTTCGCCAAGGAACTTGAGCACCGAGCGCATCTTCACGTCATAGTCATGCGTGTCGGTGCCCGGGCGGAACTTGATTTCCTTGATCTCGATGATCTTCTGCTTCTTGCGCGCCTCGGCCTCGCGCTTCTGCGTCTCGTACTTGAACTTGCCGAAGTCCATGATCTTGCAGACCGGTGGAACGGCGGTCGGCGAGATCTCCACCAGGTCCAGTCCGGCATCCTCGGCCATCTGCATCGCCCGGGCCGGGGTAACGACCCCGACATTCTCGCCATCCGCGCCGATCAGGCGGATTTCCGGAGCGCGGATGCGGTCGTTGATGCGGGGACCGGTTTCGCGTTGCGGCGGGGCATTGTGGGGTCTGCGGGCTATGGCAGTCGTCCTTTGATGGTTGAATTTGCGGCGGCAATCTAGGCGAGCGCGGACGGCTTCGCAACCCGGATGGGCGGCACTTTCCCAAGTTTTCCGCGGTTCTGGGGGATTTTCGCCCCTCGCCATGCCCGCAGTCTTTTCATTGCCGGGACAAACTGCCATATGACCCGCATCCGGACCCGGGGCTCCGGCCATAGGAGTATTTGACATGAACAGAACCGTAATCATCGGCGCCATCGTCGTCCTTCTGGCTGCTGGCGGCTACTACCAGTTCAGCTACAAACCTGCGCAGGAAGCCGCCGCTGCCGCCGCCAAGGCTCAGGCCGAGGCCGAGGCCGCCGCGAAGGCGGCAGAAGAAGCCGCTGCAAAGGCCGCCGAAGAGGCCGCCGCCGCCGCCCAGAAGGCCGCCGACGAGGCTGCTGCCGCCGCCGCGGCCACCACCGAAGCTGCGACCGAGGCCACCCAGGCCGCAACCGAAGCCGCAACCGATGCTGCCCAGGCCGTCACCGACGCCGCTGCCGCTCTCGACCCGGCGAACTTCAACGCCGAGTCCGTCGTGGCGCTGATCGACGGCTCCTCGCTCGACGATGCGACCAAGGCGACCCTGAAGACCGCCGTCGAGGCCGCCAAGGCCAACCCGGCGCTGGTCGCCGACACCATCGCGCAGGTCAAGACCGCACTTGGCATGTGATCTTCGGCCGATGCCCGAAGGAACGAAGGCCGCAGGATGGTTCCTGCGGCCTTTACCATTGGGTTAAGACCAGCTTAATGCGGTCCGCTAGCCCATTGATATTGAATATTTAACCCGATTTGTCCACCGTGGACACTGGTCAGATCCCGTCCCCGACGAAGGCCTTTTCGACCACGAATTCCTTCGGGTCCGAGTTCGCCCCCTCGCGCAGCCCGAACCCCTCCAGGATCGCCTTCACGTCGATGTTGAAGGCCAGGGACCCGCAGACCATCGCCCGGTCCTCGGCCGGGTTCATCTTCGGCAGGCCGAGATCGGCAAAGACCTTGCCCGATGACAGGTTGTCCGTCACCCGTCCGGTGTGATGGAAGGATTCCCGGGTGGTGGTCGGGTAGTAGATCAGTTTGTCGCCCACCATCTCGCCGATCAGGGGGTCGTCCTTCAGGCTCTCGACCAGCTGCCGGCCATATTCCAGTTCTGCCACCTCGCGGCAGGTGTGCATCATGATGACCTGATCGTATTTCTCGTAGGTTTCCGGCTCGCGCATCAGGCTCGCGAAGGGGGCGATGCCGGTGCCGGTGGCCAGGAACCAGATCCGTTTGCCCGGCAGCAGCGCGTCGTGGACCAGCGTTCCCACGGGCTTGGGCCGAAGGATGATCTCGTCGCCGGGCCGGATATGCTGAAGCCGGCTGGTCAGCGGCCCGTCCGGCACCTTGATCGAGTAGAACTCCAGCTCCTCGTCCCAGGCAGGCGAGGCGATGGAATAGGCCCGCAGCAGCGGTTTGCCGCGATCGTCAAGCAGCCCGATCATGACGAACTCGCCCGATCGGAACCGCAAGCTCTGCGGACGGGTCACGCGGAAGGAAAACAGCCGGTCGGTCCAGTGCGTGACCTGGGTCACGGTCTGGGCGTCCGGCAGATGCGGCTTGGCGGCGACGGGGCTGGCTTCGGTCATCAGGCTCGTTTCGGTCATGTGGATCGGTCCGGCCTTAGACCGGCTATCCTTCCTTAGCTTTGATTCAGATCAGGCGGAAGTCAGGCGCGCAGCCGCGCCTGATAGTGATGCGCCTGCCAGTCGGCGCGGAACAGCCACTGATCGACAGGCTGGCGGGCAGCGATCTCGTCCGGGATCTCGGCCCCGTCGAACCCTACCCGGCGCAGCATGGCATACTGGTCGGCGAGCACCGGCCCCAACGCCAGCAGTTGCCCCCGATAGCCCATCTCGCGCAGACGGCGGGCGATCGTGAAGCCGCGGCCGTCGTTGAAGGCGGGGAAAGCCACGCGGATCAGCGTCAGCCGGTCGAGATGCCCGGCCAGCGCGGCCGGATCATCGGTACTGGACAGGTCCACGGCACTTTGCCCGGCCAGATCGGCAAGGGAGGCGACCCCTGCTTGAGTGGCGGGACCAAAGCCCGCATCGGTGACAGTGACGCTCATGCCGCGTTCTCCTTCGGGGCTCGCACGGCCTTGCCGTCGATGAAATGGATCCCGCACTCGGTTTTCGACTGCCCGCGCCAGCGCCCGGCGCGCGGGTCCTCGCCGGGCTTCACCGGGCTGGTGCAGGGCGCGCAGCCGATGGATGGGTAGCCCCTGGCGACCAGAGGATGCCGGGGCAGACGGTTTTCGACCATGTATTCCTCGAGATCTTCGCGACCCCAATGCGCCAGCGGGTTGACCTTGATCCGGAAGTCGCCCTCGTTCTCGAAGAAGTCGAGCGTGCCGCGGTCCGCGTTCTGGAACCGTTTGCGACCGGTGATCCAACCGTCGAAGGGGGCCAGCGCGCGTTCAAGCGGCTCCACCTTGCGCACCGCGCAGCAGGCGTCGGTGTTGAACTGGTGGAGGGTCCCGTCCGGATCCTCGAAACCGACCCGCGCCGGGTTTGCCCGGATGGTGCGGATGTCGCACAGGTGCAGTTTCTCGGCCAGTTCGCGCTGATAGTCGAGCGTTTCGGGAAACAGCATCCGCGTGTCGATGAACAACACCGGGGTTTCGGGCGCGATGACCGAGACAAGGTGCAGCAGCACGACGGATTCTGCCCCGAAGGACGAGACCAGCGCCACCCGGCCCAGATCGTCGTCCCCAAGCGCATGTTCCAGGACGGCAGTCGCCGAATGATGCCTGTAGCGCGCGTTCAGCGCGGCCACGCGCTCGGCCACCGGGCCTTCGTGGCGCCCGGTCAAAGCGGCGTCACGCGGCATCCCGTTCCCTTTCTGCCCCGTAGAGCGCGGCCCTGAACGGCTCCATCCCGACGCGCCTGTAGGCTTGCAGGAAGGTTTCCGACGGCTCCAGCCGCAGGTCCAGATAGGCTCGCAGGATGCGTTCGATGGCGGGCACGATCTCGGTGTAGGCAAAGCCCGGTCCGGTCTTTTCGCCGATCACCATATCCTCGGTGCCGTCACCGCCCAGGGTGATCTGGTAGTTCTCCACCCCCGCCCGGTCGAGGCCCAGGATGCCGATATGGCCGACGTGGTGGTGGCCGCAGGCGTTGATGCAGCCCGAGATCTTGATCTTCAAGGGACCGATCTCGCGTTCCAGCTTCAACGCCTCGAAACGGGTCGCCAGTTCCTGTGCCACCGGGATCGAGCGGGCGGTCGCCAATGCGCAATAGTCCATGCCGGGGCAGGCAATGATGTCGCTGAGGAGGCCGACATTTGCGGTGCCAAGGCCCGCCTTCAACAGTTGGGCATGCAGGACCGGCAGGTCCGACTTGTGGACATGCGGCAGGATGACGTTCTGTTCGTGGCTGATGCGCAGGTCGGAATGGCCATACTTTTCGGCAAGATCGGCAATGAGCCGCATCTGGTCGCTGGTGGCGTCGCCCGGCGTCTTGCCGTGGGCCTTTAGGCTGATCGTCACGATGGAATACTGGTCGTTGCGATGCCGGGTCAGGTTGGTGTCGGCCCAGGCACGGAACACCGGGTCTGCCTTGTAGAAGGCGTCATAGGCATCCACCGGAGCGTTGCGAAACGCGGGGGGGGCGAAGGCCTGGCGGATCTCGGCCAGCAGCTTCTGGTCGGCGCCGCCGAAAAGCGGGCGCAACTCGGAAAAGCGGGCCTCGATCATCCGGGTGATCTCTTCCTTGCCGGTCTCGTGGACGGTGATCTTGATCCGTGCCTTGTACTTGTTGTCGCGCCGGCCAAGCGTGTTGTACACGCTGAGGACGGCCTCGACGTAGGGCAGCAGGTCGGCCTCGGGAAGGAAGTCGCGGACAGTGACGCCGATCATCGGGGTCCGGCCGAGGCCGCCGCCGACGATGACCTCGAAGCCCGGCTCTCCGGCCGCATTGCGGACCATGCGCAGGCCGATGTCGTGGGCGCGGGTCACGGCTCGGTCATTGGGCGAGCCGGTGATGGCGATCTTGAACTTGCGCGGCAGGAACTGGAATTCCGGGTGGTCGGTGGACCACTGGCGCAGAAGCTCGGCGTAGGGACGTGGATCGGCGATCTCGTCGGCGGCGGCGCCGGCGAAATGATCGGCGGTGACGTTCCTCACGCAGTTTCCGCTGGTCTGGATCGCATGCATCTCGACATCGGCAAGTGCCGAGAGGATCGCGGGCACGTCCGGCAGTTTCGGCCAGTTGAACTGGATGTTCTGCCGGGTGGTGAAATGGCCGTAGCCCTTGTCCCAGGTATCGGCAATGTAGGCCAGTTGCCGCATCTGGCGCGGTGACAGCGAGCCATAGGGGATCGCCACCCGCAGCATGTAGGCGTGAAGCTGGAGGTAGAGCCCGTTCATCAGGCGGAGCGGACGGAACTCGTCCTCGGTCAGGCTGCCGTCCAGCCGGCGCTCGACCTGGCCGGAGAACTGCGCGACGCGGGTGCGGACGAAGGCTTCGTCGAAATCGGAATAGGAATACATCTGGTCAGCCCGCGAAATCGGCTTGCTTGCCGTGGTGATAGTTCGAGGGACCGCGGGTGCGGAATTCCTCGCGGAAATGGGTGGGTTCGGGGCCGTTCGGGCCGGGGCGCGCATCGGCCAGATATGCGCCGACGATGGCCAGCTTCTGCGCGTTGGCATGCAGCAGACGCATCTGGGCGTGGGCCTCGTCCTCGATCAGCTCGGCCTCGTGATGGAAGGGCGACCAGCTGTCGTCTGCCTTCAGATAGACGACATCGCCTTCGCGCAAGCGGTTGGCGGTGACGATCTTCGGAGTGAAGCGGCGGCTCATGATGCCCTCGACGGTCTGGAACTACGCCTCGAATATAGAATATTTTCCCCCTAAGGAGCCAGATGTGCTTGCAGATAAGGACGATTGTTCCGATACTGGTCCTGTTGAGAACGTGTGTTCCGGGAAAGGGGAGAATTCGGGGATGGGTGCCGCGCTGGACGAGCTGGACAGGAAAATCCTGTCGGAACTGCAAGGGGATGCCGAGCAGTCGCTGGACGAGATCGCGCGCAAGGTGGGCTCGTCCAAGACGCCGGTCTGGAACCGGATCCGCCGGATGCGCGAGCACGGGGTGATCACCCGGACGACGGCGATCCTGGATCCCGAGGCGCTGGGGCTGGAGGCCTGCTTCTTCGTCCTGATCCGCACCGCGGAGCATGAGGCAGAGTGGCAGCGCAAGTTCCTGAAGGCGCTGCGCGAGCGGCCCGAGGTGCTGGAGGCGCACCGGCTGGCGGGGGATATCGACTATATCCTGAAGGTGCGGGTGAAGAACGCGCGGGCCTATGACACGTTCTATCAGGCGCTGATTTCCGAGGTGAAGATCTACAACGTGACCGCGCTGCTCAGCATGGAGGAGATCAAGTCGACGACAGTGCTGCCGCTGTGACCCAGGTTCGGCCAGCGGGGGCAGTCTGCCCCCGCACCCCCTGAGAGTATTTGGGAAAAGAGCAAGGGCAGGTCAGCGGCGGACGATGAGTTGCCGCAGGCCGTGGAAGTGGAACACGTCGGCATGGCGCGGCGGCTCGGCCAGGGTCAGGTGGGGGCAATGGCGGAACAGGATCGGCAGGGCGATCTGGAGTTCGAGACGGGCAAGCGGGGCGCCGACGCAGAAATGCAGGCCCGCGCCGAAGGTGGCCAGGGGTTTCGGCGGGCGGGTCGGGTCGAAGCGGGC
Organism: Tabrizicola sp.; assembly: GCA_046294075.1. GTDB lineage: Bacteria > Pseudomonadota > Alphaproteobacteria > Rhodobacterales > Rhodobacteraceae > Tabrizicola. Next base: position 69,443 of record JBKBJC010000001.1, on the reverse strand, counting down.
GGGCTTCTCCCAGACGCCGGGATCGCGGTTGGCCATGGCGAGGAGGAGGCCCACCTGGTCGCCGCGGTGGAAGGTGTGGCCCATGACCTCCACGTCCTCGTAGGCCCAGCGGGTGAACATGTGCAGCGCGGGGTCGAAGCGGAGGATCTCCTCGACCGTGGCCTCGACGGCATCGCGGGCCAGCGCGGTCGGGGGCGTGGCGGATTCGAGCAGCGCCTTTACACCATTCCCGATGGTGTGGACGGTCGCTTCGTGCCCGGCGTTGAGAAGCAGGATGCAGGTCGAGATGAGCTCGTCGGTCGTCAGGCGCTCGCCCTCCATCTCGGCGGCGATCAGCTGGGTGATGAGGTCATCGGCAGGGCTGGCGCGACGCTGGTCGATGTAGCCGCGCAGGAAGGCGACGAAGGCTTCGGTGGCGGCCACGGCGCGATCCTCGACCGCGCGGGTGCGACCGGCCATGTACATGCCGACCATCGCGTTCGACCAGCGCAGGAGGTCGGGGGCCATTTCCTCGGGCACGCCCAGGAGGCGGGCGATGATGCGGACGGGCAGGGGCTGGGCGAAGGCCTGCAGGAGGTCGAATTCGCCCGAGGGGAAGGCGCCGATCAGCTCTTCGGCAAGCTGGGTGATGTCCGGGGCGAGCCCTGCGATCCGGCGCGAGGTGAAGGCGCGCAGGACAAGGTTGCGCAGCCGGGTATGGCGCGGCGGCTCCAGCTCCAGCATGGAATGGGCCTCGACCGCGTAGAAAGGTGCCAGGTGCGGCGGGATGACCGGAGGCTCGATCGGCTCGCGCCCGAAGCGGCGGTCGCGGAAGATCGCGTTGACGGCGGCGGAGTTGCCCGTGCAGATAAGTCCGTAGTCCTCCCAGCGGAAGAAGGGACCAAGCGCGCGGGCGCGTTCGTAGAACGGATAGGGATCCTGCACGAAAGCGGGGTCGGTGGGAGACTGGGAAAGCGTCTGCATCATCGGGGTCTGGAGGAGAGGCCCGGGGCGATCAGCCCCTGGGCGATCAGGGCGCCGGTCACGACGATCACCGCGCCGAGCGTCTGGCCCCAGTTCCAGGGGCCGCCGAGGAGGAACACCATCAGCATGACGTAGAACGGCACCGCGTTCATGTGCATCGAGGCCGCACCGATGCCGATGCGACCGACCGAGATGATCCACAGAAGCTGGCTGACCGCCATCGAGCCGATGCCGAAAAGTGCCAGCCCCCCGAACTCGGCCGGGCCGATGGCGGCCCAGTCCGGCCAGTTGCCGCGGACCAGCCCGTCGCCAAGTGCTGCGATCAGCGCAACCATGGCACAACCGGCAACGGTGATTGCGACCCGGCCGAGGGGTGAGAGGTCCGGCAGCGCCTTCACCGTCTCGCGCGAGCCCCAGGTGTAGAGCGTGACCGAGGCCAGTGCGGCGAGGACACCGAGGCCGAGATCGACCTTGCCCTCGGCCCCGCCGACCGCGATCAGGCCGCCCGCCAGCGACAGGACAAGCCCGATGGCCAGCGCGCGGGTGAGGGGGCGCTTGTCGGCGAGGCATTCCAGGAGGATGCCGACGACGGGCATCGCGGCCGAGACGATGGCCACGGTGACAGGATCGTTGAACTGCAGGGCGATGATGACGAAGAACGAGGCGAGGCCCAGCGTGATGAAGCCGACCCAGGCCCCGCGCGCCCAGTTGGCGCGGGTCACGGTGCCAAGACCCTCGACCGCGATCCAGCAGGGCAGGAGGACGAGCGCCGCAAGGCTTGTGCGGGCGGCCGTAAGCGCGATCGGCGGCATGTGCGGGATGATCAGGTCGGCGGCAGGCAAGCCTGCGGCCCAGACCACCATCGAGGCCAGGCAGATCAGGTTGGCGGTCAGGACCGACCGGCGCGCTTCTGGGGAAATCGCGGTCATTCGGGAAAGCTAGGCGCTAGCGCCGGCGCGGGCTGATCCATCAGCGACAGGCCATGTCGTCAGGCGGCAGAGAGCGCCTCGACGATCGCGCCGAAATCGACGGCCTTCAGACTGGCGCCCCCGACAAGCGCCCCGTCGACATGCGGCACGGCGAAGATTTCAGAGGCATTCGACGGCTTGACCGACCCGCCGTAAAGGATGCGGACCTTCTCGGCCTCGGCCCCGATCAGCCCTCGCAGACGGCCGCGCAGGAAGCCATGCACCTCGGCAATCTCGGCGAGGGTCGGGGTGCGGCCCGTTCCGATGGCCCAGACCGGTTCGTAGGCCACGACGAGGTTCGCCGCCGTCGCCCCGCCGGGGATCGAGCCGTCGATCTGGTTGCCGATCACGGCCAGCGTCTTGCCCGCGTCGCGCTCGGCCTCGGTCTCGCCAATGCAGACGATGGCGGTCAGGCCGCCATCCACCACCGCCTCGGCCTTGGCGCGAACCAGGGCATCGGTCTCGCCATGGTCGGTGCGGCGTTCGGAATGGCCGACGATGACATGGGTCGCCCCGGCATCGCGCAGCATGGCGACCGAGATGTCACCGGTATGGGCACCCTGCGGCTTTGGGTGGCAGTCCTGCGCGCCGACTTTCAGCGCCGTGCCCCGCACCTGCGCCGCCATGGCGGCAATGAGCGTCGCGGGCGGGCAGAGCAGCATTTCGCAGGTCGGTCGGGGATGCGCGTCCAGAAGGGCCGTCACCTCGGCCAGCGAGGCCATGGTGCCGTTCATCTTCCAGTTTCCTGCGGCGAGCTTCTTCATCGGTCGGTTCCTCGTTCGGTCGGAACACGCCTAGCCTGTAGCGGCGGAAAGGAAAAGGCCACGGATCGGCAACACAGCGTTTGTAAGCAGGTGCTGGCCGGGCAGACCAGAGTCAGGCCCCGGGGGCGTCGCGAAACTTGATCGATTCACCGCAACCGCAAGCTTCGACCACGTTCGGGTTGCGGAACTTGAAGCCGCTTTCGATCAGCCCGGTCTCGTAGTCGATCTCGGTGCCGATCAGGAACATCTGCGCCATGGGGGCGATCATGACCCGGGCGCCGTCCTGTTCCACCACCTCGTCCAGCGGGTTGACCGACGTTACATATTCCATGGTGTATTCCATGCCGGCACAGCCGCCCTTCTTCACGCCGATGCGCAGGCCCTGACTGCCCTCGCGCTGCATGAGGCGCCGGATCTGGCCCGCGGCAGAGGGTGTAAGGGTAACGGCGGCCTTGCTGGGAATGCCGAACATCACATGACTCCTTTGCCGTTAATCTAGGGCGTCGCGGGCAGAATTCCAAGCCTGGGCAGGACAGCCAGCCCGGCGAGGGTCGCGTAAGAGACGACGAGCGCCCAGCCGAACGAGGCAAGCGTGCCGATGATGACATATTCGGACAGCTCCCTGTCCTCCTTCAGCGCGCCGTAGCGCAGGATCGACTTGGCGGCCATCAGCAGGCCCACGCCCTGCGGCTGGCCGATCAGGACGAGGACAAAGATCAGCCCGCGTTCCAAGAGCCCGATCACCCGCCCCGCGCCGGGCAAGCCCTCGACGGCCGTTCTGCCCGGCAAGCTGTCGGCGAAGGGTCGCATCAAGAGGCCGACCGCGAAGCCGCCGGCGCGCGTGGCGAGAATGAATCCGGTGGTCAGCACCATCAGCGCGGGAAGCTGGCTGACTGGCAGCGGTGCCGCCTCGGACCAGAGACCCGTGCCCAGGATACCGCTGTCGTCGCCGGTCACGATGGCCCCGGGCGCCCAGAGCCCGCCGGCCCAGAGCCCCGGCAGCCAGAAGGCCAGGGCAAGCAGGGTAGCAAGGTGCAGGCCCTGGTCGATCAGGAAGAGCGCAAGGCCGCCTGCCTTCGCCCAGGTCCGGGTCAGGATCAGCTTGCCGACGTCGATCGCGATGTGGACGAGGGCCAGCACCAGAAGGGCAGGATGCAGGGTTCCGGTCGCGGCGATTGCTGTCGCCAGAACCACGGCCGCGTGCAGGCCCAGGGCGAGCGGACTGTGCTTGTTGGCGACCATCCAGTTGGTCTGGAACACGAAATCGGCCAGCGTATGGGCGAAGAGAAGGGCGATGAAGGTCTCGGTCATCGGGTGCCCCCCCATCCACCGCGCGCCTTGCGAGCCTCCCACCGACGCAGCACGGATGCGATGGTCGGACAGCCTGCTCCACGGACGCGATCATTCACGGCTTGCGGGCTGATGCCCAGTCGGGCGCCGATATCGGACAGGGTGCGGACCTTTTCCACGGATGCCAGCAGGTGTGCCGCCGCTTCGGCCTGCGGCCCCGTCCAGCGCCCGATCCGTTCGCCAAGGAGGTCGGCAATCATCTGATCTTCCGGTGTGACGCCGGATCCGTCGATGCCAAGGGTCGAGGCATCGCCCAGCGCGTCGAGCCCGCGTCCCGATCTCTCGAACGCCTCGCCCGAGGCATCTGCCAGACTGTCCGTCCCGCTGCGCTCGATGGCGCCGATGCCAATGAAGATGCGGGTCCGCAGGCCTATTGCGATGAGCCGGGCCTGAAGGACGACAGCGGCGCGCAAGGCATGATGCGGCTGCGCGAGGACCAGTTGCCAACCGTCTCCGCGGTACCGGGTGAAGCGAGTGTCATGCGGTGGCGAGCACCAGACGCCGATGTCCCGGGCGGTGTCGTGCAGGTGCTGCATGGCTCGGTCAACAGTGGCGGCCGGGTGCCGGGTCGAAGCGACCAGATCGCCGGTCAGAACCGCTGCGGGACGGACGGACATGAAGTGCCACGCCTTGATAGGGTTGGTATCAAGTCATAGGGCTTTAAAATGTAACAATCAAGTCCTGAGACCTGATACCTACATGAACCCCAGTTCCAGCCGGGCTTCATCGGACATCATGTCCATGCCCCAGGGCGGGTCGAAGGTCATGTTCACGTCCACCTGCTTGACCCCCGGCAGCGGCTCCACCGCGTTGGCGACCCAGCCCGGCATCTCGCCCGCAACCGGACAGCCGGGGGCGGTAAGGGTCATGGTGATCTCGACCTCGTTCTCCTTGCCGATCTCGATCGTGTAGACGAGACCGAGGTCGAAGATGTTCACCGGGATCTCCGGGTCGAACACCGTGCGGCAGGCTTCGACGATCTGCGGATAAAGCGGATGATCGGTCGTCGAGGGCCTGATCAGAGGTTTGCCCTCAGTCTGTTCCTGCATGGCGCTGTCTCGGCAATTCGGGATGTTGACCGATTATATAGGGAATGCTCCGGTCAAGGTCCAGTGCCACCGATCCGCTGCCGGAGCGGTGTCAGAACGGGATCTCGTCGTCCATGTCCGACCGCCCGCCGCCGCCACCCGATGACGACCCGCCGCCAAGGCCGCCACGGCCGCCACCCGAGCTGCCACCGCCATAGCCACCGCCCTGTCCGCCGCCAATGCCGCTGTCGTCATAGCCGCCGCGATCGTCGTAGCCGGCGCCACCACCAGCCCCGCCGTCGCGGCCGCCCAGAAGCGTCAGGTTTCCGTTGTAGGGCCGCAGGACGATCTCGGTGGTATACTTGTCCTGCCCGGACTGGTCCTGCCATTTGCGGGTCTCCAGCGAGCCCTCGATATAGACGGTCGAGCCCTTCTTCAGATACTGTTCGGCGATCTTGCCCAGCGCCTCGTTGAAGATGGCGACGGAATGCCACTCGGTGCGTTCCTTGCGTTCGCCCGTGTTGCGATCGCGCCAGGTTTCCGAGGTGGCGATCCGCAGGTTCACCACCTTCCCGCCGTTCTGGAAGCTGCGCACCTCGGGGTCGCGGCCGAGGTTGCCGATGAGAATGACCTTGTTGACCGACCCCGCCATGCGAATCTCCCTTGCAGCTGTCCGGACGAGCTTCGTCACGGATGGTTAACAAACCTATAGCGTGCTTCCGCGCCGCTGCAACCAAGCCGTCGGGCCCGTGGGGCACGGTCGGGAAGGCCGGACAAATCGCGGCTGGAAAATTCCGGCGACATGGCTATAGTCTGCGGGATCGTGCAAGGGGCCTTCCTGGCGGGGTGAGTGTGGATTTCGGATTTCGGATCGTCGGTCGGACCATCGTGGTCGCCGCCATTGCGCTTGGCATGCCGGGCGCGGTGCTGGCCGAGGGGCTGAACATCACCGGGTCCACCAAGTCGCGGAACGCGATCTTCAAGTCCCAGTCCGACCTGATCGACAGGAAGCTGTCCAGGCAGTACAGCGGCTCGGTGAAGCTTACACCCAAGTACAAGAAGGGCGAGGAAACCGCCGAGGCAAAGGGCATTCCCGCCTATCGCGGCAGCTACAAGGGCGCCTACCTCGAGGTTGCCAGGTCAGCGGCGCGCAAGCATGGCGTCCCGGAAGACCTGTTCCTGCGCCTCGTGCAGCAGGAAAGCGGCTGGAACCCGGTGGCGGTCTCGGTCAAGGGGGCGACCGGGCTGGCACAGCTGATGCCCGAGACGGCCAAGATCCTGGGTGTGGACATAAACGATGCCGAACAGAACCTGGAGGGCGGAGCCCGGTACCTGCGGATGATGTTCGACAAGTTCGGCACCTGGGAGCTGGCTCTGGCCGCCTACAATGCCGGGCCGGGCGCGGTCGAGGAGCATGACGGCATCCCGCCCTTCGAAGAGACGAGGACCTACGTCAAGGCGATCCTCGGCTAGCCGCGCCGGCCGGCCTCACTCTGCCGCGATCTTGATCACCGGCTCCATCGTCGCCAGCACTTCGGCGGACAGGTGGCACTTGATCTGATGGCCGGCTTCGAGCACCTGCACCGGCGGCACCTCGCGGTCGCACAAACCGCCGGGGACCCGGGACTTCCAGCGGCAACGGGTCTGGAACGGACAGCCCGGCGGCGGATTCACTGCCGACGGGATGTCGCCCTCCAGAACGATGCGCTTGCGGACCACCTTGGTGTCGGCGATCGGCACGGCCGACAGGAGCGCCTCTGTATAGGGGTGGTAGGGGGGCGAGAAGACCTGGTCGGTCGTGCCCATTTCCACCACATGGCCAAGATACATCACCATTACCCGGTCCGAGAGGTAGCGGACGATCGACAGGTCGTGGCTGATGAACAGAAGCGTCGTCCTGTTCTCGCGCTGGATGTCCATCAGGAGATCGGTCACGGCGGCCTGCACGCTGACGTCCAGTGCAGAAACGGGCTCATCCGCAACCACCACCTTGGCGCCGCCGGCAAAGGCACGGGCGATGCCCACCCGTTGCTTCTGACCGCCCGAAAGCTGACGGGGCATCCGGTCGGCGAAGGCGCGGGGCAGCTTCACCAGGTCGAGAAGCTCCAGCATGCGCTGCTGGCGTTCGGCGTCGGACTTGCCGAACTTGAAGATTTCCAGTGCCCGGATGATCTGGCGGCCCACCGTCATCGACGGGTTCAGCGTGTCGAAGGGGTTCTGGAACACCATCTGGACCTGGGAGACGGTGTCGGTGTTGCGCTTCTGGATCGGGGTGGACTGCACGTTCTCGTCGAACAGCATGATGCTGCCCGAGGTCGCGGTTTCCAGCCCCATGAGCACCTTGGCGAAGGTTGACTTGCCGCAGCCCGACTCGCCGACGATGGCCAGGGTTTCGCCCTCGCGCGCCTCGAAGGATAGCGTTTCGTTCGCCTTGACCACCTTCGAGGCCCCGCCGCCGAATGCCCCGGTGGAGACGGAGTAATACTTGCGCAGGTCCTCCATCTTGAGGACGACATCGCCGATGGCGGCCTTTTCCTTCACCGCGCGTTTGGCGGGCGGGGCGGACCAGTCGATCTCCTGCCAGCGCAGGCAGCGCGTGTCGTGGCGGTCGTCGCCGGGCACATGCGCCATGCGGATGTCCGCCTCGTCGCAAAGGCCCTTTTCGAAATAGTCGCAGCGCGGCCCGAAGTTGCAGCCCTTCGGCCGTTCGTGGGGCAGCGGGAAATTGCCGGGGATCGAGATCAGCGGCCGCGCATTCTTGTCGGCCCCCGGCAGTGGGATCGAGCGGAAGAGCGCCTGGGTGTAGGGATGGCGCATCTTGTCGAAGACCTGGGTGACGCTGCCGGTCTCGACGGCCTCGCCGGAATACATCACGCAGATCCGGTCGCAGACATCCATGACGAGGCCAAGGTTGTGGCTGATGAACAGCATCGAGGTACCGTATTTCTTGCCCAGGTCCTTGACCAGATCGACGATCCCGGCTTCGACCGTCACATCAAGCGCCGTGGTGGGTTCGTCGAGGATCAGGAGGGCCGGCTTGGCCATCAGCGCCATCGCGATGACGATGCGCTGCTGCTGGCCGCCCGAAAGCTGATGCGGATAGGCGTTGATGATGCGGTCCGGGTCGGGCAGGCGCACGTCGGCGACGATCTGGCGGGCCAGCTTCCACGCCTCGTCCTTCGACATTCCGGAATGCAGCATCGGCACCTCGGCCAGCTGCGCACCGATCTTCATCGCCGGGTTCAGGCTGGCCATCGGCTCCTGATAGATCATTGCGATCTCACTGCCCCGGATATGGCGCAACTCCTCGTCGTCCATGGTCGCGAGGTCCCGACCCTTGAACTTCATCGAGCCCGCGACGATCCGGCCGGTCTTGCCAAGCTCGCGCATGACCGCCAGCGCCACCGTGGACTTGCCGCAGCCGGATTCGCCCACAAGGCCCATCGCCTCGCCCGGCATGACGGTACAGGAGAAATCCATCACCGCCGGGATCTCGCGCAGGCGGGTGAAGAACGAGATCGAGAGATGCTCGATTTCCAGGATCGGCTGCGTCGGGTCCCAATCAGGCATGGCTTGCTCCTGTGACGGGTGGCGGACCGGGGGTTTCACACCCCCGGACCCCCGCGGGATATTTTGGAAGGGAAAGCGGGAGGCGGCACGGCGGGCATCAATCCTTCAGGCTTTCTTCGCGCAACCCGTCGGCCAGGAGGTTCAGGCCGAGGACGAGGCTCATCAGGGCGAGTGCGGGGGTGACGGCGGGATGGGGGAAAAGGTTCAGAAGCTTGCGCCCGTCGTCGATGGTGGAGCCCCAGTCCGGGCTGTCGGGCGAGACGCCGAGACCGAAGAAGCCAAGGGTGCCGAGGAGGATCGTGGTGTAGCCGATCCGCAGGCAGAAATCCACGATCAGCGGGCCACGCGCGTTGGGCAGGATCTCCCACAGCATGATGTACCAGGGGCCTTCGCCGCGGGTCTGGCCGGCCGCCACATAGTCGCGCGCCTTGATGTCCATCACGAGGCCGCGGACGATCCTGAACACGCCGGGCGAGTTCACGAAGACGACCGAGACGAAGACGTTCAGCATGTTCGGCTGCATCGACCAGACACCCAGCGGATCGCGGTTGAAGGCGAGGCCGGAATAGGCCCAGAGACCGATCAGCAGCGTCAGCCCGACATAGATGTTCCGCTTGGTCGGGTCGGTGTAGAAGCGGCTGTTGAACAGGACCGTCAGGAAGACGATCGGGAAGATGAACAGGAGCGCCGCCAGCACGACCGGGATGGCGGTGTTGCGGATCTCGGGTGTGACCAGCAGGTAGAACAGCAGGATCACCGGGAAGGCGAGGACGAGGTTTGCGAGAAACGAGATCACGGTGTCCAGCCGGCCGCCGAAGTAGCCCGCCGGCAAGCCCAGAGTGATCCCGACCATGAAGGCGAAGAGTGTCGCGGCCGGCGCGATCTTCAGGACCTCGCGCGCGCCCATGACCATGCGGCTGAACACGTCGCGGGCCAGATGGTCTCCGCCCAGGAGATACCAGCCATAGGCGCTGTCAGGTGCGGCGATGCCGGGGGGTTTGTTCTTCAGGCCGGAAAGCTGGGCGAAAGCATCATGGGTGGCGATGACATCGGCAAAGATCGCGGTGAAGACCCAGAACATCACGATGGCAAAGCCGATCATGCCCACGGTGGAATCGAACAACTTGCCGTAAAGACCCAGCTTGCGGCGAAAGCGGATCGACAGGACGAAGGTTACGGCCAGCGCCGCCCAGACCGGCCAGAAGCGCACCGCCATGGCGCCGAGGATCCCGGCCTCGACCGGCGACGGCATCACCGCGCCGGCGGCAAGCATGCAGATGATCGCGACGAGGGCTGCGAAGAAGCTGTAGCGGATCGCGAGGCTAGCATATTCGCCCGGCATCCGGGCGGCGGCTGTCCCGTCCGGCCCCGGCAGGCGCGGGGCGTCAAGTCCCGCCAGCACAAAGAGAAGCCGCGCGACAAGAGCCAGGGCCAGCGCGAGCAGCGCCACCTGCAGGAGGGGCAGAAGCACGGCGCCCGCGGTTCCGGTCCAGGTCAACTGATCCATGCGCGCTCTCCCTCAGGCCAGCCGGATACGAGGATTCAGAAAGACATAGCCGATGTCCGAGATCAGCTGCGTCAGCAGGACGACCACCACCGCCACGACCGAGCAGGCCAGGAGGAGCGGGATGTCGTTGTTGGAGGCCGCCTGCACCAGGGTCCAGCCGAAACCTTTGTAATTGAACAGACTTTCCACGATCACCACCCCGTTCAGAAGCCAGGGGAACTGGAGCATGATGACGGTGAAGGGCGCGATCAGGGCATTGCGCAATGCATGTTTCAGCACCACGCTGCGGAAGGGCACCCCCTTCAGCCGGGCGGTGCGGATGTATTGTTGCGTCATCACCTCGGTCATCGAGGCGCGGGTCATCCGGGCGATGTAGCCGATGCCGTAAAGCGCAATGGTCATCACCGGCAGGGTGAAGTTCCAGAAGGTGATCTTGTCCATCGCCGAGGTCGCCGAGGCCAGGAACAGGGTCTTGTTCGGCTCGATCAGCCCGTAGCTGGCCAGAAGTGGCGAGAGGCCGGTCGATGCGGTGGCAAGCAGTGCGACCAGGATCACGCCCGAGACATATTCCGGCGTCGCCGTGGTGGCGATCGAGAAGGTGGAAAGCGTCCGGTCGGTCGCCGAGCCCTCGCGCATCCCCGACAGGACGCCCAAAAGCAGCGAGGTCGGGACCATCACCAGCATCACCGCCAGCATGAGCCAGCCGGTGGCAGCCAGCTTGCCGCCCAGGGACGAGGCGACGGGTGCCTTGAAGAAGGTCGAATATCCCCAGTTGCCCTGCAATATGCCGCAGAAACGGGGCGCGGCGGCTGCGTCCTGACCGATCTGGAAGCAGCGGCCCCGCGACTGTCCCTTCTCGTCGGTGTAGGTCCAGCCCGGCACCACGCCAAGCCATTGGCCATAGCGCAGGACGACTGATCCGGAATGGCCGTTCTTCGCGATCCAGTCCTGCACCGCCTCGTCGGTCATGCGCACCGATCCTTCGCTGCGGGCCAGCTTTTCCAGGTTGGGCGGCAGGTTGGTGAGGTAGAAGACCACAAAGGTCAGGGCAATGGCTGTCAGGAGCATGACTCCCAGCCGCCGGAGCACGAACAGTCCCATGCCGGTCCTCTTGTGTGTGATCCCCCCCGGGCAGGGGCGCGGCATGCGCGCCCCTGTCTGTCTTTTTCAGCCGATCAGACCGGTCAGGCCATCGACCACTTGTAGTGGTGATGTTCGAAGGACGGGTGATGCGCCAGTCCGGAGAAGCCTTCCTTGTGGTGGCTGAACAGCGACCGCGAGAACGGGTTGATGATATAGCCTTCCTCTTGCAGGATCGTGCCCATCTTCGCGGCCAGTTCCCGCCGCTTGTCGGCATCCGCAAGCGAGAGGGCCTGTGCCATCAGCGCGTCGAATTCGGGGTTTGCCATCGAGGTTTCGTTCCACGATCCGGTCGAGGTGTAGGCGAGGCTCATGTTCTGGACCGCAAGCGGGCGGTGGTTCCAGGTCGTGGACGAGAACGGGTATTTCTGCCAGTCGTTCCAGAAGGTCGAGCCCGGCATGACCGTATGCTTGATGTTCATGCCCGCGTCCTTGAGCTGGGCCTGCACCGCCGCCGTGGTGGCCGCTTCCCAGCCGTCGTCCAGCGAGATCACCTCGAACTCGGCGTCCTTCAGGCCCGCGGCCTCAAGCGCCGGCATCAGCCCGGCCGGGTTGATCGTCTGTGGCGGCAGCTCCGGATATTCCGGATGGATCGGGAACATGTGATGGTTCTCGCCGGTGGCGCCAAGGTTGTTGTAGCCCAGTTCCAGCACGACCTTCGGGTCGACCGCCAGCTGGATCGCCGAGCGGACGGCCTTGTCCTTGTAGAGGTCCGAGGACGAGTTCATCCGCACCACGATGGTCGAGGCGGTGACGAGCTCTTCCTTCACCAGGCCCATGCCGTCGAGGATGTCGATGAATTCGCCGACCGATTCATAGTTGGCGTCCACCTCGTCGGAGGAGAACAGCGCGACCATCGCGGCCGGGTCGGTGCCGAAGTCGATGTAGTGGATCTCGTCCAGAGGCGCGGTGCCGCCCCACCAGCTGTGGTTCGGCGCACGCACGAGGATCGCGCGCTGGCCGACCGAGACTTCCTGCGGGACATAGGGCCCGGTGCCGATCGGGTTGGTCGAGGGGTCCTGGCCGTCCTGGAACGAGGAATGGACCACGGCGGCCGGATAGTCGGCGAGGTTCGGCACCACCGCAATGTCCGAGGCGGTCAGGTTCAGCTGCACGGTCATGTCGTCCACCTTGACCACGGCGCCATCGCGCAAGGTCTTGGTATCGGGGTTCACAAGGCCCGGGAAGCGCGACGCCATCGCGTTGCCCTCGACGTTGCCGTCGGTCCAGCGGGCGAAGTTGCGCACGACGTCGTCGGCGGTGAAGGGATCGCCATTGTTCCAGGTCACGCCCGGGCGGACCCTCAGCGTGTACTGGGTCGCGTCCTCGTTGGCTTCCCAGCTTTCCAGCAACCGGCCCTCGAAGGTGCCGTCATTGTTATACTGGATCAGGTATTCCAGCCAGCCGCGATAGATGTTGGAGATTTGCGGCCAGTCGGCGAGGCGCGGATCCTTGGTGCCCTTGACCTCCATCGCCACGCGGATCCTGCCGCCGACCTTGGCTTCCTGCGCCTGGGCCGGAGCAGACTGGCCGATCAGACCGTAGGCAGCCATCGCCGACACACCCAGCGCCGTGGTGCGGGTCAGAAACTCGCGCCGGCTGAGCTTGCCCTGGGCATATTCGCCGGCATACATCCTCGCGGCCGGATGCAGGTCGCGTTCGGTGTTGAAGTCCTTCATCATCGTCTCCCTGTGAGTTTCTTCTTTGCTTGCGGTGGTGTCGGCAGCCCTCTGGACAGACCTGACCGCGATGACCCGGCCAATTTGTCCGTCCAGACGGCTACGCACCCCTTGCCTGCATTGCGCATGTTTTTCGGCAATCCGTCAACGACTGCTTTCGACCATCGATATCGCGTTTCCGACAAGAGCTTGTCGAAAAAAGACCGCGGATTGCCGCGTCCGGATCAGCCGGCGCGACGGAAGGCGGTCGGCGACTTTCCGGTCACATGCTGGAAGGCGCGGGTGAAATAGGCCGGCGAGTTGAAGCCTAGTTGTTCCGCGATCCGGCCCACGGGGATGCGCGTTTCCGCGAGGAGCTTGCGGGCCTCGAAGATGCGGCGGTCCTGCAACAGCGCCGAGGCCGGTCGCCCACAGGCAGCGTTGCAGCAGCGCGTCAGATGGGTGGGTGTCACCCCCAGCGCAGCGGCGAAATCGGCGACGTTCATACCGGTGCGGAAGTTACGCTCGAGAAGCGCAGTGTAGCGTGCCACCAGTCGGCGCGTCGCGTCCTGACGCGGCGCCTCCAGCGGGTCGGCCTTGCGCACCTGGCGTTCGAGCCAGACGCCGAGGAGGCCGACATAGGCCTCGGTCGCGCGGTCGTGGGCGGGCGTGTCGCTTTCCAGTTCGCGCAGGATCGAATCAAGCAGGACGTTCACTTCCTGCTGCGCATGGACTTCCCGGATGCGCAGATGCTGTGGCGTCTTGGGCAGGACGACCTTCGGATCGCGCCCGAAGAACACGGCGGTGCCGAAAACCTGCGCCCCTGCCTCGAAGCCGTGCATGACGCCCGCCGGGATGAAGATCGCATTATGTGCCGTATAGCCGCGCGTCACCCCCGAGATCGTGATGCGGCCCTGACCCTTGGTGAACCAGAGCAGGCAGGGTTCCGACAGGGCACGCATGGCTTCGACGCGCCAGCGGCCGCCGGAGGCGAGGCGGGGAATGGCGACAAGACGCAGTTGCGAGGCAGGCGTGGCAATGGGCATTTTCGCTCAGATCCCGTGGCAGAGGCGCTGACGGACGCAGTTAAGCAGGCCCCGGCCCACAACCCAAGCGATTTTCCGGGGTCTGGCCCGGACTTGTCCACGGATGTTCCATTTTTCTGTGCAAAAGGCTGTGGATAAGCGGAAAATTGCTGCAACTTCCGGGTGCAAGCCCATGTCAGGGAAGAGAAACCCGACGCCACTCCCTCATGTTCGATCTGAACCAGGTCCGCTGCCGTTTGGCATATTGCCGGCTTGCCAGCGTCGCCGCCTCGATGGCCTGGTCCAGCGTCGTATCCCCCCGCAGATGCGCGATCAGTTCCGGTCCTCCGATGGCTTTCGCGGACGGCCGCCTGGGATCCCAGTCCCCCATGTTAGCCCGCGCCTCGTCAAGCGCGCCTTCGGTCAGCATCTGCTGAAAGCGCCGGTCGATGCGGGCGTTCAGCCAGCCGACATCTGGCATCAGGACCAATGCCTCGACGCGGGACAGCGGCAGAAGCGGTGCCGGCGTCTCGTCCTGCCAGGCGGCGAGGCCGCGGCCCGTGGCGCGCAGCACTTCCCAGGCGCGCTGGACGCGAACCGGGTTCTGCCGGTCGATCCGGGCGGCGGTAGCGGGATCGAGTTCGGCAAGAAGCCCCGCGTGACCTTCGGCGGCGCGGCGGGCGTCGGCCTCGGCGCGGATTTCGGGCGGGATCTCGGGCACAATGGCCAGCCCCCGGGTGAGCGCGTTGAAATTGAGGCCCGTCCCGCCGACGATCACGACGGGGCGGTCAAGGAACGCGGCGATTTCGCGCAGCCAGTGGCCAACCGAATATGGGGCGTCGTGTGCGACATGGCCATAGAGCGCATGGGGCTGGGCGGCCTCGTCGGCGGGCGTGGGGCGCGCAGTCAGGATGCGCCAGTTTGCATAGACCTGCAGCGCATCGGCGTTCACGATCAGGCGGTTGTCGCGTGCAGCCAGTTCCATCGCCAGCGCCGACTTGCCGCTGGCCGTGGGGCCTGCGATCAGAACCTGCGCCTCGCGCGAGATGCTGGCGGTCTGCACTTGGAAACCCCGGTTGAACCTGCCGCGGTTTTGCGACATTTTGCGGCCCAGTCCAATCAAGAAAACGAAATGCAGGGGTCCCATGGCGGAGACAGCCACCAGATACAGCCGCGTGATGCTGAAGATTTCCGGCGAGGCGCTGATGGGGGACCAGGGCTATGGCCTGCATCCGCCGACCGTGGCGCGCATCGCCGAAGAGGTGAAATCGGTCCGCGACCTGGGCGTCGAGATCTGCATGGTGATCGGCGGCGGCAACATCTTCCGCGGCCTCCAAGGCAGCGCGCAGGGGATGGAGCGGACGACGGCCGACTACATGGGGATGCTGGCGACCGTGATGAACGCGCTGGCGATGCAGTCGGCGCTGGAGGCGATCGGGGTCTTTACCCGCGTCATTTCAGCCATCCCGATGGACCAGGTCTGCGAGCCCTACATCCGCCGCCGCGCCGTTCGGCACCTCGAAAAGAAGCGGGTCTGCATCTTCGCCGCCGGCACCGGAAACCCCTATTTCACCACCGACACGGCGGCTACGCTTCGGGCCAGCGAGATGGCCTGTCAGGCGATCTTCAAGGGCACCAAGGTGGACGGGGTCTATGACAAGGACCCGAAGAAGCACGCCGATGCCAAACGCTATGACCATGTGACCTATGACGAGGTGCTGGAAAAGCATCTGGGTGTGATGGATGCGACCGCGATTGCGCTTGCGCGCGACAATGCGCTGCCGATCATCGTCTTCTCGCTGGACGAACCGGGCGGGCTCCGGGGCATCCTGGCGGGGCAGGGGACCTACACCCGGGTCGAGGACTGAGCTCCGGCGGACGCGGGGTCAAGCCGGCGGGTCATCAGGAGGCCTGGCGTCCGGCATGCGTCTTGCATGCCCTGGCTTCCCGTGGGCGTGGGCAACGGGGTGGAGGCGTCATTCGCGGCCCGCGTCTCTCATGGCGGGGCGTCGGGCGCTTGGGCCTATACCCGGCCCGTGCGGCTCTGCTATAGAGCGCGAAATCGCGGGGGGACCGCCCGCAAGGGAAGTGAAGGAGCAGGCAGATGGCTCATGAAGAGATCGAGATCGACACCGATGCGATCCAGCGCCGGATGGACGGCGCGATGGCGGCGCTCAAGACGGAATTCGCCAGTCTGCGGACGGGCCGGGCCTCGGCCTCGATCGTCGAACCGATCCAGGTCGACGCCTACGGCCAGATGACGCCGATCAACCAGCTGGGCACGGTGAACGTCCCCGAGCCGCGGATGGTGGTCATCAACGTCTGGGACAAGGCGATGGTCGGCAAGGTGGAGAAGGCGATCCGCGAGTCGGGCATCGGGATCAACCCGGTCACCGACGGCCCACTGATCCGGCTGCCGATTCCCGAACTGAACGAGGAGCGCCGCCGCGAATTGACCAAAGTTGCCGCGCAATATGCCGAACAGGCCAAGGTGGCGATTCGCAACGTGCGGCGCGACGGCATGGACCAGATCAAGAAGGCCAAGGCGCAGGGCATGAGCGAGGACGATCAGAAGTTCTGGTCCGACGCAGTGCAGGAACTGACGGACAAGGCGATCGCCGCCGTCGACAAGGCGCTGGAAGCCAAGCAGGCGGAGATCATGCAGGTCTGACCTGCAGGCGGAGGAGCGGCGATTGTCGAAGGACTTGCAGGTGGAGGCCCTCGCGCGTCCGGTCAACCATCTGGCGATCATCATGGACGGCAATGGCCGCTGGGCCACCAATCGGGGCTGGGCCCGCCTCGTCGGACACCGCAAGGGCGCCGAGCGGGTGCGCGAGATCGTTCGGGCCGCTCCCGACCTCGGCATCCGCTGGCTGACGCTCTACGCCTTCTCGACCGAGAACTGGAAGCGGTCCACGGAAGAGGTCCTCGGCCTGATGGCGATCTTCGCACGCTACATCGAGCGTGAGGCCGACCGGCTGGCGCAGGCGGGGGTGCGGATGCGCTTCATCGGCGACCGGAGCCGGCTTGACCCCAAGCTGCAACGCATGATGGCCGGGATCGAGGCGCGGACGGCGGGGCTTGACCGGCTCAACCTGACCGTGGCGATCAACTACGGCGGGCGGGACGAGATCGTGCGCGCGGTGAAGAAGGTGGCCGAGGCGGCAGCGGCGGGTCTGCTGGACCCGCGCCACCTGACCGAGGCGGCCTTTGCAGAACGGCTGGACACGAGTTGCCTGCCCGACCCGGACCTGGTGATCCGCACCTCGGGCGAGACGCGGACCTCGAATTTCCTGCCCTGGCAGGCTGCCTATGCGGAATACGAATTCACCGAAACGCTCTGGCCGGATTTCGGACCCGGGGAACTGGCCGCCATCGTGCAGCGGTTCTCGAACCGACAGCGCAGGTTCGGCGGAGTCCTCCGATGATCGACCCGGGGCCGGCGCCTGCCGGCAGATGGGCGGACCTGCGCACGCGCATCCTGTCGGCGGTCGTGATGCTGGCGGTGGGCGCTGTGGAGATCTGGCTGGGTGGCACCGCATTTGCCGCGCTGGTCATCGGATTGACAGCAGTCATGGTCTGGGAACTGGCGACCATGACGGCGCCCGGGGGCCGGAAGGCTCCGGTCACCATTGCGGTGGCGGCCGGGGCGGCGCTGATGCTGGCGCTGGTTCTGCAAAGCGAGATTGCCGCCCTGTTCCTGATGGTGCCGACGCTGGTGCTGATCCTGACCCCGCGCCGCGACCGGCGCCTGGCCGGCGCCTATGCGCTGGCGATCATGCTTGCGGGCTACGGGCTGGTGCACCTGCGCGAGACAGGCGGAGACCGGGCGATCCTGTGGGTCGTGGCAGTGGTGATCGCGTCGGACGTGCTGGGTTATTTCGTCGGACGGCTGGTGGGCGGGCCGAAATTCTGGCCGGCCCTCAGCCCGAAGAAGACCTGGTCGGGCACGGTGGCGGGCTGGATCGGCGCGGCTGTGACGGGATTGGCCTTCGTGCTGGCGGCGGGAACCAGCTGGCTGATCGTGCCGGTCTCGGCACTCATGGCCTTTGCCGGCCAGATGGGCGACATCGCTGAAAGCTGGGTCAAGCGGCGGGCGGGGGTCAAGGATGCCTCGGACCTGATCCCCGGCCACGGCGGGGTGCTTGACCGGTTCGATGCGCTGATCGGTGCGGTATCCTTCGTGCTGCTTCTTGGCCTCTTCGCGCCCGTCACGCAGCTGTTCGGGGGCTGACGCGATGCGCAGCGTCTCGATCTTTGGCGCAACGGGGTCGATCGGCGAGCAGACCGTGGATCTGCTGCTGCGCGCGGGCGGGGCAGGGACGCATCGCGTCGTGGCGCTGACCGGAGGACGGAATCTGGCGCGCCTGGCCGAGATGGCGCGCGACTTGCGCGCCGAGGTGGCGGTCTGCGCCGATCCGGAGGGGCTGGGGGAGCTGCGCGCGCGGCTAGCGGGTTCGGGCGTCGACGCGGCGGCGGGGCCGTCTGCGCTGCTGGAGGCGGCCGACCGTCCCGCCGACTGGGTGATGAGCGCCATTGTCGGCGCAGCCGGGCTGGCGCCGGGGTTCCGGGCGCTGCGGCATGGCGCCACGCTGGCCCTGGCCAACAAGGAAAGCCTCGTTACCGCCGGACCCCTGCTGATGGCCGAGGCCGCCCGGCACGGAGCGCGAATCCTTCCGGTTGACAGCGAACATTCGGCGATTTTCCAGGCGCTGGTCGGCGAGGACATCGCGGCGGTGGAACGGATCATCCTGACCGCCTCGGGCGGCGCCTTGCGCGACTGGCCGCTGGAGCGGCTGGCTGCGGCGACGGTGTCGGATGCGCTGGCCCATCCGAACTGGACGATGGGGCAGAGGATCACGATCGATTCGGCTTCCATGTTCAACAAGGCGCTGGAAGTCATTGAAACGCGAGAGTTCTTTGGCGTCGCCCCAGAGCAGATCGAGGTGATCATCCACCCCGAGAGCCTGATCCATTCCATGGTTGGCTACCGCGACGGCGCGATCATGGCGCATATGGGTGCACCGGACATGCGCCATTCGATCGGCTACGCGCTGAACTGGCCGGAACGGACGCATCTTCCGGTGGCGCGGCTGGACCTGGCCGAGATCGGCAGAATGACGTTCCGCGCGCCCGACCTGACGCGCTATCCCGCGCTGCGGCTGGCCCGGGAAGTCATGGCGCGGCGGGGCCTTGCCGGTGCGGCCTTCAATGCAGCGAAGGAGGTGGCACTGGACCATTTCCTTGCGGGCGGGATCGGCTTCATGGACATGTCCGGGGTGGTCGAGACGACGCTTGCGGCGCTGGACCCCGATCTTGGCCGCGAAAACGACAGAATGACCCTTGAGGATGTGCAGGCCGTCGACCATCTGGCACGGCAAAGGGCGGGCGAGATCGCGCGCCGGCAGGCAGGAGAGCGGTGATGGAAGCGATTGCGGCGGCGCTTGGCGGCACGGCCTGGACGGTGGTGTTCTTCGTGATCGCGCTGTCGGTGATCGTCTTTGTCCACGAATACGGCCACTACATCGTCGGGCGCTGGTCCGGGATCCATTCCGAAGTCTTCTCGATCGGCTTCGGCCCGGTGCTGTTCAGCCGCACCGACCGGCGCGGAACGAAATGGCAGATGGCGGCGGTTCCCTTTGGCGGCTATGTGAAGTTCCTCGGCGACGCGGATGCGTCCTCGGTGCGCTCGACCGATGTCTCGGGCCTTTCGGCCGAGGAGCGGCGGCACACGATGGCGGGGGCACCGCTTTGGGCACGCGCGGCGACGGTTGCCGCCGGTCCCGTCTTCAACTTCATCCTGACCTTCGTGCTTCTTGCCGGGCTGGCGCTGGTGGTGGGTGCCCCGCGCGAGGAGCCGACGGTTGGCAAGTTGCGCGCCTTTCCCTTCGAGGGTGCTTCGCTGGTCCAGGGAGACGTGATCCTTGCGGTGGACGGTCAACCGACGCCGGACTGGATCACTTTCAACCAGGTGGTCGACGGGTTGCAGGACCGCGTGGTGCTGACCTACCGGGTGCGCCGGGGGACCGAGGAACTTGACGTCGCGGGCCCCAATCCGCGCGTACCTGTGGTGGGCGAGGTGCAGATCCGCTCGGCGGCAATGGACGCCGGCCTGCGCGAAGGGGACGTGATCCTGAAGGCCGACGGCAAGGATGTCCGCTTCTTTGCCGAACTGCCCGAGATCGTCGCGGCCGGCAAGGGGGCGCCGGTGGCGCTGACGGTCTGGCGCGACGGGCAGACCTTCGATCTGTCGCTGACCCCGCGCATCCGCACTGTAGACGACGGCAACGGCGGCTTCACGGAACGCTACCTGCTGGGGCTCTACTCCGGCATGTTCTTCGAGCCTGCCGTTCGCAGCGTCGGCCCCCTCGAGGCGGTGACGGGTGCGGCGCAGACAATGTGGCTCATGACGACCTCGACATTTTCGGGCCTGTGGCACATGATCCAGGGCGCAATCTCGAGCTGCAATCTTTCCGGTGCGATCGGGATGGCCGAGACGGCAGGCGATGCCGCGCGCAACGGGGCAGAAAGCTTCGTCGGCATGCTGGCAATCCTGTCTCTGGGCGTGGGCATCCTGAACCTGTTCCCGATCCCGGTTCTGGACGGCGGCCATCTGGTGTTTCACGCCTACGAGGCGGTGACCCGCCGCAAGCCATCGGAACGGGCGCTGCGCGTTCTGATGACGGTGGGGCTGACGCTGGTGCTGTCGATCATGCTTTTCGGCCTGAGCCGCGACCTGCTTTGCCACTGAGCGCACCGTCCGCCCGCGCGCCCTGAAAGGCAGCGCGCTGCGCTGCCATTGCCCAGCTACCACAATATCTTGCAAAGTTATCCACAGGGACCGCAGGCTTTTGACAAAGCTGCGCTTTCCCGCTAGTCAATCCGGAAACAAGAAATTCGGCGAGGATGCACAATGCGGATGACCCAACGCGCGCCCCAGGGACGATCGGCCCGGGCAAGGTCCAGGGCTCGTCTGCTGGCGACTGCAGTTTTCATCGGCGCTGCAACGGCTTCGCAGCCGTTCCTCCAGCCGGCATTTGCGCAGGTCTATTCCTTTTCGAACGTGACCATCGAGGGCAATGAGCGCGTCGATGCCGCGACCATCCTCAACTATGCCGGAATCAGGCGCGGGCAGGAGGTTTCGGCCGGGGCCCTGAACGACGCCTATCAACGCATCATGAACTCGAACCTCTTCGAGACGGTCGAGCTGGTTCCGCAAGGATCGACCCTGGTGATCCGTGTCAAGGAATATCCGATCGTCAACGTCATCTCGATCGAGGGCAACAGTCGGCTGAAGGACGAGAAGCTGGCCGAACTGATCAAGTCGCAGCCGCGGCGGGTTTACTCGCCGGCGCAAGCCGAGGCCGACGCCGCGGCCATCGCCGAGGCCTACCGCGTCGGCGGGCGTCTGGCCGCCACGGTCACGCCCAAGATCATCCGCCGCAGCGACAACCGGGTCGATCTTGTGTTCGAGATCACCGAGGGCCGTGTGGTCGAGAACGAGCGGGTCAGTTTTGTCGGCAACAAGGCGTTTTCCGACCGGCGCCTGCGGCAGGTTCTTGCGACCAAGCAGGCGGGGCTGCTCCGCAACCTGATCCAGCGTGACTCTTTCGTCGCCGAGCGGCTGGATCTTGACCGAAAGTTGCTGACCGACTTCTACCAGTCGCGCGGCTATATCGATTTCCAGGTGGTGGACGCCAGCGCCGAGCTGAGCCGGGAGCGGGACGCGACCTTCGTGACTTTCACCGTCCGCGAGGGAATGTCCTACAAGATCGGCAAGATCTCGACCGTCTCGGAGGTCGAGGGTCTGTCAGCGGCCGAGTTCGAGGCGGTACAGAAGATTCGCAGCGGCCAGACCTACAGCCCGCTTCTGATCGACAACAACATCACCCGGATGGAGACTCTGGCCCTGAAGAAGGGGCTGAACTTTGTCCGGGTCGAGCCGCGCATCACCCGCGACAACCGCAACCAGGCCGTGGATATCGAGTTCGCCATCGTGCGCGGCGAGCGCATCTTCGTCGAGCGCATCGATATCGAGGGCAACACCACCACGCTTGACCAGGTGATCCGCCGCCAGTTCCGCACCAGCGAAGGCGACCCCTTCAACCCGCGCGAGATCCGGCAGGCCGCCGAACGCATCCGCGCCCTCGGCTTCTTTTCGGACGCCCAGGTCAACGCCGAACAGGGGGCGGCGCCGGATCAGGTGGTGGTGAACGTCGATGTCGAGGAACAGCCCACGGGCTCGCTGAACTTTGGCGTGACCTATTCGGTGGCCAACGGCACGGGTTTCAATATCGGCTTTTCCGAAACGAACTTCCTCGGTCGCGGACAGCGGCTGGCGATTTCGGTCTCGACCGCCTCTTCAAACCAGAATTCCAGCTTCAGTTTCACCGAACCGGCTTTCCTTGGCCGCGACATGAGCTTCTCGCTGGGGGCCTTCTACCGCACCTCGGAATCCGACTATTCGGCCTATGACACCCGCAACATCGGGTTCAATACCGGTATCGGCTTCCCGGTGGGCGAACAGTCGCGTCTTGACCTGCGCATCGGTGTCGCCGAGGACCGGCTTTACAATTACACCGGCAATTCGCCCATCATCATCGCCGAGGTGGCCCAAGATGCAAAGCGGTCGGCATTCGTCGGTTACACCTTCGAGTATGACAACCGGATCACCGGCCTGAATCCGAAGGGCGGGGTTCTTCTGCGCTTCGGTCAGGACTTTGCCGGGCTGGCAGGCGACAACAAGTATGTCAAGACAACGGCGCTGGCCCTGGCCGAGACCAAGGTGATGAACGAGGAAGTCACCGTGCGCGCGATCTTCGAGGGGGGCGCGATCACCTCGCTGGGCGGGAACGTCACCCGCGTGACCGACCGCTTCTTCGGCAACGGCAAGATCCGCGGCTTCGAGCCGAACGGGATCGGCCCGCGCGATCTTGGCGCGGCCAATCAGGATGCGCTTGGCGGTAACCTGTTTGCCGTCGCGCGCTTCGAAGCCGACTTCCCGCTGGGGCTCCCGGAAGAATACGGGATCACCGGCGGCGCCTTCCTTGACGTGGGCTCTGTCTGGAGCCTGGACAACACCTCCGGGTTCGGCGGCGCCGAGGTGGATGACGGCTTCAACCCGCGCGCTGCGGTGGGGCTGTCGCTGTTCTGGACCACGCCGATCGGCCCCCTGCGGTTCAACTTCAGCAAGGCGATCGTCAAGGAAGACTATGACAGGGAACAGAGCTTCGACCTGACGATCCAGACCCGGTTCTGAGCATGGCCAGACGGCGCGCATACTTGCGCCCCTGTCTGCAAGGGCTGGTTGCCGCGGGGGTTATGCTAGCTGCGACGGCCTTCGCGCAGGAGACCCCGGCGCGGGTTCCGCTTCTTACGCTGGATCAGGACCGGCTGTTTCTGGAATCCGACTTCGGCAAGGCGGTGATCGCGCGCGAACGCGCCGACTCGGCGGCGCTGGAGCAGGAGAACAGTCGCATCGAGGCGGAGCTGGTCGCCGAGGAACAGGAGCTGACCAAGGCCAGGGCGACGCTTGACGCCGAGGACTTCTCGGCCCGCGCCGCGGCATTCGATGCCAAGGTGGAACGGATCCGGGAAGAGCAGGACGCCAAGGCGCGCCGGCTGACCGAGCGTCGAGATCAGGACCGCAAGGCCTTTCTGGAGGTGGTTGTGCCGGTGCTTGGGGCGCTGCTTGGCGACAGGGGCGCGACGGCGATCCTGGACAAGTCCCAGGTCATCATCTCGCTGTCGGCGGTGGACGTGACCGACGAGGCCATCGCCCGGGTCAATGCCGCGCTGACCACGCCGCAGGCGCCGGCCCCCTGATCCGGCCATTCGGCCTCTGCGGCAACTTGTGCCCTCCCGCGCGACTTGCTAGCTAGACCGGAACAGCATGATGCCTTTTGGTGCGGAAGGGGTGCAAGGATGGATCGAACTGCCGTGACACAAGCCGATCTGGACCTGATCCAGCGGATCATTCCGCACCGGTATCCGTTCCTCTTGATCGACAAGGTCCGCGACATCGTCATCAACGAAAGCTGCGTCGGCATCAAGTGCATCACCCTGAACGAACCGCAGTTCCAGGGTCATTTCCCGGGAATGCCGATCTTCCCGGGCGTGATGATCATCGAGGCGATGGCGCAGACCTCGGGCGTGCTGGTCGGGTTGTCGATGGACCTCGTCGACAAGAACGCCAAGGTGTTCTTCATGGGGGTCGACGGGGTGAAGTTCCGCCGCAAGGTGGTGCCGGGCGACGTACTGGAGTTGCATGTGAAGGCCGTTCGCGGCGGCGGCCGGGTCTGGAAGTTCGAGGGCCGCGCCATCGTCGAGGGAGAACTGGCCTGCGAGGCAACCTTCATGGCGATGTTCGACGTGGCAAAGGCCTGAACCGGGCCATGAGCATTCACCCTACCGCGCAGGTCCACCCTTCGGCCATCGTCGAGTCCGGCGCGGTGATCGGTGAGGGCTGCCTGATCGGCCCGTTCTCGATCGTCGGGCCGGATGTGGTGCTGGGAGCACGCGTGGTGCTCAAGTCGCATGCCGTCGTCACCGGCTGGACCGAGATCGGCGAGGACACGGTGATCTTTCCCTTCGCCACCGTGGGCGAGGTTCCGCAGGACCTGAAATACCGGGGCGAGCGCACGCGGCTGATCGTCGGCGCACGCTGCCGTATCCGCGAAGGCGCAACACTGAACACCGGGACCGAGGGCGGCGGTGGGGTTACGCGGGTCGGCAATGACGTGCTGATCATGACCGGCGCCCATGTCGGTCATGACGCTCAGATCGGCGACCGGGTGATCCTGGTGAACAATGTGGCCATCGCCGGGCATGTCGTGCTGGGTGACGACGTGATCGTCGGCGGTCTGTCGGGCGTGCATCAATGGGTGCGCGTGGGCCAGGGTGCGATCATTGGCGCAGTCACCATGGTCACGAACGACGTGATCCCCTATGGCCTGGTGCAGGCACCCCGGGGCGAACTGGACGGTTTGAATCTTGTGGGCCTGAAGCGGCGCGGCGTGGACCGCGCCGGGATCACCGCGCTGAGGGCGGCCTATCAGACGCTGGCACAGGAGGACGGCAGTTTCCTCGACCGGGCGCGGAAGCTGGCCGAGGAAAGCGACAATCCTCTGGTGCGCGAGATCGCCGATTTCATCCTGTCGAAGTCGGACCGCAGTTTCCTGACCCCCAAGGGCGGGCGCTGACCCATGCGGACGGCGATCATCGCCGGGCAGGGGCGGCTGCCAGCCGAACTGGCGGCAGCCATGGTCGAGCCGCCGCTGGTCGCCGCGCTGGACGGGTTCTCGCCTGACGGGATCACGGTGGATCTGACCTTCCGGGTCGAGCGGCTGGTGCCTTTCCTGCGCGCCCTGGCGCGGGACGGCGTGGACCGGGTGATCTTCGCC
Source organism: Tabrizicola sp. (assembly GCA_046294075.1). GTDB lineage: Bacteria > Pseudomonadota > Alphaproteobacteria > Rhodobacterales > Rhodobacteraceae > Tabrizicola. The sequence continues at coordinate 44,068 of JBKBJC010000001.1, read as the reverse complement.
GGCGCCGTGACACGGCCACGCCTTGATCCGGCCCTGTTCGACGAGGCGACCGCCGCTCTGGTGCCGCGCCTGATGCAGGCGATGGCGGCGGGGGACGACGCGACCCTGCGGGTGGTGATCGAACTGTTCGAGGAGTTCGGCTTTGCGGTCGCGGGGGTCGAGGATGTGGCTCCGGCCCTGTTGCCGGGCGAAGGCGTGCTGGCCGGGACGGTCGCGCCTCGGGACAAGGCCGACGCGGCGCGAGCAGCGGCGATCGTCGCCGCCCTGGGTGAGGTGGATGTGGGGCAGGGCGCGGTGGTGGCGCAAGGGTTGTGCCTCGGGGTCGAGGCGTTGCCAGGAACGGATGCGCTTCTTGCGCAGGTGGCCGGCATCGGGGCTTTGCGGCCCGACCCGACGCGGGGGCGCGGGGTGTTCTACAAGGCGGCCAAGCCCGGGCAGGACCGCCGGATCGACCTGCCGACACTGGGTCCCGAAACCCTGCGTGGTGCGGCGGCGGCGGGGCTGGCCGGAGTGGCCTTCGAAGCGGGATCGGTGATCTGTCTTGACTTGCCCGAGATGCGGCGCCTGGCGGGCGAGCTTGGCCTTTTCCTCTGGGCAAGGGCGTGAAGGGTTCCTTGAAGCTGTTTCTCATCGCAGGCGAGCCTTCGGGCGACCGGCTGGGCTCGGCGCTGATGTCGGGGCTGAAGGCGCTGGCGCCCGCGGAGTTTTCCGGGGTCGGCGGGTCGCTCATGCAGGCCGAAGGCATGGCCAGCCTCTTCCCGATGGAGGAGCTGTCGGTCATGGGCATCGCCGAGGTGCTGCCCAAGTATCTGCATCTCAAGCGCCGGATCCGCGAGACAGCCGAGGCGGTGATGGCCTCGGGCGCCGAGGCGCTGGTGACCATCGATTCCCCTGACTTCTGCCTGCGCGTCGCCGCCCTGGTCAAGGCGCAGAGGCCTGACCTGCGCACGATCCATTACGTCGCGCCCTCGGTCTGGGCCTGGCGGCCGGGGCGGGCAGCGAAGATGGCACGGGTGATCGACCATGTGCTGGCGCTTCTGCCCTTCGAGCCGCCCTACATGACCGCCGCCGGCATGACCTGCGATTTCGTGGGCCACCCTGTTGTGGCCGAGCCGCTGGCCTCGGTCGCCGAACGCGCGGCCTTCGCGGGACCGGGTCCGCTGCTTCTCGCCTTGCCCGGGTCGCGCCGGGGGGAGGTCACGCGGCTGGCCCCGGTCTTTGGCGCCGTGGTCGGGCGGTTGCAAGAGCGGCATCCCGACCTGCGCGTGGCGCTGCCCACGGTCCGGGGCGTGGCGGGGCTGGTGCGCGAGCTGACGGTGGGCTGGCCGGTGGCACCGGAGATCATCGAGGATCCTGCACGCAAACGCGCCGCCTTCGCGGCCGCCAATGTCGCGCTGGCCGCCTCGGGCACCGTCTCTCTGGAACTTGCCGCCAATGACTGCCCGATGGTCATCGCCTACGACATGCACCCGCTCACGCTCTGGCTGATGCGCCGCGCGGCGCTGGTCGATACGGTGACGCTGGTCAACCTGGTCAGCGAGACCCGCACGGTGCCCGAGTTCATCGGCCCGGACTGCCGCGCCGATCTGATCGCGCCGGCGCTGGCGGCGGTGCTGGCCGACCCCGGCGCGCAACTGGCCGCCATGGCCCTGACCATGGAGCGGCTGGGCAGGGGCGGAGAGGCGCCCGGCCTCAGGGCTGCGCGGTCGGTGCTGGCGGCGCTTCGCCGTTGATGATTGCCAGAACCTGCGGCATCAGCCCCTGCATCTTGTCATTGATGAGCGCCATCATCCCGGGCTGCTGCGCAGCGGTCAGCTGCGGCAGCTTGGCCATCACCGACCGGCCCTCGGGCGTGGCGTAGAAGTCCCGCAGCGCGGTGATTTCGGCCAGGGTGAACATGTCGGCCATGATCCCGGCCTGTTCGCGCATCAGCCGGGTCATCGGTTCGGTGAAGGTGTCGAGGTACAGCTGGCGTATCTGCGCCACCTGTGCGTCGTCGAGCGTCTGCCCCCCGGCTGCGACCTGTTGCAGGATCGGCTGATACATCGTTTCGATCATCGCGGTCATGTCGAAGCCTTGCAGGACACGCTCGACATATTCGGCGGCGACAGCTACCCGCTCCTCACGGGTTTCGGCAAGAGCGGGCAGCGGCAGCGCCAGAAACGCCGCAACAAGCAGGGATTTCAACGGGTCATCCTTTCCAGATCCAGCCACCACCGAAGATGCGGCTGCCTTCGGGGGCGTAGAAGACGCAGGCCTGCCCGGCGCTGACGCCATCCTCGGGGGCCAGAAGCTCTACCTCGGCCGTGGTCGGACCGGTGGGGCGGATCACCGCCTCGGCCGGCGGGCGGGTGGAGCGGACCTTGACCTTCATCTGCCATTCGGGCCGGCTGTCGAAGGGGGCGTCGCCCAGCCAGTTGATCTCGCGCACCGGGATGATCCGGGTCGAAAGTGCAGCCTTCGGCCCGACGATCACGCGGCGGGTTTCCGGGTCGAGCTTTACGACATACAAGGGCTCACCCAGTCCGCCGATACCCAGGCCCTTGCGCTGGCCCACGGTGTAATGGATCACGCCGCGGTGCTGGCCGACGATGGTGCCGTCCATGTCCACGATATCGCCCGGATCGGCGGCGCCGGGACGCATCTTCTCGATCACGGCGGCATAGTTTCCGTTCGGGACAAAGCAGATGTCCTGGCTGTCGGGCTTGTCGGCCACCGGCAGCCCGTATTTGGCCGCCAGGGCCCGGGTCTCGGCCTTGGACTTGAGCTGCCCCAGCGGAAAGCGCAGGTAGGCCAGCTGCTCGGGCGTGGTCGAGAACAGGAAATAGGACTGGTCGCGCGCAGGGTCGGCCGCCTGATGGAGTTCGGGACCATGCGCGCCCAGCTTGCGCTGGATGTAATGGCCGGTTGCCATGCAATCGGCGTCAAGGTCCCTTGCCGTGGCCAGCAGATCCTTGAACTTCACCCGTTCGTTGCAGCGGATGCAGGGCACCGGGGTCGCGCCGGAGAGGTAGGCATCGGCAAATTCCTCGATCACCGCTTCGCGGAAGGTGTTCTCGTAGTCGAGGACGTAATGCGGAAAGCCCATGGTTTCCGCCACCCGCCGCGCATCGTGGATATCGCGGCCCGCACAGCAGGCGCCCTTCTTCTCCAGGGCCGCACCGTGGTCGTAAAGCTGGAGTGTGACACCGACCACGTCATAGCCTTCCTCGGCCAGCATCGCGGCGACCACGCTGGAGTCGACGCCGCCGGACATGGCGACGACAACCCGCGTCTCGGACGGGGGCTTCGGCAGGCCAAGAGAGTTGAGCGCCAGGTCGCGCGGCATGGCCGCCATCCTTCCAGGGATTGTCCGGCTTCGGGGAATGATGGGCAATATATGAAAATGCTGTGCAGTCTCAATCCCCAGTTTCAGCTTTGATTAAGCCTGTTGCGACATCTTCGGCCGAAACGGAGAGGGATCGGTGATGTTTCTCAAGCGTATCGATGGACCCAGACAGGTTACGCTGCCCGATGGCAGCTTCCTGACACGGGCGGATCTGCCGCCGGTGGACACACGGCGCTGGGTGGCCAGTCGCAAGGCGGTGGTGGTCAAGGCTGTGGTCTACGGCCTGATATCCGAGAAGGAGGCCCTGGAACGCTATGCCTTGTCGGAGGAAGAATTCGCCCTGTGGCGCACGGCGGCGCTGAAGCATGGCGAGGATGGGCTGAAGGTCACATCGATCCGGAAATACAGACAACTTTAAGTGGATAGCAATTCTCGCTCTGGCATAGTAACCGTCGGTTAACCATTTGGCGGCAAGTTCGTTAACGAAGACCCACCTGAGCGGAGCTATTGGATTATGCGCATTCTGCTTGTCGAGGATGACCCCACGACCTCGCGCAGCATCGAGCTGATGCTGACCCATGCCAACCTGAACGTCTACTGCACCGACATGGGCGAGGACGGCATCGACCTGGCGAAACTTTACGATTACGATCTGATCCTCCTGGACCTGAACCTGCCGGACATGAGCGGGCATGAAGTGCTGCGCCAAGTGCGGCAGGCGAAGGTGGAAACGCCGATCCTGATCCTGTCGGGTGCCGACGATACCGAGAACAAGCTGAAGGGTTTCGGCTTCGGCGCCGACGACTACCTGACCAAGCCCTTCCACCGCGAGGAACTTGTCGCGCGCATCCACGCCATCATCCGCCGGTCCAAGGGACACAGCCAGTCGGTCATCCGGACCGGGCGGATCTCGGTGAACCTGGATGCAAAGACCGTGGAGGTCGAGGGCAAGGCGGTGCATCTGACCGGCAAGGAATACCAGATGCTGGAGCTGCTTTCCCTGCGCAAGGGGACGACGCTGACCAAGGAGATGTTCCTCAACCATCTGTACGGCGGGATGGACGAGCCGGAACTCAAGATCATCGATGTCTTCATCTGCAAGCTGCGCAAGAAGCTTGCCGAGGCGACGGGTGGCGACAATTACATCGAGACGGTCTGGGGCAGGGGATATGTCCTGCGCGATCCGGCTTCGGGGGCGGGGGTAAGGCTCGCGGCAACCGCCTGATCTTTACCTCGGCCGGCGCCGCGCCTAACCTCCCGGGGCATGCGGGCGGCGGCAAGGTGTCGGGGAGCGGGATGACGGATACACCGGTCGAGGTGCTGACGGAGGCCGAGGCACGGGCCGAGCTTGCAAGACTGGCGGCGGCCCTCGCTGCCGCCAACACGGCCTACCATACTCTGGATGCCCCCGAGATTTCGGATGCCGAGTACGATGCCCTCAAGCGGCGCAACGCTGCGATCGAGGCGCGATTCCCGGCGTTGAAACGTCCTGATTCGCCGACGGACCAGGTGGGTGCGACGGTCGCCGAGGGTTTCGGAAAGGTCACGCATCGCGTGCGGATGCTGTCGCTGGAGAACGCCTTTGCGCCCGACGAGGTGGCCGAGTTCGACGACCGGGTGCGCAAGTTCCTCGGTCATAGCGGTCCGCTCGACTATACGGCGGAACCAAAGATCGACGGGCTGTCGCTGTCCCTGCGCTACGAGGACGGCCTGCTGGTCCAGGCGGCGACCCGGGGCGACGGCGAGGTGGGCGAGAATGTCACCGAGAACGCCCGCACCATCGCAGATATCCCGCAGCGACTGACCGGCGCTCCGGCCGTGCTGGAAGTCCGTGGTGAGGTCTACATGTCGCATGCCCACTTCGCCGCGCTGAATGACCGGCAGCGCGCGACGGGCGAGCGGACCTTCGCCAACCCGCGCAATGCCGCCGCCGGGTCGCTGCGCCAGCTTGATGCCGCGATCACCGCCAGCCGACCGCTCCGGTTCTTCGCCTATGCCTGGGGCGAGGTCTCCACCCCATTGGCGGCGACGCAGATCGCCGCCATAGCGCGTCTCGCGGCCCTGGGTTTCCAGACCAACCCGTTGACGGTCCTCTGCGACGGACCCGAGGCGCTGCTGGCGCATTATCGCCGGATCGAGGCGCAGCGCGCCACGCTCGGCTATGACATCGACGGGGTCGTGTACAAGGTGAACGATCTTGCCCTGCAACAGCGGCTGGGTTTCCGCTCTTCGACCCCCCGTTGGGCGATCGCACACAAGTTTCCGGCCGAACTGGCCTGGACCGAGCTTCTGGGGATCGACATCCAGGTAGGTCGGACCGGGGCGTTGTCCCCGGTCGCCCGGTTGCGGCCGGTGACGGTGGGGGGCGTCATCGTCTCGAACGCCACGCTGCACAACGAGGACTACATCGCCGGGCGCGACAGCCGGGGCCAGCCGATCCGTGGTGGCAAGGACATCCGGGTCGGGGACTGGGTGCAGGTCTACCGCGCCGGCGATGTGATACCCAAGGTCGCGGACGTGGATCTTTCCCGGCGGAAGAAGGACTCGGAACCATTCGTTTTTCCTGCCGTATGTCCAGATTGCGGCAGTCCCGCGCACCGCGAACCCGGCGATTCCGTGCGTCGGTGCACCGGCGGCCTGATATGCCCGGCCCAGGCGGTGGAACGGTTGAAGCATTTCGTCAGCCGCAATGCCTTCGACATCGAGGGCCTCGGTGCCAAGCAGATCGAGATGTTCTTCAAGGACCCGATCCTGCCGGTCAGGAGCCCGGCCGACATCTTCACCCTGGCCGAAAGGGACGCGGCCAACCCCTTGCAGAAGCTGCGCAACCGCGACGGGTTCGGTGAAGTTTCCGCCGCCAAGCTGTTTGCGGCGATCGAGACGCGGCGCCGGATCCCGCTGGATCGGCTGATCTTTGCCCTTGGCATCAGGCACATCGGAGAGACGTCATCCGGCCTCCTGGCGCGGCACTTCGGCACCTGGGAGGCCTTCGTGCAGGCCATTGATGCTTCGCGCGACTGTTCGGGGCCGGACTGGGAAGCACTGACGGCGATCGACGGGATCGGCGAGGTCAGCGCAAGGGCGCTGGTGGATGCCCTGCATCCCGACAGTGCCGAACGCGCCGAGGTGGACCGGCTGGTTGGCATGTTGACCGTCCTGCCCGTTTCTGCTGCCGCCACCGACAGCCCGGTTGCCGGCAAGACCGTGGTCTTCACCGGAACCCTGGAAAGGATGACCCGCGCCGAGGCAAAGGCCCGGGCCGAGGCGCTGGGGGCAAAGGTCGCAGGCAACGTCAGCGCAAAGACCGATCTTGTCGTGGCCGGGCCGGGCGCCGGCTCGAAGGCGAAGGATGCCGAACGACTGGGAATCGAGATCCTGGACGAGGACGCCTGGCTGCGGCTGATCGGAGGATGAGCCGGCCGGAGATCCTGTTTCCGCTGTTCGCGGAGATCGAGACTTTGCCCGGCGTCGGCCCGAAGGCGGCCCGGGCCTTCGAGGCCCTGGGCGTGACGCGCCCGAAGGACCTGCTCTATCTCTTGCCCCACTCTGGGGTGGACCGGGCACTGCGGGCCTCGGTGCGCGATGTCCGACCGCCGGCCACCCTGACGGTCGAGGTCGAGATCGGCCAGCATGTCCCGCCACGGCGGAAGGGCGGGCCCTATCGGGTGCATGTCCGCGATGCGAAGGTCGAGTTTCTGATCGTCTATTTCCACGCCAGGGCCGAGGCGCTGGCCCGGCTTTTGCCGACCGGGCAGAGGCGGCTGGTCTCGGGAAAGGTGGAGCTGTTCGACGGCCTAGCGCAGATGGTGCATCCCGACCATGTGCTGCGTGTCGAGGATGCTGCCGAGATCCCGGCCTACGAACCTGTCTATCCGCTGAGCGCGGGCCTGTCGCAAAGGCTGGTGGCGAAGGCGGTGTCAGCCGCGCTGACCCGGATCCCGGATGTTGCTGAATGGATCGATCCCGGCCTGAAGGCGCGCGAGGGCTGGCCCGACTGGGCGGGGGCGCTTGCGGCGGCGCATGGTCCGACAGGCGCGGACGGCCTTGCCTTTACCCATCCCGCCCGCCAGCGGCTTGCCTATGACGAACTTTTCGCGCATCAGCTGACGCTGTCCATTGCGCGGAGCACCATGCGAAAGGGCAAGGGTGTGGTGACCAGGGGCACGGGAACCCTGTGCAGGAAGGTTCTGGACAGCCTGCCCTATGCACCAACCGCTGCACAGGTCAGGGCGGTTCGCGAAATCGCCGCCGATATGGCCCAGCCCCTGCGGATGAACCGTCTGTTGCAGGGCGACGTGGGGGCCGGAAAGACGCTGGTCGCTTTCCAGTCGCTTTTGATCGCGGTCGAGGCCGGCGGGCAGGGTGTGATGATGGCCCCCACGGAAATCCTGGCCCGGCAGCACTTCGAGGGACTTGCCCCCCTGGCCCGGGCGGCCGGCGTGCGACTGGAGTTGTTGACAGGCCGGGACCGGGGCGCGGAGAGGGCGATGAAGCTGGAAGACCTCGCGATGGGGCGCATCCCGATCCTGGTCGGAACGCATGCGGTCTTTCAGAAGGATGTCGAATTCAAGGATCTGCGGCTGGCCGTGGTGGACGAACAGCACCGCTTCGGCGTGGCGCAACGGATGGAGCTTGGCGCGAAGGGCGCGGCGGTCGATGTGCTGGTGATGACCGCAACGCCCATTCCGCGGAGCCTGGCCCTTGCGACCCATGGCGACATGGATGTCTCGGTCCTGGACGAGAAGCCGGCAGGTCGCAAGCCGATCCGCACAGCAATGGTCTCGGCCGAGCGGCTGGACGAGGTGGTGGAACATCTGCGCAAGGCCGTTGCCGAGGGGCGGCAGGCCTATTGGGTCTGCCCGCTGGTCGAGGAATCCGAGGTAGTGGACTATGCCAGCGCCGAGCAACGCTTCCGCAGTCTGCGCGCTGCCCTTGGCGACCGGGTGGGTCTGGTCCATGGCCAGATGCCGCCCGCCGAGAAGGACGCGGCCATGGCTCGGTTCGTGGCCGGAGAGACCACGGTCCTGGTGGCGACGACGGTGATCGAGGTCGGCGTCAACGTGCCGAACGCGACGATCATGGTGATCGAGCAGGCGGAAAGCTTTGGCCTGGCACAGTTGCACCAGTTGCGCGGCCGGGTCGGGCGGGGCGAGGGGGCTTCGACCTGTCTTCTGATGTACCAGCCGCCGCTGACCGAGACCGGGCGGCGGCGGTTGACGACGATCCGCGATACCGAGGACGGCTTCCGCATCGCCGAGGAGGACCTAGCGATGCGTGGGGCGGGCGACCTGATCGGCACCGCGCAATCGGGCCTGCCGCGCTTTCGCGTGGCGGACCTTGAACGTCAGGCGGGGCTGATGGCACTGGCCCAGTCGGATGCGCGGAAGCTCTTGCTGGACGATCCGAACCTTTCCGGTCTGCGGGGCAAGGCGGCGCGGGTGCTCCTGTGGTTGATGGACCAGGACCGCGCGCTGCGGCTGATGAGCGTTGGCTGACTCAGGGATGTTCCGCTATGTTCGCGAATGTTCCTTTAAAGTTCTTTACATTGCTTTGCCAATATGAGAACATTACAGCAACGGATCATGGAGGATGCGATGAAAGAAGCCATGAAGACCCTGCTGAGCCACACTCCGAAGGGCGCGATGGAGGACCTGGTCGGGGTTGCTTCGCTGTTCGTGATCCTGTTCGCCGTGCTCTCGATGCCCGGCTTGCACTGAGGTTTCTGCCCCGCGCTCTGTCCCCTGAAGCGTGACGGCCCGCCTCGCCTGGCCTGCCGTCCGTCCAGACGCGCCACTGCCGCCGCCATCCCGATGGATGCGCGGCGGCTTTTTCATGGCGCAGACCTCTACGCTGCAGCCTGCGCTGCCTCCATCGCCTCGCAGACGGCTTCCAGCGCCAAGAGGATCGAGGCGTGCCGGTTCTTGAAATCGCGGGCCGGAAGCAAAACATCATAGCCCTGGAAGGGCACCGCGGGCACCGGTCCTCCCTCCTTCAGCATCGCGCGCAACGCATCTCTGGCCGCCTGCAGTTCGGGGAGGCTTCGGCCGATGACGACCTGCCCCAGCACTGCGGCCGAGGCCTGACCGAGGGCGCAGGCCTTCACGTCTTGTGCGAATTCGGCAACCTTGCCGTCCTTCACCACCACATCCGCCGTGACGGTCGAGCCGCAGAGCGGTGAACGCTTCCGCGCCGTTCCTTGCGGCGCAGCCAGGCGGCCGAGATGCGGGATGTCGGCGGCCAACCCAAGGATGCGGGCAGAGTAGAGCTTGATGAGGTCGCTGTCGCTCATGGAAATTCCCCGGTTGATCCCGTATGTAGACCCCCGGAGCGCGCCTGCCAAGGAGAAGCCGATGCCCTTCGACCCGGCCACACTAAAGTATGATGCCGCGGGGCTGGTGCCTTGCGTGGCGCAGGATGCTGGCACCGGCGAGGTGCTGATGATCGCCTGGATGAATGAGGGCGCAGTCGCGCGGACGCTGGAGACGGGGCGGGTCACCTACTGGTCCCGCTCGCGCGGGGCGTTCTGGGTGAAGGGAGAGACCTCGGGCCACCACCAGCGGCTGGTCGAGCTGCGGGTTGACTGCGACCGGGACTGTCTCCTTGCCCTGGTCGAGCAGGAGGGGCCGGCCTGCCATACCAACCGGCGGTCGTGTTTCTATACGGCGGTCCGGGACGGGGAAGAGGTCGAGATCATGGTTCCTGTCCACAGTGGACAAAACTGATCTGTCCTTTCCAATCAAAGGCTTGATCGCGGACGTTCGGGATTTGGCAATCCGACCATCCGGCGGATGTCGGCGGGCGTTGCACCCTCGGCCCGGTATCTGGAGATCGCGCGGGCATCGTCGCGCTTGGCCAGCCGCTTGCCGTGGTCATCGCGGATCAGGCGGTGGTGGTGGTAGACCGGTGTCGGAAGATCGAACAGATGCAGCAGGATCACCTGCACCGGGGTGAAGTCGAAGAGATCCTCGCCCCGGATGACATGGGTGATGCCCTGATCGGCATCGTCGAAGGCAGAGGCGAGGAAATAGGCGACGATGCCTTCTCCCTTCCGGGACAGGACCACGTCACCGATCTGGCCTAGCGCGCGGTCGCCGTCGATGCGGTGGCGGCCGGCAAGGGCGGGGCCGGTCTCGGTGAAGGCGAGTTCCACGCCGGAGAGGTGGTGGAGCGCGGCGGCGAGGTTCAGCCGCAGCGCGTCGCCTGGCCGGCGGTCGGACATCGGGCGGCCGCGGCAGGTGCCGGGATAGATCGGGAAGGCCACGCCTTCCTGCGGGGCGGAGAGCGCCGCGCGGATGTCGGAGCGCGTACAGGAGCAGGGGTAGAGAAACCCGGCGTCCGCAAGGGGTTCGAGGCGGTTGTTGTAGTTGTCGATCAGCGCGGACTGGCGCAGGATCGGGCCGTCCCAGGTAAGCCCCAGCCAGCGAAGATCCTCCTGGATCCGGGCGTCCCATTCGGGGCGGCAGCGGTCGAGATCCGTATCCTCCATCCGCAACAGGAACCGGCCGCCCTCTGCCCTTGCCATGTCATGTGCCAGCATCGCGGAATAGGCGTGGCCCAGGTGCAGCGGGCCGGTCGGGCTTGGCGCGAAGCGGGTTAGGAAAGCCATTGCATGAACGCCTGTTTCGCCCGATCGGTATAAGCCTTGTAGCGGTCGTGGCGGCCCCGGCGGCCGCCCCTTGCCTCGATGGGGGGAAAGAGTCCGAAGTTGACGTTCATCGGCTGGAAGGTCTTCGCATCGGCCCCGCCGGTGATGTGGGTGACCAGCGCACCCATCGCGGTTTCGGGCGGGGGCGGCGGAAGATCGCGCCCGAGATGTTCGTGCGCGGCCATTCGCCCCGCCAGCAGGCCCATCGCGGCGGATTCCACATAGCCCTCCACCCCGGTGATCTGTCCGGCAAAGCGTATATACGGGCGCGACTTCAGCCGCATCTGTACGTCGAGCAGCGTGGGGGAATTGATGAAGGTGTTGCGGTGGATGCCGCCGAGGCGCGCGAAACTGGCGTTCTCCAGCCCCGGAATCATCCTGAAAACCGCGGTTTGCGCGCCGTATTTCATCTTCGTCTGGAAGCCGACGATATTGTGCAGCGTGCCGAGCCTGTTGTCCCGGCGGAGCTGGACCACGGCATGGGGCTTTTCGTCCGGACGATGCGCGTTGGTCAGGCCCACGGGCTTCATCGGGCCGTGGCGCAAGGTGTCGCGGCCGCGTTCGGCCATGACCTCGATGGGCAGGCAGCCATCGAAATAGCCGGCGGTCTCGCCCTCGTGAAATTCGGTCTTTTCGGCGGCGAGGAGGGCGTCGATGAACGCCTCATACTGGTCGCGGTTCATCGGGCAGTTGATGTAAGCCTTCTGCTCGTCCTCGGTCTCGCCCTTGTCGTAGCGGCTTTGCAGCCACGCCACGGACATGTCGATGGACTCTGTATATACGATCGGAGCGATCGCGTCGAAGAAGGCCAGCGCCTCGGCCCCCGTCGCGGCGCGGATGCTTTCGGCGAGGGCCGGACTGGTCAGGGGACCGGTGGCGATGATCCAATGGCCAGATGAGGGAAGTTCGACAACCTCTTCATATGACGTGGAAATCAGCGGATGCGATTTCAGCTTTCCGGTCACGGCGCGGGCGAAAGGCTCGCGGTCCACGGCCAAAGCGCCCCCGGCAGGAAGGCGGTGCCGGTGCGCCATCTCCATCACCAGGCTGCCTGCCTGGCGCATCTCCCAGTGGATCAGGCCGACGGCGTTGCGTTCGTGGTCGTCCGAGCGGAATGAATTGGAGCACACCATCTCGGCAAAATCGCCGGTGCGGTGCGCGAAGGTGCCGACGCGGGGGCGCATCTCGTGGATCACCACGGGGACGCCCAGGTTTGCGGCGGCCCAGGCGGCCTCGGATCCAGCCATGCCGCCGCCGATGATATGCAGGGGTTCCATGCGGGCGGATGTAGCCTTGCGCGGCCCGTGGCGCAAGGAGGGCCGCTGCCCCGCCTCGCCCTGCGAGCCGATTTCACTCCGGCATATTCGCGGACTGATGAAGGGCGTGGCGTTCGGCGCGGGTGAAGCTCAGCGGGTCCGTGGCCGGGCGGCCAAGAGCAGCAGCCTTGAGGAAGAAGCCGGGAGCTGGGAGGTGGTCGGGCGACAGGCGTTGACGCAGGAGCGCGGCGCGGAAGGGGCGGTCCGCGGCGGCGTCTTGCTCCATCAGTGTTTCGAGTTGGGCAGTGAGATCGGCCATGCGCAGGCCGAGGGCACGCGCAAGGTCGCCGTAGGTGACGGTCTGCCCCGCGGCGGCAAGCGCCGCGAGGCGGTCCTCAAGCGTCATCGGCCTGATCGGCCACGCGGGCGACGGAAACGACTTCCTCGTCCGCAGCGACCGAGAATACCTTGACGCCACCCGCTGAGCGCGAGCGGAAGCTGATCTGATCCACCGGCACCCGGATCGACTGGCCGGTAGAAGTGGCGAGCATGATCTGGTCGGAAAGTTCCACCGGGAAGGAAGCGATGATGCGCCCGCCGCGCGGACCGGGGCTGATCGCCTTGACCCCCATGCCGCCGCGCCCGCGCACGGGGTAGTCGTGGCTGGACGACAGCTTGCCCGAGCCGCCCTTGGTGACGGTAAGGATCAGGTCCTCGGCCGCCGACATCTCGGCGTAGCGTTCGGGGCTAAGTTGTCCTGCGGAAACGGTTTCTTCCTCGTCGTCGGTTTCGTCCTCGGTGATCCCGGCCATCAGGCGGCGCTGCTTGAGGTAGGCTTCGCGCTCTTCGGGCGTGGCCTCGAAGTGGCGGATGATCGACATGGAGACGACATGGTCGCCGTCCGCCAGCCGGATGCCGCGCACGCCGGTGGAGCCGCGCGACTTGAAGACGCGGATCTCGGTGGTGGAGAAGCGGATGGCGCGGCCGGCCTCGGTGACCAGCATCACGTCGTCCCGGTCGTCGGCGATGGCCGCGTTCACGAGGCTGACGCCATCCGGCAATTTCATTGCGATCTTGCCGTTTCGCATGACGTTGGTGAAGTCGGACAGGTCGTTCTGCCGGACATCGCCGTCCGAGGTGGCAAAGACGATCTGCAGGTTGCCCCAGTCTTCCTCGGGCACGTCGACGGGCATCAGGGCGGCAATGGTGATGCCGGTCTCGATCGGCAGGATGTTGACCAGTGCCTTGCCGCGGGCGTTGCGCCCGGCCAGCGGCAGGCGCCAGGTCTTCAGCTTGTAGACCATGCCGTCGGTGGTGAAGAACAACAGCCAAGTATGCGTATTCGCGACGAAAAGTGTCGTTACGACATCGTCGTCCTTGGTCTGCATGGACGACAGGCCCTTGCCGCCCCGGTTCTGCGCACGGAATTCGGCCAGGGGGGTGCGCTTGATGTAGCCGCCCGAGGTGATGGTGACGACCATGTCCTCGCGCTCGATCAGGTCCTCGTCCTCCATGTCGCCGGACCAGTCGGCGATCTCGGTGCGGCGGGGAACGGCGAAGAGGGCCTTCACCTCGCGCAACTCGTCCGAGATGATCGCCATGATCCGGTCGCGTGAGGAAAGAATGTCGAGGAAGTCCTTGATGTTGCCGGCCAATTCTTCCAGCTCGTCGGTGACTTCCTTCACCCCCATCGCGGTCAGTCGTTGCAGGCGCAGATCAAGGATCGCACGGGCCTGAACCTCGGACAGATTGTAAGTGCCATCCTCGTTGATCGTGTGCGAGGGGTCGTCGATCAGGCGTATATACGCGGCGATGTCGTGCGCTGGCCAGCGGCGGGTCATCAGCTTGTCACGCGCCTCGGCCGGGTCGGCGGAGGCGCGGATGGTCGCCACCACCTCGTCGACGTTCGAGACGGCGACGGCGAGGCCGCAGAGGATGTGGCTGCGCTCGCGGGCCTTGCGGAGTTCAAAAGCCGTACGGCGCGCGACAACTTCCTCGCGGAAGGTAATGAAATGGCTCAGGAAATCGCGAAGTGTCAGCTGTTCGGGGCGCCCGCCGTTCAACGCCAGCATGTTGCAGCCGAACGAGACCTGCATGGTGGAAAACCGGAACAGCTGGTTCAGCACCACGTCAGGCGTCGCGTCGCGCTTCAGTTCGATCACCACGCGCACGCCGATCCGGTCGGATTCGTCGGCGATGCCGGCGATGCCCTCAACGCGCTTTTCGCGGACAAGCTCGGCGATCTTTTCGATCATCGTGGCCTTGTTGACCTGGTAGGGGATTTCGTCGATGACGATGGCCCAGCGGTCCTTGCGGATTTCCTCGACATGCGTCTTGGCGCGGATGATGACGCTGCCGCGGCCTTCGAGATAGGCCTTGCGGGCGCCGGACCGGCCAAGGATCTGGCCGCCGGTCGGGAAGTCGGGCGCCGGGATGATCTCCATCAGCTGTTCCATGCTGATGTCGGGGTTCTCGATCAGGGCGAGCGTGCCGTCGATCACCTCGCCCAGGTTGTGCGGCGGGATGTTGGTCGCCATACCGACCGCGATGCCGCCCGCGCCGTTGACCAGCATGTTCGGAAAACGGGCGGGAAGGACGGTGGGTTCCTTGTCCTTGCCGTCATAGTTGTCCTGGAAGTCGACGGTTTCCTTGTCGATGTCGGCCAGGAGGAAGGCGGCGGGCTTGTCCATGCGGACTTCGGTATAGCGCATCGCGGCGGCGTTATCGCCGTCCATGCTTCCGAAGTTGCCCTGCCCATCCAGAAGCGGCAGCGACATGGAAAACGGCTGCGCCATCCGCACCAGCGCGTCATAGATCGCAGAGTCGCCGTGGGGATGGTACTTCCCCATCGTGTCGCCCACGGGCCGCGCCGACTTGCGGTAAGCCTTGTCATGCGTGTTGCCCGATTCCTGCATCGCAAACAGGATGCGGCGGTGGACGGGCTTCAGCCCGTCGCGCAGGTCCGGGATCGCGCGCGAGACGATCACGCTCATCGCGTAGTCGAGATAGGCGGTCTTCATCTCGGCCGCAATATCGACCTGGGGGCCGTGCCAGCTGGGACGTTCCGGGTTTTCTTCTTTGTTGTCAGTCGTTTCCGGGATGTCGGCCATGAGGGCGCGCGCCTTCCTTGCGGGATCAATATCTAGCAGTCAGGAAGATACACCATCCCAGCTATGGGGTGCAATGGCGGGATGCCGCCCGATTGGCAGCCATCAAGAATGAGTGACAACATACTGTTTTCATTGATTTTTAGTGCGACCCTGTCATGATTCTGTCATGGGCCGCCGGAAAGGAGGATCGGGATGGTCGGACGCGAAACGGAACTGATGCTGAAGGGCTATGGCCTGACCACAGCCGAACTTTACTACCGGATGCCGGATTATCGCAATGTTCTCAACAGCTTCATCTGGCAGGAATACGACCTTGCGCCGGACTACCCCGAGCTGTTCAGGTTCATCGAATTCTGGCAGGAAAAGATCGAAGGCCCGCTGCATTCGGTGCGATTCACGCACCGCAAGCTCATCGCGCCCGGTGAGTGGCGCAACGTTGTCGGCGAGTTCCGGCTGCATTGATTCCCGCCGCGCGGGGCTTGCAGAGGGCGCTCCCAGCAGCTAGGGCGGCGCGCGATGACCGCAAGCCGCATGATCCCTGCTGCGCTGACCAGCGTTGAGGCGCTGGAAGGCGCGGGCCTGACCGACCCGTCCGACCGCACCACGCTGGAGGGGGTCGCCGAAGTCTTTCGTGTGCGGATCAGCCCGACCATGGCGGGCATTGCCGCCAAGGGCGTAAGGGCGCAGTTCCTGCCTGACCCGCGCGAGGCGCAGATGCGTGCTGAAGAGTTGGCCGATCCCATCGGCGACGATGCGCATCGCCCGGTTCCGGGACTGACGCATCGCTATCCCGACCGGGCAATCCTTCATGCAACCCAGGCCTGCGAGGTCTATTGCCGGTTCTGCTTTCGGCGCGAGACGGTGGGCAGCGCCGGGTCTCTGGGCGAGGCGGAATTCACCCGGGTGCTGGACTATCTCGGCGCCACCCCTGCGGTGCGCGAGGTGATCTTTACCGGCGGCGATCCCCTGGTGCTGTCGGCGCGTCGGCTTGGGGCGATGCTCGACCGGCTCGAGGCGCTGGGGACGCTGGATCTGGTGCGGTTCCACAGCCGGGTGCCCGTCGTTGCGCCCGAAAGGGTGACGGCGGCGCTGTTGCGGGTGCTGGACCGGGCGCTGCCGGTCTGGATGGTGGTGCACACCAACCACCCCGACGAGATCACCGAGGCGGCCGGAAAGGCCTTGGACCGACTGCACCGGGCCGGGGTGCCGCTGCTGTCGCAGTCCGTGCTGCTGCGCGGGGTCAATGACGACCCGGAGGTGTTGGAAGCACTGTTCCGCAAGCTCATACGCCACCGGGTCAAGCCCTATTACCTGCATCACCCCGACCTCGCGAAGGGCACGGGCCATTTCCGCCTGACGCTGGAGGAGGGGCAGGCGATCATGGCCGCGCTGCGGGGCAGGCTGAGCGGGATCGCCCAGCCGACCTATGTGCTGGACATTCCCGGCGGGCACGGCAAGGTTCCGGTCGGTCCCGGCTGGCTGCGGCGCGCGGGCGAGGGCTGGATCGTCACCGATCCGCAGGGCCGCGAACACGCCTACCGGGATGTCTGAGCCGGGTCGTCCGGGCGATTTTGGAAAACGGACCTATTTCGCGCGGGTCGGGCGGTCGAACACCTTCTTGCCCATGAGGCTGCCCACCAGATCGACCATCAGCCTGGCAGTCATGCCGCGATCATCGAGGAAGGGGTTCAGTTCCACCAGGTCGAGCGATGTGACGAGCCCGGATTCGTGCAGGAGCTCCATCACAAGGTGCGCCTCGCGGAAGGTGGTCCCCCCGGGGACTGTGGTGCCGACGGCGGGAGCAATCGAGGGATCGAGGAAATCGACATCCAGCGAAACGTGCAGCATGCCGCTCTCGCGTCGGACAACCTCGAGGAATTCGCGCAACGGCGCGACAAGACCGCGTTCGTCGATCACCCGCATGTCGTTGATGAATATGTCGCATTCCTGCATGGCCGCCTGTTCGGCCGGATCGACGGAGCGGATGCCGAACATGCAGATCCGGTGCGCCGGCACCGGGGCGGGGAAGGGCGGGAAGGCGTCGAACCCGTCGCGGCCGGCGATGTAGGCCAGCGGCGTGCCGTGCAGGTTGCCCGAGGTGGTAGTGAGTGGCGTATGAAAGTCGGAATGCGCGTCGAGCCACAAGAGGAACAGCGGCCGGTTCTGCCGTTTCGCATAGGCCGCGGCCCCGGCTGCGGAGCCGAGCGCCAGCGAGTGGTCGCCGCCCATGACGATCGGGAAGCCACCCCCGGACAGGGCGTCGTCCACCCGGTCCATCAGGATTTCGGCCCAGCCCACGGTTTCGGCCAGGTCATGCACGACCGGGTTCGGGCAGGTGACAGCCCGCAGTTCGGGCAGGGTGAGATCGCCCCAGTCCTCCACGCCGTGGCCCTCGGCCGAGATCTCGCGGGCGATGCCTGCCACCCGGTAGGCGGCGGGGCCCATGAGGCAGCCGGGGCGTTTCTGGCCGGTGTCGATTGGGGCGCCGATCAGGATGGCCTTGGGCATTGGAATCTCCGCTTTCAGGCGGGTGTAGCTGGCCGGTCGGCCGGCTGGCAACCGGCAAAACGGCGACTTGCTGCCGCCGGCCCGGTCATTTTGCCGGCAGGGCGCGGCGGAAGGGCGCAGGGCTTTCGTCCGAGGCGCAGTCAGCCTATCATCCGGTCAATGACAGGAGCATCCGGATGATCGTCGAGCTTGGGCATTTTGCGCTGATCCTGGCGCTTATGGTGGCACTGGTGCAGTCCACGCTGCCGATGTGGGGGGCGCAGCGCGGCGATGCGCGGTTGATGGCGCTGGCGGGGCCGGCGGCGGGGTTGCAGCTTCTGCTGGTGGGCTGGTCCTTCGCGGCGCTGACCTGGGCCTTCGTCTCGTCCGACTTCTCGCTGGCGGTGGTGGTGTCCAATTCGCACACGCTGAAGCCGATGCTCTACAAGGTTTCGGGCGTCTGGGGGAACCATGAGGGGTCGCTGCTCTTGTGGGTGCTGATCCTGGCGGTCTATGGCGCGGCAGTGGCGGTGTTCGGTGGCAACCTTCCTGCGCGACTGAAGGCGCGGGTGCTGGCGGTGCAGGGGCTGATCGGGGTTGCCTTCATGCTGTTCCTGCTTCTTACCTCGAACCCGTTCTGGCGCCTGTCGACACCGCCGCTGGACGGACAGGACCTGAACCCGCTGTTGCAGGATCCGGGCCTCGCCTTCCATCCACCCTTCCTCTATCTCGGCTATGTCGGCCTCAGCATGGCCTTCAGCTTCGCCGTCGCCGCCCTGATCGAGGGCCGGGTCGATGCCGCCTGGGGCCGCTGGGTGCGGCCCTGGACGCTGGCGGCCTGGGTCTTTCTGACCATCGGCATCGCGCTGGGGTCGTGGTGGGCCTACTATGAACTCGGCTGGGGCGGGTTCTGGTTCTGGGACCCGGTAGAGAACGCCAGTTTCATGCCCTGGCTGCTGGCAGCGGCGCTGCTGCATTCCTCGATCGTGGTGGAAAAGCGCGAGAGCCTGAAGGCGTGGACGATCCTCCTGGCGATCATGGCCTTCGGGTTCAGCCTGATCGGCACGTTCCTCGTGCGTTCGGGCGTCATCACGAGCGTCCATGCCTTCGCCAACGACCCGGAGCGCGGTGTCTTCATCCTGATGATCCTGGCCTTTTTCACCGGTGGGGCGCTGATCCTGTTTGCGCTGCGCGCCGGAGTGATGGAGGCACGCGGGGTCTTCAGTCTGGTCAGCCGTGAAAGCGCGCTGGTGGCCAACAACATCCTGCTGACCGTGGCGGCCTTTGTCGTGTTTGTTGGGACGATCTGGCCACTTGTCGGAACAATGTTGCTGGGACGCGACCTTTCGGTGGGCGAGCCCTTCTTCAACGCGGCCTTCAGTCCCTTCATGGTGGCGCTGGCACTGATTCTGCCGCCGGGGGCGATGCTGGCCTGGAAGCGCGGGTCCATCGCGCGGTCGCAGCGGGCGCTGGTCCCGGCGCTGGTTCTGGCGCTGGCGCTCGGGGCGCTGGCCTGGGCGATGCAGACCGGGCGAACGGCGCTGGGGCCGGTCGGTCTCATGCTGGGAGCCTGGGTCGCCTTCGGTGCGATCACCGACCTCTGGGCCCGGACGGGGCGCGAGGATTTCGGCGCGCGCGTCGCACGTCTGACGCGCCTGCCCCGGGCCGACTGGGGCAAGGCCACGGCACATTTCGGCCTGGGGATCACGATCATTGCCGTCTCGGCGATGATGTCCTGGAAGGTCGAGGATATCCGCGTGGTGCAGGAAGGCGAGAGCTTCCCGTTGGGCAGCTACACGGTCCGGCTGGACAAGGTGGAAGAGGTCGAGGGGCCCAACTACACTTCCACCATGGGCACGATGACGGTGACGAAGGGCGGCGCACTTGTGGCGGTGCTGAACCCTGAAAAGCGGTTCTATCCGGTCGCCCAGATGCCCACGACCGAGGCCGCGATCGACTATGGCTTTACCCGTGACCTGTATCTGGTGCTGGGCGACCGGCAGAAAAGCGGCGGTTGGGCGGTCCGCAGCTATATCGAGCCCCTCGCCAACTGGCTGTGGGGCGGCGCGATCATCATGGCGCTCGGCGGGGTGCTGAGCCTGTCGGACCGTCGCTATCGGGTGGCAGCGGGCGCCAGGAGGCAGGATCTGGCGGGAGTGCCGGCGGAATGAGGGGATGGCTGAACTGGGGCTGGCTTCTGGCCCTGTTCCTGTCGCTGACCCCGGTCTGGGCGGTGCAGCCGGACGAGATGCTGGCCGATCCCGCGCTGGAAGCGCGCGCGCGGGCAATCAGCCGCGACATCCGCTGCCCGGTCTGCCAGGGCGAGACGATCGACGATTCCCACGCGCCGATCAGCCGGGACCTGCGGCTGATCATCCGCGAGCGGCTGGTGGCCGGCGACAGTGACGCGGAGGTGGTGGATTTCATCGTTGCTCGCTATGGCGAGGGGGTGCTGTTCAAGCCCCGGGCCGAAGGGGTCAACCTGGTCCTGTGGCTGGCAGGCCCCGCGCTCTTGCTTGCCGGCATTGCGGTTGCGGTTGCGGCAGGGCGTCGGCGGACAAGACCCGAGGCCGCGCTCAGCGCCGAAGAAGAGGCGCGGCTGCGCGAAATCCTGAAACAGTGACGCCGCGTCGGGCTTTGGCCCGGGGTGCCGGTCGGTCTATCCAGTCAAGGGCGCAAACATGCAAGGGGCAGGCCCCACCCCCATCCCCTCCTCACGGAGGGGGAGGGGAGGCGCCCATGGCGAAGGGAGGATCGGATGGCAGAGCTTGTGCAGGTGGAGGCGGCAGGGGGCATCTGCCGAATCACGCTGAACCGGCCCGAGGTGATGAACGCGCTGAACCGTGCGCTGCGGCGCGACCTGACCGCGGCTTTGCTGGCGGGCCACCAGGCGCGGGTGATCGTGCTGACCGGGGCCGGGCGGGGATTCTGTTCCGGGCAGGATCTGAGCGATGCCTCGGGTCTGGACGAGGCCGGCTTCGAGGCCACGTTGAACGACGAATATGTGCCGATGATCCGGGCGATCACCGAGGCACCGGTCCCCGTCATTGCCGCTGTGAACGGGGTGGCGGCGGGGGCGGGGGCAAACCTTGCCCTGGCCTGCGATCTGGTGATCGCGGCGGAAAGTGCTGCCTTCATCCAGGCCTTCGCCCGGATCGGGCTGATCCCGGATGCCGGCGGCACCAGCTTCCTGCCGCGCCGGGTGGGATTGCAGCGGGCGATGGGGGCGGCTTTGCTGGCCGAACCCGTCCCTGCGCGCCAGGCGGCGGACTGGGGGATGATCTGGGAAGCTGTGCCCGACGACCGCTTTGCCGAGGTGGTGGCGGCGCGGGCGACGCGGCTGGCGGCCGGCCCGACCGGGGCCTATGCGGCGCTGAAGGTCGCGCTGCGCGGCGCCTTTGACCAGAGCCTTGAGGATCAGCTGGCGGTCGAGGCGCGGTTGCAGGGGATCTGCGGGCAGTCGGCCGATTTCCGCGAGGGCGTGGCGGCGTTCCAGGAGAAGCGCGCACCTCGGTTCACGGGGCGATAGTCGTGCGTCGGACTGAAGCCCGACCTGCGGGCTTACGGTTCGGTCACACGCCGCGTTTCAGGGCGGCGACACCGGTGCGCGCGATCTCCACCAGGCCAAGGGGGCGCATCAGTTCGGCGAAGGCGTCGATCTTGTCCGGCGTGCCGGTCATCTCGAACACGAAGCTTTCAAGGGTGGAATCGACCACGTTCGCGCGGAAGATCTCGGCCAGGCGCAGCGCCTCGATCCGGTGGTCGCCCTTGCCGCGGACCTTGACCAGCGCCAGTTCGCGCTGGACCGACGGGCCGTCCATCGTCAGATCGTGGACGGCATGGACCGGAACCATGCGGGAAAGCTGCGCCTCGATCTGGTCGATCACGGCCGGCGTGCCGCGGGTGACGATGGTGATCCGCGAGCGATGGCCGGTGTGGTCCACCTCTGCCACGGTCAGGCTGTCGATGTTGTAGCCGCGCCCCGAGAAGAGGCCGATGACGCGCGCCAGAACCCCGGGCTCGTTTTCCACAATGACGGCAAGGGTGTGGGATTCCTCGATCTCGGAATTGGCCGAGCGGAGCTCATAGGCGGAATGGCTGGTCGAGCCTTTCTTGATGTTCAGTGCGGACACGGGGGATTACCTTCCTTTGAGGGGTGGCATGGGGTCTAGAAGCCGATCCAGGACGGACGGCCGAACCGGCGGATGAGGGCGTAGAGGATCAGAGGACCGATGATCCCGGCCAGGGTGCCGGCGATCATGTGCAGGGAGAGATCCTGGGTCATCCGGGTCAGCACGGCGCGGGTTCCAGCCGAAAAGACGGTGTGCGCAAGGTAGATGCCCATGGACGACACGCCGAGCCATGCGAGAAGGCGCAAGCCCGGGCCGTTGCGGCCGGTGGCGAGAAGATGGATCATGGCCAGCGCGGACAGCGAGAGCAGGATGCCGAGGAGCTGGGCGGTCAACAGGGTCGCGGGCAGGCGGAAGCTGAGCGCCTGGAGGCCGAGGAAGGCGATGGCTGCCAGGGCCAGTGCGGGCAGGCCCTCGGGTCGCCAGGTCGTCTGGCCAAGCGCGAGGCCGGTCAGGAAGGCCCCGGCATAGGTCAGCGCACCGAAGGTCCAGGGGGTCAGGCCGTAAGGGGTGAAGCTGGAGCCCAGCACCATCAGAGCGGCCAGCATCGCCCAGGCCGGCGCGGGCAGAGGGCCGATGACGAGGCGGATCAGCGCGAGCACGGCGAGCTGTTGCAGGAACAACGCCCAGAGGAACCAGAAATGGTCGCGCGGGGGCAGGGGCCAGAAGGCAAGACTCTGCCAACCGCTCAGCTGGGTGTTGGCAGCGTCCCCGGCGGCAAGGCGCGCGGCGGCGAAGAGGTAGGTCCACAGGATCAGCGGCCAGATCAGGCGGCTGACCCGGCTGGTCGCCGCCTCGGCCAGCGGGCGGCGCAGCGCCCAGGACTGGAAGGTCATGCCGGAGATGACGAAGAACATCGGCATGTGGAAGTTGTAGATCAGCCGGTCGATCAGGCGGAACAGGTCGGGGTTGCCGATCATGCCGGCAGTATCCAGCCCGCGCCAGGCATGGCCGATGACGACCAGGATGATGCCCGCGCCCTTCGCGACGTCCAGCGACAGGTCGCGGGTCTTGGCACGGGCCTCGGAGGTGGGGGTCATCATCGATCTGCCTGCGACTGGGCGAGCAGGCCCCGGAGACGCGCCCCGGAGCCAGGACATCACACCAGCACCGCCCCCGACCGGAACGCCTCGGCGTCGGCAGAGAGCAGCATCTCGTTGTGCGGCTTGCCGGAGGGTATCATCGGGAAGCAGTTTTCGTGCTTTTCCACCAGGCAGTCGAAGATCACCGGCCCGTCGTAGCGGATCATCTCCATGATCGCATCGTCGAGGTCGGCGGGCGCGTCGCACTTGATGCCCTTGCAGCCGAAGGCTTCGGCCAGTTTCACGAAATCGGGCAGGCTTTCGGACCAGGACGAGGAATAGCGTTCGCCGTGCAGAAGCTCTTGCCACTGGCGCACCATGCCGAGCCGTTCGTTGTTCAGGATGAACTGCTTGACGGGCGCGCGGAACTGCATGGCGGTGCCCATTTCCTGCATGTTCATCAGCCACGACGCCTCACCGGCCACGTTGATGACCAGGGCCTCGGGGTGGGCGATCTGGACGCCGATGCTCGCGGGAAGGCCGTAGCCCATGGTGCCCAGCCCGCCGGAGGTCATCCAGCGGTTCGGGTCCTCGAAGCCGAGGAACTGCGCGGCCCACATCTGGTGCTGGCCAACCTCGGTCGTGATGTAGCGGTCCATGCCCTTGGTCAGCGCCTCAAGCCGCTCCAGCGCATACTGCGGTTTGATCGTGGTGGTGGAGGGCTTGTAGGACAGGCACTTGACCGCGCGCCATTCGTCGATCTGCTTCCACCATTTCGCGAGGCCCGCCTTGTCGGTCCTGGACCCACGGGCACGCCACTGGCGCAGGACTTCTTCCAGCACCTTCGTCACGTCGCCGACGATCGGCACATCGACACGGATGACCTTGTTGATCGAGGACGGGTCGATGTCGACATGCGCTTTCTTCGAACGGGGCGAGAAATCCTTGATACGGCCGGTGATCCGGTCATCGAAACGGGCGCCGATGTTGATCATCAGATCGCAGCCGTGCATGGCGAGGTTCGCCTCGTAAAGCCCGTGCATCCCCAGCATGCCGATCCAGTTCCTGCCGGAAGCGGGGTAGCACCCCAGGCCCATCAGGGTCGAGGTGATCGGAAAGTTCGTCTCGGCCACCAGTTCGCGCAGAAGCTGGCTGGCGCGAGGCCCTGAGTTGATGACGCCGCCGCCGGTGTAGAGGATCGGACGCTCGGCCACCTCCATCATCTCGACCAGACGGGCGATCTGGTCGGGATCGCCCTCGGTGCGCGGCTGGTAGTGGCTGATCCTGGCCTTGTCGGCGGGCGTGTAGTCGGCGGTGGCGAACTGCACGTCCTTGGGGATGTCGATCAGCACCGGGCCGGGGCGGCCGTGGGTAGCGACGTGGAACGCCTGGTGGATCGTTTCCGACAGCCTTGCCGTGTCCTTCACCAGCCAGTTCATCTTGGTGCAGGGCCGGGTGATGCCCACCGTATCGGCCTCCTGGAAGCCGTCGGTGCCGATCATGAAGGTCGGGACCTGTCCGGTCAGCACCACGATCGGGATCGAATCCATCAGCGCATCGGTCAGGCCGGTCACCGCGTTGGTCGCCCCCGGACCCGAGGTCACCAGCGCCACGCCCGGCTTGCCGGTGGACCGGGCATAGCCCTCGGCCATGTGGACCGCGCCCTGTTCGTGGCGGACGAGGATGTGGCGGATGTCGTTTTGCACGAACAACTCGTCATAGATCGGAAGCACAGCGCCGCCCGGATAGCCAAAGACGACCTCGACGCCCTGATCCTTCAGGGCCTGGACCACCATCTTCGCACCGGTCATCTGCTTCGACATTTCCGTCTCTCTCCGCCTTTGCGCAACAAAAAGCCCCCGAGGTTTCCTTCGGGGGCGCATGGGAACCGTTATGGTCAACCGTCACCGGCCCATGCGCGTCCTTCCTACGATGACAAGAAGTCTGGCCATGAGGACCACCCTTGACGTTTCGGTCGGAACAGTAGGGGGGGATATGCCGGGCGTCAACGGGATTTGCAAACAGAAAGTGTCGCCGGTCGCCGGGAATTTTGAACTTTTCTTGCGACTGATCGCCTGGATGCGCAACTTTCGTCCACCCCTGCCCATGACAGAAAGGCGGGCCACAACGGGCAGGCAGACTCAGGCCATGAGCCAGACATAGCTGCCGTACAGCGCCAGAAGCCCCAGCCCGGCAATCCGGGGCAGGCCATTCAGGAAAAGTGCGACCGCAGCCAGCCCAAGCGAGGACAACGCCACCCACCACATGTCGCTGTCGGCAAAGCGCGCCTCGGCGGGGATCGGGGCAATCAGCGCGGTGATGCCCATGATGCCGAAGAGGTTGAAGATGTTCGAGCCGACAACATTGCCCACGGCGATCTCGGTGTGCTTGCGGAAGGCGGCGATGACGCTGGTTGCAAGCTCGGGCAGCGAGGTCCCCACGGCAACGATGGTCAGACCGATCACCGCCTCGGGCACGCCTAAGGTCTCGGCGATGGTGGTGGCGCTGTCCACCATCAGCCGGGCGCCAATGACCAGGCCCAAGAGACCCCCACCGGTCATCAGCCACGGCTTCCAGGACTGTCCCATGGTTTCGTGGCCGGGTTCCGGCGGGTGGCCGCTGCCGGCGATGAAGGCGGTGGTCAGGAAGGCGATCAGGCCCGCAACAAGGATGATGCCGTCCATCCGCGAGATGCTGCCGTCCAGAAGCATGATCCAGACCGCCGCCGTGGCCGCCAGCATGTAGGCGAGGTCGCGCCACAGCCTGCGGCCGGGCAGGACAAGAGGCGCGATCAGCGCCGAGACACCGAGGATCAGGAGCACGTTGGAGATGTTCGAGCCGATCACGTTGCCGATGGCGATCCCCGGCCGGTCGGCCAGCGCGGCCTGGACCGAGACGATCAGTTCCGGTGCCGAAGTGCCGAAGCCGACGATGGTCAGCCCGATCAGAAGCGGCGACAGGTGAAAGGCGCGGGCAATAGCAGAGGCGCCACGCACGAGGGCCTCGCCTCCGGTCACGAGGATGACGAGGCCGACGAGAAACAGAAGATAGGTCACAAGGCTCACCTGAATGGTTTCGGAGAAAGGTCGGGTGGCGGTGGCGGAATGCAAGGGGAAGTGTGCCGATTCCGGCGCTGGCGTGCAGATTTGCCCTATCGGCGCCAGTTCCCGTGTCAGCCCGGCCACAAGGCGCCGACAAGGCGTCACCCCTGAAACCCGGGTCCTTGCGGCGAGTGATTCTCGGCCTGGGTGGCAGCGCCGGTCGTCGTGTCGACCGGATCGAGGCGACCTTCCGCCCGGGCCCGAGCATGATAGCGCCAACAGGCGGCTGGAAGCATCGCCCATGCAGCTGTGGTAAGATTTTCTGACCAGATCGCCGCCACAGGTGAAGATTTGGGTTCTCATCTTGCGAAAGCTTGACTAGGGTCTACCTGCTTTCGATGCGCTTCGGGGACAGCGACCCCGGAAGCGCCAACAGTGGAGGAAACTGAATGGATCGTCGCTCTTTTCTGACCAAGGCTTCCGTCGGCGGTGTGGCCGCTGTCGGGGCGGCCACGCTGGCCGCACCTGCCATCGCGCAGGACATGCCCACCGTGACCTGGCGTGTCACCTCGTCCTTCCCGAAGTCGCTCGACACCATCTTCGGTGCGGCCGAGACGATGGCGAAATACGTCTCTGAATCGACGGACGGCAAGTTCCAGCTGCAGATCTTCCCGGCGGGCGAACTGGTCCCGGGTCTGGAAGCCGCGGATGCCGTGTCGCAGGGCACGGTCGAGGCTTGCCACACCGCCAGCTACTATTACTGGGGCAAGGATCCGACCTATGCTCTGGGCACGACGGTCCCCTTCGGTCTGAACTACCGGCAGATGAACGCCTGGCTCTACTATGCCGGCGGCATCGACCTGTTGAACGAATTCTTCCATACCCAGAATCTCCACTACATGCCTTGCGGCAACACCGGCGTGCAGATGGGCGGCTGGTATCGCAAGGAAATCAACAGCCTGGCCGACCTTCAGGGTCTGAAGATGCGCATCGGCGGCTTTGCCGGCAAGATCATCGAGAAGATCGGCGTCGTGCCGCAGCAGATCGCCGGTGGTGACATCTATCCGTCGCTGGAAAAAGGCACGATCGACGCCGCAGAATGGGTCGGCCCCTATGACGACGAAAAGCTCGGCTTCTACAAGGTCGCGCCCTACTACTACTATCCCGGCTGGTGGGAAGGCGCGCCGACGCTGTCCACCATGGTCAACCTGGCCAAGTGGAACGAGCTGCCGAAGGCCTATCAGGGCATCCTGTCCACGGCCTGCGAGGCGGCAAACTCGAACATGATGGCCAGCTATGACCACAAGAACCCGGCGGCGCTGCGGTCCCTGGTGGCCAATGGCGCGCAGCTGCGGCCCTTCCCGCAGGACGTGCTGAGCGCGGCCTTCGATGCGGCCAACGCGACCTATGCGGAAGTCGCGGCCTCGAACGAGATGTTCAAGAAGATCTGGGAAAGCCAGTCGGCCTTCAAGAAGGACGCCTATCTCTGGGCGCAGATCGCCGAATACAACTACGACGTCTTCATGATGACGCAGCAGCAGGCCGGCAAGCTGTAAGGCAGCCAGACCGGAAAGACCCGAAAGGCCCCGGAGATTTCCGGGGCCTTTTGTCTTAGGCGGCAGGGCGTCGGTGTCTTCTGACCCGATCGTTCCGGTCAGGGAGTGATGACCGGGGCACCCAGCTGCGGCAGCCCGCCCGGTGCCGGGATTGTCCCCTGCGGCGCAGGTGCCGCCCCGCCCAGGCTTGGCACCCCTAGCGTCGGGGCACCCGGCAGACCCGGCAGTCCGCCTGGCGCGCCGGGCGCAGCGCCCGGTTCGCTCGGTGCCATGGGAGTGAAGCCGGGGATATTGATCTCGACGGCAGAGACATCCACGGCCGGTCCCTTGTAGTGCAGCACCATCTGCGGGACCAGAACCACGGCGACGATCATCAGCACCTGGATGATGATGAACGGGATGGCGCCCTGGTATATCTGTCCGGTCTTGATCCCGTCCATCTTCTTTCCGGTGACCTTGTCGAGATAGGGCACCCGCGCCGCGACCGAGCGCAGGTAGAACAGCGCAAAGCCGAAGGGCGGGGTCAGGAAGCTGGTCTGCAGGTTCACCCCGATGATGACCCCCAGCCAGATCAGGTCGATGCCCAGGGTCTGAGCAGGCGCGATCAGAAGCGGGATCAGGATGAAGGCGATCTCGAAGAAGTCGAGGAAGAAGCCCAGCACGAAGATGATGAGGTTCACGACGACGAGAAAGCCATACTGTCCGCCGGGGACGGCCGTCAGCAGTTCCTCGACCCAGATATGGCCGTTCACACCATAGAAGGTCAGGCTGAACATCCGCGCGCCGATCAGGACGAACAGCACGAAGGCCGACAGCCGCGTGGTGGCGATCAGGGCCGAGTGCAGCATCGGAAAGCGGAAGCGCCCCTTGGCAAAGGCCAGAAGCATCGCGCCGACCGCCCCCATGGCGCCGCCCTCGGTCGGGGTGGCCAGACCGATGAAGATGGTGCCGAGGACAAGGAAGATCAGCGCCAGCGGCGGGATCAGCACCATGATGACCTGCTGCGCCAGCCGCGACAGGAGGTTCAGGCCCGTATAGCGGTCGATCAGGGCGTACAGGTAGATCGCAACTGTCCCGACCGTCGCTCCCAGCACATCGGCATTGGCACCCCAGTCGGCATAGGCCCAGAGATGCGCGCCATAGCCGATGCCGGCGGCTGCCGCCAGTGCGACCAGCAGCGAGGTCACTCCTCCGCCCAGCGTCCGCGCCTCGGGCGGCAGCGCCGGCACCTTGTGCGGCTGGAAAATCGCGATCATGGCAACATAGCCAAGATACATGCCGGTCAGCACCATGCCCGGCACCAGCGCGCCCTTGTACATGTCGCCGACCGACCGGCCCAGCTGGTCGGCCAGGATGATGAGGACAAGGCTCGGCGGGATGATCTGCGCCAGAGTGCCCGAGGCCGCGATCACCCCGGTCGCCGTGCGCCGGTCATAGCCATAGCGAAGCATGATCGGCAGCGAGATAAGCCCCATGGCGATCACACTGGCTGCGACGACCCCGGTCGTGGCGGCCAGCAGCGCCCCCACGAGGACCACGGCAAAGGCAAGCCCGCCCCGGATCGGACCGAAGAGCTGGCCGATGGTGTCAAGAAGGTCCTCGGCCATGCCCGAGCGTTCGAGCACGATGCCCATGAAGGTGAAGAAGGGGATGGCCAGCAAAGTCTCGTTCGACAGGACGCCCCACAATCGTTGCGGCATCGTGCCCAGAAGCGGCCAGCCCAGAGTGATCTCTCCGTTGGAATAGGGCGCGAGCCAGACGCCGATGACGAAGAAGATCAGCCCGTTCGCCGCCAGCGAGAAAGCAACCGGATAGCCCAGCAGCAGAAAGGCCACGAGGCTGGCGAAGATGATCGGCGCCATGTTGTGCGCAAGGATCTCGATCATTTGCGCACCTCTTCAACCTGGGTCTGGACTTCGGCCTTCAGTTCCTCGACCTCCTGCAGGGCGTGGTCCTGGGCCGAGACGAAGGGATGGGGATCATCGATCAGCCCCCGCATCACGGCGATCTTCTTGATGATCTCGGCCAGCGCCTGCGCGACCAGAAGCACGAAGCCTGCCAGCAGGATCGCCCGCGCCGGCCAGATGAGGAGACCACCCGCGTTTGTCGAGATCTGGCCGGAACGATAGGCCTGCATGGTGTAGGGCCAGAGATACCAGGCCATGAGAACCGCAAAGGGCAAAAGGAAGAAGACGTGCCCGAAAAGGTCGATCCAGTGCTGGGTGCGGCGCGAGCGCGAAGCGTAGAACACGTCAATGCGGATGTGTTCGTTCTGTTGCAGCGTATAGGCCGCAGCCCCCATGAATGCGGCGCCGAACAGATACCATTGCAGTTCGAGCCAGGCATTCGAGGACAGGTTGAACAGCTTGCGGCTGACCGCATTGCCGGCGCTGACCAGGACGGCCAGCAGGATGAGCCACATGACGAATTTGCCAATGAACTCGGTCACGCGATCGATGCCGCGAGACAGGGCCAGCAGGACCTGCATGAATTGGGTTCCTCCCCTGGATCGCCACCGGTTGTTCCGGTGGACCAATTATCTGGTAAATTTATTTGACCAATTAGCGCATTTCATACCTGCAGGTCAAGCCCAATGGGGCGGCCCCGTCATCCGAAGGTTGCAGCGCGATCCTTGAGCCGCTGCCCGACCTCGGCAATGGCGCGGATGACGGGCATGAACTCGCGACCGAGATCCGTCAGCGCATATTCGACCGAGGGCGGAGAGGTCTCCAGCACCGACCGGATCAGGATGCCCCGGTCTTCAAGTTCGCGCAAGCGCTGGGTCAGGACCTTTGCGGAAACGAGGGGAATATCCCCTCGCAATTCGGAGAAGCGCCGGGGACCGGAGGAGAGGTACCAGATGATATTGGGCGTCCAGGCCCCGCCGATGAAGGCCATGCAGTCGGACAGTGGGCACATCGGGTGCGGCGTGCGGTTCTTGCGGCGGATCAGGGCCATCGCGGATCTCCGGGCGGTTACCAGGCGGATACCTCATTCTGAAGATTACCGCAAGTTACCGCGTTACCTTTGGTTATCAACTGCGCTAGCCATGTCGCACCGACAACCAAGGAGAAGACGATGAAACTCTACATCAAGCCCGGCGCCTGCTCGATGGCCTCGCACATCATCCTGGCCGAAATCGGCGGCGATTATGCGGTGGAGATCGTGGACACCGCAAATGGCGAGACCGCAAGCGGGGCGAACTACCGCGAGATCAATCCCAAGGGAAAGGTGCCGGCGCTGGAGGTCGAGGGCGAAGTGCTGACCGAAGGCCCGGCGATCCTGCAATTCCTGGGCGACCGGGCGCCGGGCAAGGGACTGGCCCCGGCGGGCGGCACCATGGCGCGGGCGCGGGTCAACGAGGTGCTGAACTTCACCGGGACCGAGCTGCATGTGGCTTTCGGCCCGCTGTTCAGCCCCACCGCGACCGAGGCGCAGAAGGAGGCCGCGCGGCAGGCGGTGGCGGGCAGGCTCGACTGGCTGGAAGGCCGGCTGGCCGACGGGCGGACGCATCTGACCGGCGACGCCTTCACCATCGCCGATGCCTATGCCTTCGTCGTCGCCAACTGGGCGAACTTCACCGGCATCGCCCTGTCGCGCTGGCCGAGCCTGTCGGCGTTCATGGCCCGCGTCGCGGCCCGCCCGGCAGTGCAGAATGTGCTGAAGGCCGAGGGCCTTGCGGCATGAGCGGCGCGGCAGGGGATTTCGCAGGGGTGACGGCGGTGGTCGCCACCTATTTCGACGGACTGCACTTCAGTGACACCGACAGGCTGCGGCAGGTGTTCCACCCGAAGGCGCAGTATGTCTGCGCGACGGACGGCACGTTGCTTTACCGCGACATGGACGCCTATTTCCCGGTGGTCGATGCGCGGCCTTCTCCGGCCTCACGCGGAGAGGCGCGGCGCGACGAGATCGTCTCGATCGACTTCGCCGGGCCGGTGACGGCGCGGGCCGTCCTGCGCTGTTCCATCGGGCCGCGGCGGTTCACCGACTTCCTGACCCTGATCCGGCTGGAAGGCCGCTGGCAGGTGATCTCGAAGGTGTTCCACCATGAAGAGGAGGCGTGACCATGCCCTATGTGAACATCAAGATCACCCGCGAGGGCGCAACGGCGGCCCAGAAGGCCGAACTGATCGCCGGTGTGACCGACCTGCTGGTCCGGGTACTGGACAAGTCGCCGACGACGACCTTCGTCGTGATCGACGAGGTCGCCATGGAGGACTGGGGCATCGGCGGCTTGCCGGTCGAGGCCTGGCGCGCGCGGGTTCGCTCCGATGGGTGAGGGCCTGCGTCACGCGGCCCTGATGGTCGCGGCGGGGGTCGGGATTCCGGTCCTCGCCGCGCTGAACGCGGCGCTCGGACAGCGGATCGGCTCGGCCAATGCGGCGGCGGTGGTGCTGTTTGCCGTGGCACTGTCGGCGGCCCTGGCCGTTCTGGTCGCCACGGGCGAGGCGAAGGCGCTCGGCCGCGTCGCTGGGCAACCGCCGGTCCTGTTTCTGGCGGGTTGCCTGGTCGCCTTCTACATCCTGTCGATCACTCATGTCGCGCCCCGCTTCGGTCTGACGCGGGCGATCCAGTGCGTGCTTCTCGGTCAACTGGTGAGCGCGGCTCTGATCGACGCGATCGGGCTTGCGGGCCTGGCATCGAGACCGCTCAGCGCCGAACGGCTGCTCGGGCTCGGCCTAATGACGGCCGGGGTGCTGTTAAGTCAGCGCGGCTAGCCACGGGGCGAGGTGCGCTGCGCCTCGCCCAGCTACTTCCGGGTGTCCGGCAGGCTGATCCGGGCAACCTGTTCGGCGATGGGATCCACCGAAAGCGGATGCAGGTCGGCGCTGTGGCTAGAGGGATCGCCCAATGCCACCCAGTCCCCGCCCTTGTAGATTTCCAGCGCCGAGAAGCCGGCCTTGTAGCCCATCTTGCGGCTGCCGGGCACCCAGTAGCCGAGATAGACGAAGGGCAGACCCGCCTCGCGCGCGATCGCGATGTGGTCGAGGATGACATGGGTGCCGAGGCTGAGCCCCGGCAGGTCGGGGTCGTAGAAGCTGTAGACCAGACTCAGCCCGTCGTCGAACACGTCGGTCAGGCAGACGGCCGCAAGCGGGGTGCCGCATTCATCCGGCTTCGGCGGACGGGTGTATTCGATGACGCGGGACTTGATCGGCGTCTCCTCGATCATCGCTGCGAATTCGAAGATATCCATGTCGGCCATGCCACCGTCGGCGTGGCGGTGATCGAGATAGCGGCGGAACAGCGCGAACTGGTCCTCGGTCGCCCAAGGCGACGTGGCATTGCGGCGCAGGTGAGCCGTGCGTTTCAGGATCCGCTTCTGCGTCCGCGTGGGCTGGAAGTCCGCCACCCGGATCCGGGCGGACAGGCAGGCCGAACATTCCGCGCAGGACGGGCGGTAAAGCACGTTCTGGCTGCGGCGGAAGCCCTGTTTCGACAGGGTGTCGTTGAGGGTCTGAGCGTGTTCACCCTGGAGCGCGGTGAA
This sequence comes from Tabrizicola sp., assembly GCA_046294075.1. Lineage (GTDB taxonomy): Bacteria > Pseudomonadota > Alphaproteobacteria > Rhodobacterales > Rhodobacteraceae > Tabrizicola. The sequence goes on along the minus strand of JBKBJC010000001.1, from coordinate 11,002 downwards.
CAGTTTCCGTTCCATCCGCCCGGGCAGGTAAGGGCAGGGCTGCGGCGCTGTCACATAGAACTGTGGCGTCAGGGGAAGGGAATGGCGCATCGGCTTCGGTTCGAGAACGGAATGGAGCAAAGCCTAGCAAGCGAAATCGCTTCCGCCAAGCGTCCCCTTGCGGAAATGCATAACCCGCCCGTGCTTGCGCGCGGGCGGGCCGGGGGACGGGAATCCGGACGATCAGTACTCGCCGGGACGCGCACCGGGTTCGGGTCGGGCTTCCGTCTCGGCGACATCCCGGGCCGCCGTGGCGCGGGCGCGGTCCTCCATGAAACTGTCGAACTCGGTCTTGTCCTTCGAGCTGCGCAGGCGCTGGAGGAAAGCCTCGAAAGCTTCCTGCTCTTCTTCCAGGCGACGCAGCGCCTCGGCCTTGTACTCGTCGAAGGCGCGGTTGCCGGTCGGCTGGCCGAACCGCATCGCGTGGCGGCCCCAGGACTGGTCGTCAGCGTGGCGGCGGTGGCCGCAGGAACGTGAGAACATCTGTTTTCCCCAGATCAGGTAGGCCAGGATGGCCAGGCCGATGAAGGGGTTGACGACGAAGCCCAGGACCATGTAGGCAATCCAGGCCCATCTCCCCTTGTCATCAAGCCAGGCCTCGCCCCGGCGGAGGCTGTTGCGGAAGCCGCCTTGCGAGGCGGTGTTCGTCGTGCTGTGCATGGCGGTCTCCTGTTTGATGTGAATATAGTTCACATTTGCCAAGATGGAGGTCGTCAAGCACCGGTTCAAGGGGCATGTGAATAATATTCACATCCGCAAACCCAGGCGGCAGGGTCGACCAGCAGCCCGCGAGGCTCGGGCTACCGCCAGGCTCTGGCGCGGCGCCCCCAACCGCAACGGCAATCCTTCTTCGCGCCGGAGACCCCACGGTGCGGTTCGGCTTCGATCCACGCGACCGACGCAGCCAGACCGAAGGCCTCTTCCCGAACCGGGGCGAGACCGGCCGGTCACGGACGAGGAGGCGCCTGATGCCCCGGGGCCGCTCCCGGGGGAACGGCGCTTCCGGCGGCTGGACCCATGGGGCGGGTCTGCGAAAGCGTCCAATTGCGGTCAGGCAGATCGGATCCATGCCATGCCCGCCGTTGACCGCAAGGGTCCTAGGTCGCATGGTCGCGGCATGAGCCTCGCCCGTCGCATGACCCGCCAACCCATCGCCTTCGACCCGGCCGCTGCCGCCGATATTCGCTCGGACCTGCCAGATCTTGGCCCGGAGGTGAATGGACTGCTGGCCGCCACGGCGGGATGCAGCCCCTATCTGCGCGGGTTGATGCGGCGCGAGGTTGACTGGCTGCCAGAGGCCGTGTCCGCGCCCGAGGCCGCACTGGAAGCGGTTCTGACAGCGCCCGAAGCCGTGCCGCTGGACGGCTTGCCGGCCGCGCTGCGCAAGGCCAAGCGGCGGGTGGCATTGCTGGCCGCGCTGTGTGACCTGGGAGGGGCCTGGCCACTTGAAGCGGTCACGGGTGCCCTGACCCGCCTGGCCGACAGGGCAGTGCACCTGTCGCTGATCCGGCTTGTCGCCGAGGAAATCCGCCGCGGCAAGCTGCCCGGTGCCACGCCCGACGATGCGGTCAGCGCCGGCGGCATGGTCTCGCTGGCCATGGGAAAGATGGGGGCGGGGGAGCTCAACTATTCCTCCGACATCGACCTGATCTGCCTCTTCGATGAAGCCCGCTATCCTGGCGAGGAACAGGAAGCCCGTGCCAGCTTCATCAAGGTCACCCGGAGGATGACCGCGATCCTGTCGGATGCGACCGACGGTTACGTCTTCCGGTCCGACCTGCGCCTGCGCCCCGACGCCTCGGTCACCCCGGTCTGCCTGTCGATGGCGGCCGCCGAGGCCTATTACGAGGCCGAGGGCCGCACCTGGGAACGCGCCGCCTACATCAAGGCGCGGCCCTGTGGCGGGGACATCGCGGCAGGGGAACGCTTCCTCAAGACCCTCACTCCCTTTGTCTGGCGCAAGCACCTCGACTTCGTGGCGATCCAGGATGCCCATGACATGCGTCTGCGCATCCGAGACCACCGTGGCCTGCACGGGCCGATCACAGTGGAAGGCCACAACATGAAACTTGGCGCAGGCGGGATCCGCGAGATCGAGTTCTTCACCCAGACCCGCCAGCTCATCGCCGGGGGGCGCGACCCCTCGTTGCGCGACCGCACCACGGTGGGCGGTCTGGCCGCTCTGGCTGCGAAAGGCTGGGTTCCGCCAGAGGTCGCCGACGAGCTGACGACTCTCTACCGCGCGCACCGCGAGGTGGAGCATCGGCTGCAGATGGTGAACGATGCCCAGACCCATTCGATGCCGACCACCGCCGAGGGCGTAGCCCGCATCGCAGCCTTCTGCGGCCAGACCGAAGCCGAGTTCAGGGCCGGCCTGCTGGATCGTCTGACCCGGACCGACCGCCTGACCGAGGGTTTCTTCTCTCCCGGCGAGGTCGAGGAGGGGCCGGAACTTTCGGACAAGGCGCGCGAGATCACCAGGGGCTGGGAAAATTATCCTGCGCTGCGATCGGACCGGGCGCAGGCGATCTTCCGGCGATTGCGCCCACGCTTCCTCAAGGGCCTTGCCCGGGCGGCCAACCCCGACGAGGCGCTCGGCGCGCTTGACGGGTTCCTGGCGAAGCTGCCGGCCGGGGTGCAGATCTTCGCGCTGTTCGAGGCGAACCCGACGCTGATCGACCTGATCATCGACATCGCCGGATCCGCCCCGGCCCTGGCGCAGTATCTTGCGCGCAACGCGGCCGTGCTCGACGGGGTGATCGGCGGCAGCTTCTGGGGCGACTGGCCCGGGACGGCGGCGTTGCGCAGCGAGCTTCAGGCGCGTCTTGCCCCGGCGCCGGACTACGAGGGCCGGCTCGACATGGCGCGGCGGTGGATGAAGGAGTGGCACTTCCGCGTGGGCGTCCACCACTTGCGCGGGCTGATCGACGGATTCGAGGCCGCAAAGCAGTATGCCGACCTGGCCGAAGCCGTGGTGCAGGTGATCTGGAGCGAAGTCACGGCAGATTTCGCCCGCAAGCATGGGGCGATGCCCGGACGCGGCGCGGTGGTGATCGGCATGGGATCGATGGGGGCGGCCCGCCTGAATGCCGGGTCCGACCTCGATCTGATCGTGATCTACGACGATCAGGGCGTCGAAGGCTCGGACGGCCCCCGGCCGCTGGCGACGCGCCCCTATTACGCGCGTCTGACCCAGGCCCTGGTCACGGCGCTGACCGCCCAGATGCCCGAGGGCCGCCTTTACGAGGTCGATATGCGGCTGCGCCCCTCGGGACGTGCGGGTCCGGTGGCGACCAGCCTGCACAGCTTTACCACCTACCAGGAAACCGAGGCCTGGACCTGGGAGCACCTTGCCCTGACCCGTGCCCGGGTGCTGGCGGGCGAGCCGAGCCTCGCGGACGAGGTCGAGACATTCCGCCGCGAACTTCTGGCCCGGAAGGGTAAGGGGGACCGGGTCAGGCACGACGTGGCCGAGATGCGAACGCGCCTTGCCGCGGCAAAGCCGGCGCAGGGAGCGTGGGACGCAAAGAACGGTCCGGGTCGGATCATGGATATCGAGCTTGCCGCGCAGACCGTGGCGCTGATCGCCGGAAGCCCCGCCCGCGGGGTAGAACGGCAGCTGGCGGCGGCAGCCGGCCGGATCATGCCGGACCTGGACATGCAACGGCTCACATCCGCCTACAGGCTCCTGTGGGGGCTGCATGCCGCGGCACGGCTTCTCAGCGAAAACGCGCTCGACTGGGAAAGACTGGGCGAGGGTGGTCGGGCCTTCCTGTTGCGGGAGACCGGGGCGGCGGATGCGGCGGCGCTGGCCGAATCCCTGGCGCAGGCGGTGACGGATGCGGAGGCCGCGGTGACGCGACTGGTGGGGACGACGGATGGGGAGACGGGCTATGGAGCTGGCTGAGGCAGACCCGAAGGGGCTTGTCCGGGAAAGCTATCGGATCGAGGGCATAACGGCAGCGGAATGCCGGTCGATCTTCATGGACTGGGCGCTGTCGATCCCGGTCGGCGCGCCGGTCCCGGATGCTGTCCGCACCCTGATTGCGGCCTATGCGGCGGCACATCCGGACCATCCGATGACCGGCGTCCTGAGCGCAGCACTGACCGCGCCCGACGTGCCCCGCCGCCGGGGCGGGCGCAGCGGGCGTCTCGGCGCAGGGGCCTGACAAGACCTCTGCGCCGTCTGTGCCGATGTTCCAGCCGGAACGTCAGGCGCTGCGGGGCAGGTCGGCGGCTTCCCGGGCAAGCGTCGTGATCGCCGCCCAGTCGCCCCTTGCCATGGCCTCCTTCGGCGCAACCCAGCTGCCACCGACGCAGAGGATGTTCTTCAGGCTGAGGTAGTCCGGCGCGATCTTCAGGCTTATCCCGCCCGTCGGGCAGAATTTCACCTGGGGTATCGGCGAACCGATCGACTTGAGATAGGCCGCGCCCCCCGCCTGTTCGGCAGGGAAGAATTTCTGCACGGTATAGCCCTTTTCCAGCAGAGCCATGATCTCGCTGGCGGTCGCTGCGCCGGGAAGGAGTGGTAGCCCCTCGTCCTCGCAGGCGGCGATGATGCGGTCCGTCGCCCCGGGCGACACTCCGAAGGTCGCCCCTGCCGCCTTGGCCGCCTTGACATCGGCGGGCGTGAGCAGCGTGCCCGCGCCCACCACCCCTCCCGCGACCTCGGACATCGCCCGGATTGCGTCCAAGGCGCAGGGCGTGCGCAGCGTCACCTCAAGCGCCGGCAGGCCACCGGCGACCAGCGCCTCGGCCAGCGGCCTGGCATGGGCAGGATCCTCGATCACCAGGACGGGGACTACTGGGGCGAGGCGGCAGATCTCTGCGGCTTTCGCGGATTGCTGGGAGGGGGTCATGGTCTTGGCTCCTTCAGGCCCCGGCGCGAGCGCAGGGGTGGGCAGTGAGGTCGCCTCCGGCGGGAGTGTTTGCGAAAGGGGCAAGGGCATGGCTGCGCCTGTCCGCTTTCGTCGCCTCCCGCCAGCGGCAGCGACAGGTCAACCGGGCGTGCCGGTCAGATGACAAGGGCGCCGCCGGTATCGGCGGGGCCGACATGGCGGCGGAAGGCGGCAAAGAGTTCGCGGCCGATACCGTATTCGTTGGCGGAGAGGTCGGCCACCGCCGGACTGCGGCTGTCGAAATCGGGAGCCAGCACCGACAGCGTCCCGGCCACCGCATCAAGACGCACGAGATCGCCGTCGCGCAGCCGGGCGAGCGGCCCGCCGGCGGCGGCCTCCGGCGCGACGTGGATCGCGGCCGGAACCTTGCCGCTCGCGCCCGACATCCGGCCATCGGTCACCAGCGCCACCTTAAGCCCTCGATCCTGCAGCACCGAGAGCGTCGGGGTCAGCGAGTGCAACTCCGGCATGCCATTGGCCTTCGGTCCCTGGAAACGGACCACCACCACAGTGTCGGAGGTGAACTCGCCCGCCTTGAAGGCGGCCTTCACCGCATCCTGGCTGTGGAACACCCGCGCGGGCGCCTCGATCACATGGCGTTCGGGCGCCACGGCGGAAATCTTGATCACACCGCGCCCGAGGTTGCCGCTGAGCAGCTTCAGACCGCCCTGTGGCGCGAAGGGATCGGCGACGGGGCGGACGATGCGGTCGTTCAGGCTGGCGGTCGGACCGTCGCGCCAGGCAAGGCGCCCATCCTCCAGAACCGGTTCCTGCCGATAGGCGGCCAGCCCCTCGCCGGCCACGGTCTTCGCATCCGGATGCAGGAGGCCCGCGTCCAGAAGCTCTCCGATCAGGAACTGAAGCCCCCCGGCCGCATGGAAGTGGTTCACGTCCGCCAGGCCGTTGGGATAGACCTTGGCCAAGAGCGGCACGGCCTCCGACAGATCGGCGAAGTCCTTCAGATCGAGGATCACACCCGAGGCACGAGCCATGGCGGGAAGGTGCAGGACAAGATTGGTGGATCCGCCCGTCGCCATCAACCCGACGATCCCGTTGACATAGGCGCGCTCGTCCAGGATCTCGCCCATTGGACGGAAATCGTTGCCAAGGGCGGTGATCGCCGCCGCCCGCTCGACGGCGGCGACGGTCAGGGCGTCGCGCAACGGAGTGCCGGGGTTCACGAAGCTCGCGCCGGGCAGGTGGAGCCCCATGATCTCCATCAGCATCTGGTTGGTGTTGGCAGTGCCATAGAAGGTGCAGGTTCCGGGGCCATGATAGCTGGCCATCTCGGCCGCCATCAGTTCTGCCCGCGTGGCCCTACCCTCGGCAAAGGCGTTGCGGACGGCGGATTTCTGGTCGTTCGGAATCCCGCTCGTCATCGGGCCGGCGGGCACGAAGACCGCCGGGACATGGCCGAAGGTCGCGGCGGCCATGACGAGGCCGGGCACGATCTTGTCGCAAACGCCGAGATAGAGTGCTGCGTCAAAGCAGTTGTGGCTCATCGCCACACCGGCCGCGAGCGCGATCACATCACGGCTGAACAGCGACAGTTCCATCCCGGGCTGGCCCTGCGTGACCCCGTCGCACATCGCTGGCACCCCGCCCGCCACCTGCGCCGTGACCCCCGCCTTCGCCGCCGCCGCACGGATGATATCGGGATAGAGCTCGAAGGGCTGATGCGCGGACAGCATGTCGTTGTAGGCCGTGACGATGCCGATATTGGCGACCCTCGCCGCGGCAAGGGCCTCCTTGCCCCCTCCCATCGCCGCATAGGCATGCGCCTGGTTGCCGCAGCTGAGATGTGCCCGGACCGGCCCGTCCGAGACGGCCCGGCGCATGCGTTCCAGATACAGCCCCCTGGCTTCTGCGGATCGGGCGCGGATGCGGTCGGTCACGCGGGCGACGGTCGGGTTCAGGGGCATCGGATCCTCCGGCAGGTGCTGGCACCGATATAGCAAATGCTGTTAGCGCTAACAACCCCAATCCCCGGCAAAGGCGCAGTGTCGTTCCGGCTTCCGGCGCGCGCGCGAACCCGCTATGGGGACACATGGATGACGATAGCCCGAACACTCCCGCGCTGCAAACCGGCCGCTGCCCTACCGTCCGACTGAAGCCGAAGGCCGAGGCGCGGGCGATCCGGCATGGCTTTCCCTGGGTCTATGCCGATGAACTGGTGACCGACCGGCGCACCATGGCGCTTGCGCCCGGCGCTCTGGCCGTGCTGGAAGACGGCGAGCGGCGGCCCCTGGGCATCGTCACCGTGAATCCGCGGTCCAAGATCATCGCGCGGATGCTGGACCGCGACCCGGGGGCCAGAATCGACCAGTCCTGGTTCGAGGCGCGCCTTGCGCGCGCAGCGGCCTTGCGCGACCGGCTGTTCGATGCGCCCTTCTACCGACTGGTGCATGCCGAGGCGGACGGGTTGCCCGGTATCGTCATCGACCGGTTCGGGGAGGTCGCGGTGATCCAGCCCAATGCGGCCTGGGCCGAGACCGCGCTGTCCGACCTTGTCGCCGCGCTGGTCGCGGTGACGGGCGTGCGGACGGTGGTGAAGAACGGCCAGGGCCGGGCACGCGGGCTGGAAGGGCTGGCCGAGGAGATGGCGGTGGTCCACGGGCCGGCGCCGCAGGGTCCGGTGCCGGTGCCGATGAACGGGGCCGTCTACATGGCTGACCTGATGGGCGGGCAGAAGACGGGGTTGTTCTTCGACCAGCGTGCCAACCATGCCTTCGCCGCACGCCTCGCGCGCGGGGCGCGGGTGCTGGACGTGTTCTCCCATGTCGGCGGCTTTGCCCTTGCCGCCCTGGCCGGCGGCGCGGAAAGCGCGCTGGCCGTCGATGCGTCGGCCGCCGCTCTGGCGCTGGCGGGGCAGGGGGCCGCCGCTTCCGGTTTCGGCGAGCGGCTGGCGACCCGGCAGGGCGATGCCTTCGAGGTGCTTGAGGCGCTGGGGACGGAGGGCACGCGCTTCGATCTGGTGATCTGCGATCCGCCGGCCTTTGCGCCCGCCAAGCCGGCGCTGGAGGCGGGCCTGCGGGCCTATGAGCGGATCGCACGGCTGGCCGCGCCGCTGGTCGCGCCAGGCGGGTTTCTGGTCCTGTGTTCCTGTTCGCATGCCGCCGATCTGCAAGCCTTTCGCAACGCCAGCGCACGCGGCATCGGGCGGGGCGGGCGGCGGGGGCAGATCATCCACACCGGTTTTGCCGGGCCGGACCATCCGGTGCTGCCGCAACTGGCGGAAAGCTCCTACCTGAAGGCGCTGGTCTTCCGGCTGGACGGCTGATGAAGGCGGTCCTCGACGCCTGCGTCCTCTATCCCACTGTGCTGCGCGAGATCCTGCAGGGCGCCGGCGAGGCGGGACTGTTCCAGCCGGTCGTGTCCGAGCGCATCCTGCGCGAATGGGTGCTGGCGACGGCCAAGCTTGGGCCCGAGGCTCCGGTCATCGCGGCGGGCGAGGCGGCGGCCTTCCGCGCGGCTTTCCCGCGCGGGCTGGTCCGCGACCATCCCGAGATCGAGGCGCGGCTGGTCCTGCCTGACCCGAACGACCGGCATGTGCTGGCCAGCGCCATCGCCAGCGGAGCCGATGCCATCGTCACTTTCAACGCGCAGGACTTTCCCGGGCATGTGCTGGCGGCCGAGGGGATCACCCGCCGCGACCCGGACGGCTTCCTGTGGGAATTGCAGTCCCGCCACCCCGAGGCGATGGCCGCGATCGTCGAGGCCGTGCGCGCCAAGGCCGAGGCGATCTCGGGCCAGCCAGTCGGGCTGAAGGCCCTCTTGAAACGCGCCCGGCTTTACCGGCTGGCCAAGGCGATGGGCGCCTAGGCGCGGCGCGCGGCGGCCATTTCGCGCGCCAGACGCAGCGCGGCGATCAGGCTGGCTGGATCGGCCCGGCCCTGGCCCGCGATGTCATAGGCCGTGCCATGGTCGGGCGAGGTTCGCACGAAGGGCAGGCCCAGTGTAACGTTCACCCCGCCAGCGAAGTCGATGGTCTTGATCGGGATCAGCGCCTGGTCGTGGTAGGCGCAGACCGCCACGTCATAGCGGGCACGGGCGGCGGCGTGGAACATCGTGTCGGCCGGCCAGGGCCCCGTGACAGCCAGCCCTTCGCCCGAAAGCCGGGCGACGAGGGGACGGATCATCCGTTCTTCTTCCCAGCCCATCGCGCCACCCTCGCCAGCGTGCGGGTTCAGCCCAGCCACCGCGATGCGCGGAACCGGCAGGCCGAAGTCGCGGACCAGCCCGGCATGGGTGATGCGGATCGTCTCTTCCAGCAGGGCCTCGGTCAACGCGGCGGGAACTTCGGACAAGGGAATGTGGATCGTCGCGGGCACCACCCGCAGGCCGGGGCAAGCGAGCATCATTACCACCCGGCCAACCCCGGCGAGATGGGCCAGGAACTCGGTATGCCCGGGGAAGGCAAAGGCGGCGCCGTCCTTCAGCGCCTTCTTGTTGATCGGCGCGGTGCAGATCGCCCCGGCCTTGCCCGAGGTCACAAGCCGGACGCCGCGTTGGATCGCGGCGATGACACCGACGGCGTTCGCCGGATCGGGACGGCCGGGTCGGGCCTCGGCACCGAAGTCCTGGGGCAGCACCGCAAGCGGACCGTCACCCGGCGGCTCACCCTCGCCGACCTCGCGCCAAGGCGTGCCCACCGGCAAATGCCGGGGATCGCCGATCCAGACGAAGCTTTCACCGGCAGCCCAGGCCTTGGCGGCAATCTCAGGGCCGATGCCAGAGGGATCGCCGCAGGTCAGAAGGACGGTGTCGCTCACGGCTCGCGGATGATCGCGGCGGCGCGCAGTTCCTCCATGTAGCCCTCGGCCATGCCTTCGAGCTTCTGGTTGATGACCTGCTCGCGGATCTTGTCGCGTGTCGGTGGCGGTTCGATCACCTGTTCGCGGCCGCACAACATCAGCAGTCGCCGGAAGCCGCCGCGGGTCAGATTCGTCGAGATCTCGCCGCGGTCAAGCCGTGCCAGCTCCAGCGCCACGTCGCCCGGCACCTGGTCGAGACCGGCCTTGGTGACGGTCAGCCGATCCTCGGGCAGGCCCTTCGCCTGGACATTGAGATCGGTGCAGGTATCGGCCGCGGCACGGATCTTCGCGATCTGTGCGGCATCGTCGGGCACCAGGAATTCGGCCCACTCGACACTGACCGAGATCGGCTCGGCCTTCGTGTCCATCGCGACATCGCGCAACAGGAACAGCACGACCGCCCCCGGGACCGCGATCGGGTCGGACACCTCGCCGGTGTCGAGCGCGAGGATCTTCTGGGCAATGGCCCCGGGCAGGTTTGCCAGCGGCAGCCAGTCCAGCCGCCCCCCGGCCCCGGCCGTGGGTGCGGCCGAGAAGCGCCGCGCGGCCGAGGCGAAGGCGGCCTCGCCGCTGAGGGTATCCGACAGTTCCTGTGCCCGCGCCATGGCGGCATCCTCCTGGCCCTCGGGCGCGGGGATCACCAGTTCGCTGGCCAGCACCTGCAATGCGCGCGGGCGGGCAGAGGCCTCAAGCGCGCGGTCAACGTCGACCTCGCTGATCGGCACCTGACCGAGGAAGCGCGCCCGCACCGCCTTGCGCCACAGCAATCCCGCCGAGACGAAATCGCGGAAGGTTTCGGCGGCGATCCCGGCCTTTTCCAGTTCGGAGACGAACTGCTCGGCCGTCAGGTTCGCGCGACCGGCGAATTCGTTCATGCCGACCATGACCTCTTGTTCGGTCAGAGTGAGCCCCAGACGCTCGGCCTCGGTCTGGCGCAGCCGGTCCTCGGTCAGCGCCTTCAGCGCCTCTTCCTCGGGGTTGCCGGGGGCGCGCAGGACGCGAAGGAACAGGGCGCGTTGCGCCAACTCGTAATTGGTGATGACCCGGTCGTTGATATAGAGCCGGGGCTTGAACAGGTCCTGGGCCGAGACCGGAAGGGCCAGGGCCAGGCCAATGGCGACCACCGCCGCCCGTCGTTTCAGAACCGAAATAAGCATCGTTTCCGCCGCTCTTCCTCAATCACGCGGGTCTCGGGCCCGCCGTTTCTTCCGCCGCGATCCACCCGCATCTATTTCCGGCAGACCCGCGCGG